>NZ_JBIEKG010000004.1:0-588322 GCF_043496965.1 Halomonas sp. B23F22_3
GCCGAACTCAGCAGTGAAACCGATCAGCGCCGATGGTAGTGTGGGGCCTCCCCATGCGAGAGTAGGTCATCGTCAGGCACCTATTCCGAGAAAACCCCGAGCTCAACGAGCTCGGGGTTTTTTCATGTTGGGCTCAGGAATTTTTGATCGGGCCGAGGAGGGCGGTCCGCCCCATGTCGGGATGATGCGTCGTTCACCCCTGCTGTCATGCGCTGCCCCAACCGCAACGCCCCCGTCTCGAATGAGGCGGGAGCGTTTTAATTTGGGGCGCCGGGAACGGGGCAGGGGCGGGGTAGCCAGATCATGCGTGAGCGACTAGGGTGTACGTCGGTACGCGTGCAATGGATTCCGATATCTCAGGAGGAGATGATCATGAAAAAGAGCAACATGCTGCGCAAGCTTGGCCTGGCCCTGCTGATTGCCATGCTGGGGGCCGGCCTGGCCGCCTGTGAGGAGGAAGGACCTGCCGAGCAGGCGGGCGAGAACATCGACGAGTCCGTGGAAGAGATGGGTGAAGGCGTCGAAGAGATGGGCGAGAACCTGGAACAGGCGGCGGAAGACGCGCAGAACTGATTTCAGCATCGTGACACGAAAAAGGCCGGGCATTGCCCGGCCTTTTGCGTTTCGGTTCGAGGTGCAGCGAGCGATCAGCTCGGATTCTGCTCGATGCCCTGGAGGTACCAGGGGGCACCGTCACGAAGCTGGCGAGTCAGGTGCCAGGTCTCGTTGAACTCGGACTCCTCCCCGTTCTCGGCGATGATGCCGTGGAAGATCACCGTGGCCTCGGCCTGCTGGCCGACCTCGCGGATATCGCCCAGCTCGGCGAACAGGCGCACGATCTCGGTGCGGTTGTTGGCCGGCTGACGGTCGCGCTCCTCGCGCAGCAGGTTGTAGAGCTCCGGTGTCACATACTCCTGGATGCCGGCGAAGTCGTTGTTGTCCCAGGCGCGCTGCAGGGTCATGAAGTGCTCCTTGGCACCGCCCAGGAAGCGCTCGCGGTCGAACCACTCGGGCTCCGAGGCCAGCCCGCCGCCCATCGGCGCACTCGCGGCCTGGAAGGCCTGGGGACGCGCCGCCGTCTCCTGTGGGTTCGGTCCGCCCGCCGTGGCGGTCCGCCGACGGCTGGCGAACAGCCGGAAGAGCAGGAAGGCCACGCCGGCGACCAGCAGGATGTCCATCAGGCGAAGCTCGTCGAAGGCACCTCCGAAGAACAGTGCGGCGAGCAGGCCACCGGCCAGCATGCCGCCTAGCATCCCGCCCATGCGGGATTTCGGACGAGTCTGGGTGGTGCGGTTGCCGGCAGTGTCTCGGCTGGTGGTGGCGGCGGGCTGCTGCACGCTGCGCGACTGGCTGCCGAAGCTCTTGCCGCCACCCAGGCGGCGGGCATCGGCATGGTCCACGGCGAGGCCGAAGCCCAGCACGCCGACCATGAGCATGACGAGAAGGTGACGCATCGGGGGGAATCTCCATCGAGGAAGGGGGGGGCGGGAAAAATCGGAAGTTTCCATTCTAGCGGCTATGCTGGTCGGCCACGACCACTATCCGCGCCACCCTCACGCACCAAGGAGCCCGACCATGCGCCTGTCACGAGAGAAGAGCCTGCTGTTGATCGTCGACCTGCAGGCCGGCCTGCTGCCGGTGATCGAACATGGCGAGCAGGCGGTCACGGAGGCGGCCTGGCTGGGAGCGCTGGCCGGCTCGCTGGAGGTGCCGGTCTGGGTCACCGAGCAGTATCCCCAGGGGCTGGGGGGCAGCGAGCCTCGCCTGCTGGAGGCGCTGCCGGATCATCGTCTCTGGCAGAAGCTGCATTTCGGCGCCCATGACGAGCCGGCCTTCGCCGAGGCCCTGGCCGAGAGCGGCAAGCGCCAGGTGGTGCTGTGCGGTACCGAGGCGCATATCTGCGTGATGCAGACCGGGCTTGGCCTGCTCGAGGCGGGCTACGAGGTCTATTGGCTGGTCGAGGCGACCGCCAGCCGACGAGCTGGTGAGGCACGCCTGGCGAGGGAGCGGATGACCCGGGCCGGCGCGGTGGCGGTGAGTGCCGACATGGTGGCCTACGAGTGGCTCGAGCGCTGCGACGATGAGCGGTTCAAGCAGGCCCACCGCCGCTTCCTCAAGGGGCGCTCGGCGCGCCCGCTGACGTTCAACTGAGCGTCTGGATGAGCGGCCTCAGGCGGCGCCCTCGGCGCGGGTGAAGACCAGGGTATCGCCCTCTGAGAGGGCGGCATTGAAGGCGTAGCCGGCCACGTCGAAGTCCTTCAGCCCCTCGGGGTCGTCGAGGCGCTGGTGGATCATCCAGGCGGCCATCAGGCCGCGGGCCTTCTTGGCATAGAAGCTGATGATCTTCAGCTTGCCGTTCTTCTCGTCCTTGAAGACCGGGGTGATCACCCGTGAGGCGAGCCGCTTGGTGTCGATCGCCTTGAAGTACTCGTTGGAGGCCAGATTGACCAGCACCGGGCTGCCGCTGGCGGCCACGGCGCGATCGAGCTCGGCGGTCAGCGTCGCCTTCCAGAAGGCATAGAGATCCTTGCCCGCGGGATTCTCGAGCCGGGTGCCCATCTCCAGGCGATAGGGCTGGATCAGGTCCAGCGGGCGCAGCAGGCCGTAGAGCCCGGAGAGGATGCGCAGGTGCTCCTGGGCGAAGGCGTTGTCGCCGTCATCAAAGCCGTCGGCCTCTAGGCCCACGTAGACGTCGCCCTGGAAGGCCTGGGCGGCGGGCTTGGCGTTCTCCGGGGTGAACGGCGTGTGCCACTCGGCGAAGCGCGCGGCGTTGAGCCCGGCGAGCTTGTCGCTGATGCCCATCAGCTCGCTGAGCCGCTGGGGCGAGTAGTCCCGCAGGATCTCGATGAGTTCCCGACTCCGGTCGAGGTGGTCCGGCTGGGTGTGCCGGTTCGTGGTGGCGGGGGTCTCGAAGTCCAGCGTCTTGGCGGGCGAGATCACGCTCAGCATGGGGGGCTCCTGTCGCGAAAGGGTGGCCGGATGGCGGTGGCGCCCAGTATATCAAGTCGCTCGCAAGCGATGGGCTATCGGGGAGATAGCCTCCCCTCGCCGCGCCTTTCTGGGCGCGGGCGCAGGCCCCCGGCGGCGCGACATCTTGCCAGGGTTGAGTCACCGACGGGGCGAGCGTATGCTTGCCCTCCCAAAGCCCCGGCGGAGCCCGGAAGGCCATCGTTTATTGCCAGGAGGGGTGCCGGACACAGGGCGTGGCCGGCTTCCCTCCGCTTCACTGGACGCAGGGTAGTTGCCATGCCAGAGGCATCCTCACTGTTCACCCGGCTCGAATACCGGCTTGCGCAGCAGCTCTTTCATATTCGCTGGCTGCCCCGTTCGCCGCGAACGCAGCGCCTGACCATGCACCTCTTCCAGCGCTGTGCCGATGCCGGGCATCCGGCGGCGCTGGCGCAGTACGGGCACATGCTCTTCCATCGTGGCGTCAGTCCCCAGGACAAGGCCCGCGGGGCGCGCTATGTGCTCGAGGCGGCCCAGGCCGGGGATGCCAAGGCCCAGTATCAGGCGGGGCAGATCCACGAGCACGGCTGTGCCCAGTATCCGCGGCGCGACGACCACGCCGTGACCTGGTACGCGCGCGCCGGTGAGGCGGGCCATCCCCTGGCGGCGACCCGCCTCGCCCGGGCCTATCGCCATGGCGAGCTGGCCCTGCCGGTGGATGCCGAGAAGGCCGGGCACTGGCAGGCCCTGGCCGATCGCCTGGCCGGCTTCGACGAGTTGCAGGAGGACGGCGCCTCGCCGGCGAGTGCCCTGGGCGCCGCAGCAGTGGACAAGGCCGGAGGCGAGACGCGACACTAGGCCTTTGCCGCGACGGCACCGGCCACTTCGACCAAGGACTCTCCCGCCCGTGACGCTACCCACACTGCTGGATATCGAGGCGTCCGGCTTCGGGCGCGGCAGCTACCCCATCGAGGTCGGCCTCGCCCGCGGCGATGGCAGCACCTGCGCCTTCCTCGTCCAGCCCCAGGAGGAGTGGACGCACTGGGATCCCAAGGCCGAGCTGCTGCACGGCATCAGCCGCGGTCGGCTGCAGCGTGAGGGCTATCCGGTGCGTCAGGTGGCGCGCTGGCTCAACGACGAGCTGGGCGAGGTCGGCATCGCCTACAGCGACAGCTGGGGCTACGACAACACCTGGCTGTCGCTGCTCTTCCATCATGCCGGCATGCTGCCGGCCTTCCGTCTGGAGGCGCTGCGCATCCTGCTGAGCGAATCGCAGCAGGCGCTGTGGAGCCGCACCAAGGAAGCCCTCATCCTCGAGCGGGACATCCATCGCCATCGCGCCGGGGAAGACGCCCGCCTGCTGCAGCTCACCTACCAGCGCACCCTCGAGCTCGTCGCCGACGCCTGAGCCGACAGGCGGTGTAACCCTCGCCTCTGCTCGCCCGCTCCGACCCCCCTCGGGGGCAGGCGCACGCCCCCAGCATGAACACGCTTTGCCGATGGCGAGGACGAGACGCCTCGTGAACCCTCGCTCAGGCGTCCCGGGCCAGCCGGGCCTCCAGGGCGTCCAGCAGCTCGATGGGGTCGGCGGCATCGATCAGCTCGGCCCGGGTCCGGCCGTTCAGGAAGCCCTGTTCCACCGTGCTGTCGAGGAAGGTCAGCAGCGGCGCGTAGAAGCCGGCGGTGTCGAGAACGCCGATGGGCTTGTCGTGCAGGCCCAGGTAGTGCCAGGTCCAGGCCTCGAAGAACTCCTCCAGGGTGCCGATGCCGCCCGGCAGCGCGATGAAGGCATCGGCGTGGGCCGCCATGCTGGCCTTGCGCTCGTGCATGTTGCGCACCCTGACCAGCTCGGTCAGGCCGTGGTGGGCCTGCTCGCGTTCGACCAGGTGGTCGGGCATCACCCCGATCACCTCGCCGCCGGCGGCCATCACGGCATCGGCCAGGCGGCCCATCAGGCCGACGCGGGCGCCGCCGTAGACCAGGCCGTGGCCGCGCCGGGCGATCGCCTCGCCGAGCCGCTCGGCGGCCTCGAGGTGTTGCGGGTCGCGGCCCTCCCGGGACCCCAGGTAAACGCAGAATCTCGACATGCTCTCCTCCTTGGCAGGGCCATCATGCTAGCGGTTCCGGCCACGGCACCGGAAGTGCCCGGTCCGCAAACGCGAAGGGCGCCCTCAAGGCGCCCTTCGCGGTCGTGATGGCCGGCTCAGCGAGCGCCCGAGGCGTCGCGCTTCATGGCCTGGCGCAGCAGCTTGATGCCCACGCCGCTGATGACGATCAGGCTGGCGATCAGCGCGAGACTGGCAATCACATGGGTATCCAGGTACATCCGGGGTTCTCCTTATGTTATCGGAATGGTGTCGTCGGGGACGGTGTCGCGGGGTGATGCGGTCGGCCGGGGGCCGGCGTCACGGCAGGCAGTCGGCGACGGCGTAATGCTCGTCGAGCCACTGGCCGATGACGTTCTCGCCGCACAGGTGGTGTGCATACTGGGTATGCAGGCAGCGGACCTGGTCGCGGTTGGCGATCCCGCCGATGCCGCGCGCGGTCAGCACACCATCATACCCGAGGCAGAAGACCTCCGCCTTCTGGGCCTCGCTCATGTAGTCCCAGCGCGCCGCCACGTAGGCGTCGTGGCTGCGGTGGTAGGCGGCCAGGAAGTCGGGGTCCTCCTGCAGGCGGGTCTCCAGCTGCTTGATCACCCCGGCGGCCTCGATGTGCGAGATCTCGATCTTGAGACGCTCCGAGCAGAGCCAGTAGAGCGTCGGGAAGGGCTTGCCATCGACGATGGGCGCCATGCGCAGCACCAGCGGCGTGCCCTCGCCGTCGGTGGCGGCCAGGGCCTCGATGCCGCGGGGCGCGCGGCCGAGCTGCTCGGCGATGATGGCCAGTTGGCGCTCATCGGGGGCCTGATCGGTTCGGATCACCATCGTCGTTGTCCCGTACAAACTTGTTCGAGTGCCCCACGGCCAGGAAGAAGGCGCGGTTGAGCTGCTCGGGGGTGGGCACGTAGCGCCATTCCCGCTCGCAGTACTCGCCGGCCCTTGCCATCAGCACGTCGTAGAGGCGATTGAACGGCGCATCATAATCGTAAGGGTCGGCGCCGAACAAGCGGATGTGCGGATAGTCGGCAAAGCGCTCGATGAAGTAGCGCTTCAGGTCGGCCTCGACGGCGCGGTGGCGCGGGGTGTCGTCCGGGTCCAGCCAGAGGGTGTAGCGGATGGCCATGGGGGCTCCCGTCGGTGGAGGGCGGTGGGGATATGACAGCGACGGTCCGAGTTTGGCTCCGGCGGCGCTCGGCTCAGCGCCGGGCCAGCGGAGCCTCGCGGGCGCCGGTGAGGCGCGCCAGATCGCCGGGGGCGAGGCGGATCTCTAGCCCCCGCCGGCCGCCGCTGACGTGGATCGCCTCGAGGGCCCTGGCGCTCTCGTCGAGGAAGGTGGGCAGGCGCTTGCGCTGGCCCAGTGGACTGATGCCGCCCACCACGTAGCCGGTGGCCCGCTCGGCCTCGGCGGGGTCGGCGAGGCTCGCCTTGCGCGCCCCGGCGGCGCGGGCCAGGGCCTTGAGGTCGAGCTGACAGGGCACCGGCACGATGGCCACCGCCAAGCGGCCGTCGTCGAGGCGGGCGAGCAGGGTCTTGAACACCTCCTCGGCCGGCAGGTCCAGCGCCCGGGCGGCCTCCTCGCCGTAGGCGGGGGTGCGGGGGTCGTGCTCGTAACTGTCGAGCTGGAAGGCCACGCCGGCCTTCTCCAGCATCTTCACGGCCGGGGTCATGCGTCTGCCGGCTCCTCCTGGCGATGGGCCTCCAGGGCCTCGCGCAGTTCCCCCTCGATGGGCACGGCCTGCTTGGTCGCGTGATCGAAATGCACCATCACGGTGTGGCCGAGGTTGGTCAGCTGGCCCTCCTGGCGCGCCTCCTGGCTCACCGTGAAGGAGCTGTTGCCGAGCCGCGAGACGTAGGTGCGGATCTCGATCTCGCGGCCGTACTGCAGCTCGGCCCGGTAGTCGACCTCCATGCGCGCCATGATCAGCCGCCACTTGCGCGGGTCCAGATCCGGCGTGAAGAGTCGGAAGAGGTCGTTGCGCGCCAGCTCGAACCAGGCCGGCAGGCGGGTGTTGTTGACGTGACCCAGGGCATCGGTGTCGTAGAAGGCGGGTTCCACGGTGCGAACGAACATCGGCGTTTTCCTCGTGAGCGTCTCGGGAGAGACAGCTTTGCCCCGAGCAAGCGCTCGGTCAAGTGCTGGTGCTGGGCGATCGGGTCCGGCGCGCGGCGAACCAGGCCTGCAGGCGGGTCCAGGCCAGCAGCCAGGCGGTGGCGACGACGAAGCCAGCCAGGGTGCCGACGAGCAGCCCGAAGCGCTCGTAGGTGAGCGAAACGCAGAGCGCGTAGCAGAGCAGCGAGCCGAGCCCGGCCGGGTAGTGCTTGATCACCGTGGCCACCGGCGCCGCGCCGTGGGTCAGGTGCAGGATCACCAGGAAGGGGTACATGGTCACCGGGAAGGCGGCCATGACCCCGGCCCAGGCGGCCGGCATCACATGAGCGAGGCCGGTGATCAGGAAGATGATGCCGGCGGCCAGGGCGGCCCGCAGGCCGAGTGCCGCCCAGCTGAAGCCGCCCCGGGGGCCGGCCGCGGTATCGGGGACCCGCCGATAGAGCCGGATGAACAGCACGATCGCCGCCAGGGTGGTGAGGGTGCCGGTCAGGCGCGTGAACTCCACCTGGGTCAGCAGCAGGCTCACCGCCAGCCAGGCGATGAAGCCACCCGCGCTGCCGGCCAGTACCCCGGGCAGGCCATCGCGCCTGGCGCACAGCAGATAGCCGCCGCCCAGCGCCAGGGTGGCACTGAAGCCGGCCAGGGTGTGCACGGCGCTCTGGGTGGCGAAGGCCGGCGAGATCTCCAGGCCGATGAAGAACAGCGCGATGGCGGTGCCCAGCGGGTAGCCGGAGAGCAGGCCGGCCACGCGGGTGCTGACGCGCTCGGCGATCATCGAGAGGCCGAGTACCACGCCGATGGAGACCGCGAGCTTGGCCAGCTGCCAGGTGAGGGGAACGTCCATATCGTAGGTGGGTCCTTATCATCAGGGTAAGACGAGTCGTCGAGGAGACGCGCCATGGCCGGTCATGAACTCTCGCCCCCGCCGCGGCCCGAGGCCTGCGAGCTCTGTGCGCGGGCGGCACCGCTGACCAAGCATCACTTGATCCCGCGGGCCCTGCACGGCAAGGCGCGCTACCGGCGCCGCTTCGACCGGACCGAGCGGCTCACCGCCATCCTCTGGGTCTGCCACGCCTGCCACCGGCACATCCATGCGGTGCTCGGCGAGCGCGAGCTGGCCGAGCATTATCGCAGACGCGAGGCCCTGCTGGCCCATCCGCAGATCCAGGCCTTCGTGGCCTGGCTCTCCACCAAGCCGGCGGGGTTTCGGCCCAAGAAGCGGGCCGCCCGCCGCGGCTAGCGGGGCAGCGAGCTCAGACCAGGCGCAGCCCCTTGAGGTCGGTCCAGGCGGCGCGGAGCGCGGCGGCCAGCGGTTCACGCAGGTGCTCGGGCAGCGCCTGTTCGGCCGCCTCGAGGCTCTCGACATCGCGATTGCGCAGCCAGCAGTAGGCCCAGGCACAGGCCTCGTCGTCGCTGGCCGGCACGGGGCGGGCGGGCATCTGCACCAGCAGGAAGGTGGCGGTGCGCGCCGCCCACAGCGGTGGCTCCTCGCCGTCGGCACGGCTCCAGGTGGCGAGCATCTCGCCGCTCGGGGTTTCCTCCGGCAGGCCGATCCGCGTCACCCGGGCGGTCTCGGCGAGCAGCAGCGCCAGGCGATCGGCATCGCCCTGGCCCAGGGTCAGCCACTGGGCGACCAGGTCGGGCAGGCCGCGGCGCACCTTGGCATAGAAGCCGTCTTGGGGCATGGTCGTTGTCATCTTGTTGGCCTTCTGGGAGCGGGAACTGCACATGGAATTCGATTTTGCCACGCCCGTCGAGCGTCGCCACCCATCGAAGGGTGACTGGCCCTCGCAGAAGTGGCACCGCTACGGCGAGGACGTGCTGCCGCTGTGGGTCGCCGACATGGACTTCGCCTCGCCGCCGGCGGTCATCGAGGCGCTGCAGGCGCGGGTCGCCCACGGCGTCTTCGGCTACGGCCAGGTGCCCGACAGCCTCCGGCAGGCGGTCTGCGACTGGAGCGCCGAGCACTATGGCTGGGCCATCGAGCCGGAGTGGCAGCTGTGGCTGCCGGGCGCGGTGCCGGCCCTGCACCTGGCGAGCCTGGCGCTCACCGCGCCGGGGGACGGGGTGCTCACCGTCACGCCCATCTATCCGCCCTTCCTGCACGTCGCCGAGCGGACCGGGCGCTTGCCCCAGCAGGCGGCGCTGCGGGCGCCAGCGGCCCCCGGAGAGCCCTGGCGACTCGACCTCGAGGCGCTGGAGGCGGCGATCACCCCCGAGACCCGGCTGCTGCTGTGGTGCCAGCCCCATAATCCCACCGGGCGCATCTGGAGGCGAGAGGAGCTGGAAGGGCTCGCCGAGCTGGTCGAGTGCCATGACCTGCTGGTGGTCTCCGACGAGCTGCACTGCGACCTGCTGCTCGACGAGGGGGCCCGCCACACGCCCCTGGCCGCTGCCTTTCCCGCGCTCGCCTCGCGCATCCTGACCCTCTGGGCGCCCTCCAAGACCTTCAACCTGGCGGGGCTCACCACGGCCTGCGCGGTGATTCCCGATGCCGGCCTGCGGCGGCGCTTCGCCGCGGCGGCCAAGGGCCTGCAGCCGGACGGCAACGTGCTCGGGCTGGTGGCCGCCGAGGCGGCCTACCGGCAGGGCGACGCCTGGCGCCAGGCGCTGCTCGAGACGCTGCGCGAGCAGCGTCGGCGGCTGGACGAGCGAGTGGCGCACTGGCCGGGGGTGAGCATGAGCGCGCCCGAGTCCACCTACCTGGCCTGGCTGGACCTGCGCGAGGCGCCTTGCCTGCAGGGGATGGATGACTCCCCCCAGCGCCTGCTGCTGGAGCGCGCGGGTGTCGCGCTCTCCGACGGCGCCGACTTCGGCTGGCCGGGCTTCGTGCGGCTCAACTTCGGGACCACGGCGATCCAGCTGGAGGCGGCCCTGACGCGGCTCGATGGCGTGCTGAAGGGCTGAATCGCCGCGCACCGGCGCCAGGGGTCCGACGGCAACGGCCGCCCCATGGGGCGGCCGTTGTCGCGAGCGTGCTCGGTCGATCGGCGGATCAGTAGAGCAGGGCGAAGAGCTTGCGGCGATAGGTGACCGTCAGCGGGTGATCGGCGCCCAGGGCGTCGAAGGCCTGCAGCAGGGTGCGGCGGGCGGCATCCTCGCCGTAGGCCCGGTCACGCTTCATCAGGGCGAGCAGGGCCTCCAGGCCGGCCTCGTACTGGCCATCGGCCAGCTGGCGCAGGGCGCGCTTGAATTGCGCTTCGCTGTCGTCGCGCTCGCCCAGGGCGGCCAGCTCCTCGGCGGAGGGCGCCTGCTCGCCGAAGGCGATGCTGGCGCGCACGCCGCGCGCGGGGGCGGCATCGCGCTCCTCCGGCGGCAGGTTGTCGAGCAGCTCGCGGGCCTGCTCGGCCTCGCCGTCGGCCACCAGGGCGCGGGCCAGCTCCACCTGGTAGGGCGTGTGCTGGGGATACTGCTGGATGAGCTCCTGATAGATGCTCCGGGCGGTGGCGGCATCGCCGGCGGCCAAGGCCTCGGCGGCCTGGTCCTCGGGCGTCTGCGGGGCCTCCTCCGGGGCCGGGAAGTAGCGGCCCAGCCACTCGCGGATCTGCTTCTCCGGCAGGGCGCCCTGGAAGTGGTCGACCAGGCCGCCCTGGCTGATCAGCTTGACGTCGGGCGCGCTCTGCACGCCCAGCTGGGCGGCGATCTCCGGCTCCTGATCGATATCCAGACGACCCAGCAGGAAGGCGCCCTGGTATTCCCGGGCCAGCTTTTCCAGCACCTGGCTCAGCTGCTGGCTCGCCGCCTCGTTGCGGCTGCCGCAGTCGAGCAGGACCGGGACCTGCATGGAGGTCTCGAGCAGCTGTTGGATGTTGCTGCGATCGACGTCGAGGACGACATCGGCCTGCTGGTCGTTGGCGGGCCCGGCGTGGCTCTCGCCTGAGGAGGTGTCGGTGGTGAGCGGCTCACCGGTACGGGGGTCGACGATGGGCATGGTGACGGTAGCCTTGATCCAGGGTGAGTTTGTCCACTAGATGCGGGCCGCCGGCGGCGACTTCAAGGGGCGAGCGATGGGCGGCTCAGGCACTCTGTCTCTCGGCCCGGTACCGGCGCGGATGGTAGGAGCGATCTATGCTGCATTAGAAGGGAGCGAGATCTGCCCCTCGCGCCATGGGTGCGTGCCACTGCCGGGGTTTGCCAACGGAGACACGGGAATGCCAATGCTGCCGCTGCATCGAGCCCTGATCGACAGGCGCGCCACCCTCTGGCTGCTGGCGCTGTTGTTATGGCTGGTGAGTCTCTCTGCCCAGGCCCGCGTCTGTGACCTGCCCGTCCAGCAGACCAACGAGCGCCCGCTTGCCGACGGGCCGGCCACCGAGGTGCAGGTGGGGTGGGGGGTCATCGACGTCCTCGATATCGATGACATCAACCAGCAGATCGAGGGCGACTTCCTCATCACCTTCTCGTGGATCGACCCACGCCTCGACGGGCTGGAGGGGTGCCGCTTCCAGCGCAGTAGGGTCTGGGTGCCGGAGGTGACGCTGTTCAACTCCTTCTCGTTGACGGCGCGGAAGACCAACCTGCTCGATCAGGTGGCGATCGATGACGGCGGGCGAGTGATCTACCAGCAACGCTACAAGGGCACCATTTCCACCTACCACCCCCTGCAGGATTTCCCGTTCGACAAGCAGGCGTTCGAATTCAGGATCGGGTCGGTGGAGAGCTCCCCGGACCAGATACTGCTGGCGCCCATGCCGGAGCGGACCTTTATCGCTCGACGCCTCAATATCGAGGGCTGGCGGATCACCGGCCTGGAAACGGCGGCGGCCATCGAGGCCATTCCCGCCCTCAACGAGGATCGCAGTATCTTCACCGCCAGGCTCGGGGCCGAGCGCGTGGCGACCTACTATGTCTTCAAGATCATGTTGCCGATGTGCCTCATCGTGGTCATGTCTTGGGCGGTCTTCTGGGTGCCCGCGCATCGCTACGAGTTCCAGATCGGCCTCGGCGCCACCTCGATGCTGACGCTGATTGCCTTTCAGCTCTCGATGTCCACCTATCTGCCCCGCCTCGGCTATTTCACCATCGCGGATCAACTCATCGCCTGGGCCACGGTCCTGGTGTTCCTGGCGATCTTCAACGCCGTCGCCACCGGCGTACTGGTGAACTCGGGGCGTGAAGCGACGGCAACCCGGCTCGACAGGCTATGCCGCTGGATCTTTCCGCTGCTGCTGGTGGTCGGCTGGAGCGTTGCGATGCTCTAGCGGGCGGGACATCGAGGCGGGCGCAGGGCATGATCGTTCAGTGAGCGGGCGTCATCATGCCCCGGAGATCGGCCAGACCGGCGTTCGCTCGAAGGCCTTCTGCCGGTCCGGTGAGAAGCGGGGCGATCGGATCCTGCCCCGTCGATATCAAGCGGTCGTGTGCCTTTCGGCGGAGAGACCAGCGCGCAGGAAAAAGGAGAGCGCGATGAGTCCGGCGCCGTTGAACAGCAGTTCGATGCCCAGCAGGATGCCCAGCAGGTTGGGAGCGATCTGGAAGAAGTTGGCGACGATGAAGATGGCGAGCAGCACGGACAGTGCCCCCGAGACCAGCATCGGCCAGAAGAAGCTGGTGTGGCGCATCTGGAAGGAGGTGACCACTCGGGCTACGCCGCTGGCCGCAAAGAGGATGGTGACGAGGGCCGCCAGCGAGATGATTCCCTCGAGCGGGCGAAACAACAGCGACAGGCCCAGCAGCAGCATCACGGCGCCCAGCGCCATGCCGAGCACCTTGCCGACCAGCTTGCTCTCCCCGAAGCCGGCGAAGATCTGAAAGCCGCCGGAAACGGCGAACAGGATCCCGGCCAGGGTGGTGACGGCCAGCGAGGCGGCCACCGGGTTGGCCAGCACCAAGAGCCCGAAGCCCACGGACAGAACCCCTAAAATCAGCTACTTGACCCATGCTTTCATGTCAAACCTCGCTTAGTTTGCGCATGACCTTTGGGACTTGAGTGTAGCACTCAGGCGGGGATGACCAGCGGCATTCGCTCATCGAGCGAGGGCGTGAACGGGGTGTCAGCGGTGAATGAAGATAACGACAGCACAACGAAAGAAGGCGTATCGTCCGTGGACGATACGCCTTCTTAAATTTGGTAGCGGGGACCGGATTTGAACCGATGACCTTCGGGTTATGAGCCCGACGAGCTACCAGACTGCTCCACCCCGCATCAACGTGAGGCGTATTCTACACGGAGTTCGCCTTTAGTCAAGGAGGGATGTCCAACGCTCGTCCCAGGGCCGGTCCCTGGTCCATACTTGATGGGCGTCACAAAAATGACTGTCCAACAACTCATAATGGTCATGCTGGTGGTGGCCCGCCCGGTCACCCCATGACGATGTCATTCATATCAGGGAGATAGCCAATGACAAAGCAAGCACCCGTCGCCTGGGTCACCGGTGGTACCGGCGGTATCGGCAGCGCCATCTGCCGCGAACTGGCCTCACAGGGCTACATGGTGGTCGCGGGATATCACAACCCGGAGAAGGCGAAGGCCTGGCTGGAGACCCAGAAGGCCGAGGGCTACGACAACATCGCCCTGTCCGGCATCGACCTCACCAGCTACGACTCCTGCGTGGCCGGGGTGAAGGAGATCCGTGAGGCGCATGGTCCGGTCAGCGTGCTGGTCAACTGTGCCGGCATCACCCGCGACGGCACCATGAAGAAGATGTCGCCGGATCAGTGGAACGAGGTGATCGACACCAACCTCAATAGCGTCTTCAACACCTGCCGCAGCGTGATCGAGGACATGCTGGAACAGGGCTACGGTCGCATCATCAACATCTCCTCCATCAACGGCCGCAAGGGGCAGTTCGGCCAGGTGAACTATGCGGCGGCCAAGGCAGGGATGCACGGCCTGACCATGTCACTGGCCCAGGAGACCGCCACCAAGGGCATCACCGTCAATACGGTGTCGCCGGGCTATATCGCCACCGACATGATCATGAACATTCCCGAGAAGGTGCGCGAGGCCATCCGTGAGACCATTCCGGTCAAGCGCTACGGTACCCCCGAGGAGATCGGCCGCCTGGTCACCTTCCTGGCCGACAAGGAGCAGGGCTTCATCACCGGGGCGAACATCGACATCAACGGCGGGCAGTTCATGGGCTGATCCCCGGCCGCCGCAGCATACCTGCCGCCGGTGACCCCGGCGGCAGATGGCAGAACGCGAGGCTGAGGCCTCGCGTTCTTGTGTCTGGACGGGTGGTAGGGGCGGAGTTTGCCGATTCAGGGGGGCGGCCGCTCGGCCAGGATCTCGAGCATCCGGTCGAGCTCGCCGACCTCATGCTCCCAGGCTTGCTCGGGCATCGGGCCGTTGGCGAGCAGTTCCCCGAGCAGCTGGTGGAGCTCGTCGGCACGGGAAATCGCCTGGCCCATGTTCTCGTTGAGCCGTTCCACCTGGATCGCCAGGCGTAGCGGGTCGTCGCGATGCTGGACGCGACCGCCGGCCAGCAGGGAGAGGTGGGCGCGCAGGCGGGCGAGCTTCTCCTGGGCCTCGGCGGTGGTGCCGGCCCGGCGGGCGGTATTGCGCGCCTCGTGGGCGCGACGCAGTTCGGGCGGCAGGTCGAGGTCGTGGGGCAGGGCTACCTCTTCGGCAGGACCGCCGGCCAGGTGCCGGGCATCGGCCTGCAGGTGCGCCGTGAGCAGCGGGCGAATGGCCTGCCAGCGGTTGGCCTCCTCGGCCAGGGCCAGGCGGTCCAGGCGCTCGCGGCGCGCCCGCACGATGCCGCTCCAGCGGCGACGCATGCCCTCGGTGCGCCGACCGGAAGGCAGGGGCTCCAGCGCCGAAGCCTCGCGGATGGCCTCGTCCAGCATGTCGGTCTCACGGCTCTGCGTGGGGTGCCAGGCATCCATGCGGTCGATCAGCGCCTGCATGGCCTCCAGTCGGGCGCGTTGGCGCTGAGCCTGGTCATCGCGGGCGGCTTCTCGGCTGGCGAAGATCTCGTCGCACAGTCCGCGAAACTCCCGCCACAGGGCCTGCTCCTCCCCCTTCGGTGCTCGCCCCAGGCTGCGCCAGCGACGTTGCAGGGCCTTGGCCTGGTCGGCCCGTTGGCCGGGCGGCAGGTCGCGTGCCAGCAGTTCGCGCGTCTCGTGGATCAGGGCCCGCTTGGCCTCGGCGATCTCCCGCGCGCGCCGATCGATCAGGGCCTGCAGCTCATGGAGGATGCGTCCAAAGCGTCGACCGGTCGGCTCGGCCTGCTCGCGGGGCACCGGGGCGAGGCGGCGCCACTGCTCACGGGCGCGGTCGCGAATCTCGCGCAGCCCGTCGGGATCGGCCTCATGGGCGGGCTGCTCGAGCAGCGTCTCGAGCTGCTCGCACAGCGCCTGGCGGGCCTCCAGATGGCGCTGTCGCTCGGCCTGCTGGCGCTCTCGCCAGGGGGCGAGGCGTTCCTTGATGCGATCGGAGGCGGTGCGGAAGCGGGCGGACAGCTCGCGGTTGGCAGCGGCGTCGCCCAGCGCCTTCCACTCCTTGACCAGCTGGCGATGGCGACGGTCGAGCTCGGCCTCGGTCATCTCGCTCTGCTCGGTCAGCGCCTCGATGGTCTGGCACAGCTGGTCGCGCTTGGGGCCGGCGACGAAGCCCCGCCAGTCGCGAAGCTCGGCCAGCCTCGCCGCCAGGCGCTTGAGCCGTGCCTGGTCCGCGGGCGGCAGGGGCCTGGGCAGCCGCTCGGCCTGCTGGCGCAGGCGCTGGTGGAGTCGGCTGGCGCCCTTGAAGGCGCCGCGCTCCAGCAGGCCTTCCAGCTGGTCCAGCTCCTCGGTGAAGTGGGCGAGCGAGGCGTCCGGCTCGCCACCGCCGTCCTGGGGCTTACGGGTCAGGCGCTCTCGGGCGCGGGCCAGCAGCGGCGTCGGCGCCAGCCGCGCCGGCCAGCCGCAGGCTTCGACCAGGGCGCGCAGGCGGTCATCATCGCCTTCCGCCAGCGCCTGCTCGATGGCGTCGGCGCGTTCGTCCAGGCGCACCCGGGCCTGAACGATCCGCTCGTACTCGGCGAGTGCCTCGTCGTAGCGATGGCGCAGCGCCTCGTCGGCCAGGTGATGGTCGGAGAGCGCCTGCCAGCGGCTGGCCATCAGGCGTTTCTGGGCGCGCAGGCTGGCGATGTCCTGATCGGTAAGCTGCTCGCCCTGATGCAGGCCCTCGAGGCTTTCTTCCAGGGCCTCGACGAGCGACTCCCGGGCCTGGTCGGCATCCTCGCGCCGGCGGTGGTCGGCATGGCGGGCATGTTCCTGGGCCTCGTGGTCGCCGAGGATCTTGCGACAGCGCTGGCAGGCGTCCTGATAGCGGCGCTCCTGGCGCGCATCCGCCAGGTCGCGAAGCTTCGCCCACTCGCGCATCAGGTGGCGCAGGCGGCCGGCATAGAGCGGCTCCCAGGGACCCTGGGCGTGGCGTTCGAGCTTCTCGAGCAGAGCCTCACGCTCGGCGCGCGCCGCCGTCAGGGAGGCGGCATCGGCGCGCAGGCGATTGAGGCGTTCGCGGGCCTGGCGGGCCACCTGGCGATCACGCCGGGCCTCGTGGGCCAGCCGGGCGAGGCCCGCCTCGCTCTCGACCCGTGCGGCGGCGGCATGGCGCACGGCGGCGATGCCGTTGTCGCAGGCCTGACGGACCAGGTCTTCTTCCGCGTCGAGGCGGGCCAGCGCGGCCAGGCGCAGCTGCTGGTTATCGCCCTGCAGGGCCAGCTCGTTGAGCAGCGTGCGATCCTCGAGCCGTTCCACCAGGGCGATGCGCGCCGGCAGGTCGTGATGGCCGCGCCGCCCGGCGAGCAGAGCGACCAGATGCTGCCTGAGCTCGGGCGAGGCGTCCGGCTGTCCGCATAGCGTCAGCAGGCGCTCAGGATCGTCGATCGTTTCCAGGGCGGCCAGGCGCACGCCGGGATCGGGATCCAGGACCAGCCGCTCGAGGGTGCGGCGCTGGTCACCGTTGGACGGATCGAGGCGCGACACCGCCTGGCGACGAACCTCGGGGTCCGGGTGCTTCCAGCGCGGGGAGAACAGGCGGCGAAGGAGTCCTGGCATGGGGCATCCTGACGAGGAGAGCGCTCCCGAACGGGGCGCGAGATGATCGTTGTTATCGGTGAAAACGTGGCAAAACTTGAGTCCACTTTATCTAAGCACGTGACGTGGCGGCAGAAAAGGCTCGACCCTGGCGAGGTGTGGCCGCCTGGAGACACTGACAATGCGCTCCTATGTCCTTATGATCGGTTGCAGGGTTGCGGTCACTCGCTTAGCTTTGAGTGGTACCCCGACCATCACCCGACGTGGAGTTCGGCAATGAGTCTCAATATGGACAGGGACCGTATGGCCTTCACCTTCAAGGGGGGGATGCTGCCGATGACGGTCATGGAACTGACCAGTGCCGACCCCGAGCGCATTCGCGAGCAGCTTGCGGGCAAGCTCAGCCAGTCACCGGCCTTCTTCCAGCACACCCCGGTCGTCCTCAATGTGGAGAAGCTCGATGAGCCGCACCTGGCCCTCGAGCGCATCTGCGCGGTCTGTCGTGCCCACAAGCTGCTGCCGGTGGCGGTGCGCGGCGGCCCGGATCCGGTCAAGCAGTCGGCCTGGGCCCTGGGGCTGGGCTGGTTTCCTCCCCAGGAAGCCTCGCGCCCGCGCGCCCTGGAGAGCGTCGCCGACGCCGCGCCGGCCGACGAGGCCGAGCTCGACGAGCCGGTGGAGGCTCCCCCCGAGCTCGCGCCCGAGGCCCTGCCTGGCGCTGCCGCCAGGGGGCGTATCTACCGCGGCACGGTGCGCTCCGGCCAGCAGGTGACCGCCCCCGAGGGCGACCTGGTGGTGGTCGGTGCGGTCAACGCCGGGGCCGAGGTGCTCGCGGCCGGCAACGTGCACGTCTACGGCGCCCTGCGGGGGCGGGCCCTGGCCGGCATCCATGGTGACGTCAAGGCCGGTATCTTCTGCCGCGAACTGCATGCCGAGCTGCTCTCGGTGGCCGGCAACTACAAGCGCCTCGAGGACATCGACCCGCGCCTGCTGGGCACCACCGTCCAGGTTCAACTGTTCGACGGCCAGCTGAGCATCAAGCCGCTGGACTGATGTCGGCCAAGCGCGAGGCGTCAGGCTCGCGCCCGCGTTTCTTTTCCTCATGACAAGACAGGATGTGACATTTGGCCAAGATCATCGTTGTGACCTCCGGCAAGGGAGGGGTCGGCAAGACGACTAGCGCAGCCGCCATCGCCACCGGGCTGGCGCTGCGTGGCAAGAAGACCGTAGTCATCGACTTCGACGTGGGGCTGCGTAACCTCGACCTGATCATGGGGTGCGAGCGCCGCGTGGTCTATGACCTGGTCAACGTGATCCAGGGCGAGGCGGGGCTCAATCAGGCCCTGATTCGCGACAAACGGGTCGATAACCTGCATATCCTCCCGGCCTCCCAGACCCGCGACAAGGATGCCCTGACCCAGGAGGGCGTCGAGAAGGTGCTCGACACCCTGGGCAAGGATTTCGATTTCATCATCTGCGACTCCCCGGCGGGTATCGAGCGGGGCGCCCAGCTCGCCATGTACTACGCCGACGAGGCGATCGTGGTCACCAACCCCGAGGTCTCCTCGGTGCGCGACTCCGATCGCATCCTGGGCCTGCTCGCATCCAAGACTCGGCGCGCCGAGCGGGGCGACGACGCCATCCGGGAACACCTGCTGATCACCCGCTACAACCCCGGCCGCGTCGACCTGGGGGACATGCTGAACCTGGACGACATCCGCGAGATCCTGGCCATCGACCTGCTGGGCCTGATCCCCGAGTCCGAGGCGGTGCTGCGGGCCTCCAACCAGGGGGTGCCAGTGACCCACGACGACAACAGCGATGCCGGCCAGGCCTATGCCGACACGGTGGCCCGGCTGCTCGGGGAGGAGGTGCCACTGCGCTTCCACGAGTACCAGAAGAAGAGCCTGTTGAGCCGCATGTTTGGAGGAACCCGCCGGTGAAGTTGCTCGATTTCCTCAAGCGAGAGCGCAAGAAGTCCGCGTCGGTCGCCAAGGAGCGGCTGCAGATCATCGTGGCCCATCAGCGCACTCAGCGCGGGCAGCCCGACTACATGCCGCTGCTGGAGAAGGAGCTTTTGGAGGTGATTCGACGCTACGTGCAGATCGATGACGACGCGGTCAACATCACCCTCGACAGCGAGGACAACTGCTCGGTGCTGGAGCTCAACGTGACCCTGCCCAAGGCCTGAGCAGGGGCCTGGCAGATCCTGGGCAGCGCGAAGAGATGGGCCCGAGCCAGGGCGAGTACCCTCCTCGAACCCGGGCCGGCGGCTGAGCCGCCCGGGGCGCTGTGGTAGGCTGGGCCGCTGAATCCATGCCTTCGGAGAGCTCGCCCATGGCGCAGTCGAAAGCCGCCCCGCAGACCTTCCTGTGGCACGACTACGAGACCTTCGGTGCCGACCCGCGCCGCGATCGTCCCTCGCAGTTCGCGGCCATCCGCACCGATGCCGAGTTCAACGAGATCGGCGAGCCGCTCGAGCTCTTCTGCAAGCCCGCCGACGACTTCCTGCCCCATCCACAGGCCTGCCTGATCACCGGCATCACGCCGCAGCAGGCACGTCGCCGGGGGCTGCCGGAGGCCGAGTTCGCCGGCCGCGTCGAGGCGGCCATGAGCGAGCCGGGCACCTGTGCACTGGGCTACAACAGCCTGCGTTTCGACGACGAGGTGAGTCGTCACCTTTTCTATCGCAACCTGCTCGATCCCTATGCCCGGGAGTGGCAGAACGGCAACTCGCGTTGGGACCTGATCGACGTCGTGCGCGCCTTCCACGCCCTGCGCCCCGAGGGTATCGAGTGGCCGACCCGCGATGACGGCGCGCCGAGCTTCAAGCTCGAGGACCTGACCGCCGCCAATGGCATCGCCCATGTGGGCGCCCACGATGCCCTGGCGGACGTCCGCGCCACCATCGCCCTGGCGAAGCTCCTGCGCGAGCGCAACGCCCGGCTGTTCGACTACCTGCTCGGCCTGCGCGGCAAGCGTGCCGTCTCCCGGCAGCTCGACCTGCCCAGCCGCAAGCCGGTGCTGCACATCTCGCGACGCTATCCGGCCAGTCGCGGCTGCAGCGCCCTGGTGATGCCGCTGGCCGAGCATCCCACCAACCCCAACGGGGTGATCGTCTTCGACCTCTCGATGGATCCGACTCCGCTGCTGGAGCTCTCGCCCGAGCAGATCCGCGAGCGGGTCTTCGTCAGCAACGACGACCTCGCGGAAGGCGCCGAGCGCATTCCGCTCAAGGTCATCCATATCAACAAGTGCCCGGTGCTCTTCCCCGCCAGTGCGCTCAAGGACACCTCGGGGCCTCGTAAGGGCGAGTACGGCCAGATCGTCGAGCGCCTGGGACTCGACCTGGCCGCCTGCCGCGAGCACTGGAAGCGACTCGCCGCCCGCCCCGAGGTCGCGGCACGGGTCGCCGAGGTGTTCGCCGCGCCCCATCCCGAGCCGCCCCACGATCCCGACCTGATGCTCTACGCCGGCGGCTTCTTCTCGCCGACGGATCGCCAGCAGATGCAGCGGGTTCGCGAGACCGATCCCTGGGACCTGGTCGGGGCGCGCTTCGCCTTCCAGGATCCGCGTCTCGAGGAGATGCTGTTTCGCTACCGGGCCCGCAGCTATCCCGACACCCTGGAGAGTGAAGAGCAGGCGCGCTGGGAGGCCTTTCGCTGGGAGCGGATGAACGATCCGGCCGTCTCGAGCCTGACCCTCAAGGCCTTCGCCCGGGAGATCGACCGGCTCAACGGCGAGCCGCTCGCCGATCGCGACCGGCAGATCCTCGAGGAGCTGGTGATGCACGTCGAGTCGATGATGCCGCCCCAGGCCTTCGGCTGACGACGCTCGCGCCTGGAGGCCACCAACGACAGCGCCCGGCCATCTGGCCGGGCGCTGTCGTCTGCGGTGCGTGACGCGTCAGTCGGCGTCTTCGGGCAGCGGTGCCAGGTGCCGGCTCAGGGCCAGCACGTCGCTGGGTTCGTCGCCCGGATCGAAGCTGACCCGCGCGACGGCGCTGTCGCTGAGCGCCGGCCAGGCCTGGCGCAGCTCGTCGGCCGTCACCGTCAGGACTCGCTCGGCGAGGCGCCGGTGGCGGTCGAAGTCGGTGTCATCGTTGGCCAGCGCCCGCCACAGGCGATTGGTGCGCCCGGTGAGACTGGTATCGCGCTGCATCAGCGCATCGTGGACCGCCTGCCGATAGGGTGCCAGCGCCTCGTCCTCGAGCGCCTCGAGCCGCGCGGCGAAGTCGCCCAGGAAGGCGTCGATATGTCCCTGGATCGCCTCGCTGTCGGTGTCGGGGGACTGCACCAGCAGGCTGATGCCGGGGGCATCGAGCATGGGGGAGTAGCCGGCATTGACCACATAGCCCAGCTGCTGTTCGGTGCGCAGGCGCTGATAGAACGGGGTCTCCAGCAGCTGGCCGAGCACCGCCATGCGTGCCTGGCTCTGCAGCGAGCGATCCGGCCCCTGCAGATAGCGCAGCACCAGCGAGTCCTCCCGGGTGGTGGTCGGGGTGAGTTCGGGCAGGTCCTCCGCCTGCAGCGGGGTGAGGTCGGGAATGGCCTCGGTAGACAGGGTCGGGGCGAGCGCCTCGGCCACCTGCCGTGCCTCGCGGCTGGCGAGCTCGCGCGTCAGGTTACCTACCGCCATCGCTTCCAGGTGCAGCTCGGCGAGGAAACGCCGGCGGAAGTCGCGCAGATCGGCGGCCTCGAGGTCGCCGATCGCCTGAAGCAGTGACTCGGTGGGCCACTGCGGGCGCACCAGCGCCTCGGACAGGGTGCGGTGAGCCTGGCGGTAGAGCGCATCCTGCGGGGCGTTGCGCCACTCGCGCTGGAGGCGGTAGCGCACCCGCTCGAAGGTCGCCTCGTCGATGGTCGCATCCTCGAGCTGGGCGATGACGCGCTCGATCAGGCGGTCCTGGCGATCCCGCCAGCCGGAGAACGACAGGGTGATGCCGCGGGCGTGGGCATAGGCCTCGAAGCGTTGGCCGGCCAGGCGCGCCGGATAGAGGGTCTCGTTGAGGCTGTCGACGAGCCAGCCGGCGAGCAGCCGGGAGAGTGCCGCCTCGCGGGCCTCGCGGCTGGCGGCGGGGTGCTGGAGGCTGATGCGCCACTCCACCTGGGGAGTGTCGAAGGTGGCGTCCGCCATGTGCCAGAAGTCGAACCCCGCCTCGTCGATGGCCAGACTCGGGGTCTCGTCCTGTTCCTCGAGCAGCGCGAGGTCCGAGGCGATGTAGGGGTTGGGCTCGGGCAGGGCGATGCCGGGCAGTGGCTCGCCCGCGTCGTCCATCGCGACCTCGCGCCAGGGGGTGTCGAACCAGGGCGAGACGGCGTCGCCCTCGACCTCCGGCCCGCTGTAGAGGCGCAGCAGCCGGTCGGGACGCAGGCCGTCGAGCCACTGCTCGATCAGCTCGCGATCGAAGCCATCGTAGCGGTAGGGCGCGACGTTGACGTCCTCCAGCGGATAGCGCGACAGGTTCATGGCCAGCCGCATGGCATCGCCCTGGGGCGCGCCGTGCTGCTGGAAGCGAAACTGTTGATCGGCCAGGCGCGCCTGCTCCTCGTAACGCCACGCCTCGAGGCCGCTCTCGCGGATGCGCTCGATGGCCGCGAACAGGCTCGCCTGGACGCGGGGCAACGCCTCGGCGCCTTCCGGGGTCAGGCTGATGTCCACGGCGAACAGCGCGTGGCGGCCATCGCCGCGGGTCACGCCGGCGGAGAGGCCGTCGGCCCAGCCCGCCTCGCGCAGCGCGGCGAGCAGGCTGCCCTCACCCTCGTGGCCGAGCAGGTGAGCCAGGTAGTCGGCCGGCTTGTGGCGATAGGCGGTCTCGGGGTCGGGCACCGGGAACAGGAAGCTGACCCGCTGGCTATCGCGTACCGACGCGAGGCGCACGGCGCGCGGCAGGCGCTGCGTCTCGACCAGCGGTGCCTCGATGGTCGGCCGGGCGAGGCCACGGTCGGGCACGTCGGCGAAGCGCTCGGTGACCAGGGCCTCGAGGTCGTCGAGGGGCTGGGGCGCGACCACGGCCAGGTGCATGACGTTGGCGTCGTAGTACGCCTCGTAGAAGTCGATCACGCGCTCGCGCAGGCTGGGTTCCCCCGCCGGCCGGTCGGCCAGGGTCTCGCGACTGCCCACCGAGAAGCCGGTGGTGGGGTGGGCGGGGTTGAGCAGCTGGTCGAGCACGTCCTGGGCGCGGCGGCCGTCGTCGCGCAGCCGCGCCTGGTACTCGGAGTGCACCACGTTGCGCTCGCTCTCCAGGCGTTCGGCGTTGAACAGCGGCGATACGAAGAAACGACTGAAACGGTCCAGGGCGCCGGCCAGGGCGTCGGGCTCGATATCGAAGAAGTAGTTGGTGTCGTGAGGCGCGGTGAAGGCGTTGTGGCTGCCGCCGTGGCGGCTCAGGTAGCCCTGGTAGGCGTCGGGCTCGGGATAGGCATCGGTGCCGAGGAACAGCATGTGCTCGAGATAGTGGGCCAGGCCGGCGAGATCCTCGGGATCCTGGGCGCTGCCCACGTCCACGTTCAGCGAGGCGGCGGCCTTGTCGGCCTCCGGGTCGCTGACCAGGAGTACGCTCAGCCCGTTGTCGAGGGTCAGGGCGCGGTAGTCGCGATCGTCGTGGGGGCTGACCTTGGGCGAGACGGTCGCCTGAACGGCGTCGGCACGGGCGGTCAGGCCCGTCAGCAGGGCCGCGGCAACGGCCAGCCAGGCGAGCAGGCGGCCCGGTTGACGGCAAGAGGCAGGCAAGACGTGGGGCATCATCGCTCCTGTGAAACAAGATGGCGCAGCATGGGGCCGATGGGATGGGCGCAGCTCGGCTCCTGGCAGGCGGGGTCGTTGACCTTTCTAGATACCATGAAAGCGCCCAGAAGTTCCGCCGGGGCGGGTTCGAGCAGGGCCTGGGCCTCCTCCGGCGAGGTCTGCGGATCGAGCCAGCGTGCGGCCTGTCCGGGCTCGATCACCGCCGGCAGGCGGTCGGTGATCGGTGCCAGCAGGGCGTTGGTCGGCACCGTGATCAGCGCCATGGAATCGTGGTGCTGGCTGAGGCTGGTGTGAAAGCGACACCAGATCCCGGCGAGCAGCAAGGGACCGCGATCCACGCGGGTGACCAGGAAGGGCTGCTTGAAGCGCGGCTGGGGCTTCCAGGCGTAGACGCCGCTGACCGGCACCAGGCAACGCCGGGCGGCGAAGGCCTCGCGAAACATGGGACGCGTCTGCAGGGCCTCGGCCCGGGCGCAGTGCGGCGCATGATCGAGCACCTTGAGCCAGGGCGGCGTCAGTCCCCAGAAGGCCGTCGTCAGGCGCGGTCGTCCGGCGTCCTGGCGGATCATCGACAGGGGGCGGCGCGGCGCCAGATTGGGACCGGTGATCAGGGCGGCCTCGGCGACCAGGTCGGGCAGCAGGCGCTCGAGGTCGAGCGGGGCGATGTGCAGTCGGCCGGCCATGGGGACTCCGAGTGGATGGAGCGTCAGGGTAACCAAGTCCATCGGTGGAGAAAAGCCGCGAACGCGGCGCGATCCGGCCGGTGGTTTGCATCGCGAAAGGGCTCGGATATGCTATCGAAAACAGTGTTCGATGAGAGTATCCTTGTCGTCCGACGCGCGCTGCGCGCCACCACTCCGTGAGGATCCCGATGGCTCGTCCCAGACAGCATGCCCCCGAGGCGCTCCATGCCCACGTCATGGACGCCTGCGATGCCTGGCTCAGGCAGCATCCGGTCCACACGCTGTCGCTGCGGGCGCTCGCGCGTGAGGTCGGCTGTGCACCGAGCACGCTGCTCAAGCTCTACGGCAGCTTCAGCAACCTGCTGCAGCACGTCAATGTCGAGAGTCTGGCGCGGCTGCGCGAGGTGATCGAGCCGCTGCTCACCGATGCCGAGCCCGAACGGCGTCTCAAGGCCCTGGCGCGGGCCTACTGGCAGTTCGCCCGCCAGGACCCCCATCGCTGGCAGCTGCTCTTCGACTACCCCCTGGCCCAGGAGGGCGAGCTGGATCAGCGTCAGAACGAGATGATCGAGGGGCTGTTCCTGCGCGTGGAGGCGACCCTCAAGGAGTACCAGCCGGCGCTGGATGACCTGGAGGCCTGGCGGCTGAGCCGCACGCTCTGGGGCAGCGTGCACGGCCTGGTCCAGCTGGGCCTCAACGAGCGCCTCGGCCGCTGGCAGGGCGAGCCGCTGGAGGTGGGCGATCTGCTCGACCAGCTGCTCTCGACCATCCTGGCCGGCCTCAGGCGCGCGCCGGACGCGCCGTGATGACCCCCCTGCTGTGGGGGGCGACGGGGCTGGTGATGGCCGCGGGGGGCTGGCGACTGGCCAGCGCCCCGCGGCCCTTGCTGCGGCGTACGCTCACCCTGCTGCTCCACCTGGCCTATCGGCTGCGCTTTCGCGGTCGCGGGGGCATTCCCGCGAGCGGCCCGGCCATCGTCGTCTGCAACCACGTCAGCTTCATGGACGCCCTGGTGGTGGGCGTGGCCAGCCCCAGGCCGCTGCGCTTCCTGATGGACAAGCCGATCTATGATTCGCCCTGGCTCAACTGGCTGTTCCGCCGGGTGGGCGCCATTCCCGTGGACGCCGATCGGCGCGATCCGGGCAGCGTGCGTCAGGCGCTGGCCGAGGTCAGCCGGGCGCTGCGTCAGGGGGAGGTGGTGATGGTGTTTCCCGAGGGGCGCCTGACCCCGGACGGGGAGATCCAGCCCTTTCGCCGCGGCCTCGAGCTGATCCTGGCCCGCGATGCGGTGCCGGTGATCCCCGCGGGCCTGGCCGGCCTCTGGGGTTCCTGGACCTCGCACCAGGGCGGCAAGGCGCTGACCCGGCCGCCGCGGCGTTTTCGCGCCCGGGTGGCGCTCTACTTCGGCGAGGCCATGTCGCCCGGCGAGGCGAGCCGGCAGCGGATCACCGAGCGGGTGTGCGCCCTCAAGGCCGAGGCCGACGCCTGGGCCGAGCCCGTCAGGCGCCGCGACGGGGCGGCACCGGGGCGAAGGAGGCGTTGTTCGGAAGATGAGGCCGACGGAAGGGGCGCTGACCGGTCCGGATGACGGGCCTCAGGCGACCCGCGCGGCGCGACGCACCGGCTGCCAGCAGCGGGCCGCGGTGATCAGGTTGTCGCGCACCTCGAGGATCTCCATGCGCACGTTGCCGATCTGCAGGCAGACCGGCCCGTCGGGGAAGGACTCCAGGTGCTCGAGGATCACGCCGTTGAGGGTCTTGGGCCCGTCCGTCGGCAGCTGCCAGCCCAGCGCCTTGTTGATGTCGCGGATGTTGGCGGTGCCGTCGATCAGGTGGCTGCCGTCGTCCTGCGGGTGAATCTCCTGGTCCAGGCCCGCCACGTCGGTGGTGAACTCGCCGACGATCTCCTCGAGGATGTCCTCCAGGGTCACCAGGCCCTCCACGTCGCCGTACTCGTCCACCACGATCCCGATGCGCCGCTTCTGCTTCTGGAAGTTGAGCAGCTGGGTATGCAGCGGCGTGGACTCGGGGATGAAGTAGGGCTCCCGCGCCTCCTGGACGATGGCCGCCTTGGTCACGTCGCCGCGGGAGAGGAAGCGCGCCGCGTTGCGCAGGTGGAGCATGCCGATGATGTTGTTGATGTCGCCCTTGTAGACCGGCACCCGGGTGTGCTGGCTGGTGCGGATCTGGGCCAGGATCTCCTCCAGGTCGTCGTCCAGGTCGAGGCCCATCACCTCGTGGCGTGGCACCATGATGTCGTTCACGGTGACGTTCTCGAGGTCGAGGATCGACAGCAGCATCGATTGGTGGCGGCGGGGGATCAGCGTGCCGGCCTCGTGCACCACGGTGCGCAGCTCGTCGCGGGTCAGGTGATCGGCGCCGCCGTCGATGCTCTTCACGCCCATCAGGCGCAGCAGGCCGTTGGAGATCGCGTTGACCAGCCACACCAGCGGATAGAGCAGCTTGAGCAGCGGCTCCAGGGCCAGCGAGGCGGGGTAAGCGATGCGCTCGGGCTTGATCGCCGCGTAGGTCTTGGGCGTGACCTCGGCGAAGATCAGGATGGTGATGGTCAACAGCGCCGTGGCGACGGCCGGGCCCGTGACCTCGCCGAAGAAGTGGATGGCGATGATGGTGGCGATGGAGGCCGCCAGGTTGTTGACGAAGTTGTTGCCGATCAGGATCACGCCGATCAGCCGGTCCGGCCGCGACAGCAGGCGCATGACCCGCTGGGCGCGCGTCTCGCCGCTGCTCGCCTGGTGGCTCAGGCGGTAGCGGTTGATCGACATCATCCCGGTCTCGGAACTGGAGAAGAAGGCGGACAGGCAGACGAGCAGGAACAGCAGGCCGAACAGCAGTCCCAGCGGGAAGTCGTCACTCAATGTCGAAGGATCCTCAAAGGCGTATCAGGCTCGAGTTGTAGGGACTCGGCCGGCGGGTGTCAAGGCGGGACGCTCTCAGCCGCGGTCAAGCACGATCTCCAGCACGAACTTGCTGCCGAAGTAGGCCAGCAGCAGCACCAGGCAGCCGCCCAGGGTCCAGCGCACCGCGCGCATGCCGCGCCAGCCCAGCCGGTGGTGGCTGAACAGCAGGGTGGCGAAGATTACCCAGGCGGCCAGCGAGAGGATCGACTTGTGGGCCAGGTGCTGGGCGAACATGTCGTCGACGAACAGGAAGCCGCTGACGATCGACAGGGTCAGCAGGATCATGCCGGCCCAGATCAGCTCGAAGAGGATCCGTTCCATGGTGGTCAACGGGGGTAGCGACTGGACCACGCCACGGATGTGGTGGTGGCGCAGCGCCTGGTTCTGGATGCCCAGCAGCACCGCCTGGACGGCGGCGATTGCCAGCAGCGCGAAGGCCAGGGCGCTGCTCAGGGCGTGCAGGGCGATGCCCGGGGTCATGCCGGTGGCGCGTTCGGGGCTCGGCAGCCCGACTGCCAGCAGCAGACTCAGGCCGGCCAGCGGCAGCAGGCCGGTGGCGATGTTGAGCACCGGCTTGAAGAGGCTGGCCAGCAGCAGCAGCAGCACGGCCAGCGCGCCGACCAGCACCGCGCTGGTGGAGAGGCCGGGCAGGAGGGAGTCGCCTCGGGCCAGCAGCGTGGCGGCCAGGGGCAGGTGGCAGAGCAGGCCGAACAGGGCCAGGGCGCGCACCAGCATGTCGCGCGGCGGTACTCGTCGGGCCAGGGCGAGGCCCTGCCAGGAGGCGGCCCCCACGTAGAAGAGGAAGGCCATGACGGCAAGTGATAGCGGCTGCATCGATCGCTGTCCGTGCGCCTTCGCCAGCGCCTGAGCTTATGAAATGGTGTTGCTACTATACCGAATCCCCGGGGCGGCGCACAGCACGGTGGCGCCCCTCGGCGCAGCGAATGCCGGTCATGCATGGAGACTGCCGGCCAGGGCGCGTATAATTTTCGACCATTGCAGGGAGCCCCGGCCGATGTCGGATCGGTTTCCCCGGCCATCGTGATTGGAGAGGCCCATGTTCCAGAATCTCAGCGAGCGTCTTTCCCAGACGCTCAAGTCCATCAAGGGTCAGGCCCGCCTGACCGAGGACAACGTCAAGGACACGCTGCGCGAGGTGCGCCGAGCCCTGCTCGAGGCGGACGTCGCGCTGCCGGTGGTCAAGGAATTCATCGACCGGGTGCGCGAGCGCGCCGTGGGTCAGGAAGTCTCCCAGAGCCTTTCCCCGGGGCAGCAGTTCGTCAAGATCGTCCAGCAGGAGCTCGAGGCGATCATGGGCGAGGCCAACGAGGGGCTGGCCCTCAAGGGCTCGCCGGCGGTGGTGCTGATGGCCGGCCTGCAGGGCGCGGGCAAGACCACCTCGGTGGCCAAGCTGGCGCGCTACCTGCGCGAGCGGGAGAAGAAGAAGGTGCTGGTGGTCTCTGCCGACGTCTATCGTCCGGCGGCCATCGACCAGCTCGAGACCCTGGCCCGCGAGGTCGAGGTCGACTTCTTCCCGTCGCGCAGCGACCAGCAGCCGGTGGCCATCGCCGAGGCGGCGATCAAGCACGCCAAGATCCAGTTCCACGACGTGGTGCTGGTCGATACCGCCGGTCGCCTGGCCATCGACGAGGCGATGATGGCCGAGATCCAGACGCTGCATAAGGCGGTGGTGCCCGACGAGACGCTGTTCGTCGTCGATGCCATGACCGGCCAGGACGCCGCCAACACGGCCAAGGCCTTCCACGAGGCGCTGCCGCTGACCGGGGTGATCCTCACCAAGGCCGACGGCGACGCCCGCGGCGGTGCGGCGCTCTCGGTGCGCCACGTCACCGGCAAGCCGATCAAGTTCATGGGCGTGGGCGAGAAGGTCGATGCCCTGGAGCCCTTCCACCCGGACCGGGTGGCCTCGCGGATCCTCGGCATGGGCGACGTGCTCTCGCTGATCGAGGAGGCCGAGCGCACCGTCGACAAGAAGAAGGCCGACCAGCTCGCCAAGAAGGTCAAGAAGGGCCAGGGCTTCGATCTCGAGGACTTCCGCGACCAGCTCCAGCAGCTCAAGAAGATGGGCGGCATGGGCGGCCTGATGGGCAAGCTGCCGGGCATGGGGCAGATGGCCGAGATGGCCCAGGGCCCCGGTCCCGAGAAGGAGATGGGCAAGCTCGAGGCGCTGATCAACTCGATGACGCCCCAGGAGCGTCGCAAGCCCGAGATCATCAACGGCTCGCGCAAGCGTCGCATCGCCGCCGGTGCCGGCCTGCAGGTCCCCGATCTCAATCGCCTGCTCAAGCAGCACAAGCAGATGCAGAAGATGATGAAGAAGGCGGGGCAGAAGGGCGGCATGCAGAAGATGATGCGCGGCATGTCCGGCATGATGGGCGGCGGCGGCCCGGGCGGGCCCGGCGGCATGGGTGGTCCCGGCGGGATGCCCTGGCGCTGAGCCGGCGCATGGCGCGGCGTCGAGCGCAAAAAGGTTTCCAAGTCGAGCGGTTTTCCGTAGAATATCGCGTCTTCACAGGCAGGACCGCGATCGACGCGGTCGTCGTCGTGACCGAATGACCCGAAGCCGGGCCGTCGGCCCGCTTCCCGAAGCAGATTGTCGAGGGTCAGCAGGTATCGGCACCTCGGCCGAAACATCCGTAACTTCAACCGAAGGATAATCAACGCATGGTTACCATTCGTCTGGCACGTGGTGGCGCCAAGAAGCGTCCCTTCTACCACCTCACCGTGACCGATTCTCGCAAGTCCCGTGACGGTCGCTTCATCGAGCGCCTGGGTTTCTTCAACCCCGTCGCCCGTGGTCAGGAAGAGCGCCTGCGCGTCGACCTGGAGCGCATCACCCACTGGCAGAGCCAGGGTGCACAGCTCTCCGACCGCGTCGCCGAGCTGGTCAAGGAAGCCCGCAAGCAGGCCTGAGCCTGATGCGTCTGCTGCAACGGACCTGGGGTCGTCGATGAGCGAACATGCGCAAGCGCAGCCAGCCGACGATCACGTGGTGCTGGGCAAGTTGACCAGCCCCTACGGCGTGAAGGGCTGGCTGAAGGTGTATTCGTACACCAGTCCCATGGACGGCATCCTCGACTACGAGGCCTGGGTGCTGCGCCAGGGGAGCCGCCTGACCCGCGCGCGCCTGCTGCAGGGGCGGCGTCAGGGCAAGGGCCTGGTGGCGAGGCTCGAGGGCATCGACAGCCGCGAGGCGGCCGAGGCCCTGGCGGGCGCAGAGATCCTGCTGCCCAAGGCCGAACTGCCCGAGCTCGATACCGATGACTACTACTGGTATCAGCTCGAGGGGCTCGCCGTGGTGACCCGCGAGGGTCTCGCGCTGGGGCGCATCGACCACCTCTTCGAGACCGGCGCCAACGACGTCATGGTCGTGAAGGGCGCGGCCGATGAGCGCATCGAGGCGCGCGAGCGTCTGCTGCCGTTCCTGCCCGGCGAGGTCGTGCTGGAGGTCGATCTCGAGGCCGGCGTGATGACCGTCGACTGGGATCCGGAATTTTGAGTTCCGATTCGATCCCGGCGCCGGCCATGTGGGTCGGCGTGGTGTCGCTGTTTCCCGAGATGTTCGAGGCGATCACTCGTCACGGCGTCACGGGCAGGGCGGTGGAGAAGGGGCGCATCGCGCTCGAGTTCTGGAATCCCCGGGACTACGCCACCGACCGGCATCGCACCGTGGACGACCGCCCCTACGGCGGCGGCCCGGGGATGCTGATGAAGGTCGACACCCTGCGCTCGGCCATTCACGCCTCCCGCGAGCGCGCTGAGGCCGCCACCGGCCAGCGGGCCAGGGTCATCTACCTCTCCCCCCAGGGGCGGCGGCTGGATCAGCAGGGCGTGCAGGAACTGGCCTCGGGCCCACCCCTTGTGGTGGTGGCCGGGCGCTATGAAGGCATCGATGAGCGGGTGGTGGAAGCCGACATCGATGAGGAGTGGTCGATCGGCGACTATGTGCTCAGTGGCGGCGAGCTGCCGGCCATGGTGCTGATCGATGCCGCGGCAAGGCTGGTGCCCGGGGTGCTGGGCCATCAGGATTCCGCGGTCGAGGACTCCTTCAACGACGGGCTGCTGGACTGCCCGCACTACACGCGCCCCGAGGACGTCGACGGGCGGCGAGTGCCGGAGGTCCTGCTCAGCGGCCACCATGGCGCCATCCGGCGCTGGCGGCTGAAGCAGTCACTGGGGCGGACCTGGCTCAGGCGCCCCGACCTGCTGGAAGGCAGGACGTTGAGCGACGAGCAGCGTGTGCTGCTCGAGGAGTTCATCGAGGACTACGCGCTGTCCTCTCGACAGGCCGAGCAGTAGGCCGGTCGAGGGATCAGGGCGGAGGTGCAGGACGCGTCCCAGGACGGCGGACCTGTGTCACCAACAGCATTCCCGCGCTCTCGAGTCGTCTCGGGCGCCGGGATCACGACACGCCGGCGACGAACCGCATCCGGCGCGTCACGAAGTTTATTGAGGAGTTATTGTCATGAGTAGCAAGAACAAGGTGATCCAGGCGCTCGAGACCGAGCAGATGAGCAAGGAAGTCCCGGCCTTCGCCCCCGGCGATACCGTGATCGTCCAGGTCAAGGTCAAGGAAGGCACCCGCGAGCGCCTCCAGGCCTTCGAAGGCGTGGTCATCGGCAAGCGTAACCGCGGCCTGAACTCCGCCTTCACCGTGCGCAAGATCTCCCACGGTGTCGGCGTCGAGCGTACCTTCCAGACCTACAGCCCGCTGGTCGACTCCATCGAGGTCAAGCGTCGTGGTGACGTGCGCCAGGCCAAGCTGTACTACCTCCGCGAGCGCAGCGGCAAGTCCGCCCGCATCAAGGAAAAGCTGGCCTGAGGCGAGAGCCTCTGCCCGCGTGTGGCGTCGGGGCTCTGGCCCCGTCTCCACTGTCGGAACCCCGTCACCGCTGCCGCGGGGCGGGGTTTCGTTCTGATGGGGCGTCTTCGGGAGCCGTATGGGAACCACCACGCAGGCCGCAGCGCTGATCGATGCCTTCCTCGATGGGCTGTGGCTGGAGCAGGGCGCCAGCGACAACACGCTGAGTGCCTACCGCCACGACCTGACCCGCTGGCAGGCCCGCCTGGCAGCGGCCGACGAGCCGCTGCTGTCGCCGGCGAGCGCGACGCTGCCGGCCTGGCTCGACGAGCGGCGCGAGGCGGGGTACAGCCTGCGCAGCAACGCCAGGCTGCTGTCGAGCCTGCGGCGCTTCTACCGCTGGGCCCTGGGCGAGGGGCTGGTCGATCATGACCCGCTGGTCGATGTGCGCCTGCCCCGGGTGCGCCCTTCGCTCCCCGACACCCTGGAGGAGGACGAGGTGGAGCGCCTGCTCGCGGCGCCGGACCTCACCACCGATCTCGGCGTGCGCGACCGGGCCATGCTGGAGGTGCTCTATGGCGCCGGGCTGCGGGTCACCGAGCTGGTGGGGCTGACCACCGATGCGGTCAACCTGCGCCAGGGCGTGGTCAGGGTGCGCGGCAAGGGCGACAAGGACCGCCTGGTGCCGTTGGGCGAGGAGGCCGTGGCCTGGCTCGAGCGCTACCTGCGCGCGGCCCGCGGCGCGCTGATGGCCGATATCACCCGACCGGCCCTGTTTCCCGGCCGCGACGACCGTTGCCTGACCCGCCAGGCCTTCTGGTACCGGATCAAGGCCCATGCGCGGGTCGCCGGTATCGACCGGCCGCTGTCGCCCCACACCCTGCGTCACGCCTTCGCCACCCATCTGTTGAATCATGGCGCCAATCTGCGTGTCGTACAGCTGCTGCTGGGTCACAGCGATCTCTCGACCACGCAGATCTATACCCATGTGGCGCAGGTGCGACTCGAAGACCTGCATGCCAACCATCATCCTCGAGGCTGAACCATGAGATTATCGACCCTTACCATCGGCTCTGGCCTGCTGGCCGCCTCCCTGGCCCTGCTGCCCGTCGCCCAGGCCGATCCGGCCCGGCAGCTGGCCGAGACCCTGTCGGTCAACGGCCAGTCCATGCCGGTGGAGCGCGTGCGCGAGACGCCGCTGGAGGGCTTCTATGAGGTGACGCTGGAGAGCGGCGAGACCTTCTACAGCAACGCCGAGGGCAGCCACTTCCTGGTCGGCGACCTCTACGAGAATGCCGAGCACGGCCTGGTCAACCTGACCGAGCAGGGGCGCAATGCCGAGCGCAGCGCGCGGCTCGCCGCGGTGCCGGAGAGCGAGCGGGTGATCTACCGCGGCACCGGCCAGAGTCGCGCCGAGCTGGTGGTCTTCACCGACACCACCTGCCCCTACTGCCGTCAGCTCCACGAGGAGGTGCCGCGGCTCAACGAGATGGGCATCGAGGTGCACTACCTGGCCTTTCCGCGCAGCGGGCTGGGCTCGCCGGGCGGGCGGGAGCTGCAGCAGGTGTGGTGCGCCGACAACCCGACCGAGGCGATGTCGGCGGCCAAGCGCGAAGAAGCGCTGAGCGGTGCCGCGGACTGCGACAATCCGGTCGAGGAGCAGTATCATCTGGGCATGCAGCTCGGCGTGCAGGGCACGCCGGCAATTGTGCTGCCCGACGGCCGCCTGGTGCCCGGCTATGTGCCGGCGGAGCGTCTGGCCGCCATGCTCGGCCTGAGTGAATGATGGCCGAGTGATGACCGACGCCGACGAGCGTCGGCACGAGGGGCCCGGCTGGGCCCCCTTCACGCTGAGACACACGCCAGAACAAGGGGAAAGACATTGAAACCGGTGAGAGTGGGAATCTGTGGCCTGGGGACCGTCGGTGGCGGAACCTTCAACGTGCTGACACGCAACGCCGACGACATCGCGCGGCGGGCGGGGCGCCCGATCGTCATCGAGCAGGTCGCCTTCCGAAGCCTCAATCCCGAGTGTGACACCACCGGCATTCGCACCACCTCCGACGTCTTCGAGGTGGCCACCAATCCCGAGGTCGATGTGCTGGTCGAGCTGATCGGCGGTTACGATGTGGCCCGCGAACTGGTGCTGACCGCCATCGAGCACGGCAAGCATGTGGTCACCGCCAACAAGGCGCTGATCGCCGTGCACGGCAACGAGATCTTCAAGGCCGCCCACGAGAAGGGCGTGATCGTCGCCTTCGAGGCCGCCGTGGCCGGCGGCATCCCGGTGATCAAGTCGCTGCGCGAGGGCCTCGGCGCCAACCGTATCGAGTGGGTCGCCGGCATCATCAACGGCACCGGCAACTACATCCTCACCCATATGCGCGACGAGGGCCGCGCCTTCGAGGACGTGCTGGCCGAGGCCCAGGCGCTGGGCTATGCCGAGTCCGATCCGACCTTCGACGTCGAGGGTATCGACGCCGCGCACAAGCTGACCATCCTCGCCTCCATCGCCTACGGTGTGCCGCTGCAGTTCGACAAGGCCTACACCGAGGGCATCTCGCGGATCACCGCCGAGGACGTGGAGCAGGCCGACAACCTGGGCTACATCATCAAGCACCTGGGGATCTCCAAGCGCACCGAGTCTGGGCTCGAGCTGCGCGTGCACCCGACCCTGATCCCCAAGGAGCGGCTGCTGGCCAATGTGCACGGCGTCAAGAACGCCATCGCCGTGATGGGCGACGCCGTGGGGCCGACCCTCTACTACGGCGCCGGTGCCGGTGCGGAGCCCACCGCCTCCGCGGTGGTCGCCGACCTGCTGGACGTGGCCCGCGATATCTCCACCGATCACCACTATCGCGTGCCCTACTTGGCCTTCAGCGGCATCGACGAGGACGTCAGCCAGCTGCCGATCATGCCCATGGAGGACATCACCACCGCCTACTACCTGCGGCTCTTGGCGGTGGATCGCCCCGGCGTGCTGGCCCGGGTGGCGACCATCCTCTCCGAGCAGGGCATCTCCATCGAGGCGCTGATCCAGAAGGAGGCCACCGAGGGCGAGCTGGTGCCGATCATCCTGCTGACCCACCGCACCCGCGAGAAGCAGATGAACGAGGCCATCCGCCTGATCGAATCGCTGGCCGACGTCGCCGGCCCGCTGATGCGGATCCGCGTCGAGTCGCTGGACGAGCAGGAGTAAGGCATGCGCTACATCAGCACCCGCGGGCAGGCGCCCGCGCTCTCCTTCGAGGAAGTCGTGCTCACCGGCATGGCCAGCGACGGCGGGCTCTACGTCCCCGAGACGATCCCCGCCCTCGGCCATGAGGAGCTGGCCGCCATGGCCGGGCTCTCCTACGCCGAGATCGCCTTCCGGGTCATGCAGCCCTACGTCAACGGAGAGATCGACGACGATACCTTCCGCGGCATCGTCGAGGAGGCCTACGCCACCTTCAGCCACGACGCCGTGGTGCCGCTCAACCAGCTCGATGCCAACCACTTCCTGCTCGAGCTGTTCCACGGCCCGACGCTGGCCTTCAAGGACGTGGCGCTGCAGCTGCTCGGCCGCATCCTCGATCACTTCCTGAAGAAGCGCGGCGAGCGGGCGGTGATCATGGGCGCCACCTCCGGCGACACCGGTTCCGCCGCCATCGAGGGCTGCCGCCACTGCGACAACCTCGACATCTTCATCCTGCATCCCCACAACCGGGTCTCGGAGGTGCAGCGCCGCCAGATGACCTCGGTGCTGGCCGACAACGTCTTCAACGTCGCCATCGAGGGCAACTTCGACGACGCCCAGGCGATGGTCAAGGCGAGCTTCGCCGACCAGGGCTTCCTCGAGGGCACCCGGCTGGTGGCGGTGAACTCCATCAACTGGGCGCGCATCATGGCCCAGGTCGTCTACTACGTGGCCTCCGCCGTGGCGCTGGGCGCCCCGCATCGGGCGGTGAGCTTCTGCGTGCCCTCGGCCAACTTCGGCAACGTCTTCGCCGGCTACATCGCCAAGCGCATGGGGCTGCCGGTTGAGCAGTTCATCATCGCCACCAACGCCAACGACATCCTGCACCGCACGCTGTGCGACAACGACTTCTCCAAGCAGGCGCTCAAGGCGACCCTGGCGCCCTCCATGGACATCGTGGTGTCGTCCAACTTCGAGCGGCTGCTGTTCGAGGCCTACGGCCGCGACGGCGAGGCGGTGCGGGCCCTGCTCGAGCGCTTCCAGAGTGAGCCCACGGCGCTGGCCGAGGCGCCGCTGGCCACGCTTCGCGAGAGCTTCGCCAGCCACAGCGTCGACGACGCTACCATCCTCGAGGTGATCCGCGAGGCGCACCATCGCACCCAGGAGATCCTCGACCCGCACACCGCCACCGGCTACCGGGCGGCCGAGCGGGCGCGCGCCGATGCGACGACCCCGATGATCACCCTGGCCACGGCCCATCCGGCCAAGTTCGCCGAGGCGGTGGTCAAGGCCGGCTTCCCGGGCGTGCCGCTGCCGCCGCACATGGATGACCTGCTGGAGCGCGAGGAGCGCTACACCGTGCTGCCGGCGGAGCTCTCCGCCGTGCAGGCGTTCGTGGCCGAGAACCGCCGCTAAAGCGAGCAGCTGAAAGTAAAGCAGCGAGGGGCTCCGGGGATAGGCCTGGAGGGGGTCCGATGCCATGGATGGCATCGGTAGCGCCCAGGGAGGGGTTAACAGCGCCCCCGAACAGGCCCATCGCCGGATCAGCCCCGAGCGGGGGTCTCCGGCATCACCAAGTCCTGAGCCCTTCTCACGATGCCCCTCGCTCAGCCTGGAGGTCTTCCCCTGCCTCTCGGGTTCAACCCTGAACTTCAGAGGAGCCTGGCGTGGACGCCGTGACCGATCCCCACGACCTGCATGAACGCCTCCAGCCGCGCATCGAACCGCGCCCCCGAGACGAGGCGCTCTATGCCCGTGCCCGCGCGGAGGGGCTCACCGAGTTGCAGGCCCGGGTGCTGGCCGGGCGGCTTGCCGGCTATGAGGGCGAGCTGGCGCCGCTGGTCTCGCCGAGCCTGCGCCACCTGGCTCACCCCGAGAAGCTCGCGGATGCCCGCCGCGCGGCCGAGCGTATCGCCCAGGCGGTGGTCGACGGCGAGCACATCGGCATCCTCACCGACTACGACGTGGACGGCATCACCTCCCACGTGGTGATCCGGCGCACTCTGGTGGAGCTGTTCGGGGTGCCCGAAGCGAAGCTGCACAGCCTGATCGGGCATCGCATCCACGACGGCTACGGCATCAGCCTGCCGCTGGTGGAGCGCACGCTTTCGCTCTCGCCGCGGCCGAGCCTGGTGATCACCGCCGACTGCGGCAGCAGTGATGAGCCGCGCATCGCGCGGCTCAAGGCCGCCGGCGTCGAGGTGGTGGTCAGCGACCACCACGCCCTGCCGCTGGAGGGGCCGCCGGCCTCGGCCTATGCCACCGTGAACCCGACCCGCGAGGACTGCGACTACCCGGACCCGACCATCGCCGGCTGCATGGTGGCGTGGCTCGTGATGTCGCTGGCCCGTCGGGTGCTGGTCGAGTGGGGCGTGCTGGCGCCGGCCACCCCCAAGCTCTCGCCCTGGCTCTCCTACGTGGCGCTGGGCACCGTGGCCGACTGCGTGTCGCTGGGCGGCAGCGCGGCCAACCGCGCCGTGGTCCACCACGGCCTGACCCTGATCAACCGCATGGAGGCCGCCTGCTGGCGCGCCATGGCGGACCGGCTGGGGGCCGATAGCGTGCCCTTCGACGCCGAGACCCTGGCCTTCCAGATGGGCCCGCGGATCAACGCCCGCTCGCGGCTCGACGACCCCTACGCCGCGCTGCAATTCATGCTCGCCGCCGATGAGGCGGTGGCCCATCGCCACCTCGAGACCCTCGACCAGGACAACCAGTCCCGCAAGGCGATCGAGGCGGAGATGGCCCAGCAGGCCAAGACGCTGGCCCTGCCGGCGCTCGCCGCCGACGCGCCCGCCATCGTGATCTATCTGGAGGAGGGGCACCCAGGGGTGCAGGGCATCGTCGCCTCCCGGCTGGTGCAGGCCTTCGGCCGGCCGGCCCTGGTGCTGACGCCGGCGGCGGCGCCGGGCATGCTGACCGGTTCCGGGCGCTCCATCGAGGGGCTGCACCTGCGCGAAGCGCTGCAGCGCACCTTCGAGCTGGCGCCCGAGACGCTGCCACGCTTCGGCGGCCACCGTGGCGCCGCCGGGGTGGGGGTGCCGGCCGAGCGGCTGGACGCCTTCCGCGAGGCCTTCCTCATCGCCGTCGGCGAGCAGCTGGGCGACGCCGAGCTGCGCCCGCGCATCCTCACCGATGGCGAGCTCGCGCCCGACCAGCTTGGCCTCGCCACCCTGGACGAGCTCGAGCGGCTCGCGCCCTTCGGCCGCGAGTTCGATGCGCCGCTCTTCGAGGGCACGTTCCTGGTCGAGGCGCTGCGCCCGGTGGGCGCCGATGGCAGCCACCTGATGCTCGAACTCTCCGCCGGGACCACGAGCCTCAAGGCGATCTGGTTCCGCGCCCTCACGCCCGGCGAGGTGCCGGCCTTCGGCGTCGGCGCCACGCTGCACTGCGCCTTCAAGCTCAATCGCAACCGCTGGCGGGGGCGCGAGTCCCTGCAGCTGATGGTCGAGCACGCCGAGCCCCGCTAAGCAAGGAACGCCACATGGACCCTCAGGAACTGCCCACCGACCCCCATCGCCTCCACGAGGACGTGATGGCGATGCTGGTCGGCACGCTCTTCGTTGCGCTCGGCGTGAGTTTCTACACCCAGGCGATGCTGCTCACCGGCAGCACCGCGGGCCTGGCCTTCCTGTTGCAGTACGCCACCGGCTGGCGCTTCGGGGTCGGCTTCTTCCTGATCAACCTGCCGTTCTACTGGCTGGCGATCCGGCGTATGGGCTGGAGCTTCACCCTGCGCACCTTCGTGGCCATCGCCCTGGTCTCGGTGTTCTCGGAGCTCACTGCCGGCTGGGTGAGCTTCCAGTCGATCCAGCCCCTCTACGCCGCCCTGATGGGCGGCAGCCTGATCGGCATCGGCATGCTGGTGCTGTTTCGTCACCGCACCAGCCTCGGCGGCATCAACATCCTCTCGCTCTACCTGCAGGACCGCTACGGCTGGCGGGCCGGCTACGTGCAGCTGGGCATCGACGGCGGGATCATGCTGATCGCGCTGTCGATGCTGCCCCTGGAGCGGGTCGGGCTCTCGGTGCTGGGCGCCGTGGCGCTCAACCTGATCATCGCCCTGAACCACAAGCCGGGGCGCTACATGGGCGTCAGCTGACGAGCCGACGGCACGCCAGAGTCGGTGCATTAGTAGGTCGGCCAGACGCCGGGGGTGGCGAGCCCCAGCAGGTGGTCGTCGGGGGCTCGGCCGGATAGAAAGGCAGGCTCTCCCGCAGGAGCGTTCTCAGTAGGTCGGCCAGACCCCGGGGGTGGCCAGCTCCAGCAGGTGGTCGTCGGGGTCACGGAAGTAGAGGCTCTCGCCTCCGCGCGGCCAGTGGGTGCGCCCCTCGATCGGAATCTCGTGATGCGCCAGTTGCGCTTCCCAGTCGGCGAGTGACTCGGCGGCGATGGCGAAGGCCAGGTGCACCCGGCCGGCGCCGTCGTGGGGCGGGATGGTGCCCATGTCGTCGGGCAGCACCACGGTCTCCTGCGTCTCGCCGTGCCGGAACAGCAGCAGCACCGTGCTGGCCCCGGCATCGTAGGCGGTGAAACGGTGATCGGCGTTGAAGGGCGCAAGCCCCATCACCTCCTCGAAGAAGGCCCGGGCGCGGGCCATGTCCGCCACGTAGAGCGCGGTTTCCAGTACGCCGTCGAGTCTGGGCATGGTCATCTCCGTTCCCGATCTCTCCTTCAGTCTAGCAAGGGTCAATTCCGGCTCCCCCAGAACCACCAGGCGATCAGGGCGATCAGCGCCAGGCCCGCGAGATTGACGATCCAGCTCATCGTGCGTCCTCCTGTGTCGCATCGCTGTTCTGGGCCTCGCTCCGCGCCTCGGCGGCGGGGCGGAACAGGCGCAGCCGGTTGGCGTTGCTCACCACGGTGATCGAGGAGAGCGACATGGCGGCGCCGGCGATCATCGGCGAGAGCAGGGTGCCGGTGAAGGGGTAGAGCACCCCGGCGGCGATGGGGATGCCGAGCACGTTGTAGCCGAAGGCGCCCACCAGGTTCTGCTTGATGTTGGTGAGCGTCGCCCGGCTGATCTCGATGGCGGCGGCCACGCCGTGCAGCGAGCCGCGCACCAGGGTGATGCCAGCGCTCTCGATGGCCACGTCGGTGCCCTGGCCGATGGCGAAGCCGACATCGGCGCGGGCCAGTGCCGGGGCGTCGTTGATGCCGTCGCCGACCATGCCGACCACCTCGCCTTCACCCTGCAGCCGCTCGATCTCGTCGAGCTTGTCCTCGGGCAGCAGGCCGGCGCGGAAGTCGTCGATCCCGACCTCCCGGGCGATGGCGGCGGCGGTGTGCTCATTATCGCCGGTCAGCATCACCACCCTCAGGCCGTCGGCCTGCAGGCGCTTCACCGCCTCGCGGGTGTCGTGGCGCAGGGGATCGCTGATGCCGAAGACCGCGGTCAGCCGGCCGTCCACGGCGAGGTAGACCACGGTGCGCGCCTTCTCCTCGAGCCCGCCGGCGATCTCGCGGGCATCGTCCAGCACGACGCCGGCCTCCTCCAGCAGCCGGGCATTGCCCAGCAGCAGCGGCCGGTTGTCGGCGGTGCTCGCCGTGATGCCCCCACCGGTGACGGTGTCGAAGCCGGTGATCTCGCCGGGTTCGGCGCCTTGCGCCTCGGCGTGGGCCATCAGCGCCTCGGCCAGGGGGTGTTCTGAGCCACGCTCCAGGGCCGCGACCAGGCCCAGTACCGTCTGCTCGTCGCCGTCGAGGCCCGTGTCGGAAAAAACGTGGGCCTCGGTGACCCGGGGCTTGCCCTCGGTGAGGGTGCCGGTCTTGTCCACCACCAGGGTAGAGAGCCTGGTGGCGGTCTGCAGGGCGTCGCCATTGCGGACCAGCACGCCGTGCTCGGCGGCCTTGCCGACCCCGATCATGGTGGAGATCGGCGTGGCGAGACCCAGCGCACAGGGACAGGCGATGATCAGCACCGTGGTGGCGGTGACCAGCATGTGAATCACCCGCGGCTCGGCACCGACGTTGAACCAGGCGAGCGCGGTGAGGACGGCGATGATCATCACCGAAGGCACGAAGATGCTCGACACCTTGTCGGCCAGCTGGCCGATGGGCGGGCGGGAGTTCTGGGCGCTGGCCACCTGCTCGGTGATCTGGCCGAGGCGCGTGTTCGCCCCGACCCGGGTGGCCCGGTAGACCAGGCCGCCCTTGCCGTTGACGGTGCCGGCGCTGACCTCGTCGCCTTCGCCCTTGGCCACGGGCACCGGCTCGCCGGTCAGCATCGACTCGTCGATGTGGCTCGAGCCCTCGCTCACCTCGCCGTCCACCGGCAGGCGCTCGCCGGGGCGCACACGGATATGGTCGCCCTGGCGCACCTCGTCGATGTCGACCTCGCGCTCCTCGCCGTCGCGGATCACCCGCGCGGTGCGGCTCTGCAGGTCGAGCAGGCGCTTCAGGGCCTCGCTGGTGCGCCCGCGAGCGCGCAACTCCAGGGCGTTGCCCAGCAGCACCAGGCCGATGACCATCGCCGAGGCCTCGAAGTAGATGCCCCGGGCCACCTCCGGCAGCCAGGGGCCGGCGGCCACCACCGCCATGGAGTAGAGCCAGGCGGTGCCGGTGCCCATGGTGATCAGGGTGTCCATGTTGGCCTGGTGGTGGCGGAAGTTCTTCCAGGCGTTGACGAAGAAGTGGCGGCCCGGATAGGCCATCACGCCGAGGGTCAGCAGGCCGATCACCAGCCAGTAGAGGCGGCCGCCGCCCTCCGGCTGGGGGTGATAGACGAACATGCTGGCCATCAGCGGCACGGCGAGCGCCAGCGACAGCAGGCTGCCCCTGAGGCGCTGGCGATAGGTCTGCTCGTCCTTGCGTGCCCGGGCCGCCTCGGCCTCGCGCATGTCGACGATGGGCTCGGCACCGTAGCCCACGTCCTCCACGGCGTGGATCAGCGCATCCGGGTTGGCGCTGCCGCGCACCTGGGCGGTATGGGTGCCGAAGTTCACCTCCGCGCTGATCACCCCCGGGGTCTGCTCGATGGCCTGCTGGACGCTCTTCACGCAGCTGGCGCAGGTCATGCCGCTGATCGAGAAGCGCCGGGTCGTGGGTCGCTGCTCGGCACCTGGCTGGTGACTCGGCGCGTCGTCGGAGGCCGGGGAGTGGGGCGCCTCAGATTCGTTGGCTCCCAGTGCCTCGGCCTCGCCGGTGGCGTGCGAATCGGCGGTAGTCTCGTCTTCACCGTTATCCGGCGGGTAGCCGGCATCCTTCAGGGTCTCGTCCAGCTCGCTCGCCGCAAGCGCGGTGGTGACCTCGAGGCGCTGCTCGGCCGGGGTGCCGGCCACCTCGGCCTCGGGATCTCGTGACTGTATTGCCCTGCGCATCCGGCCGACGCAGCCCTGGCAGCTCATGCCGGGAACGCGGCGCTCATGATGCTGACGCTCGGCCGGCCCCCCGGCGGCCGGCGGGTAACCGGCCTCGATCAGCGCTTCATCCAGAGCGTCATCGGTCAGCCGGGTGGCGACCTCGAGGCGCTTCTCGGCGGGGGTGCCGGTGATCTCGGCCTCGGCGTCCCGGGCCTGGATGGCGCGGCGCATCGTGGCCACGCAGCCCTGGCAGTTCATGCCGGGTACCCGGCGCTCGAGGGTATGTCGGGCGTTCATCGCGTCTCCTCGTCGGCCTCCTGGCCGGCATTGAGCGGTTCGGGAAAGCTCTCGATCAGCCGGCACAGGCTGTGGCCGTCCGGCGTGCCGTCGGGCATCTCCTCCCAGGCCGCCAGGGCCTGCTCCATGCGCGCGGCCAGCGCCTCCAGCTCGGCGATGCGCTCGCGGATCTGGGGCAGTCGACTGGCCAGCAGGTCACGCACCATCGGACAGGGTGAGTCACCGTGGTCGGCATGCTCGAGGATGTCGCGGATCTCGGCCACGCCGAAGCCCAGGGTACGGGCGCGCTGAATGAAGCGCAGTCGCTCCAGATCCCGCTGATCGAACAGCTGATAGCCGTTCTCGGGATGGCGCTCGGGGGTCAGCAGCCCCTCGCGGGTGTAGTGGCGCACGGTCTCGGCGGTGACGCCGGCCTGACGAGCGATCTCGCTGACCTTCATCGAGGTTCTCCAGTGAATATCGTGGGGGAAGTGTAAAACCTTTGGGTTACCCATAGGTCAAGGATCAGCGGTACCCCTCAGGCCGTGGCGGGCGGCCAGATAGTAAGTTAATGAAAGATATAGAGTTAAAACGATCGTTCTACCAAAGTATTAGCAGATTTTGCTTTAAAACGACCGTTTGGGCTTGATCCCCGGCAGCAGATGCGCGAACACTGACGGCACGTGACCGCCCTGCGGCAAAACGACAACAACGATCCATCGGAAAAGGGATGCCTCGCCATATGCCCCATCACGTCAATCGGCTGACCATTGCCATCGCCCTCGCCTCCACGGCGCTGATCGCCGGCCAGGCGGCCGCCTCCGGCTTCCAGGTGCGTGAACAGAGCGCCAAGACCCTCGCCAATGCCCTGTCCAACGCCACCGCCGGTGCCGAGGACGTCAGCTTCATGGCCTACAACCCGGCCGCTATCGGCAACATCGACGGCAGCCAGGTCGCCGGCGGGGTGGCCTATATCGATGCCAGCTTCGAACTTCAGGATGCCGAGGCGACCAGCCTCGGGGGTGCCGATTATGATCTGGGTGGTTCACGCCAAGGTGGCGAGTCGGCCGTGGTGCCGAGCTTCGCTGCCAAGACGCAGCTCAACGAGCAGTTCGACCTGGGCCTGGCCATCTATGCGCCCTACGGCCTCTCCACCAAGTACGACGAGGACTGGATCGGCCGCTACCATGCCGTGGAGACCGAACTGAAGACCATCGATTTCCAGCCGACGCTTAACTATCGGGCCTCGGAGCGGCTCAACCTGGCCGTTGGCTTGAGGGCGCAGTATGCAGATGCGACGCTCTCCAATTCCTTGGACCTTGCCTCCCTCGGAGCAAGAACTGCACAGGAACAGGGGAATTTGGCCCAAGCCCAAGCGTTGAGTTCCCAGGCCGGGCGTGCTGATGGCTTTGCCGAGGTCACCGGCGACGACTGGGGCTACGGCTACACCCTGGGGGCGCTCTTCCAGGTCACCGACAAGACGCGCATCGGCGCGAGCTACCGTTCCGAGATCGACCTGACGCTGGATGGCGAGGTCGCTTACAGTTCGGACAATGCTACCGGCCAGCAGGTGCTTGAGGGCGCGCAGGCCCAGGGGCGCCTGCGGGATGGTGGTGGCACCGCCGATCTGACCACCCCGGCCAACTTGAACCTGGGCGTCTATCACCAGCTGACCGATCGGCTGGCGCTGATGGCCAACGCCGAGTGGACCGAGTGGAGCAGCTTCGACGAGCTGGTGGTCGAATTCGAGGACGGAACGAACAGCACCACCACGGAGAACTGGGACGACACCTGGGCTTTCTCGGTGGGCGCCAACTACGCCTTGAACCAGCAGTGGCTGCTGCGTGCCGGCCTGGGCATCGACGAGAGCCCGGTGCCGAGCGCCGAGTTCCGCACCCCTCGGGTGCCGGACGCCGATCGCCAGTGGGCGACCTTCGGCACTACCTGGATGCCCAGCCCCGAGCTCGGCATCACCGCCGGCTACATGCACGTCTTCGCCGATGATGGCGGCATCGATCAGCGCGCAGCTATCGGTAACGAGAACGAATCCAAGGGCAACCTCTCCGGTGACTACGAGGTGGAGGCGGACGTCTTCGCCCTCTCGGTGGACTACCGCTTCTGAGCGCTGCCTCTCCTGCATGACCCTTCTGGTATGACCCTTAAGCCCCCGGCCACTGGCCGGGGGCTTCGCGTTCGGGCAGGGCTCAGGCGGCCGCCTCCTCGAGGAAGGCCGCCCGCATCAGCTCCCGGGTGTAGGCCTCGCGGGGCGCCTGGAACAGCGCCTCGGTATCGCCCTGCTCGACCACCGCGCCGTCCTTCATCACCAGCACGTTGTCGGCCAGGGCCCGCACCACGGCGAGATCGTGGCTGATGAACAGGTAGGTGAGGCCGTGCCGCTCCTGCAGGTCGCGCAGCAGAGCGATCACCGTGGCCTGCACCGAGCGGTCCAGCGCCGAGGTGGGCTCGTCGAGCAGCAGGAACTCCGGCTTGAGCACCAGGGCGCGGGCGATGGCGATGCGCTGGCGCTGGCCGCCCGAGAACTCGTGGGGGTAGCGGTGGCGCATCGTCGGGTCGAGGGCGACATCGTCGAGCGCCTCCTGGACGCGGGCGTCCCGTTCGCGGCGACCGAGTTCCGGGGCGTGCACCCGCAGGCCCTCGCCGACGATCTCGCCCACCGTCATGCGCGGCGACAGCGAGCCGAACGGGTCCTGGAAGACCACCTGCATCCGCGAACGCAGCGGGCGCATGCCGCCGCTGTCCAGGCCCTCGAGGGCGGTGTCGCCGAAGCGGATCTCGCCTCGGCTCTCGAGCAGGCGCAGCAGGGCACGGCCCAGGGTCGACTTGCCGGAGCCGGATTCCCCGACGATGCCTACCGTCTGCCCCCGGCGGATCGCCAGATCGATGCCGCGCACCGCCTCGAAGTATTCGGCTGGCCGAAAGAGGTGCCTCTTGAGGGGGAAGCGCACCCGCACGTCCCGGGCCTCGAGCAGCAGCGGGGCGTCGGTCGGCACCGGCGCCTTGCGCCCGTGGGGCTCGGCGTCGATCAGCATGCGCGTATAGGCGTGCTGCGGTTCGGCAAAGAGGACGGCGGTCTCGCCGCTCTCCACCCGCTCGCCGCGGCGCATCACGCAGACCCGATCGGCGAAGTGGCGCACGATGCCCAGATCATGGGTGATGAAGAGTATCGCCATGCCGTAGCGGCGCTGCAGGTCCTTGAGCAGGGTCAGGATCTGCGCCTGGACGGTGACGTCCAGTGCCGTGGTCGGCTCGTCGGCGATCAAGAGCTTCGGCTCGCAGGCCAGCGCCATGGCGATCATCACCCGCTGGCGCTGGCCGCCGGAGAGCTCGTGGGGGTAGCTCGCCAGGCGCCGCTCGGGCTCGGGGAGACCCACCTGCTCGAGCAGGTCGAGGGCGCGCGCCCGGGCGGCACGGCCACGCAGCGCAGTGTGCTTGGCGAGCACCTCGATGATCTGGCGGCCCACTCGGTGCAGCGGGTTCAGCGAGGTCATGGGCTCCTGGAAGATCATCGAGATCTCGTTGCCGCGGATCTGGCGCAGGCGCTTGGGCGGCACCCGCAGCAGGTCCTCGTCGCCCGCCCCGCCGTGCCAGCGGATGGCGCCGGAGGGCCGGGCGAGCGCCGGCAGCAGGCCCAGGGCGGCGGTGGAGGAGACCGACTTGCCGGAGCCGGACTCGCCGACGAGTGCCAGGGTCTCGCCTTCGCGCACGGTGAAACTGAGGTCCTTGACGGCGGCGACGCTGCCGCCGGGCAGGTCGAAGTCGACCCGCAGGCGATCGGTCTCGAGCAGTGGCTGTGACATGGAGCCTCCTTGCGGGTCGTTAACGGGTCTTGGGGTCGAGGGCATCGCGCAGGCCGTCGCCCAGGAAGTTGAGGCACAACAGGGTCGTCGCCAGGAAGGCGGAGGGCACCAGCAGCATCCAGGGCGCCGTCTCCATCATGTCCTTGCCCTCGCTGATCAGCACGCCCCAGCTGGTCAGCGGCTCCTGCACGCCGAGCCCCAGGAAGGAGAGGAAGCTCTCCAGCAGGATCACCTTGGGCACGGTGAGGGTGACGTAGACGATCACCGGGCCGAGGGCGTTGGGGATCAGGTGGCGGGTGACGATGGTGTGGCGGCGAACGCCCAGCGCCTGGGCGGCCTCGACGAACTCTCGGCGCTTCAGCGCCAGCACCTGGCCCCGCACGATGCGCGACATGTCGAGCCACTCCACGGCGCCGATGGCGGCGTAGATCAGCAGGATGTTGCGGCCGAACACCACCATCAGCAGGATCACCAGGAACATGAAGGGCAGCGAGTACATGATGTCAACGAAGCGCATCATCAGGGTGTCGACGCGTCCGCCCAGGTAGCCGGCGACGGCGCCGTAGAGCACGCCGATCACCAGCGAGACGAAGGTCGCCACCAGCGCCACGGAGAGCGACACGCGCCCGCCGTGGAGCACCCGGGTGAGCAGGTCGCGGCCGTTGGCGTCGGTGCCGGCGTAGTGGCCGTCTTCGACGTTCGGGGCGGTGAGGAAGGCGTTCCAGTCTACTTCGTCCAGCGCCCAGGGCGTCAGCCAGGGGCCGGCGATGCAGGCCAGGGCGACCAGGGCCAGCAGCGCCAGGCTGGCGGTGGCGGCGCGATTCTGCCGGAGCCGGCGCCAGGCCTCTCGGGCCAGGCTGTCGCCGGCGATGTCGGGGGTCGAGAGAGCGGTATCAGTCGTCATAGCGGATCTGCGGGTCCAGGGCCGAGTAGAGCAGGTCGACGAGCAGGTTGAGGAGCACGATCAGCGCGCCGTAGAACACCACCGTGCCCATCACCAGGGTGTAGTCGCGGTTGAGGGCGGCCTGCACGAAGTAGCGGCCGATGCCCGGGATGCCGAAGATCTGCTCGATCACCACGGAGCCGGTGATGATGCCGGCGATAGCGGGGCCCAGGTAGGAGACCACCGGCAGCATCGCCGGGCGCAGGGCGTGTCGCAGGATCACCTCGGTCTCCGTCAGCCCCTTGGCGCGGGCGGTGCGGATGAAGTGGCTGCCGAGGATCTCGATCATGCTGGCGCGCATCATGCGTGCGATGTAGGCGATCTGCTGGATCGACAGCGCCACCACCGGCAGCACCAGGTTGGGCCAGGCGCCGTCGTTCCAGCCGCCCACCGGAAGCCAGCCGAGGAAGACGCCGAACACCAGCGCGAGCAGCGGGGCGATCACGAAATTGGGGACCGCCACGCCGGCAAGGGCGGTCCCCATCACCAGGTAGTCGACGGTGGAGTTGCGCTTGAGCGCGGCGATCACCCCCAGCGGCAGGCCGATCAGCAGCGCCAGGCCGATGGCCCAAAGGCCGAGCTCGAGGCTCACCGGAAAGCCCTGGGTGACCAGCTCGGTGACGGTGAAGTCCTTGTACTTGAAGGAGGGGCCGAGATCGCCCTGCAGCAGGTTACCCATGTAGATCAGGTACTGCTGCCATACCGGCTCGTCCAGGTGATAGGTGGCCAGCAGGTTGGCCTCGATCTCCGGCGGGAGCTGGCGCTCGCCGTCGAAGGGGCCGCCCGGGGCCAGGTGCATCAGGAAGAACGACAGGGTGATGACGATCCACAGCGTCGGAATCGCCTGCAGCAGGCGAGTCAGGGTATAGCGGAGCATGACGGGGCCTCGCTTCCCGGGACTCATGCCCCGGGAAAGGTCGCAACGGTGGGGAGGGGCGGGTCAGTCCTCGATGTCGATCCAGCGCGAGCGGTGGATGTCCTCGATGTTGGTCTGCCAGCCGCTCAGCGCGGGACTCACCAGGTTGCGCGAGACGTAGTAGTAGAGGGGCAGGGTGGCGTTGTCGGCCAGCGCCAGCGCCTCGGCCTCGGCCATCAGCTCGGCGCGGGCGTCGGTGTCCTGGGTCTCGGCGGCCCGGTCCATCAGGGCGTCGAACGCGTCGTTCTGGTAGGCGCCGTAGTTGTTGGCGACGCCGCCCTCCAGCAGGCTCAGGAAGTTCTGGGCGTCGTTGTAGTCGCCGATCCAGCCGGCCCGGGCCACGTCGAAGTCGCCCTGGCGGATGTCGGCATAGTGGACCGCCACCTCGGCGTTGTAGAGCTCCACCTCGACGCCCAGCGGCTTCCACATGGCGGCCAGGGCGATGGCGACCTTGCGATGGTCCTCGCTGGTGTTGTAGCGAAGCTGTAGCTCGAGCGGGTTGTCCGGGCCGTAGCCGGCCTCTGCCATCAGCGCGCGGGCGCGGGTGAGGCGCTCCTCCTGGCTCAACTCGGCGAAGTCGAGCTCCGCCCCCTCGTAATGGGCCACGTTGGGCGGCACGAAGCCGTAGGCGGGCTGCTCGCCGGTGCCCAGTATCTGGTCGGTGATCACCTCGCGGCGCGCCGCCAGACTCAGCGCCTCGCGCACCCGCGGGTCGGCGGTGGCGCGGCCGTCCCGGGTATTGAAGGCGTAGTAGTAGATGCCGAGGTAGGGGGCCACCTGCACGGCCTCCGGCAGGTTCTCCTGGAGCCAGGCGTACTGCTGGGTCGGGAATTCCCGGGCGATGTCGATCTCGCCGGCGCGGAAGCGGTTCAGGGCGGTGTTGCGCTCCTCGATGGGGAAGTAGATCACCTCGTCCAGGGCGACGTTCTCGGCGTCGTGGAAGTGCGGATTGCGCGTGGCCTCGATGCGGGTCTGGGACTGCCATTCCTGCAGGGCGAAGGCGCCGTTGGAGACCATGTGCTCGGGGCTGGACCAGTCGTCGCCGTGCTCCTCTACCGCGTGCCGGGGCACCGGGTAGGCGGTGTAGTGGGCCAACTGGTCGAGGAAGTAGGGGGTGGAGCGCTCCAGGGTGATACGCAGGGTGTGCGGGTCGAGCGCCTCGATGCCCAGCGCGCTCGGCTCGGCCTCGCCGCCGTAGACCGCCTCGGCATTCTTCACCGGATAGAGCAGGTAGGCGTAGCTGGCGGCGGTGGCGGGATCGAGGATGCGGCGGAAGGCGAAGACGAAGTCATCGGCGGTCACCGGGGTGCCGTCCGACCAGGCGGCATCCTCGCGCAGCGTGAAGGTGTAGGTGGTGCCGTCCTCGGCGATCTCCCAGGACTCGGCGACGCCGGGAATGCGTGCGCCATCGGCGGCCTCGGTGACCAGCCCCTCGAAGAGGTCGCCGACCACGTCGTTCTCCCAGGTGCCGCTGATCTTGTGCGGATCCAGGGAGGCGGGCTCGCCCATGATGGCGAGGCGCAGGGTCTCGGCGCTGGCGGGCAGGGCGAGGCAGGTGGCGGCCAGCAGCAGAGAGCCGGCGGCGAGGCGGGGCGTGATCATGATGCACTCCGTTGCTTGTGATTGTGTGGAGTTCCGGCCGTTTGGGCCATGGCCTCACCATGTCCAAGCCGGCGGTCGCGGTCTATTCGAAATTGCGCATGATCTCATCCATGAATTCGATACCGCCTCGTGTCGAGGGCCCGGGAGGATGGTCGCTGCGGCCCGGTTTCGCTACAATAGCCCCCTTTTCCGCGCCGCCGTGGCGGCCGTCTTTCCACTGCAGATTCAGGCGAGCGAGCCCATGCTGGAAACCAATGCCATCCACAACCTCATCAAGGACCTGTCTGAGCGGACAGACGTCCTGAGGGGGTATCTTTGACTATGCCGAGAAGAAGGATCGGCTAGAGGAAGTCACCCGCGAGCTCGAGGACCCCAACGTCTGGAGCGACCCCGACTACGCCCAGAAGCTCGGCAAGGAGCGGGCGACGCTGGAGACCATCGTCGCCACCATCGACGAACTCGACCAGGGCCTGGGCGATAGCCGGGACCTGCTGGAGCTGGCCGAGATGGAGGAGGACGAGGGCACCGTCGCCGAGGTCCAGAAGGAGCTTGACGGCCTGCAGGCGAGCCTCGCCAAGCTCGAGTTCCGGCGCATGTTCTCCGGCGAGATGGACGAGAACAACGCCTACCTCGACATCCAGGCGGGCTCCGGCGGCACCGAGGCCCAGGACTGGGCCAATATCCTGCTGCGCATGTACCTGCGCTGGGCCGAGCATCACGGCTTCAAGGCGGAGATCATCGAGGTCTCGGCCGGCGACGTGGCGGGCATCAAGTCGGCCTCGGTGCATATCCAGGGCGATTACGCCTTCGGCTGGCTGCGCACCGAGACCGGGGTGCACCGCCTGGTGCGCAAGAGTCCCTTCGACTCCGGCGGTCGCCGCCACACCTCGTTCGCCTCGGTGTTCCTCTCCCCGGAGGTGGACGACAGCTTCGAGGTCGAGATCAATCCCTCGGACCTGCGCACCGACACCTACCGCTCCAGCGGCGCCGGCGGTCAGCACGTCAACACCACCGACTCCGCCGTGCGCATCACCCACGAGCCCACCGGCATCGTGGTGGCCTGCCAGAGCCAGCGCAGCCAGCACGCCAACCGCGACTTCGCCATGAAGCAGCTCAAGGCGAAGCTGTGGGAACACGAGATGCAGAAGCGCAATGCGGCCAAGCAGGAGGCCGAGGACTCCAAGGCCGACATCGGCTGGGGCAGCCAGATCCGCTCCTACGTGCTGGACGACCAGCGCATCAAGGACCTGCGCACCGGCGTGCAGTCGAGCAGCTGCGACAAGGTGCTGGACGGCGATCTGGATCAGTTCATCGAAGCCAGCCTGAAACAGGGGCTCTGAGCCCTTGCCCTGCCGCGCACCGGGCGATGCTCGTGCGGTGCGCGGTGCGACGACCACTCTTTTTCACCGTAGCGGCCTCTGGTGAGGCCGCGACGCCACAGGTAGCGACATGGCCCACCCGGACTCCCCGCAGAACGACGAGAACCGCCTGATCGCCGAGCGCCGTGCCAAGCTGGCCGCGCGCCGCGCACTGGCCGCCGACACCGGCGCGAGCGCCTTCCCCAACGATTTCCGCCGCGACAGCCTGGCGGCCGAGCTCGACGCCGAGCTCGGCGACCAGGACAAGGCCGAGCTGGAGACCCTGGGTCGCCAGGCCGCCGTGGCCGGGCGCATCATGCGCAAGCGCGGGCCCTTCCTGGTCATCCAGGACCCCTCCGGCACGATCCAGCTCTACGTCGACAAGAAGGGGCTGCCGGCCGAGGTGCTCGAGGACGTCAAGGGCTGGGACATCGGCGACATCGTGGCCGCCCGCGGTCCGGTGCACAAGTCGGGCAAGGGCGATCTCTACGTGATGATGGTCGAGGCCAAGCTGCTCACCAAGAGCCTGCGCCCGCTGCCCGACAAGTTCCACGGCCTGACCGACCTGGAGGCGCGCTATCGCCAGCGCTACGTCGACCTGATCGTGAACCCCGATTCGCGCCGGGTCTTCGAGGCCCGCGCCGGGGTGATCAGCGCCATGCGCCGCTTCTTCGAGGATCGTGGCTTCATGGAGGTCGAGACGCCGATGCTGCAGCCGATCCCCGGCGGCGCCACGGCCCGGCCCTTCGTCACCCACCACAACGCGCTGGACATCGACATGTACCTGCGCATCGCCCCGGAGCTCTACCTCAAGCGCCTGGTGGTGGGGGGCTTCGAGAAGGTCTTCGAGATCAACCGCAACTTCCGCAACGAGGGGCTGTCGACCCGGCACAACCCCGAGTTCACGATGATCGAGTTCTACCAGGCCCATGCCAATCATCATGACCTGATGGACCTCACCGAGGAGATGCTGCGCAGCGTGGCCCGGAAGGTGCTGGGGACCACCACGGTGGTCAACACCGTGCGCAACGCCGAGGGCGAGGTGCTGGAGACCTTCGAGTACGACTTCGGCCAGCCGCTGCGCCGCATCACCGTGTTCGACGCCATCCTCGAGTTCAATCCGGACATCCACGCCGAGGCCCTGGCCGACGAGGCGGCCGCCCGCCAGATCGCCGAGCGCCTGGACATCGACGTCAAGGACGGCTGGGGGCTGGGCAAGATCCAGATCGAGATCTTCGAGAAGACCGTCGAGCACCGCCTCCAGCAGCCGACCTTCATCACCGAGTACCCCACCGAGGTGAGCCCGCTGGCGCGCCGCAAGGACAGCGACCCCTTCGTCACCGAGCGCTTCGAGTTCTTCGTCGGCGGCCGCGAAATCGCCAACGGCTTCTCGGAGCTCAACGACGCCGAGGACCAGGCCGAGCGCTTCGCCGCCCAGGCCGCGGAGAAGGAGGCCGGCGACCTGGAGGCGATGTACTACGACGCCGACTACGTGCGCGCCCTGGAAATCGGCCTGCCGCCGACCGCCGGCGAGGGCATCGGCATCGATCGGCTGGTGATGCTGTTCACCGACAGCGCCTCGATCCGCGACGTCCTGCTGTTCCCCGCCATGCGTCCGGAAGTCGATTAACGGGCGAGGCGTTGAGTTGAACGGGGACGGAGGTAGGTCGAAGAGGAGGTCCTACGCCAGGGGTGAGAAGCATGGCTTCGAACGGGCTGGCCATGGATGGCCAGCACCGGCCCTGCAAGCGGAGCAGGACGCGAGAGCGACGCAGGGCGTCGGTAGCGCCCAGGGAAGGGTTTGCAGCGCCTCCTCGTAGACCTGCCTCCGGACCAGCCTGGCTCGAGTAGGTCGCTGACCGGAAGTGTTGGTAAGGGGCGCCCCAAGCGCCCATAATGACCGTCGTTTCGACGTCGAGGAGACCGTGATGAAACTGCTCAACCGCTCCGCCCTGAGCGTCAGGCCGACCCGGCACTTCGTGGACTGGATCAATGCGCTCGAACCCACCATGGACGGGGACGACCTGACCCTGGCCGACGTCGAACGCGAAAGCACCGTCTACCTGATCCCGGAGATGGACACACCCGAGGCTTTGGAGGGCTTCGTACGCGAGCGCTTCCTCGAGATCCTCGAGACCGAGCTGCGCGCCTGGGAAGAGGACGAGCGCCAGTGGCCCGAGGCCCTGGACTGGGCGCTCTTCCAGCGCTTCCTGCAGGTCGAGCACAGCTACCTGGCCATCGACCTGGACAACGAGGCGGCGCTGGAGATCTCCGAGGTCGACGACGCCCTGCTGCTGGAGACCGACCAGGACTGAGGCGTCGGTCGAGCCGTCATATTGATGACGGCGGCCTCGAGAAACCGGCTTCGGCCGGTTTTCGTTTTATGGAACTCCTAGCGACGGAAACAGGATGAGTCGACTCTTCGCGACCCGTCCCGGCGACGACGGCCTGCCGGGCCCGGAGCGGCGCCTGGCGGTGCTGGCCCTGATCCTCGGGACCCTGATGGCGGTGGTGGACACCACCATGGTCAACATCGCCCTGCCCACCATCGCCGCCGACCTCGCGGCCTCGCCCTCCCGGGTGGTGTGGGTCACCAACCTCTTCCAGGTGGTCTGTGCCGCCTTCCTGCTGGTCTTCGCCGCGCTCAGCGAACGGGTCGGGCGCTATCGCCTCTACACCGCCGGGGTGGCGCTCTTCACCCTGGCCGCACTCGGCAGCGCCCTGTCCCGCGACCTCACGACCCTGCTGCTGTTCCGCGGCCTGCAGGGGCTCGGCGCGGCGGCGACGCTCTCCATTGGGCCGTCGCTCTATCGCTCGATATTCCCCTCGCGGCTGCTCGGCAGCGCCCTGGGGCTCTCCGCCCTAGTGGTGGCCGGCGGTTATGCGGCGGGGCCGACGATCGGCGGGCTGGTGCTCTCGGTGGCTCACTGGCCGTGGCTCTTCGCCCTGCACGTGCCGCTGGGGCTCTGCGCCGCCAGCCTGGCCTGGCGGGCCCTGCCGCGTGAGCCGGGTCGCCGGGAGGACTTCGACTGGCGCGGGGCGCTGTTCGCGGTGGCCATGATGGCCGGGCTCTTCCTGGGCCTCGACGGCGCCGGGCACGGCGTGCCCGGCTGGCAGGTGCTCGCCTGGCTCGGGGGCAGTGCGCTCAGTGCCGGGCTCTTCCTGCGGCGCCAGCAGCGCGCGCGCCATCCGCTGCTGCCGCTGTCGCTGTTCGCCGAGCGCCGCTTCTCGCTGGCGGTCTGCGCCTCGGGGCTGGCCTTCGTGGGGCAGGGGCTGGCCTTCGTGGCGCTCTCCTTCCTCTATCAGCAGGAGATGGGCTTCACGCCGCTGCAGACCGCCTGGATGTTCACCCCCTGGCCGCTGGCGATCATGGTGGTGGGGCCGCTGGCCGGCCGCTTCGCCGACCGGGTCAACCCGAGCCTGCTCTCCAGTGCCGGCCTCGTCCTGCTGCTGCTGGGCCTGGCGGCGCTGGCCGGGCTGGACGCCGAGGCGGGCCTCGCCGACAGCCTGTGGCGCACGGCGCTCTGCGGCATGGGCTTCGGGCTCTTCCAGCCCCCCAACAACCGCGAGATGATGGCGAGCGTGCCCCGCGAGCGCAGCGCCCGGGCCTCCGGGGTGATGAGCACCACCCGCACGGTGGGGCAGTCCCTCGGGGTCGCCCTGGTCGGCGCCTTCCTGGCCGCCGGCGCTCCGGTGCAGGCGACGCTCTGGGCCGGTGCCGGGGCCTGCGTGCTGTCGCTTCTGGCGAGCCTCTCGCGGGTCGGCCTGGCCGGGCGGGCGCAGCGCGAGGCGCGCCGGACCTGATCGCGGCGGACGTCGTCGGACCCGCGCGGAAGGCGTACAATGGCCCTCTCACTCACCCAGTATCGAGACGTCGACAATGAGCATCCAGGACACCATCGAAGCCAAGCTCAAGGCCCTCGAGCCCGACTTCGTGGCGGTGGAGAACGAGAGCCACCGGCACAACGTACCGGCGAATTCGGAGACGCACTTCAAGGTCACCCTGGTCGCTCGCCGCTTCGAGGGGCTGATGCCGGTCAAGCGCCACCAGCAGCTCTACGCGCTGCTCGCCGATGAGCTGGCGGGTCCGGTGCACGCCCTGGCCCTGCACCTCTACACGCCCGAGGAGTGGCAGGCCAGCGCCCGGTCGCGCCCCGACTCCCCAGACTGCCGGGGCGGCAGCACCTCGTGACGCCGGAGCCTCAGCGCCTGCAGTACCTGGAGGCCATGGGCCTGACGGCCTGGGTCTCCCGCTACCGCCTGCCCAATGCCCTGCCCACGCCGGAGTGTGAGTGGGCCTCGCCCGAGCGGGAGGCCGCGACGCCCCCGCCGCCGGGCGAGCGCCTGCACGCCCTGCTCGACGAGGCCGCCCAGACCCAGGTCGCCACGCCCCGGGAGGCGCCCGTCGAGCCGGAGCCGCCCCAGCGACCGCCGGCCGGCCCCGGCAAGGCGCGGGCCCTGCTCGGTGACATGGTGCCCGCCGCCGAGGCGGAGGCCGCTTCCGAAGTGGCCGCGACGCGTCCCGTGCAGCGCGCAGGAGAGGCACTGCGCTTCACCCTGCAGGTGGCCTGCCTCGATGGCCGCTGGCTGATCCTGCTGCCCCAGGAGGCGGCCCCGGGCGCCACCGAGGTGCGACTTCTGCGCCACCTGCTGCAGGCCGCCGGCGTGGTGCCCGAGCAGATGCCGGCCTTCGAAGCCTTCCGCTGGCCGCAGGTGGAGGGTTTGCCGGTGGAGGCGCCCCTCGAGGAGGCTCGGGAGGGGCTCCAGGCCTTCCTGGCCGGCCGGCGACGGCGCGGCTGGGTGCCGGAACGTCTGCTGGTGTTCGGCGATGATCCCGTCCTCGATGAGCTGCTCGCCCTGGTCGATGCCCACTGCCCGCTGCTGGCGCTGCCGGCCTGGCAGGGTCCTGCCCTGGAGTCGCTTGCCGGCAGCGCCGCGGCCAAGCGCGCACTCTGGCCGCGGATGGCCGACTGGCGCCACGCCTGGGAGGCGGGCCATGTGCCTGGCTGAGGCGACGCTACGCCCGTTGGGGATCGACGACCTGGCGGCGCTGACGGCCCTGGAGCAGGCCGGCCAGGGTGATCCCTGGACGCCGCGCCAGCTCGAGGCCGCGCTGGCCGATCCCGAGGCACGGGTCATCGGCGTCGAGCAGGACGAACGGCTGGTGGGGCATGCGGTGGTGGTGCGACTGCCCTTCGATGCGGAGCTGCAGGCCATCCTGGTGGCCGGCGATCAGCGCCGCCAGGGGCTGGCAGGCCGGCTGCTCGAGGCGGTGATCGAGACGGCGAGGGGGTGGGGCGTCGAGCGCCTGCTGCTGGAGGTGCGGGCGAGCAATGCGCCGGCCACCGGGCTCTACCGGCGCGCCGGCTTCAACGAGGACGGCCGGCGCCGCGGCTACTATCCGCCGCTCGCCGGCCGTGAACGGGAAGACGCGCTGCTGATGTCGCTCCCGCTGGCCTGATCCCGCCTCAGCTGGTCGCGGTTGTCTCGACTTCCTCGAACTTGCCCAGCAGGCTGGAGAGGCGACGCTCCCACTCCTCGCGCTCCTGCTTCAGGCGAGCGTTTTCCTCGCGCAGCTCCTCGGCTTCCATCCTCATCAACTCCAGGGCCTCGACGGCGCTGGTGACCTTCTGTTCGAGCTGGTTGAAGAGTTCGATGCTCATCCTGTTCTCCTGACTACGTCCTGCTGGTCGGGCCGCGCCCGGTGGGGATTCTCCTTACGGCAGCGTAACCCCGCGGCGGGGGCTCAGCAACCGTCGCCGTCGGGCGACTGGCTCTCGGCCGGCCGGCGCCGATAGAGCCGCCCGGTGCTGTCGCCGGCCCGCACCTCGCGATGCGGCTGCCAGGTGGCTGGTACGGCCGGTTCCAGCGAGGACTCGGTCTCGAGGTAGATCCAGGCCTCCTCGTCGAGCCAGCCGCCGGTCTCCAGCGCCGCGCAGCAGTCGGCGGCGAGGTCCCGGTGGAAGGGCGGATCGAGGAAGACCAGCGAGAAGGGGGCGGCGGTGCCGGCGAGGAACGCCTGGGCCTCGGTGGTCATCAGCGTGGCGCGCTCGCTGGCGCCCAGGGTGTCGAGGTTGTCGGCCAGCTGGCGGGCCACCCTGGCGTCGGCCTCGACGAACACCGCCTCCCGGGCGCCGCGCGACAGGGCCTCGAGGCCGAGCGCCCCGGTGCCGGCGAAGAGGTCGAGCGCCCTCGCCCCGGGCACGGCGGCGGTGAGCCAGTTGAAGAGCGTCTCGCGCACCCGGTCGGGCGTGGGGCGAAGCCCAGGGTGGTCGAGCACGGGGAGCTGGCGGCGGCGGAAGTCGCCGCCGATCAGGCGTAGCTTCCCGGGGCCCCTGGTCGAGGCGGCCGGGCCCGGTCGGCGGGGCTTGCGGGAGGAGGAGGCGCGACGTGTCATGGAGCGGATTGTAACCGCCGGCTTGTCCACAGTCATGGTGCGCAATGGTAGGATGAGGCGATTCGTTCATCCGTGAGGCGTGATCCCCCCATGTTCGGTTTTCTCAAGCGCAAGAAGAAGCAGGAACAGCAGCAGACGACACCGGAACAGGAGGCCGAGCGCCGGTCGGACGAGGACGCGCTAGCAGACGAGACCGCGCTCGAGGAAGCCGAGTCCGCCACGGCCCCGGAAGCGTCCGCGGCAGAGGCATCCCGCGAGGCGTCCACCGAGACCGCACCCGACGCCGAGCAGCCGCCCGTCGCCGAGGAGACGATCGCGGCCGAGCCTCACGCTGAGCCCAGCCCCGAGCCCACCCCTGAGGAGCCCGCGGAAGAAGCGGCGCAGCAGGTCGTGTCCGAGCCTGTTCTCGAACCCGAACCCGAACCCGAACCCGAACCCGAACCCGAGCCGGCTCAGGCTCAGTCGCCCGCTGCCCTGCAGGAGAAGCCGGTCAGCGAGAAGAAGGGGTGGTTCGCGCGCATTCGCGACGGGCTCGGCAAGACGCGCGCCAACCTTACCGATGGCCTCGCCGACCTCTTCATGGGGCGCAAGCAGATCGATGACGATCTGATGGAGGAGCTCGAGACCCAGCTGCTGATGGCGGACGTGGGCATCGAGGCCACCACCGAGATCATCGACCGGCTCGCCGATCGCGTCTCGCGCAAGGAGCTCAAGGATCCCCAGGCGCTCTACCGTGCCCTGCAGGAGGAGCTGGCGGCGAGCCTCGAGCCGGTCACCGAGCCCCTGGCCCTGCCGCCCAAGGGCGAGGGGCCCTTCGTGATCCTGGTGATCGGCGTCAACGGCGTGGGCAAGACCACCACCATCGGCAAGCTGACCCAGCGCTTCCAGCGCGAGGGACGCAGCGTGATGCTGGCCGCCGGCGATACCTTCCGCGCCGCCGCCGTGGAGCAGCTCAAGGTGTGGGGCGAGCGCAACGACGTGCCGGTGATCGCCCAGCACACCGGCGCCGACAGCGCCTCGGTGATCTTCGATGCGCTCTCGGCGGCCAAGGCGCGCGGGGTCGACGTGCTGATCGCCGATACCGCCGGGCGCCTGCACAACAAGGCGCACCTGATGGAGGAGCTGAAGAAGGTCCATCGCGTGATGGGCAAGATCGACGGCAGCGCCCCCCACGAGGTGATGCTGGTGCTCGACGCCGGCACCGGGCAGAACGCCCTGGCCCAGGCCTCGACCTTCCACGAGGCGGTGCCGATCACCGGCGTGACCCTGACCAAGCTCGACGGCACGGCCAAGGGCGGCATCATCTTCGCCCTGGCGCGCCAGCTCGGCACGCCGATCCGCTTCATCGGCGTCGGCGAGGGGCTGGATGACCTGCGTCCCTTCGTGGCGCGCGAGTTCGTCGATGCCCTGTTCGACCGGGACCAGGACACGCCCGCGTCATGATAGCCTTCGAGCACGTCGGCAAGCGCTATGGAGGGCGCTATGATGCGCTCGCCAACATCGACTTCCGCGTATGCCGCGGCGAGATGGTCTTCCTGACCGGTCACTCCGGGGCGGGCAAGAGCTCGCTGCTGCGGCTGATCATGCGCCTGGAACGGCCCAGTCGCGGCCGTGTGCGGGTGGCGGGCCACGACATCGATCGCCTGCACCACAGCCAGATTCCCTTCTATCGCCGCCAGATCGGGGTGGTCTTCCAGGACCATCAGCTGCTCTTCGACCGCTCGATCTACCACAACGTGGCGCTGCCGCTGGAGATCCAGGGCATCGAGCGCCGCGAGGCCGCTCGCCGGGTGCGGGCGGCGCTCGACAAGGTCGGCCTGCTGCATCGCGAGGCGGCCCTGCCCATCGAGCTCTCCGGCGGCGAGCAGCAGCGGGTGGGCATCGCCCGGGCGGTGGTCAACAAGCCGGCGCTGCTGCTGGCCGACGAGCCCACCGGCAACCTCGACCCCCAGCTCTCCGCCGACATCATGGGGCTGTTCGAGGACTTCAACCGCATCGGCACCACGGTGATGGTCGCCAGTCACGACCTGGCGCTGATCGCCCGGCTGCGCCACCGCACCCTGCGGCTGAGCGAGGGCCGCCTGGTGGCCGACGAGGAGATCGCATGAGTCGTCCCGAGCCGTCGCCCCGCGGCGCCCGCACGCACCGGCCGAGAAACGCCCTGCGCTGGCGCGCCTGGGCCCGTCACCACCGCGCCATGGCCGTCGACAGCGCGCGCCGGCTGCTGCGCCGGCCCCTGGGCAGCCTGCTGACCATGCTGGCCATCGCCATCGCCCTGGTGCTGCCGGCCGGCCTGTGGCTGACCCTCGACAGCGCCCGCCTGCTCGATGCCCAGCTGGAGCAGAGCGCCACCCTCACCACCTACCTGGAGGAGGGGGTCGGCGAGGCCGAGGCCGGGCGCATCGAGCAGGCCCTGGCCGCCCAGTCGGGCGTGGCGTCCACCCGGCTGATCACCGCCGCCGAGGGCATGGCCGAGTTCCAGCAGGCGCTGGGGCTCGAGGACGCCCTGGCGCGGCTCGAGACGAACCCGCTGCCGGCCAGCGTCGTGGTGCGCCCCGCCGATGCCGATCCCGCGGCGGTGCGCCGGCTCGCCGACGGCCTGGCGGCCGTGCCCGGTGTCGACGAGGTGCGCCTGGACCTCGCCTGGCTGGAGCGCCTGCGCCACCTCGCCGCGCTGGGCCAGCGTGTCACCCTGGCACTCGGCGTGCTGTTCGCGCTCGGCGTGCTGCTGGTGGTGGGCAACACCATTCGGCTGGCCGTGGAGAGCCGTCGCCAGGAGATCGAGGTGGTCACCCTGATCGGTGCCACCCACGCCTTCGTGCGGCGCCCCTTCCTCTACAGCGGCGCCTGGTTCGGCCTCGGCGGCGGCCTGCTCGCCTGGGGACTATTGAGCCTCGGCAGCGACTGGCTGGCGGCCCCGGTCTCCGCCCTGGCGGCCAGCTACGGCGCCAGTTTCGCCCTGCCGCGGCTGGGGGGCGAAGGGTCTACAATACTGCTGGGCTGTAGTACACTTCTTGGCTGGCTGGGTGCCTGGCTGGCCGTCAATCGGCACCTGGCGGAGATCCGGCCTCGCTGAAGCAAGTGGCCGGGTGATTCCTCGCTATATGCGAGCATATTTGGAACTTTCAACGGCTTTTATCGTCGTAGTCAGCGATCACGTACAGCACTATGGGCTTCGAAGGAGACAACCTGCACATGAGCACCAGTCTTCTGCCGGTGGGGCAACTCTCCCCGGGTCATGACCTGAACGGCTACATCCAGGCGGTCAACGGCATCCCCATGCTGACCGTCGAAGAGGAGCGAGATCTCGCCTTCCGGCTGCACGACGAGGGGGACCTGGAGGCGGCTCGCCGTCTGGTGCTGTCGCATCTGCGCTTCGTCGTCTACATCGCCCGCAGCTATTCCGGCTACGGCCTGCCTCAGGCGGACCTGATCCAGGAGGGCAACGTCGGCCTGATGAAGGCCGTCAAGCGCTTCGATCCGAACCAGGGGGTGCGGCTGGTCTCCTTCGCCGTGCACTGGATCAAGGCCGAGATCCACGAGTTCGTGCTGCGGAACTGGCGCATCGTCAAGATCGCCACCACCAAGGCCCAGCGCAAGCTGTTCTTCAACCTGCGCGGCGCCAAGAAGCGCCTGGCCTGGCTGAACAGCGATGAGGTCGATGCGATCGCCAAGGATCTGGACGTCAAGCCCGAGGTGGTGCGCGAGATGGAGGGCCGCCTGTCGGCCCACGACGCCGGCTTCGATGCCTCACCCGGTGAGGACGACGAGTCCGCCTACCAGGCGCCGGTGCACTTCCTCGACGACGCCAGTGCCGACCCGGCCACCCAGCTCGAGGACAGCGACTGGGAGCAGGACGCCACCCAGCGCCTGCAGACGGCCCTCGCGGCCCTCGACGAGCGCTCGCGGGATATCCTGCAGCGCCGCTGGCTCGGCGATGGCAAGGCCACCCTGCACGAGCTGGCTGACGTCTACGGCGTCTCCGCCGAGCGCATCCGCCAGCTCGAGAAGAACGCCATGAAGAAGATCCGTCAGCAGATCGGCGACGCCCTGGCGGCCTGATCCCTGCCCGGCGCTTTCCTTCGAGCCCGACGACGAAGCCCCGGCCATTGGCCGGGGCTTCGTGCGTTATGCCGCGAGGACGTGCGGGCGCGGGTCAGGCCGTCTGCGTCGCGGGGCGCAAGAGCTGCGCCGAGAGCAGCGGCCACTGGTCGTCCCAGTGCTCGGTGGGGCGGTGGCGGAAGTCGCTGCGCACGTAGCGCGAGATCTGGCCCTCGAGCTGGGCCAGCATCAGGTTGGCGGCGGCGGAGACCGGCAGGGCGGGGCGGCGCCCCTCGCGCAGTTCGGCCTCGCGCAGCACCTGCTTGAGCTGGGTCTCCAGGCGTTCGAAGAGCTGATGGATGCGAAGGCGTAGCCTCGCCGTCTCGCCGGTCAGGGCGTCGCCGCCGAGCAGGCGCGAGAGGCCCGGGTTCTTCTCGGCGAAGGCCAGCACCAGGGTGAGGATCTGGCCGCAGCGTGGCACCGCCTCGGGCACCTCCTCGAGGATCCGGCCGATGCGCTCGAAGAGGCTCTCCTCGATGAACTCGATCAGGCCTTCGAACATTCGCGCCTTGCTCGGGAAGTGGCGATAGAGCGCCGCCTCCGAGACGCCGACCTGGCGGGCCAGGGCGGCCACGGTGATGCGCTTGCCGCTGTCTTCCTCCAGCATCAGCGCCAGGCCCTGCAGGATCTGCTCGCGGCGGCTGGGGGTGTGGGTTTCCTGCGTCATGTCGTTATGTTCTTGTCGGTCGGGTGGATCGGGCCGGCCCCGTGGGGCGCGGCTCGCAAGGCCAGCTCTTGGCGGCTGGCTCAAGCGGATGGGATGCGGGGCTCAGCTTTCGCCGGGCTCCTGCGGCTCGTCGGTGATCAGGGTGCCGACCCCTGCGTTGGTGAAGATCTCCAGCAGGGTGGCGTGGGGCACGCGGCCGTCGATGATGTGGGCGCTCTTGGCGCCGCCCTTCACGGCCTCCAGGGCGCAGCGGATCTTCGGCAGCATGCCGCCGTGAATGGTGCCGTCGGCGATCAGGGCGTCCACCTGGCCGGTGGTCAGGCCGGTGAGCACCTCGCCCTCGGCGTTCATCAGGCCGGCCACGTTGGTCAGCAGCATCAGCTTCTCGGCGTCCAGGGCCTCGGCCACCTTGCCGGCCACCAGATCGGCGTTGATGTTGTAGCTGCGCCCCTTGGCATCGACCCCGATGGGGGCGATGACCGGGATGAAGTCGCGGGCGGCGAGCATCTCGATCAGGTCGGTGGAGATATGCTCCACCTCGCCGACGTGGCCGATGTCGATGATCTCCGGCGCGGTCATCTCCGGGCTCTGGTGCTCCACCTTGAGCTGACGAGCGCGGATCTGGGCGCCGTCCTTGCCGGTCAGGCCGATCGCCTTGCCGCCGGACTGGTTGATCAGGTTGACGATGCCCTTGTTGACCAGCCCGCCCAGCACCATCTCCACCACGTCCATGGTCTCGGCGTCGGTGACCCGCATGCCGTTGACGAAGCGCGACTCGATGTTGAGCTTGGCGAGCAGGTCGCCGATCTGCGGGCCGCCGCCGTGCACCACCACCGGATTGATGCCGACCTCCTTCATCAGCACCATGTCGCGGGCGAAGGAGTCGATCAGGGTGTCCTCGGTCATGGCATTGCCGCCGTACTTCACCACCACGGTCTTGCCGGAGAAGCGCTGGATGTAGGGCAGCGCCTCGGAGAGCACCTCCACCACCTGGCGCGGGTCGCGGGTCTGTTCGGTCATCGGTCGGGTTCCCTGTCCTGTTTCGTGTGGCGAGCCGCCCCTCAGAGGGGCAGCTCGAGCTCGGGCGACACCTGAGTGAGGGCGTCGGCGAAACGGGCGCGGATGCGCGTGAGCGCCGCCTCGTCCTTGCCCTCGAAGCGCAGTACCAGCACCGGCGTGGTGTTGGAGGCGCGACACAGCCCCCAGCCGTCCGGGTAGTCGACGCGGATGCCGTCCAGGGTGGTCTTGATGCCGTCGTCGCCGAAGTCGCCCTCCCGCGCCAGCCGGTCCACCAGGGCGAACTTGGTCTCGTCGGTCACGGCGATGTTGATCTCGGGGGTGCCCAGATCCTGGGGATAGCGGGCGAAGAAGGCATCGGCGTCCTGGGTCTCGGGCTGCTTCGCGAGGATCTCGAGCAGCCGCGCCGCGGCGTAGAGGCCGTCGTCGAAGCCGTACCAGCGCTCCTGGAAGAAGATGTGGCCACTCATCTCGCCGGCAAGCGCCGCGCCGGTCTCCTTCATGCGTGCCTTGATCAGCGAGTGGCCGGTGCGCCACATCTCGGGCGTGCCGCCCGCTTCCTCGATCACCCGGGTCAGGTTGCCGGTGCACTTGACGTCGAAGATCACGCGGGCGTCGCGGTTGCGCGACAGCATGTCCTCGGCGAAGGCCATCAGCAGGTGATCGGGGTAGATGAGCTTGCCGCTCGGGGTGATCACGCCGAGGCGGTCGCCGTCGCCGTCGAAGGCCAGGCCGATGTCGGCACCGGTCTCCTGCACGGTACGGATCAGGTCCTCGAGGTTCTCGGGCTTGCCCGGATCCGGATGATGGTTGGGGAAGGTGCCGTCGATCTCGGCGAACAGCGGCACCGTCTCGGCGCCGAGACGCTCGACCAGTGCCGGGCCGAGCTCGCCGGCCACGCCGTTGCCGCAGTCGACCACCGCCTTGAGCGGCCGGGAAAGCGTCACGTCGCCGAGGATTCGGGCGAGGTAGTCCTCGCGCACGTCTTCCTGGCGCGTCTGGCCCTCGCCCTCGGCGAGATCGCCCGTGGCGAGGCGGGTGTGCAGCGCGGTGATCGCCTCGCCGGAGAGCGTCTCGCCGCCGAGCACGATCTTGAAGCCGTTGTAGTCCGGCGGGTTGTGGCTGCCGGTGACCATCACGCCGGAGGCGGTGCCCTCGAGCACGTGGGTGGCGAAGTAGAGCACCGGGGTGGGGACCATGCCGACGTCGATGACGTCGCACCCGGTCGACGTCAGGCCGCGGGTCAGGGCCGCGAGCAGTCGTGGCCCGGAGAGGCGTCCGTCGCGGGCGACGACCACGGTGGATTCGCCGCGGGCGCGGGCCTCGCTGCCGATGGCGCGGCCGATCTGCTCGACGCCGGTCTCGGTCAGGGTGTCGTCGACGATGCCGCGGATGTCGTAGGCGCGGAAGATCGAGGCGGGTACGGTCTCTGTGGTCATGGGGTCCATCCGTTGTGGGGGTGCGAGTGGCTCAGTGCCGGCCCGAGCTGCCGAAGCCGCCGTCGCCGCGATGGCTTTCGTCGAAGTCGTCGACGATCTCGAGCTCGGCCTGCACCACGGGCACAAGCACGTACTGTGCCAGCCGCTCGAAGGGCTCGAGGGTGAAGGGCGCCTGGCCGCGGTTCCAGGTGGATATCATCAGCTCGCCCTGGTAGTCGGAATCGATCAGGCCGACCAGGTTACCCAGCACGATGCCGTGCTTATGGCCCAGGCCCGAGCGCGGCAGGATCATGCCGGCGAGGCCAGGGTCGGCGATGTGGATGGCGAGCCCGGTGCGGATCAGCTCACACTGGCCGGGCTGCAGGGTCAGCGGGGCATCGAGCAGGGCGTGCAGGTCCATGCCGGCGGAGCCGTCGGTGGCATAGCGGGGCATCACGTCGCGCAGGCGCTCATCGAGCAGCTTGACGGCGAGACGCGGGCGTTCGGGGGCGAGAGACATCGGGGCTCCTCGGGGTGGGGTGTCAGGGGGTGTGGCGGGCCGTCAGGCAGGCCAGGGCGCGGCGCATCACCGCCAGGGCGAGGTCGGCCTTGGGCTGGGGCGAGAGTGCCTCGCGGCCCTCGGCCTGGCCGTCTCGCCACAGCAGCAGGGCGGCGTTGTGATCGGTGCCGAAGCCGATCCCGGGATCGGAGACGTCGTTGGCGACGATCAGGTCCAGCCCCTTGCGGGTCAGCTTGTCCCGAGCATAGGCCTCGAGGTCGCGGGTCTCGGCGGCGAAACCCACCACGAAGGGGCGATCCGCCAGGGCCGCCACCGCGGCGATGATATCGGGGTTCTTGACCAGGCGCAGGGTGAGGCCGTCCTCGCCGTCGACCTTCTTGATCTTGTGCTCGGCAGCCGTCTCGGCGCGGTAGTCGGCCACGGCGGCGCAGCCGATGAAGAGATCGCTGTCGGGGGCCAGTCGCTGGGCGGCCTCGTGCATCTCCCGGGCGCTCTCCACGTCGATGCGCTCCACGCCCTCGGGGGTGGGCAGGGCGACCGGGCCGCTGATCAGCCGCACTCGGGCCCCGAGCGAGGCCGCCGCGGCGGCCAGGGCGTAGCCCATCTTGCCGGAGCTGTGGTTGGAGAGGTAGCGCACCGGATCCAGCGGCTCCCGGGTGGGGCCGGCGGTGATGATCACGGTCAGACCGTTGGCCTCCTGCGACGTGACGGGCGCGTCATCGGGCGCCACGGAGGAGGGCGTGGCCTCGGGCGCCATGGCGGGCGCGGCGTCGGGCGTCGTGGAAAGCAGCGCCTCGACGATCGCCTCGGGCTCCAGCATGCGCCCCGGCCCCACGTCGCCGCAGGCCTGGTCGCCGCTGTCCGGCCCCAGTAGCCGCCAGCCATCCTGGACGAGCCGGTCGGCGTTGCGCTTTGTCGCCGGATGGCGCCACATGGCCTGGTTCATGGCCGGGGCCATCACCGTCTCGGCGTCGCTCGCCAGGCACAGGGTGGTCAGCAGGTCATCGGCATGGCCCTGGGCGAGGCGCGCCATCAGGTCGGCCGTTGCCGGGGCGATCAGGATGGTGTCGGCCCAGCGGGCCAGCTCGATGTGGCCCATGCCGGCCTCGGCCTCGGGGTCGAGCAGGGAGGTGCGCACCGGCTCGCCGGTGAGCGCCTGCAGCGTCAGCGGGGTGATGAAGGCCTGGGCGCCCTCGGTCATGACCACGCGCACCTCGCAGCCGGCCTGCTTGAGCAGGCGGGCGAGCTGGGCGCTCTTGTAGGCGGCGATGCCGGCACTGATGCCGAGCAGAATGCGGCGGCCCGCGTACGGGTGGCCTGCATTCGGGCGGCCGCTGCGCCGTGAGCCGGGCAGTGAAGACATGGTGATATCCGAGCGGGAATCGGGCCTCATACCTTACCATCGGCGCCCGACCTTGCGTAGCCGCCGCCCCGACTACACTGATAGCCACGAACGGCGGGCAGGGAGGCCGAGATGTCGATTCGCGACTGGCCGGAAGGGGAGCGTCCCAGGGAGAAGCTGCTGACCCTCGGCGTGGAGGCGCTCTCCGACGCGGAGCTGCTGGCCATCTTCCTGCGCGTGGGGGTGGCGGGCCGCTCGGCGGTGGACCTGGCGCGGGATCTGCTCTCGGCCTTCGGCGGCCTGCGACCGCTGCTCGAGGCGGATCAGGCGCGATTCTGTGCCGAGCGCGGCATCGGCACCGCCACCTTCGTGCAGCTCCAGGCCACCCTGGAGCTGTCGCGGCGCCACCTCGCGAGCCAGCTCGAGCGCGGTCACGCCCTGACCTCGCCCACCTTGGTACGCGCCTATCTCGCCGCCAAGCTTCGCCACCTCGGCCACGAGGAGTTCGCCGCGCTCTTCCTTGACAGTCAGCACCGGGTGATCCGCTACGAGTCGCTGTTTCGCGGCACCCTGGACAGCGCCTCGGTCTATCCCCGCGAGGTGGCCAGGCGCGCCCTGGCGCTGGGCGCCGGGGCGGTGATCTTCGCCCACAACCACCCCTCGGGGGTGGCCGAGCCGTCGGATGCCGACCGGCGCATCACCGAGCGACTTCGTGAGGCGCTCGCGCTGTTCGAGATCCGCGTGCTGGATCATTTCGTGGTGGGGGACGGAGAAGTGGTCTCCTTCGCCGAGCGGGGCTGGCTGTAGCGCAGGGGAGTCATCCACGCTGGCGTGCTCCCAGAGCTCCCGCCGTCGTGTTACCTCGATAGCCTGGTCGGTGAGGATCGTGATAGGAAAAACGCGCGCGGGCCGCTATAATGCCGCACCGGTTGCGCTGGGCCCTTTGGTACGGGTCCCCGCCTGTCATCGCCGTATGCCGCGTCACCCTCGGGTGTCGCCAGGCCATGCCACGCCCCCATCGGATCATCGCTGCGTCGCTTGCCGACCGTGGCGGTCTCTGGTATAAAGTGCAGCCTTTGAATTCCCTTGGGTCAAATGACAACGGGGTCGTCCCGGTTTGCCCGACAGGTTTTGAACACTCAGGTCTATACACCTGGCCAAGCGGTTGGAGGCTCTCATGTCCAAAGTATGTCAGGTTACCGGCAAGCGCCCGGTGACTGGTAACAACGTTTCACACTCCCAGCGTAAGACGCGCCGTCGTTTCGTGCCGAATCTGCATTCCCACCGTTTCTGGGTGGAGTCCGAGAAGCGCTTCGTCAAGCTGCGCGTCTCCTCCAAGGGCATGCGCATCATCGACAAGAAGGGCATCGAGGCGGTGCTCGGCGACATTCGCAAGCGCGGCGAAGCCGTCTAAGCGTTCCACAGGGAGATATCCGTCATGCGCGACAAGATCCGAATGATTTCCAGTGCCGGTACCGGCCACTTCTACACCACCGACAAGAACAAGCGGAATACGCCGGACAAGCTCGAGAAGAAGATGTTTGATCCGACGATCCGCAAGCACGTGATGTACAAGGAAGGCAAGATCAAGTAACCCTTGGTCGCTTCCGCCGCAGGTACGAGCCTGTCTGCCTGAACCCGACCCGATGGTCGGGTTCTTGCGTATCCTCGCTTCTCCGGACGAGACCATGCCCGAGTTGCCCGAAGTTGAGACCACCCGCCGCGGCATCGCGCCTCACGTGGAGGGTCGCGAGATCACCGAGGTGATCGTCCGCCAGGCCCGCCTGCGCGTGCCGGTGCCGGCGGACCTGGCCGAGCGTCTTGTCGGGGCGCGGATCGGCGCCCTCGCGCGCCGCGCCAAGTACCTGCTGGTGCCGCTGTCGACTCCGGACGCCGGCGGCTCGGCCGGCACCCTGCTCTGGCACCTGGGCATGTCCGGCAGCCTGCGCCTCGCCCGCCTGGGCGAGCTGCCGAAGAAGCACGACCACGTCGACCTGGTGCTCGACGATGGCGGCATCCTGCGCTACCACGACCCGCGCCGCTTCGGCTTCGTCGATTGGCTGGCCGAGGGCCCGGCGCCAGATGCGCGCCTCGCCCGACTGGGGCCGGAACCGCTGTCGGACGCCTTCGATGGCGCTCGGCTCTTCGAGATGTCCCGTCGCCGGCGCCTCGCGGTGAAGCCCTTCCTGATGGACAACGCCGTGGTGGTGGGCGTGGGCAACATCTATGCCGCCGAGGCGCTGTTCCTGGCCGGCATCGACCCGCGCCGGGCCGCCGGTCGCATCGCCCGGGAGCGCTACGAGCGCCTCGCGGCGGCGGTGCGCGAGGTGCTGGCGGCCGCCATCACCCAGGGCGGCACCACCCTGCGCGACTTCGTCGGTGGCACCGGCGAGCCCGGCTACTTCAAGCAGCGCCTCAACGTCTACGGCCGCGACGGTGAGCCCTGCCGGCGCTGCGGCGCCGAGCTGCGCCTGGTGACCCTGGGCCAGCGGGCCAGCGTCTTCTGCGGCCAGTGCCAGACCTGAATGACCCTCTCTTCCCCCTGCGAGACCCCCATGACCCAGCACACCCTGCGCCTGAAGAAGAATGCCGACCGTCGCCTCAAGGCCGGCCACCTGTGGCTCTACTCCAACGAGATCGATATCCAGGCCACGCCGCTCAAGGAGATCGTCCCCGGTACGCAGGTAGTGGTCGAGGCGGCCAACGGCAAGGGCATGGGGGTGGCCTACGTCAATCCGCACTCGCTGATCTGCGCGCGGATGGTCTCCCGCGACCCCCAGCAGAGGCTCGACCGCTCGCTGCTGGTGCACCGCCTGAACCAGGCGCTGGCCCTGCGCCAGCGGCTCTTCGACAAGCCCTTCTACCGCCTGGTGCACGGCGAGGGCGACCTGCTGCCGGGGCTCATCATCGACCGCTTCGGCGACGTCGTCGTGGTCCAGCTCAATACCGCCGGCATGCAGGCCGTGGCCGAGGAGCTGCTCGACGCCCTGGAGAAGGTGCTCTCGCCGGCGGCCGTGGTGTTCCGCAACGACACCAGCGGGCGTCGCCAGGAGGGTCTCGAGGCGAGCGTCGAAGTGGTGAAGGGCGAGCTGCCCGACCAGGTGCTGCTGGAGGAGAACGGCGTGCGCTTCGTGGCGCCCGTGCTCGACGGTCAGAAGACCGGCTGGTTCTATGATCACCGGGTCAATCGCACCTGGCTCAACGGCCTGGTCGCCGGCAAGCGGGTGCTGGACCTGTTCAGCTACGTCGGCGGCTGGGGCGTGCAGGCCGCGGCCAGCGGCGCCAGCGAGGTGCTCTGCGTGGATGCCTCCGGCGCGGCCCTAGAGCGGGTCGCCGAGAACGCCACCCTCAACGGCCTGCAGGAGCAGGTGGCGGTGGGCGAGGGCGATGCCTTCGAGGTGCTCGCCGCCCTCAAGGCCGAGGGGGAGGAGTTCGACGTGGTGATCCTCGATCCGCCCGCCTTCATCCGCAAGCGCAAGGACATCCCCAACGGGGAGCGGGCCTACGGCAAGCTCAACCGCGAGGCGATGCGCCTGCTCGGCCGCGATGGCCTCCTGCTCTCGGCCTCCTGCTCCATGCACCTGGCCCCGGAACGCCTGGTCGACGTGGTGCGCGGCGCGGTGCGCCACCAGGATCGCCAGGGCCAGATCCTCTTCCAGGGCCATCAGGGGCCGGATCATCCGGTGCATCCGGCGATCCCCGAGACCGCCTACCTGAAGGCCCTGGGCGTGCGCGTTTTCCGGGACTAGGTCGCCGTGGTGCCCGGCTACGTTCGCGCCTTCGCCCACTCCAATGCGCTGCTGGTCAGTCACGTGCATAACGTGCTGACCGCGGCCGGCATCCCGGTGGAGTTGCGCAACATGACCCTGGGTGGCGGCGCCGGCGAGCTGCCTCTGGGCGAGTGCGAGCCGGAGGTCTGGGTGGCGCCCCACAACCGCGAGCGGGCTGAGGCGCTGATTCGCCAGGCCCTCCATGGGGGAAGCGAACGCCCGGCCTGGACCTGCCCCGGCTGCGGCGAGCGCCTCGAGGGCGCCTTCGACACCTGCTGGCACTGCGGTGCCACCCGCGAGGCATGGGACTAGCGCGTCACGCGGGCAGGGAAGATGCCCGTCTCTCCGCGTGATCGTCACGGCCGCTCGGCCCTGGCCACAGGGTTTTCTGTAGACGCCTTCTCTCATAGAAGATTTTCCGGTGAAAAAGCCGGTGTCTACTCATCCTTTTTGTTCTTCTGCGTGGACTCTTCGTGTATCGACTGCCTGTGCTGTAATGGGGGAACACCGATTCCGTCACCCAACGCAGGAGCGTGCCATGCAGATCGCCGTGCCCAAGGAAATCAAGAACCACGAGTACCGCGTCGCCCTGACCCCCTCGGGGGCCCGGGAGCTGGTCGGCCGTGGCCACACGGTCACCGTGCAGGCCGGGGCCGGCGAGGGCGCCGGCTTCCATGACGCCGCCTATGAGGCCGCCGGGGCTCGCCTCGAGGCCGATGTGGCGAAGGTCTGGAGCGAGGCCGAGCTGATCCTCAAGGTCAAGGAACCCCAGGCCGAGGAGGTCGCCCGGCTTACCAAGGGGCAGACGCTCTTCACCTACCTGCACCTGGCTGCCGAGGAGACCCTGACCCGCGGCCTGATGGAAAGCGGCGCCACCTGTATCGCCTACGAGACCGTCACCGATCGTCAGGGCGGGCTGCCGCTGCTGGCGCCGATGAGCACCGTGGCCGGCCGTATGGCCGTGCAGGCCGGCGCCCACAGCCTGGAGAAGGCTCAGGGCGGGGCCGGCGTGCTGCTGCCCGGCGTGCCCGGCGTGGCTCCGGCCAAGGTGGCCGTGATCGGCGGCGGCGTGGTGGGCGAGAACGCCGCCCGCATGGCGCTGGGCCTGGGTGCCGAGGTCACGGTGCTCGACACCTCCATCCCGCGTCTCGAGACCCTGGACGACCGCTACCAGGGGCGCATGAAGACCGTCTTCTCCACCGCCGACGCCATCGACGAGGCGGTGCGTGAGTGCGACCTGATCGTCGGCGCCGTGCTGATTCCCGGTGCCGCCGCGCCCAAGCTGATCACCCGCGCGATGCTCGCCGAGATGAAGCCGGGCAGCGTGCTGGTGGACGTGGCGATCGACCAGGGGGGCTGCTTCGAGACCAGCCGGCCCACCACCCACGCCGAGCCGACCTACATCGTCGACGGCGTGGTGCACTACTGCGTGGCCAACATGCCGGGCGCCGTGGCGCGCACCTCCACCCAGGCGCTGACCAACGCCACCCTGCCGTTCGTGCGGGCGCTGGCCGACAAGGGCTGGCAGAAGGCCCTGGCCGACGACCCGCACTTCGCCGCCGGCCTCAACGTCCATGACGGCCAGGTCACCTACCAGGCGGTGGCGGACGCCTTCGGCCTCGAGAGCGTCGATCCCGCCAGCCTGGTCAAGTAAGAGAGCCCCTGACCGTTCGGTGCCGGCAGCGCGAGCGGCGCCGAGGACAGGGCGAAGCGTCGCAGGAAGCGCGCCTCCGGGGCGCCGGGCCATTGCGGAGGCGCTGTGAACCCCTCCTTGGGCGCTACCTTTTCCTTCCCTGGAAAAGGACCTCCGCGCTGACCCGCGCCCCTGCGGGTCGACACGACTGGCCCCGGTCGCCTTGATCGGGGCCTCGCGTTACCATAGCGGCCATTCGAGAGTCAGCAGAGTCCCGCTTTCATGACCGCATCGTCCGACAAGACCCGTGTCCTCACCGGCATCACCACCACCGGCACCCCTCATCTCGGCAACTACGTGGGGGCGATCAAGCCCGCCATCGCCGCGAGCCAGGATCCGACCGTCCAGTCCTACTACTTCCTCGCCGACCTGCATGCGCTGATCAAGTGCCAGGATCCGCGGCGGGTGCAGGAGTCGCGCCTGGAGATCGCCGCCACCTGGCTGGCGCTGGGCCTGGATACCGACAACGCCATCTTCTACCGCCAGTCGGACGTGCCGGAGATCCCGGAGCTGACCTGGATGCTCTCCTGCGTCTGCGCCAAGGGCCTGATGAATCGCGCCCACGCCTACAAGGCGGCGGTGGCCGAGAACGAGGCCGCCGGCAACCAGGACCCGGACAAGGGCATCACCATGGGGCTGTTCGGCTACCCGGTGCTGATGGCGGCGGACATCCTGATGTTCAACGCCCACAAGGTGCCGGTGGGACGCGACCAGATCCAGCACATCGAGATGGCGCGCGACATCGGCGGACGCTTCAACCACCTCTACAAGGGGCAGTACTTCACCCAGCCCGAGGCGGTGGTGGATGAGCGGGTCGAGGTGCTGGGCGGGCTCGATGGGCGCAAGATGTCCAAGAGCTACAACAACACCATCCCGTTGTTCGTCTCCGAGAAGAAGCTCCAGAAGCTGGTGCGCAAGATCAAGACCAACTCCCTGGAGCCCGGCGAGCCCAAGGACCCGGCGGGCTGCACGCTGTTCCAGATCTTCGCGGCCTTCGCGACGGCCGACGAGACCGAGGCCATGCGCACCGAGTACGCCAACGGCATCGGCTGGGGCGAGGCCAAGAACCGCGTCTTCGAGCTGCTCAACGAGCAGCTGCGCGAGCCCCGCGAGCGCTATCAGGGGCTGATGGAGGATCCCGGCCATATCGAGCGGGTGTTGCTCCAGGGCGCCGAGCGGGCCCGCGCCGAGGCGGCGCCCTTCATGGACCGCCTGCGGCAGGCGGCGGGCCTCGGCCGCTTCGTCTAAACGTCGACCGAGCGACGTCGCGCGGGCCACAGGCCGGACTCCCGGGGGAGTCCGGCCCTTTTATTGCCGGATCGCATGAAAACCATCCATACGATGATTTCATGTTCTGCTCCGGATTCGTTAGGCTGCGCTCTACCCCGACCGCTGACCCGGATGCATCCGGAGGATTCCCCCATGAGTGATGTCGCCCTGATCCGGCGTTCCCGCCTGACCCTGCCGCTTCTCGCCGCCGCCGGCCTGCTGCTGGGGGCGCTGGCCGTGGGCAGCGCCTTCGGCGCCCGGCTGGGCGCACTGATGGTGGTGGGCGGACTGCTCGGCATGGTGCTCTACCACGCCGCCTTCGGCTTCACCGCCGCCTGGCGGGTCTTCATCACCGAGCGTCGCGGCCGCGGCCTGCGCGCGCAGATGGTGATGCTGGCCATCGCCGTGGCGCTCTTCTTCCCCGCGCTCTCGGCCGGCAGCCTGTTCGGCCAGTCCGTCTACGGCTTCGTGGCGCCGATCGGCGTATCGGTGGTCGTCGGCGCCTTCCTGTTCGGCATCGGCATGCAGCTGGGCGGCGGCTGCGCCTCCGGCACCCTGTTCACCGCCGGCGGCGGCAACGCCCGCATGCTGATCACCCTGCTGTTCTTCGTGGTCGGCTCGGTGATCGGCACGGCCCATTTCAGCTGGTGGCAGAGCCTGCCGGCCTTCCAGCCGGTCTCGCTGGTGAAGAGCGCCGGCGCCGGCGGCGGCATCGCCATCAGCCTGGCGCTGTTCGCCGCCATCGCGGCGCTGACCGTGGTGATGGAGCGTCGCCGCCACGGCCAGCTGGAGCAGGCGCCGCGGATCGACGTCGGCAACCGGCGCTGGCTCACCGGCCCCTGGCCACTGCTGGCCGGCGCCGTGGCGCTGGCGCTGCTCAACTTCGCGACCCTGTCGCTCGCCGGGCGTCCCTGGGGGGTGACCTCGGCCTTCGCCCTCTGGGGCGCCAAGGGCTTCGAGTGGCTGGGCGGCGACGTCGGCCAGTGGGGCTACTGGCAGGCCTCGTGGAACGCCAGGGCGCTGGAGGCCAGCGTGTGGGGCGACATCACCACGGTGATGAACGTCGGCATCATGGTCGGCGCCCTGGTGGCGGCGTCGCTGGCCGGCAAGTTCGCCCCCAACCTGCGCATCCCCGCGCGCTCCGTGGTCGCCGCGGTGATCGGCGGCATCCTGCTGGGCTACGGGGCTCGCCTGGCGTTCGGCTGCAACATCGGCGCCTACTTCGGTGGCATCGCCTCCGGCAGCCTGCACGGCTGGGTGTGGCTGGTGGCGGCCTTCGCCGGCAACATGCTCGGGGTGAAGCTGCGGCCCTTCTTCTTCTCGGGGCCTGCCGCTCGGGTCGCGACGGCGAAGGGCTGCTGAGCTTCGCGGTCATCGACATCTCAGGCGCCCCGGCCCCGGTCGGGGCGTCGTCTTTTCGGGCGTGGTAGAGTGTCGCCAATGGCGCCGGGAGAGCGCCAACGGCCCGTTCCAGTCACCCTATCGAGGCGAGAGATGACCATCGAACACAAGCGTCCCCTCTACATTCCCTATGCCGGTCCACCGCTGCTCGAGATGCCGCTGCTCAACAAGGGCAGCGCCTTCACGCGTGAGGAGCGACTGGAATTCAACCTGATCGGGCTGTTGCCGCAGAATGTGGAGACCATCGAGGAGCAGGCGGAACGGGCCTATCGGCAGTACAGCCAGTGCCAGAACGACCTCGACAAGCACATCTACCTGCGCGCCATCCAGGATGACAACGAGACCCTCTACTACCGGCTGGTCTCCGAGCACCTCGAGGAGATGCTGCCGATCATCTACACCCCCACCGTCGGCAAGGCGTGCGAGGAGTTCTCCAACATCTACCGCAACCACCGCGGTCTCTTCATCGCCTATCCCGACCGCGATCGCATGGATGACATCCTCAGGAGCTCCACCAAGGACAACGTCAAGGTGATCGTGGTCACCGACGGCGAGCGCATCCTGGGGCTCGGCGACCAGGGCATCGGCGGCATGGGTATCCCCATCGGCAAGCTGGCGCTCTACACCGCCTGCGGCGGCATCAGCCCGGCCTATACCCAGCCGATCATGCTCGACGTGGGCACCAACAACCAGGCGCTGCTCGACGACCCCATGTACATGGGCTGGCGCCACCGGCGGGTCTCCCAGGAGGAGTACGATGCCTTCATGGCGGAGTTCATCACCGCCGTGAAGCGCCGCTGGCCCAATGCGCTGCTGCAGTTCGAGGACTTCGCCCAGGCCAACGCCCTGCCGCTGCTGGATCGTTATCGCGACGAGCTGTGCTGCTTCAATGACGACGTGCAGGGCACGGCCTCGGTGGTGGTGGGCACCCTGATGGCGGCCTGCCAGGCGCGCGACGAGGGCATCGGCCAGCAGCGGGTGGTGTTCGTGGGCGCGGGCTCCGCCGGCTGCGGCATCGCCGAGCAGGTGGTGGTGGCCATGCAGGCCGAGGGGCTGACCGAGAAGGAGGCGCGCTCGCGCATCTACATGGTCGATCGCGAGGGCCTGGTCACCAACGAGCAGGCCTGGCTGCGCGACTTCCAGGGGCGCCTCGCCCACGACCCGGCCCTGGTGGCCGAGTGGGAGGGCCAGTCGCTGCTCGAGGTGGTGCGCCGCATCGAGCCCACGGTGCTGATCGGGGTCTGCGGCATGCCGGGCATCTTCACCGAGGAGGTGGTGCGCGCCATGCATGCCAACTGCGAGATGCCGCTGATCATGCCGCTCTCCAACCCGACCTCGCGGGCCGAGGCGGTGCCGGAGGACGTGATCCGCTGGACCGACGGCCAGGCCCTGGTTGCCACCGGCAGCCCCTTCGCGCCGGTCGAGTACGAGGGGCGCAGCATCCCCATCGCCCAGTGCAACAACGCCTACATCTTCCCGGGCATCGGCCTCGGCGTGGTGGCGGCCGGGGCGAAGCGGGTCACCGATGCCATGCTGATGGCCTCTTCCCGGGCGCTGGCCCGCGAGGCGCCGCTGGTCAAGGAAGGGAAGGGCGCGCTGCTGCCGCCGCTCTCCCAGATCCGCGAACTCTCCAAGGCGATCGCCTTCGACGTCGCCGCCCAGGCCCAGGGCGAGGGCGTGGCGCTGAAGACCAACGGCATCAAGCTGCGCCAGGCCATCGAGCGCAACAGCTGGACGCCGGAGTATCGTCGCTATCGTCGCCGCTCCTTCTGAGCGGATTCCGGGCATGAAATAGGCCCCGCCGGTTTTCCGGCGGGGCCTTTTCGTTGCTCGTCATGGTGGCAGGGCTCGGGCTCTTTCGGCGACAGGACACGAGGGGGCGCTGTGAACCCATCCCTGGGCGCTACCGATGCCATCCTTGGCATCGGACCCCCTCTTAGGCCTGTCCCCGACGGCCTCTCGCCCGTTGGGGTCAGGCCGCCCCAATCATCTTGCGCAGCACGTAGTGGAGGATGCCGCCGTGGCGGTAGTACTCCAGCTCGTTGGCCGTATCGATGCGGCACAGCGCCTCGATCTTCTTCTCGCCCTTCTCGGAGGCGATGGTCACCGTGACCTTGCCGCCCGGGGTGAGGGCGTCGAGCCCCTCGATGGAGACCGTTTCGTCGCCGGTCAGGCCCAGCGACGTGCGGCTCTCGCCCTCGGGGAACTGCAGCGGCACCACGCCCATGCCGATCAGGTTGGAGCGGTGGATGCGCTCGTAGGACTCGGCCAGCACCGCGCGCACCCCGAGCAGGCGGGTACCCTTGGCCGCCCAGTCGCGGCTGGAGCCGGTGCCGTACTCCTTGCCGGCGATCACCACCAGCGGCGTGCCCTCCTCGCGGTAGCGCATCGCCGCATCGTAGATCGCCATCTGCTCGCCGCTCGGCACGTGGCGGGTCTCGCCGCCGACCACGCCGTCGAGCATCTCGTTTCTGATGCGCACGTTGGCGAAGGTGCCGCGCATCATCACCTCGTGGTTGCCGCGCCGCGAGCCGTAGGAGTTGAAGTCCACCGGCTTGACGCCGTTCTCCTGCAGGTAGCGCCCGGCGGGGCTGTCGGGCTTGATGGCACCGGCCGGCGAGATGTGGTCGGTGGTCACCGAGTCACCCAGCAGGGCGAGTACCCGGGCGTCCTTGACGTCCTCGATGGCCTCGGGGGTGCGCCCCATGCCCTCGAAGAAGGGCGGGTGCTGGATGTAGGTGGAGTCCGTCGACCACTGGTAGACCTTGCTCTTCGGCACCTCGATGGCCTTCCAGACCTCGTCGCCGTCGAAGACCTCGGCGTATTCCTTGCGGAACATCTCGGTGTTGACCTGCTCCACGGCCTCGGCGATCTCCGCCTGGCTGGGCCAGATATCCTTGAGGAACACCGGCTCGCCGTGCCGGTCGGTGCCCAGCGGCTCGCGGGTCAGGTCGAGCTGGACGTTGCCGGCCAGCGCATAGGCCACCACCAGGGGCGGCGAGGCGAGCCAGTTGGTCTTGACCAGCGGATGCACCCGGCCCTCGAAGTTGCGGTTGCCCGAGAGCACCGAGGCCACGGCCAGGTCGCCCGTCTCGATGGCCTCCTCGATCGGGCCCGCCAGCGGACCGGAGTTGCCGATGCAGGTGGTGCAGCCGTAGCCCACCAGGTGGAAGCCCAGCGCGTCGAGGTCCTCCTGCACGCCGCCGGCGGCCAGGTAGTCGGTGACCACCTTGGAGCCCGGCGCCAGGGAGGTCTTGACCCAGGGCTTGGTGCCGAGTCCCTTCTCGCGGGCCTTCCGTGCCAGCAGGCCGGCGGCCATCATCACGCTGGGGTTGGAGGTGTTGGTGCAGGAGGTGATGGCGGCGATGACCACGGCGCCGGGGTTCAGCCGGAAGGCCTCGCCGTCGAGATCGACGTCCTGGCTGTCGTGATGCTCGTAGCTCGCCTCGACCCCGACGGCGGTCTGGCCGCCCTCGGACATCAGCTTGCCCTTCTCGGTGCTCGACAGCGGCTTGCCGTCGTCCTCCATCACCTTGGCGAAGGCGGCACTCATGTCCTTGAGCGCCACCCGGTCCTGGGGCCGCTTGGGGCCGGCGAGGCTCGCCTCGACGTCATTCATGTCGAGCGCCAGGGTGTCGCTGAAGATCGGCTCGTCGCCGGGCTCGCGCCACAGGCCCTGGGCCTTGCTGTAGGCCTCGACCAGCGCCAGCTGGGCGTCGTCGCGGCCGGTCAGGCGCATGTAGGTGAGGGTCTCATCGTCGACCGGGAAGAAGCCGCAGGTCGCGCCGTACTCCGGCGCCATGTTGGCGATGGTGGCGCGGTCGGCCAGCGGCAGGTCCTTGAGGCCGTCGCCGTAGAACTCGACGAACTTGCCCACCACGCCCTTCTTGCGCAGCATCTCGGTGACGGTCAGCACCAGGTCGGTGGCGGTGATGCCCTCGCGCAGCTTGCCGGTGAGCTTGAAGCCGACCACCTCGGGGATCAGCATCGAGACCGGTTGGCCGAGCATGGCCGCCTCGGCCTCGATGCCGCCCACGCCCCAGCCGAGCACGCCCAGGCCGTTGATCATGGTGGTGTGGGAGTCGGTGCCGACCAGGGTGTCGGGGTAGGCCAGGGTCTTGCCGTCCTGCTCCTTGGTCCACACGGTCTGGCCCAGGTACTCCAGGTTCACCTGGTGGCAGATGCCGGTGCCGGGGGGCACGACGCGGAAGTTGTCGAAGGCCTGCTGGCCCCAGCGCAGGAACTCGTAGCGCTCGTGGTTGCGCTCCATCTCGATGGCGACGTTGTCCTTGAACGCCGTGGGGTTGCCGAACTTGTCGACCATCACCGAGTGGTCGATGACCAGGTCCACCGGGGAGAGCGGGTTGATGCGCGCGGGATCCTCGCCGAGGGACTCCACCGCGGCGCGCATGGAGGCCAGGTCGACGACGCCGGGCACGCCGGTGAAGTCCTGCATCAGCACCCGGGCCGGACGATAGCCGATCTCGCGATCGGAGTGGCCCTGCTGCTGCCAGTCGACCAGCGCCTGCAGGTCCTCGCGCTCGACGCTTTCGTCATCGGCGAAGCGCAGCTGGTTCTCCAGCAGGATCTTCAGCGTCTTGGGCAGTCGATCGATGTTGCCGAGCGCCTCGGCGGCCTTGGGCAGGCTATGAAAGTGGTAGGTATGACCGCCGGCATCCAGCGTCTCCAGGGTATCCGGTAGGGCGTCGTTGCTCATGCTGTCTGTCCTCCTTTCGCATCGCGGGGAGTAGGGGCCACCATCCTGGCGCCTCTTCGCTACATGGTCATGATAGAGGGCGTTTTCAAGCGGTGCCCGGGGTCGTCGGCCCCCGGGCACCCTTGAAATGGTGGACGTGGCCCTCCATATTGCTGCAACACCACAAAAGGCGGTGAACGCCGAATGAACGAGGAACAGCTCGAGTCGCGGGAGGTGAATTGCCCCTACTGCGACACGCCGTTCGACCTGCTGGTCGATCTCTCCCAGGGCAGTCACGCCACCTGGGAGGATTGCCCGCGCTGCTGCGCCCCGATCCAGCTGCGCATCGAGGTCTCGCCGGTCAGCGGCGAACTCGATTCGCTCATGCTGGGGCGCGACGACGACGTGCTCTAGCAAGCGTTGATAGTGCCAACGGCGCCGGCGCGTTTCACGAGCGTCCAGCGGCCTGCGCCATGCCGGTACCATCCGTCGGCATCGCCCAGCCCACTGTGCCATTCCCGACTCCACGAGGTCCTTCCATGAGCGACGCGCGTCACGAACGCCTGATCATCCTCGGCTCCGGCCCCGCCGGCTACACCGCGGCCGTCTATGCGGCCCGCGCCAACCTCAAGCCGCTGCTGATCACCGGCATCCAGGCCGGCGGCCAGCTGACCACCACCACCGACGTCGACAACTGGCCGGGCGATGACGCAGGCGTGCAGGGCCCGGAGCTGATGGAGCGCATGAAGCGCCACGCCGAGCGCTTCGACACCGAGGTGCTGTTCGATCACATCAACGAGGTCGAGCTGCGCGAGAAGCCCTACACCCTGAAGGGCGATGGCGGGACCTACACCTGCGACGCCCTGATCATCGCCACCGGCGCCAGTGCACGCTACCTGGGGCTGCCCTCCGAGCAGGCGTTCATGGGCCAGGGTGTCTCGGCCTGCGCCACCTGCGACGGCTTCTTCTACCGCAACCAGGAGGTCGTGGTGGTGGGCGGCGGCAACACCGCCGTGGAGGAGGCGCTCTACCTCTCCAACATCGCCTCGAAGGTGACCCTGGTGCATCGCCGCGACAGCCTGCGGGCCGAGAAGATCCTCCAGGACAAGCTCTTCGAGAAGGCCGAGAGCGGCAACGTGGTGCTCGAGTGGAACCAGACCCTCGACGAGGTGCTGGGCGACAACAGCGGCGTGACCGGCGTGCGGCTGCGCTCCACCGAGACCGGCGAGACCAGGGAGCTGGCGGCGCCGGGCGTGTTCATCGCCATCGGCCACAGCCCCAACACCGGCATCTTCGAGGGGCAGCTGGAGATGGCCGGCGGCTACATCCGCGTGCAGTCCGGCCTCGAGGGCAACGCCACCGCCACCAGCGTGCCGGGCGTATTCGCCGCCGGTGACGTCATGGACCACGTCTATCGCCAGGCCGTGACCTCCGCCGGCACCGGCTGCATGGCGGCACTGGACGCCGAGCGCTACCTCGACGAGCTATAGCAGAGGGGGTGAGCCTGCCGGCCCGATGTCGCGGCTTATCCGGGGGGGCAGGCCGGTTCGGGGGCGCTGTGAACCCCTCCCTGGGCGCTACCGATGCCATCCCTGGCATAGGACCCCCTTCCGACCTGCCCCGGCGCCGCTCACCTTGGTGGCGCCATACTTTCCTGGCTCCTTGCCCCTTGCTCCTTGCCCTTGGATCAGTAGTGCGGCGGCAGCTCGTCCTCGGGGCGGGGGGCGGCCTCATCGCCCTCCTGTAGAGCCCGCTGCTGGTGGCGCAGCCGCTCCTGCATCAGGACGTTGATCCGCTCGAGCTGCGAGAGCCGCCGCTCCTGGCCGGCCACGGCCTCGTCCAGGGTGTCGAGCCAGTGCTCCTGGTAGGCGATCCGGCTCTCCAGGGCCTCCAGGCGGCGGGCCAGCTCGCCAGGCGTCGTTGCATCGCTCATGATAGAATCCTTGTGCTGCGTGTCACCGTTCATCGTGGCACCTTCATGCATGAGGGTCCCTTTCTTCCTTTCACCACTACCAGAGAGTTTTACAGGTCCATGAATCGAAAGGTCGTGTTTCGTTGCAGTATTATCAGCCTGCTGCTGGCGGCGCCAGCGCCGCTGTTGATCGCCCTGCTCGTCCATCTCACCGGCGGCGTGCTGTCCCGTGAGCTGTTTGCCAGCCTCGAGGTCGGCGGCGTGGCCGCGGTCTATTTCGCCGCCGCGGTCGCGGTCTTCCTGCTGCTGCTGATTGCCACCCTGGCGCTCAACGCCCTGACGCCCCAGCTGGTCAACCTGGCCGAGGTCGAGGACGACGATCGCGAGATCGGCGAGGTCAAGTGGTTCAACGTCAACAAGGGCTACGGCTTCATCACCCGCGACGACGGCGAGGATGTCTTCGTGCACTTCCGGGCCATCCGCGGGCGCGGACATCGCACCCTGGCCGAGGGTCAGAAGGTGCGCTACCACGTCATCCAGAACGAGCGGGGGCTTCAAGCCGACGACGTCACCGTTATCACCTAAATCGAAGCGCCTGCGCTCGGCGTACCCGCAGCGCCTCCAACGACAGCGCCCCGCCTTGAGCGGGGCGCTGTCGTGTCGGGGCTACTGACCAGAATCGGGCCAGTCGATCGGTTGCTCGGTGCCGTCGGGCAGCACCTGCAGGAAGCGGTCCGGATCGTCGCCGGGCTGCCAGCCGCCCAGCGAACAGCGCACCTCGCACTCGAGCCGCCGGGCGGCCTCCCGGGCGCACTCGGCGTCCGTCGCCCAGGGCGTCTCGGGGCTGTCGAACCACAGGCTGGCGAAGCCGTCGGCGGCCTTCTCCACCAGCAGCACCGGTACCGGCGCCGCGTCCTTCCCACCGCGGGTGCGCCACTGGCGCTTGCCGGCGGGGGCCAGCGCCGCGGCCCCGATGGCCTCGGCGAGCCAGGCGTCGAGGCGCGCGATGTCGCCGCGGGCCAGGTAGATCTCGATATCGGGATAGGATTCCATGGATGCCTCAGGGCCGCGCCGTGCCGTTGACGAAGAGCCGTCCGAGGATCGCCTCGTAGACCCGGCTCAGGTCGTCGAGATCGGTGGCCCGTACCCGCTCGTTGACCTGATGGATGGTGGCGTTGCAGGGGCCGAGCTCGACCACCTGGCTGCCCAGGGTGGCGATGAAGCGCCCGTCGGAGGTGCCGCCGGAGGTGGAGAGCGTCGGGCGGATGCCCACGGCCTCCTCCACGCCGGCCACCGCGGCCTCGACCAGATCGCCCTCGGCGGTCAGGAAGGGCTCGCCGTTGAGCGTCCAGTCCAGCCGGTAGTCGAGGCCGTGGGCATCGAGCAGCGCCTCGGTGCGGGCCCGGAGCTGCTCGTGGGTCACCTCGGTGGAGAAGCGGAAGTTGAACACCACCTCCACGTCGCCGGGGATGACGTTGGTCGCGCCGGTCCCCGAGCGGAGGTTGGAGATCTGGAAGCTGGTCGCCGGGAAGAAGGCGTTGCCTTCGTCCCAGTGCTCGTGGGTCAGGGCGTCCAGGGCGGGCATCGCCTGGTGAATGGGGTTGCGCGCCAGGTGCGGGTAGGCCACGTGACCCTGGATGCCCTTGATGTGCAGCACGCCGCCCAGCGAGCCGCGCCGGCCGTTCTTGATCACGTCGCCGAGGCGGTCGGTGGAGGAGGGCTCGCCGACGATGCAGTAGTCGAGCCGGTCGTGGGTCTCGCGCAGGTGCTCGACCACGGCGCGGGTGCCGTCCACCGCCGGGCCCTCCTCGTCGGAGGTGATCAAGAAGCCGATCCGCCCGTGGTGATCCGGGTGGGCCGCGACGAAGCGCTCCACCGCGGTGACCATCGCCGCCAGGCTGCCCTTCATGTCAGCGGCGCCGCGGCCCCGCAGCATGCCGTCGTCGTCGATGACGGGCTCGAAGGGCGGGGTGTCCCAGTGCGTGTGCGGACCGCTCGGCACCACGTCGGTGTGGCCGGCGAAGGCCAGCAGCGGGCCGTGGTGGCCGCGGGTGGCCCAGAAGTTCTCCACGTCGCCGAACGGCAGGCGCTCGATGTGGAAGCCGAGCGCCTCCAGGCGCTCGATCATCAGCGCCTGGCAGCCCAGGTCATCCGGCGTCACCGAGGGGCGCCGGATCAGCTCGCAGGCGAGCGCCAGGGTCGGCGAGAGTTCGGCGGCCTCAGTTGTGGGCATGCAGCGCCTCGTTCAGCGCGATGGCGCTCTTGTTGGTGAGGCACTCGATGCGGCCGTTCTGGGAGTTGCGGCGCAGCAGCAGGTCGTCCTGGCCGGCGAGCTCCCGGGCGGCCACGGTGTCGGCGACCTGGCCCTGGTCGTCGAGCACGGTGACCTTGGCGCCGGCGGTGATGTAGAGGCCGGCCTCGACGGTGCAGCGATCACCCAGCGGGATGCCGATGCCGGCGTTGGCGCCGATCAGACAGCCCTCGCCGACCTTGATGACCATGTTGCCGCCGCCGGAGAGGGTGCCCATGGTGGAGCAGCCGCCGCCCAGGTCCGAGCCCTTGCCGACCATCACGCCGGCGGAGATGCGGCCCTCGATCATGCCCGGGCCCTCGGTGCCGGCGTTGAAGTTGACGAAGCCTTCATGCATCACCGTGGTGCCCTCGCCGAGGTAGGCGCCCAGGCGCACCCGGGCGGTGTCGCCGATGCGCACCCCGGTCGGCACCACGTAGTCGGTCATCTTGGGGAACTTGTCGACGCAGTCCACGGAGAGCGGGCGGCCCGCCAGGCGAGCCTTGAGGCGACGCGCCGGCAGCTCCTCGATGTCGATGGCGCCTTCGCTCGACCAGGCGATGTTGCGCAGCAGGCCGAACATGCCGGTGAGGTCCAGGCCGTGGGGCTTGACCAGGCGATGGGAGAGCAGGTGCAGCTTGAGATAGACCTCCGGGGCGCTCTGGGGCGGGGCGTCGACGTCGAGGAACATCGCCACCAGCGGACGCTGGCTGGCCGCCAGGGTCTCGGCCAGCTCGGCCTGCTCCGGATGGCCGGCGTCACGCAGCGCGCCGGCCAGTGCGCCGCACTGCTCCGGCAGGAAACTGACCGCGGCGTTGCCGTCGGGGGCGTCGAGCACCTCGGCGGCGGCGGCCACCAGGCTCGCGTCCGGGCCGAGCAGCGGGGCCGGGTAGTAGATCTCCAGCCAGTCGCCCTGGGTGTTCTGGGTGCCGATTCCGAGTGCAAAGCTCAGCATGGGAGGTGTCCTCTGAAAGCGTGGGGAGGGGCGGGGGCGCCCTCTTAGAGTGAGTCGTAGTCGCCGTCGCGGTAGCCGACGAGGATCTCGTCGCCGTTCTCCAGCAGCGGTCGCTTGAGCAGGGTGGGGTGGGCCAGCAGCAGCTCGCGGGCCGAGTTGGCGTCGAGGTTCTCCTTCTCCTCGTCGTCGAGCTGGCGCCAGGTGGTGCTGCGCTTGTTGAGCACCTCCAGGAGCGGCACCCGGTGCAGGATGTGCTCGAGCAGCGGGGCCGAGAGGCCGTCCTCGCGCAGGTCGTGGACCTGGAAGGGGATGCCTTTCTCGTCCAGGGCCTTGCGGGCGCGGCGGCAGGTGTCGCAGTTCTTGATCACGTAGAGCGTCAGCATCGGGGGCTCCTCTCGATGAAGCGGCGCAGGCGGCGCGCAGCTTCGGCGGTGGCCTCGACCTCGGCCACCAGGGCCAGGCGCAGGCGTCCGGCGCCGGGGTTCGTGCCGTCGTGTCCCGCCCGTCCCATGTAGCTGCCGGGCAGCACGCCGACGTGCTCCTCGGCGTAGAGGGCGCGGGCGAAGGCCTCGTCGTCGCCGCCCGGCACCGCGGGCCACAGGTAGAAACCGGCCTCGGGGGAGGGGAAGTCCATCACCGGGGCGAGGATCTCGGTGACCGCGGCGAACTTCTCGCGGTAGGCGTCGCGGTTGGCGCGCACGTGGGCCTCGTCGTTCCAGGCGGTGATCGAGGCGTGCTGCAGCGGCAGCGACATGGCGCAGCCATGATAGGTGCGGTAGCGCCGGAAGGGGGCGATCAGGTCGGCATCGCCGGCCACGAAGCCCGAGCGCAGCCCCGGCAGGTTGGAGCGCTTGGAGAGCGAGTGGAACACCAGGCAGCGCCGGTAGTCGTGGCGGCCCAGGCGCGCGCAGGCCTCGAGCAGCCCGGGCGGCGGGGTGGCTTCGTCCAGGTAGAGTTCGGAGTAGCACTCGTCCGAGGCGATGATGAAGTCATGCTCGTCGGCGAGTTCGAGCAGCCGTTCGAACTCCGCGAAGGGCGTCACCGCGCCGGTGGGATTGCCCGGCGAGCAGACGAACACCAGCTGGACCTCGCGCCAGGTCTCGGCCGGCACCGCCTCGAGATCCGGCCGGAAGCCCGTCTCGGCGCGGCAGTCCAGGTAGAGCGGCTGGCCGCCGGCGAGCAGGGTCGCGCCCTCGTAGATCTGGTAGAAGGGGTTGGGCATGGCCACCCGGGCGGGGCGGCTGCGATCCAGCGCCGCCTGCACGAAGGCGAAGAGCGCCTCGCGGGTGCCGTTGACCGGCAGCACCTGCCGCTCGGCGTCGAGGCTCGACAGGCCGAAGCGCCGGGTCGCCCAGGCGGCGATGGCACCGCGCAGCTCCGGGATGCCGGCGGTGGCCGGGTAGCGGGCGAAGGCCTGGCGGTGGTCGTCGAGCGCCTGGAGCGCGGCGGCGTAGGGCGCGTGCTGGGGCTCGCCGATCGTCAGCGAGATCGGCGCGATCCCCTCGGGCGGCGTCACTTCGGCCCGGAGGGCGGCGAGCTTCTCGAAGGGGTAGGGCTTGAGGGCGTCGAGGTCGGGGTTCATGGGTGTCCAGGTGCGCCTTGGGCGTTCGAGCGCCGGCGTCGTTATCGGTGATGCCCCACTCGGGCCGAGGCGCGCGGGCGGGGAGGGCGTCGATTATAGGGAAGCCCCGGGGCGGCCTCAAACGCCGACCGCCCTGCGCGCTCATCCGGCGACCGAGAGCACCTCGATGAGCCGCTCGCGCAGCTGCTGCTGGCGCTCGGGATCGGTGAGCGGCGCGCCGGCCTTGTCGGTGATGAAGAAGACGTCCTCGACCCGCTCGCCGAGAGTGGCGATCTTGGCCGCCGACAGGGCGATGTCCTGTTCCATGAAGATGCGCCCCACCCGGGCCAGCAGGCCGGGGCGGTCGGGGGCGACCACCTCGAGCAGGGTGCGCTCGTTGGCCGGGTCCTGCTCGATGCTGACCTCGGTGGGCACGCGGAAGTGCTTGAGCTGGCGCGGGGTGTGGCGGGTGACGATCTGCGGATAGTCGTCCGGGTCGTCGAGCTCCTCCACCAGGTGGCGGCGGATCGCCGCGATGCGCTCGGGGTCGCGGATCGCCTGGCCGTGATCGTCGAGCACGATGAAGGTGTTCAGCGTCCAGTCGTTGCTCGAGGTGGCGATGCGGGCGTCATGGATCGACAGCCCCAGCTGGTCCATGGCGGCGGCGGTGGCGGCGAACAGGTCGTCCACCGAGCGGGTGTGGATGAACACCTTGGTGCCGCCCTCGGCCATGTCGTCGGTGGGGGCGTTGATCAGGATCAGCGGCAGCTGGCTGTCGCCGTGGTCGAGGATGCCCTGGGTCTGCCAGACGATCTCGCTGGGCGCGTACTGCAGGAAGTAGTCCTCGCCGAGCGACTCCCAGAGCCGGTCGACCCGGGCCATGTCGGCGCCCACCGTGGCCAGCAGCGAGTGGGCCTCGCTGCGGGTCTCCTGCACCCAGTCGTCGCGCTCCAGGGGGTTCTCCAGGCCGCGGCGCAGGGCGCGCTTGGTCTCGCCGTGCAGCTGGCGCAGCAGCGAGGCGCGCCAGCCGTTCCACAGCGTCGGGTTGGTGGCGTTGATGTCGGCCACCGTCAGCACGTAGAGGTAGTCGAGCCGGGTCTCGTCGCCGACCAGGCGGGCGAACTCGGCGATCACGTCGGGGTCGGTGATGTCGCGCTTCTGGGCCACCATCGACATCATCAGGTGGTGCTCCACCAGCCAGCTGACCAGGCGGGTGTCGCGGCCCGAGAGCCCGTGACGCTCGCAGAAGCGCTCGGCATCCCGGGCGCCGAGGATCGAGTGGTCGCCGCCGCGGCCCTTGCCGATGTCGTGGTAGAGCCCGGCGATCCACAGAAGCTCCAGCTTGGGCAGCTGGTGGATCAGGGTGGCGGCCACCGGGAACTCCTCGCGGGCCTCGGGCTTGCGGAAGCCGTGGATGCACTTGAGCAGGCGCAGGGTGTGGGCGTCCACGGTGTAGATGTGGAAGAGGTCGTGCTGCATCAGCCCCACGGCCTGGCCGAACTCCGGCAGGTACTTGCCGAGCAGGCCGTAGCGGTTCATGCGCCTGAGCTGGCGGGCGACGTTGCCGCCGGAGCGCAGCAGGGCCATGAACAGGCTCTGGTGGCGCAGGTCGTCGCGGTAGAGATCGTCGATCTGGTGGCGGTGGTCGCGGAGCAGGCGGATGGTGGCGGCGCGCACCCCCTCGATCTCCGGGTGCTCGGCCATCAGCAGGAAGAGCTCGAGCAGCGCCGAGGGGCGCTTGCGGAAGACGTGGCGCGAGCGGGCCTGGATGTAGCTGCCCTTGATCTCGAAGCGCTCGTTGAGCGGCACCGTGGGCAGCACCTGGCCGGCGTGCAGGATCGCCTCGTCGAAGTGCTGCAGCAGCATGTCGTTGAGCCCGGCCAGCGCCGTGACATGGCGGTAGTAGCGCTTCATGAACTGCTCGACGGCCAGCCGCTCCGGGGTGTCGCGGAAGCCGAACAGTTCGGCGATGGTGCGCTGGTGGTCGAACAGCAGTCGATCCTCGGCCCGGCCGGTGAGCATGTGCAGCGCGTAGCGCACCTGCCACAGGAAGGCCTGGCCCTGGCTCAGGATGCGCAGCTCGGCATCGTTCATGAAGCTGCCGGCGACCAGGTCCTCGTAGCGCTGGGTATCGAAGTGGCGCTTGGCCACCCAGCCGATCATCTGGATGTCGCGCAGCCCGCCGGGCGAGCTCTTGATGTTGGGCTCGAGGTGGTACTCGGAGTTGTTGTAGCGGTAGTGGCGGCTGATCTGCTCCTGCCACTTGGCCTCGAAGAAGCGGTCCGCCGGCCACAGCCGGTCGGTGGCGAGCCGTGCCTGCATCGCCTCGCGCAGCCGTTCGGGGCCGGCCAGGGTGCGGGTCTCGAGCAGGTTGGTGATCACCGTCACGTCGGCGTCGGCCTCGCGCTCGCAGTCGGCGAGCGAGCGCACGCTGTGGCCGATCTCCAGGCCGATGTCCCACAGGAAGGTGATGAAGGCGGTCAGCGCCTCCCGGAAGGGCGTGTCGTCGTCCTCCTCGAGCAGCAGCAGCAGGTCGACGTCGGAGTGGGGGTGCAGCTCGCCGCGGCCGTAGCCGCCCACGGCGAGCAGCGCCACGCCATCGCCGGGCCAGTCATGCTGCTCCCAGGCGATGGCCAGCAGGCGGTCCAGGCACCAGGCCCGGCCGTGCACCAGATCGCGGATGTCGGCCCCGGCGCGGAAGCGCTCGTCGAGGCGGGCCTGGATGCCCCGCAGCGCCGCCTTGAAGGGGGCGATGGGGGAGCGCTCGCCGGCGAGTTCGGCCCGGAAGGCCTCGACGTCGAAGAGGCTCTCGTCGGGCGTGAAGCGATAGTGGTGCAGCAGCATGGCGTCGACTCAGCGGTCGAGGAAGGAGAGGTCTTCGTCGCTGCGGGCGGTCAGCACCTCGACCCCCGTCGCGGTGACCAGCAGCGTGTGCTCCCACTGGGCGGTGAGGCTCTTGTCCTTGGTCACGGCCGTCCAGCCGTCGCGCAGCACCTTGGTCTGGTGGCCGCCGACGTTGATCATCGGCTCGATGGTGAAGCACATGCCCTCCTCGAGGGCGATGTCGGCCTCGGGGGCGTAGCCGTCGTAGTGCAGGATCTGCGGGTCCTCGTGGAAGCCGGCGCCGATGCCGTGGCCGCAGAAGTCGCGCACCACCGAGTAGCCGTTCTCCTCGGCGTGGGACTGGATGGCGCGGGCCAGCTCCGAGAGGCGCGCGCCCGGGCGGACCAGGGCCATGCTGCGGTAGAGGCACTCCTGGGTGACGCGGCACAGGCGCTCGCCCTGGATGCTCTCGCCGACGATGAACATCATGCTCGAGTCGCCATGATAGCCGTCGGCGGTCTTCACGGTGATGTCGATGTTCATGATGTCGCCTTTCTTCAGCTTCTTGGCGTCATCGGGGATGCCGTGGCAGACCACGTGGTTGATCGAGGTGCAGATCGACTTGGGGAAGCCGTGATAGTTGAGCGGCGCCGGGGTCGAGCCGAGCTCGTCGACGATGAAGTCGTGGCAGCGCCGGTCGAGCTCGCCGGTGCTCACGCCGGCCTTCACGTGCGGGATGATCATCTCGAACACGCTGGCGGCCTGACGACCGGCCTCGCGCATCTTCTCGATCTCGTCGGGCGTCTTGATGGGTACGTTCATGGAATCTCGAATCAGGGGTGGGGCCGCCCGGAAACGGCAGGGACGGACAACGGGCGACTTCATCTTGGAGGTCATCCATGGTATAAAGCTGCGCGCTTTCCTGCAATCGCGGAGCTTGGTCGAGACTTCGGCACCTCGGCGAGCCACGGGGAGGCGCGACAATCAACGCAATGCCTTGAAAACACACATGCACCGGCACATGGTCCCGGGTGCTGTCGTGGCCATCCTCGATGACGCGACGGTCGGATCCATGGGGTGCGTGGAGGCCTAACCCGATTTTTCAGGAGTCATCCATGGCACACGTCAACATGCGTGACCTGCTCAAAGCAGGTGCTCACTTCGGTCACCAGACCAAGTACTGGAACCCGAAGATGAGCAAGTACATCTTCGGCGCCCGCAACAAGATTCACATCATCAACCTCGAGCACACCCTGCCGGCCCTCAACGAGGCCATCGACGTGGTCGAGAAGATGGCAGCGGCCAACAACAAGATCATGTTCGTCGGCACCAAGCGCAGCGCGAGCAAGATCATCAAGGAAGAGGCTAACCGCGTCGGTCAGCCGTTCGTCAACCACCGCTGGCTCGGCGGCATGCTGACGAACTACAAGACCATCCGCGTCTCCATCAAGCGCCTGCGTGACCTCGAGACCATGCACGAGGACGGCACCTTCGAGAAGTTGACCAAGAAGGAAGTGCTGATGGCGACCCGCGAGCAGGACAAGCTCGAGCGGTCCGTGGGCGGTATCAAGGAAATGGGCGGCCTGCCCGATGCCCTGTTCGTGATCGACGTCGATCACGAGCGCATCGCCATCAACGAGGCGAACAAGCTGGGTATCCCGGTCATCGGCGTGGTGGACACCAACTCCAACCCCGATGGCGTCGACTACGTGATCCCGGGCAACGATGACTCCATCCGCGCCATCCAGATCTACGTCAAGGCCGTCGCCGACGCCTGCGCCCGTGCGAAGGAAGGTCGTCCCGACGAGTTCGTCGAAGTGACCGAAGCCGAAGAGAGCCAGAGCGACGCCGCCGCCGAGTGATCGTCGGCCCGCCTGGGCCGGCCCGTCTGCCGTCACTTCGGTGACGGCTCGCCGGACAGGCGCAAGGGGGCCCAGGCCCCCTTTTCTCTCTTCTTCCCCGCTATTATTCCAGGTCGAACCATTCAGAGGACACTACCATGGCAGCTATCAGCGCCTCCCAGGTCAAGGAACTGCGCGAGCGTACCGGGCTCGGCATGATGGAGTGCAAGAAGGCACTCACCGAGACCGATGGTGACATCGAGCAGGCGATCGAGAACCTGCGCAAGAACTCCGGCCTCAAGGCCGCCAAGAAGGCCGGCCGTACCGCCGCCGAAGGCGCCGTGGTCACCCGTGTGGCCGAGGACGGCAGCTACGGCGTGATGGTCGAGATCAACTCCGAGACCGACTTCGTCGCCCGTGACGAGAACTTCACGGCCTTCGCCAAGAAGATCGCCGACGCCTTCTTCGCCGCCAAGAGCGAAGACGTGGCCGCCGTGATGGACGGTGAGCTCGAGACCGCGCGCGAGCAGCTGGTGCAGAAGATCGGCGAGAACATCGGCGTGCGTCGCTGCGTCGTGATCGAGGCCGGCGATGGCAACCTGGTCGGCGAGTACGTCCACGGTGGCCGCATCGGCGTGCTGACCGTGCTCAAGGGCGGCAACGCCGAGACGGCCCGTGACGTTGCCATGCACGTCGCCGCCATCAACCCGACCGTGGCGCATCCCGAGGACATGCCTCAGGAGCAGCTGGACGCCGAGAAGGCGATCATCCTGGCCCAGCCGGACATGGCCGGCAAGCCCGAGCAGATCGCCGAGAAGATGGTTCAGGGCCGCCTGAAGAAGTACCTGGCCGAGAACAGCCTGACCCAGCAGGCCTTCGTCAAGAACCCGGACCAGACCGTGGCCGAGTTCGCCAAGGCCGCTGGCGGCGAAGTGATCGGCTTCACCCGCTTCGAAGTGGGCGAGGGCATCGAGAAGGAAGAGGTCGACTTCGCCACGGAAGTGATGGAACAGGCCAAGCGCAGCTAAGGTCGCAGGTTCCAGAGTGACGATGGCGTGCGCGCGAGCGCACGCCATCGCGTATCCGGCCGGTAGATCCGGCCACCCCACCAGGTCCCATGCGTCGAGAATTCCGGAGACATCCCATGACCAGCGCCGATCAACCCGCCCCCAGCAAGCCCGAGAAATCCCGTTCCGAGGTGTCCAAGTACAAGCGTATCCTGCTCAAGCTGTCCGGTGAGGCGCTCACCGGAGATGCCGACTTCGGCATCGACCCCAAGGTGCTGGATCGCCTGGCGCTGGAGATCGGCCAGCTGGTGGGCATCGGCGTCCAGGTCGGCATCGTGGTCGGCGGCGGCAACCTGTTCCGCGGCGCCGCCCTGCACGAGGCGGGCATGGATCGCGTCACCGGCGACCACATGGGCATGCTGGCCACGGTGATGAACGCCCTGGCCATGCGCGACGCCCTGGAGCGCTCCAACATCCGCTCGCGGGTGATGTCGGCGATTCCGATGAGCGGCGTGGTGGAGCATTACGATCGCCGCACCGCCATTCGCTACCTGACCTCCGGTGACGTGGTGATGTTCTCGGCCGGTACCGGCAACCCCTTCTTCACCACCGATTCCGCGGCCTGCCTGCGCGGCATCGAGATCGACGTCGACGTGGTGGTCAAGGCCACCAAGGTGGACGGCGTCTACGACAAGGACCCCGTCAAGTACGCCGATGCGGTCAAGTACGAGCAGCTGTCCTATGATGATGCGCTCGACCAGAAGCTCGGCGTGATGGATTTGACCGCTATCTGCCTGGTGCGGGACCATGACATGCCGGTGCGGGTCTTCAACATGAACAAGCCGGGCGCCCTGCTGAACCTGGTGGTGGGTGGCAAGGAAGGCACGCTGATTGACAGAGGGTGAGACAGTGATCGACGACATCAAGAAGGATGCGGAAAGCCGCATGAAGAAGAGCCTCGAGGCCCTTCACTCCAACTTCAACAAGATCCGTACCGGTCGGGCGCATCCCAGCATCCTGGATGCGGTGACCGTCGAGTACTACGGCAGCCAGATGCCGCTCAACCAGGTGGCCTCGGTCAACGTCGAGGACGCCCGCACCCTGAGCGTGGTGCCCTGGGAGCAGAGCATGGTGCCGAAGATCGAGAAGGCCATCATGACCTCCGATCTGGGCCTCAACCCGGCCAGCGCCGGCAACGTGATTCGCGTGCCGATGCCGATGCTGACCGAGGAGACGCGCAAGGGCTACATCAAGCAGGCGCGCTCCGAGGCCGAGCACGCCCGGGTGGCGGTGCGCAACGTGCGCCGCGACGCCAACGGCGACATCAAGTCGCTGCTCAAGGAGAAGGAGATCACCGAGGACGAGCAGCGCCAGGCCGAGGATGCGATCCAGAAGCTGACCGACAGCATCGTCGCCGAGATCGACAAGGCGCTGGAGTCCAAGGAACACGACCTGATGCAGGTCTGAGGACGGCGATCGGCGCTGGCGAGCGCCGACGGCGACGGAACGCCCCTCGGCGAGCCGCGGGCCCTCGGCTCGCGGCTCGTCGGCCTTCATGCTCTTACCCGCCATGCGAGACATCATGACGTCACCGCACTCCCCCCGCGGCTCTGCCGCCTCCGAGGCCCCGCTGCCGCGCCATGTCGCGATCATCATGGACGGCAACAACCGCTGGGCGAAGGCTCGCGGCCTGTCCGGCATCCGCGGCCACCACGCCGGCGTCGAGGCGGTGCGTGCCGTCATTCGCCGCGCTGCCGAGCGCGGCATCGAGACCCTCACCCTGTTCGCCTTCTCCAGCGAGAACTGGAAGCGTCCTCCCAGCGAGGTCAACGCCCTGATGGAGCTCTTCCTGATGGCGCTCCAGCGCGAGGTCAAGAAGCTCCACCGCCACGGCATACGCCTCTCGGTGATCGGAGAGCGCAGCGGCTTTTCCGCCTCGATCCAGAAGCACATCGAGAGCGCCGAGGCGCTGACCCGCGACAATACCGGCCTGCACCTGGTGATCGCGGCCAACTACGGCGGGCGCTGGGACATCGCCTGCGCCGCGCGTCGCCTGGCCGAGCGGGTCGCCGCCGGCGAGCTCGCCCCCGAGGCGATCGACGAGCAGGCCATGGACGAGGCGGTGAGCCTGGCCGGCGACGCCCCGGTGGACTTCTGCATCCGCACCAGCGGCGAGCAGCGTATCTCCAACTTCCTGCTCTGGCAGATGGCCTACGCCGAGCTTCATTTCACGCCCGTGCTGTGGCCGGACTTCGACGGCGAGGCCTTCGATCGTGCCCTGGCCGATTACCAGGGCCGCCAGCGGCGCTTCGGCATGACCGATGAGCAGCTCGAGGCGCAGCAGGGGGAGTAACCACGTGCTCAGACAACGCATCATCACCGCGGCCTGGCTGGCCCCCCTGGCCCTGTTCGGCCTGTTCGGCCTCGAGGGCGGGGGTTTCGGCCTCTTCACCGCGGCCATCGTGCTGCTCGGCGCCTGGGAGTGGGCCAACCTCGCCGGCATCGCCGCGCCGGCGCGGCGCCTGTGGCCGGTGGCCGGCCTCGCCGTGCTGATCGCGCTGTGCTGGTCGAGTGGCGCGGCCGGGGCCACCTGGCCGCTGTGGCTCGGCGCGCTGGGCTGGCTGGTCAACCTCTACTGGGTGACCGGCTATCCCGATCGCCTCGCGCAGTGGCAATCGACCGGTATGCGCCTGGCCATGGGGCTCTGGGTGCTGCTGCCCACCTGGGTCGGCTTCAACGTGCTGCGCGAGAGCGGTGCCGTCTGGCTGCTCTTCGTGCTGCTGCTGGTGTGGGGCGCCGACATCGGCGCCTACTTCGTCGGCAAGGCGTTCGGCCGTCGCAAGCTGGCGCCCGCCGTCAGCCCCGGCAAGACCCGTGAGGGCGTGGCCGGGGGGCTCGCGGTCACCGCCGTGCTGGCGATCGTCTTCGCCGTCTGGCAGGGCCTCGGCCTCGCTTCCGGCCTGGCGCTGCTGGCGGCGACTCTGGTGGTGGCGCTCGCCTCGGTGCTGGGCGATCTGCTCGAGAGCATGCTCAAGCGCCATCGCGGCATCAAGGACTCCAGCCGGCTGCTGCCGGGCCACGGCGGGGTGCTCGATCGCATCGACAGCCTGACCGCCGCGGTGCCGCTGTTCGCCCTGCTGCAGGGAGGCGTGCTGTGATGCCGCGCCGGGTGACCGTGCTGGGCGCGACCGGCTCCATCGGCACCAGCACCCTGGAGGTGCTCGCTCGCCACCCGGAACGCTACCGGGTGCATGCGCTGACCGCCCATCGCTCCCGGGAGGCGCTGCTGGCCCAGTGCCGGGTCCACCGGCCGGCCCTGGCGGTGCTCGACACCGAGCGGGATGCCGCCTGGCTGCGCGCACGCCTGGGCGAGGCGGGGCTCGCCACCGAGGTACGTGCCGGGGCCGAGGCTCTGGTCGAGGTGGCCGAGGCCGCCGAGGTGGACACCGTGATGGCGGCCATCGTCGGCGCCGCCGGCCTGCTGCCGACGCTCGCCGCCGTGCGGGCCGGCAAGCGGGTGCTGCTGGCCAACAAGGAGGCCCTGGTGATGTCCGGGGCGCTGTTCATGGACGCGGTCGCGCGCCACGACGCCACCCTGCTGCCCATCGATTCCGAACATAATGCCATCTACCAGTGTCTACCCGTCGAACATCGCGGCGGCCTGGCGCGTCATGGGGTGACGCAGCTGCTGCTGACCGCCTCCGGCGGCCCCTTTCGCGGCTGGACGGCGGCCGATCTCGCCTCGGTGACCCCCGATCAGGCCTGCGCCCATCCCAACTGGTCGATGGGACGCAAGATCTCGGTGGACAGCGCCAGCCTGATGAACAAGGGGCTCGAGCTGATCGAGGCGTGCTGGCTCTTCGATGCCCGCCCCGATCAGGTGCAGGTGGTGGTGCATCCGCAGAGCGTGATCCACTCGATGGCCGCCTACAGCGACGGCTCGGTGATCGCCCAGTTGGGTAACCCGGACATGCGCACGCCGATCGCCTACGGGCTCGCCTGGCCGGAGCGCATCGAGGCCGGCGTCGAGGCGCTGGACCTCTTCCAGGTCGCGCGGCTCGACTTCGAGCCCGCCGACGAATCTGCTTTCCCCTGCCTGCGCCTGGCCCGCGAGGCCATGGCGGCCGGAGGGACGGCGCCGGCGGTGCTCAATGCCGCCAACGAGGTGGCGGTGGAGGCCTTCCTCGATGGCCGCCTCGGCTTCACCGGCATCGGCGAACTGGTGGCGCGGGTGCGCGAGGCGCGTCCGGTCGAGGCCGTGCGCGATCTCGAGACCGTGCTCGCGGCCGATGCCCTCGCCCGGCAGGCGGCCCATGACTGGCTGGCGCGGCAATGAGGCGCGCGCCATGACGCTGTTGACTGCAAGGAGACTGCCGTGGGCCTGATCCAGAACGTGCTGGCCGTCATCGTGGTACTCGGCCTGTTGATCACCTTTCACGAGTTCGGCCACTTCTGGGTCGCGCGGCGCTGCGGCGTCAAGGTGCTGCGCTTCTCGGTGGGCTTCGGCAAACCGCTCTGGTCGCGCCGGGATCGCCACGGCACCGAGTTCGCGGTGGCCGCCATCCCGCTGGGCGGCTACGTGAAGATGCTCGACGAGCGCGAGGGCCCCGTCGACCCCGCCGAGCGGCACCTCGCCTTCAACAACAAGACCGTCTGGCAGCGCATCGCCGTGGTCTCCGCGGGCCCCCTGGCCAACTTCCTGCTGGCCATCGTCGCCTACTGGGCGCTGTTCGTGGCAGGCACCACCACGGTGGCGCCGGTGGTCGGCAGCGTCACGCCCGACTCCCCGGCGAGCCAGGGGGGGCTCACGCCGGGTCAGGAGATCACCGCGGTGCAGGGCGCGGCGGTGCGCTCCTGGGAGGAGATCAACCTCAAGCTGGTGTCGGCCATCGGCGAGAGCGGCGCGCTCGAGGTGGCGGCGCGCGACGATGCCACCGCCACGCCCCGGACCTATCGACTGCCGGTCGAGGACTGGCTGGTGCGTCAGGATCCGCCGCAGCCATTGACGACCCTGGGCGTGACGCCCTGGCGACCGATGATCCCGGCGGTGCTCGGCCAGGTGGTCGAGGGCGAGGCCGCCGCCGAGGCCGGCCTGCGGGCCGGCGACGAGGTGGTGGCGGTGAACGGCGAGCCGGTGGCCGACTGGATGGCCTTCGTCGATCGCGTGCGCGCAAGCCCCGGCGAGACCCTCGAGGTCGCGGTGCGCCGTGACGGCGAGCGGCGCACCCTCTCCCTCACGCCCCGGCGTCGCCCGCAGGAGGCGGGGGAGGCCATCGGCTATATCGGCGCCGGTGCCGAGCCCGTCGCCTGGCCCGAGGAGTATCGCCGCGAGATCCGCTATGGGCCGCTGGCCGCCGTCGGCGAGTCGCTTGCTCGCACCGGTGAGATGACGGTGCTGACCCTGGGCGCCATTCGCAAGATGGTGGTGGGCCTGATCTCGCCGTCCAACCTCTCCGGCCCGATCACCATCGCCCGCATCGCCGGCGATTCCGCGCGCAGCGGCTTCGAGAGCTTCGTCAGCTTCCTGGCCTACCTCTCGATCAGCCTCGGGGTGCTGAACCTGCTGCCGATCCCGGTGCTCGATGGCGGCCACCTGCTCTATTACTTCGTCGAGGTGGTGCGCGGTCGTCCGGTCTCCGAGCAGGCCCAGGCGGTGGGATTGCGCATCGGTCTGGCCCTGGTTGGCACCCTGATGCTGATGGCGCTCTATTTCGACCTGATGCGGCTCTGGTAGCCGGGCGCCGGCTTGTCAGTGGCCATGACAAATGTATAAGGTGCCTGTCTGGACCGGACGGCAGACCAACGCGAGCGAATCGATTGCATGAAAATCAAGACCATCGGACTGGCGGCGCTGCTGCTTGCCGGTGCCCAGACGGCACTGGCGGATCCCTTTGACGTTTCCGACATCAGGGTGGAAGGACTGCAGCGTGTCTCTCCTGCCTCCGTGTTCAACGCCTTCCCCGTCACGGCGCGCGACCGGGTCGACGAGCGCGAACTTGCCGAGGCGGCCCGCGAGCTCTTCGCCACCGGCCTGTTCGAGGACGTGAGCCTCGCCCGCGAGGGCGACGTGCTGATCATCCAGGTGGTCGAGCGGCCGACGCTGGCGCGGCTCGAGATCGAGGGCAACAGCCAGATTCCCGACGAGGATCTGCGCGACGGCCTTAAGCAGGCCGGCCTCAACGAGGGACAGGTCCTGCAGCTCTCCACCCTCGAGGAGATCCAGCGTGAGCTGGAGGGCGTCTACCAGTCCCAGGGTCGCTACAGCGCCCGCATCGAGACCTCCGTCGAGGAGGTGGGCGAGGGGCAGGTCCAGGTCAACATCGACATCGACGAGGGCGCGGTCGCCAAGATCCGCCAGATCAACATCGTCGGCAATCGCGACTTCGAGGACGAGCGCCTGCGCGAGCTCTTCGAACTCGAGGACTCCCCGGGCTGGTTCTTCGGCTGGTTCTCCAGCGACGAGTACTCCCGGGAGGCCCTGGCCGGCGATCTGGAGCGGCTGCGCTCCTTCTACCTGGATCGCGGCTACGTGAACTTCGCCATCGAGTCCTCCCAGGTCTCGATCAGCCCCGACAAGTCAAAGATCTTCGTCACCGTGAACATCGACGAGGGCCGCCAGTATCGGCTCGGCGACATCCGCTTCTCCGGCGACCTGCGCATCGCCGAGCGCGAGGCCCGGGAGCTGCTGGAGGTCGAGAGCGGCGAGATCTTCTCGCGCAGCGACGTCACCGCCTCCACGGAGGCCCTGCGCTCGCGGCTCGGTGCCGAGGGCTTCGCCTTCGCCAACGTCGACGGGATTCCCGAGGTCGCGACCTCCGGCGATACCGTGGACCTGGTCTTCCGGGTCGAGCCCGGCCGACGCGCCTACGTGCGGCGCATCGAGTTCACCGGCAACACCACCACCCAGGACGAGGTGCTGCGCCGCGAGATGATCCAGATGGAGGGCGCGCCGGCCTCCACCGAGTCGATCAGTCGCTCGAAGCAGCGCCTGGAGCGCCTGGGCTTCTTCAAGCAGGTCGACGTCGAGACGCGGCCCGTGGCCGGCCAGCCCGACAAGCTCGACGTCACCTATACGGTGGAGGAGCAGCCCTCGGGCTCGATCTCGGCGAGCATCGGCTTCTCCCAGAGCGCCGGGGTGATCTACGGCGCCTCGCTCTCCCAGAACAACTTCCTGGGCACCGGCAATCGCGTCAACATCGGCGCCCAGCGCAGCGACACCTACACCAGCCTCAATTTCGGCTTCACCGATCCCTACTGGACCCTCGACGGCATCTCCCGCGGCTACAACCTCTTCTACCGCGAGACCGACTACGAGGATTCCGACATCTCGACCTACTCCACCGACTCCTTCGGTGGCGGGATCAACTTCGGCTACCCGATCAACGAGCTGACCCGCCTGAACTTCGGTGCCAGCGTCGAGGACCTGTCGATCAAGACCTATCGCGACACCTCCTCGGAGGTTCAGCGCTACGTCGACGACCAGGGCAGCGATGCGCAGAGCCTGAAGCTCTCGGCCAGCTGGACCCGTAACAACCTCAATCGCGGCATCATGCCGACCTCCGGCAACTATCAGCGGCTGTCGCTGGAGTCCTCGGTGCCCGGCAGCGATGCCGAGTACTACAAGATGCGTGCCCAGGCCCGCCAGATCATCCCCTTCAACGAGGAGCAGACCTGGGGGCTGAAGTTCAGCGGCGAGCTGGGCTACGCCGATACCGTCGGCAACGATCCCTATCCGTTCTACGAGAACTTCTTCTCCGGGGGCCTCGGCTCGGTGCGCGGCTTCACCGGCAACACCCTGGGGCCGCCCACCACCGAGCGTGCCGGCGGCGACGATCGCACACTGGGCGGCAACGTCCTGGTGGAGGGCAGCGCCGAGGTGCTCTTCCCGGTGCCCTTCGTCGAGGACCAGCGTTCGCTGCAGGCCTCGCTGTTCCTGGATGCCGGCAACACCTTCCTCACCGACTGCTACCCGGTGCTCGACGAGGACGCCGACCGCCAGCGCTGCGAGTCCGGCGTGGATCTGGGCGAGCTTCGCTACAGCGCCGGTATCGGCCTCTCCTGGCTGACGCCGGTGGGGCCGCTGACCTTCAGCGTCGCCGAGCCGCTCAACGACAAGGACGGGGACGATACCCAGTTCTTCCAGTTCTCGCTGGGTCAGACCTTCTGATCCGGCCCCGTCCGAGGAAGCCCGCATGCGCAAGCTGACTGCCGCCCTCTGCCTCGGCCTGCTGGTCGCCACCATCGCGCCGGCCCAGGCCGCCGAGGTGGCGGTGCTCGACTGGCGGGCCGCGCTGATGGAGACCGATGCCGCCGAGCGCACCATGAACGACCTGCGTGCTCGCCTCGCCGGCCAGCAGCAGGAAGCGAAGGCCCTGGGCGAGGAGCTTCAGGGCATGCAGCAGCGCCTGCAGGGCGGCCGTGAGAGCATGACCGAGACCGAGCGACGCACCACCCTTCAGGCGTTCCGGGAGAAGGGGCGGCGCTTCGAGCAGCTGCGCCGGGAGATCGGCCAGGCGCGCCGCGAGGCCGAGCAGGGCTTCCTCGAAGAGGCCGAGCCCAAGCTGGATCAGGTGGTCCGGCAGGTCATCGATCGCCATGGCGTCGCGGTGCTGGTGGAGCCCAACGGCGTGCTGCACGCCGAGCAGGACCTGCCGGATCTGACCGGCGAAGTCACCGAGCGCCTCAACGCCCTCTACTGAGCCGGCCGTCCCCCCACGATAGTGAGTCCCCATGAATCAAGACGCCCGAACCCTCACACTGGCCGACATCGCCGAGCGCCTGGGAGCCCGCCTCAAGGGCGACGGGGAGCGGCGGGTGAGCGGCCTGGCCACGCTGCGCGACGCCACGCCGGATCAGGTGGCCTTCCTCGCCAATCGCGCCTACCTCAAGGACCTGCCCGACACCCGCGCCGCCGCGGTACTGCTGGCGCCCGCCCACGGCGAGGCCTGCCCGGTGGCCAGCTTGGAGTTGGACAACCCCTACCTCGGCTATGCCGAGCTGTCGCGCCTCTTCGACCCCCTGATCGGTCGCACGCCGACCGGCACCCACCCCACGGCGGTGGTCGCCGATGACGTTCGCCTGGGCGACAACGTGGCCATCGGTCCCCAGGCGGTGATCGAGGCCGGGGTCACGCTCGACGACGACGTCGTCATCGGCGCCGGCTGCGTGGTGGGGGCGGACTCGCGCATCGGCGAAGGCTCGCGCCTGCACGCCAACGTCACCGTCTGCCACGGGGTGGTGATCGGCCGGCGGGCGATCCTGCACAGCGGCTGCGTGATCGGCGGCGACGGTTTCGGCTTCGCCCATGACGGCGGGCGCTGGCACAAGATCGCCCAGCTGGGGGGCGTGGTGCTGGGCGACGACGTCGAGATCGGCAGCTGCTCGAGCATCGATCGCGGCGCGCTGGGCGACACCGTGATCGGCGACGACGTGAAGATCGACAGCCAGGTGCAGATCGCCCACAACGTGCAGATCGGCGATCACAGCGCCCTGGCCGGGTGCGTGGGCATCGCCGGCTCCACCCGGGTGGGCAAGCACTGCATGCTGGGCGGCGGCGTGGGCCTCTCCGGCCACCTGACCATCGCCGATGGCGTGCAGGTCACCGGCATGAGCCTGGTGACCAACTCGCTCCTCGAGCCGGGTATCTATTCGTCTGGCACCGGCGCCATGGATAACGCCCAGTGGCGCCGCAACGCGGTGCGCTTCAAGCAGCTCGACGACATCGCCCGTCGCCTGTCGCGGCTCGAGAAGGTCGGTCGCGGCGGTTGAGGCCCGGTCATGGGGCGGTATAATCCACCGCCTGTCTTCGCCGGCGCCCGAGCGCCGGCCGTGCCCCTCCCCGGGAAGGGCATCCTGTCATTTCAGAGGTCGCTACGATGGTAATGGACATCAACGAGATTCGTGAGTATCTGCCCCACCGCTATCCTTTCCTGCTGGTGGATCGGGTCACGGAGCTCACGCTGGGCGAATCCATCGTTGCCTACAAGAACGTCAGCATCAACGAGCCGTTCTTCAACGGCCACTTTCCGCATCACCCGATCATGCCCGGCGTGCTGGTAGTCGAGGCCCTGGCCCAGGCCTGCGGCATCCTCGGTTTCAAGACCGTCAACAAGCTGCCCGCCGACGGCTACGTCTACTACCTCGTCGCCAGCGACAACGTGCGCTTCAAGCGCCCCGTGATGCCCGGCGATCAGCTGGTGCTCGAGGCTCGGGTCGAGCGCACCAAGCGCGGCATCTGGAAGTTCATCTGCCGTGCCACCGTGGGCGGCGAGCTGGCCTGCGAGGCCGACATCACCTGTGCCGAGAGGAAGGTCGCTTGATACACCCCACCGCCCTCATCGATCCCGCGGCGCGCCTGGCCGATGATGTCGAGGTCGGCCCCTTCAGCGTGATCGGGGCCGATGTCGAGATCGGGCCCGGCAGCCGCATCGGTCCCCATGTCGTGATCAAGGGCCCCACCGTGCTGGGCGCGCGCACCCGCATCTTCCAGTTCGCCTCGGTGGGGGAGGATTGCCAGGACAAGAAGTACGCCGGCGAGCCGACCCGCCTGGTGATGGGCGACGACAACGTCATCCGCGAGGGCGTCACCCTGCACCGCGGCACCGTCCAGGATCGCGGCGAGACCGTCATCGGCTCGCGCAACCTCTTCATGGCCTACGTCCACGTCGGCCATGACTGCGTGATCGGCAATGACGGCATCTTCGCCAACCAGGTGACCCTGGCCGGCCACGTGAAGCTGGGCGACTTCGTGATCCTCGGCGGGCTCTCGGCGGTCCACCAGTTCTGCCATTTCGGCGACCATGCCATGGCCGGCGGCGGCTCGATTATCACCAAGGACACCCCGGCCTACGTGATGATCAACGGCAACCCCGCCCAGGTGCATGGCCTCAACCTGGTGGGGCTGCGCCGCCGCGGCTTCTCCAAGGAGGCCATCCGTGGCCTGAGCGAGGCCTACAAGCTGGTCTATCGCCAGGGACTGACCACCGACCAGGCGCTCGAGCAGATCCGTGTCAGCTTTGCGCTGCCCGAGACCGAGGCCTTCGCCGCCTCCATCGAGGCCTCGACCCGCGGCATCGTCCGCTGAGGTGGGCGAGGTCATGACGGTCCGCCGCGTCTATCTCGTCGCCGGCGAGCTCTCCGGCGACATCCTCGGCGCCGGCTTGATGCGTGCGCTCAAGACGCGCCATCCGGGCGTCGAGTTCCGCGGCATCGGCGGCCCGCAGATGATCGAAGAGGGCATCGAAACCCGCTATCCCCTGGAGACGCTCTCGGTGATGGGCCTCGTCGAGGTGCTCAAGCACCTGCCGGGGCTCGTCATGGTGCGCCGTGCGCTGAAGCGCGATGCGCTGGCCTGGCGGCCGGACATCATGGTCGGCATCGACGCCCCGGACTTCAACCTGGGCCTCGAGCGTCAGCTGCGCGAGGCCGGCCTCACCACCGCCCACTACGTCAGCCCCTCCGTATGGGCCTGGCGCCAGGGGCGCGTCAAAGGCATCGCCCGCTCCGTGGACGCCATGCTCACCTTCCTGCCCTTCGAGGCGGCCTTCTACGCGCGACACCGGGTGCCGGTGGCCTTCGTCGGCCACCCGCTGGCCGATGAGCTGCCGCTGGTCAATGACCGGCAGGGTGAGCGGAAGACCTTGGGGTTGCCGGAACCGGAGCAGGGCCCCTTGCTGGCGGTGCTGCCCGGCTCCCGCGCCAACGAGATCCGCTTCCTCGGCGCGACCTTCCTCGAGGCCGTCGAGCGGCTGTGCCGCGAGCGCCCGACGCTCTCGGTGGTGATGCCGGCCGCCACCCCGGCCCGGCGCGGCGAGCTCGAGGCGCTGCTGGCGACGCGTCCGGCGCTCGACGGGCGCGTGACCCTGATCGACGGCCGCTCGCGGGAGGCCATGGTGGCCGCTGATGCCGTGCTGCTCGCCTCCGGCACCGCGGCGCTGGAGGCGATGCTCTGCCACCGCGCCATGCTGGTGGCCTACAAGATGGCGCCGGCGACCCACTGGCTGGCCAAGCGCCTGGTCAACACCGAGTGGATCTCGCTGCCCAACCTGATCGCCCGCGAGACCCTGGTACCGGAGCTGATCCAGGACGCGGCGAGCCCCGAGGCGATCGCTGAGCGCCTCGGGGCACTGCTCGACGACGAGGCGGGACGCCAGGCCCTGGAGGCGCGCTTCGTTGAGATGCACGCGGCCCTGCAACGTGACGCCAGTCGGCGCGCCAGCGAGGCCATCGAGGCGCTGGTGGCGGGGCGCGCCCTGCCGGCGAGCGTGGCCCCCGAGGCGGGCGAGGCCGCCCTCCTCGAGGGCGAGCGATGAAAGGGCCGGTCGTGAAGGGCAAGACGCTACCGCCGCTCTCGATCGACTACGTCGGCGACCGGCTGGCCGGGGTCGACGAGGTGGGTCGCGGCCCGCTGGTCGGCCCGGTGGTCGCCGCGGCGGTGATCCTCGATCCTGAGCGCCCCATCGAGGGCCTGAACGACTCCAAGGCGCTCACGGCGCGTCGGCGCGAGGCGCTGGCCATCCAGATCCGCGAGCGGGCGCTGGCCTTCGCCGTGGCCGAGGCCTGCGCCGCCGAGGTCGATGCGCTGAACGTCTATCACGCGACCCATCTCGCCATGCGTCGTGCCATCGACGCCCTGGACCCGGGGCCCGAGTACCTGCTGGTGGACGGCAATCGCCTGCCCGGGCATCATGTTCCCGGCCAGGCGGTGGTCAAGGGCGATGCCCGCCATCCGGCCATCGCTGCCGCCTCGATCCTGGCCAAGGTCGAGCGCGACGCCGGCATGGTGGCCCTCGATGCCCGGCATCCCGATTACGGCTTCGCCCGCCACAAGGGCTACCCGACCCGCGAGCACCTGGCCGCCCTAGAGCGCCTGGGGCCGCTGTCCGAGCATCGCCGCTCCTTCGGCCCGGTAAAGCGCCAGTTGGCGCTGCTTTAGCCCAGTAACAGTGTCCGCGACGAGGGGCGCCGGGGACGAGTCGAAGAGGAGGTCTTTTGCCAGGGAAGGCAAAAGTAGCGCCCAGGGATGGGTTCACAGCGCCTCCTCGCAGACTCGTCGACGGATCAGCCCCGAGGACAGCGCCGGAGTCGCTAGCCCTGTGCCTTCGTTCTTTCGCTGATTCATTCATCACTCAAGCCTGAGCCTGCCATGACCGCACCCTTCGTTCATCTTCGCGTGCACAGCGAATTCTCCCTGGTCGACGGCCTGGTGCGTCTCAAGCCGCTGATCAAGGCCGCCGTGGCGCAGGGCCTGCCCGCCGTGACGCTCACCGACGAGGCGAACCTCTTCGCCCTGGTCAAGTTCTACACGGGCGCCCAGGGCGCCGGGCTCAAGCCGATCATCGGCAGTGACCTGTGGCTGGCCAATCCCCACGACGAGGCGCACCCCTATCGCCTGACCCTGCTGGCCATGGACGACACCGGCTATCGCAACCTCACCGAACTGATCTCCCGGGGCTGGATGCACGGCCAGCGCCAGGGCCAGGCGCTGCTCGACAAGGCCTGGGTGCTGGAGCAGAGCGCGGGGCTGATCGCGCTCTCCGGCGGCCGGGAAGGGGAGGTGGGCCGTCACCTGTTGAGCGACCACCCCGACGAGGCCCGCGAGCTGCTCGCGGAGTGGAATGCCGCCTTCCCGGGGCGCTTCTACCTGGAGCTGACCCGCACCGGGCGTTCCCTGGAGGAGGAGTGCGTGCACCTCTCGGTGGATCTCGCCCTCGAGACCGGCACCCCGGTGGTGGCCACCAACGACGTGCGTTTCCTCGAGCGCGAGGACTTCTGGGCCCACGAGACCCGGGTCTCCATCGGCGAGGGCAAGGCGCTGGACGACAAGCGCCGCGAGCGCCGCTACACCGAGGAGCAGTACCTCAAGAGCCCCGAGGAGATGGCCGAGCTGTTTGCCGATATCCCCGAGGCGATCGAGAACAGCGTGATGATCGCGGCGCGCTGCAACGTCGACGTGCGCCTGGGCGAGATCTTCCTGCCCGAGTTCGAGATCCCCGAGGGGATGACCCAGGACGAGTTCTTCCGCAAGGTCTCCCACGACGGTCTCACCGAGCGCCTGGACTTCCTCTTTCCGGCTGAGCGCTATCCGAGGGACGGCCAGGAGTACGCTGAGATCGATGCCCGCTACCGCGAGCGCCTCGACTTCGAGCTCAACATCATCATCCAGATGGGCTTCCCCGGCTACTTCCTGATCGTGATGGACTTCATCCAGTGGGCCAAGGACAACGACGTCCCGGTGGGGCCGGGGCGCGGCTCCGGTGCCGGCTCGCTGGTGGCCTACGCGCAGAAGATCACCGATCTCGATCCCATCGGCTACGACCTGCTGTTCGAGCGCTTCCTGAACCCCGAGCGGGTCTCGATGCCCGACTTCGACGTCGACTTCTGCATGGAGAAGCGCGACCGCGTCATCGACTACGTGGCCGATCGCTACGGCCGGGACGCGGTCTCGCAGATCGTCACCTTCGGCACCATGGCCGCCAAGGCGGTGGTGCGCGACGTGGCCCGCGCCCAGGGCAAGCCCTATTCGCTGGGCGACAAGCTCTCCAAGCTGATCCCCTTCGAGGTCGGCATGACCCTGGCCAAGGCGATCGAGGCCGAACCCCAGCTCAAGGAGTTCCTCGAGGCCGATGAGGAGGCCGCCGAGATCTGGGAGATGGCGCTCAAGCTCGAGGGCATCACCCGGGGTACCGGCAAGCACGCCGGCGGCGTGGTGATCGCGCCGACCAAGCTCACCGACTTCTCGCCGCTGCTCTGCGACGAGGAGGGCAACGGCCTGGTGGTGCAGTTCGACAAGAACGACATCGAGGACGCGGGCCTGGTCAAGTTCGACTTCCTGGGCCTGCGTACCCTGACCATCATCGACTGGGCGCTGGAGATGGTCGACAAGGTGCGCGCCGTCGAGGGGCAGGGGCCGCTGGACATCGACACCATCCCGCTCGACGACGCCCCGACCTTCGAGATGCTCAAGAAGGCCGAGACCACGGCGGTCTTCCAGCTCGAATCCCGCGGCATGAAGGAGCTGATCAAGCGCCTGCTGCCCGATTCCCTGGAGGACATGATCGCCCTGGTGGCGCTGTTCCGCCCCGGCCCGCTGCAGTCGGGCATGGTCGACGACTTCATCAACCGCAAGCACGGCCGGGCGGAGATCTCCTACCCCCACCCGGACTATCAGCACGAGCTCCTGAAGCCGGTGCTCGGGCCCACCTACGGCATCATCCTCTACCAGGAGCAGGTGATGCAGATCGCCCAGGTGATGGCCGGCTACAGCCTGGGCCAGGCCGACATGCTGCGCCGCGCCATGGGCAAGAAGAAGCCCGAGGAGATGGCCAAGCAGCGCGCCGGCTTCATGGAGGGCTGCGCGGCCAACGGCATCGACAAGGACCTCGCCGGCAACATCTTCGACCTGGTGGAGAAGTTTGCCGGCTACGGCTTCAACAAGTCGCACTCGGCGGCCTACGCGCTGGTCTCCTACCAGACCGCCTGGCTCAAGGCGCACTACCCGGGGCCCTTCATGGCCGCGGTGATGTCCACCGAGATGGACAACCTCGACAAGGTGGTACCGCTGATCGAGGAATGCCGCCACCTGGGGCTCACGGTGACCCCGCCGGACGTCAACGTCGGCGGCTACAAGTTCACCGTCGATGAGCAGGCGCGGGTGGTCTACGGCCTGGGCGCGATCCGCGGCGTCGGCGAGGGGCCCATCGGCGCCATCGTCGAGGCTCGCGAGGCGGACGGCCCCTTCGCGGACCTCTTCGACTTCTGTCGCCGGGTCGACCCCAAGCGCATGAACAAGCGCACCCTCGAGGCGCTGATCCGCTCCGGAGCGCTGGACACCCTGGGGCCGAGCCGCGCGGTGCTCACCGCGGCGCTGGAGGATGCCCTCAAGGCCGCGGCCCAGAACCAGACCAACCAGAACCTCGGCATGATGGACATGTTCGGCGAGGCCTTCGCCGCGCCGGACGAAGGCGAGCAGGACGCCTACGCCGACTATCGCCAGGCCCGGGAGTGGACCGACAAGGAGCGCCTGGCCGGCGAGAAGGACACCCTGGGGCTATACCTCACCGGGCACCCCATCGACGAGTACGAGCAGGAGCTCGCCCGCTTCGTCTCGACCCGCATCGGCGACCTCAAGCCGTCGCGGGAGCCCCAGCGCGTCGCCGGGCTGGTCGTCGGCGTGCGGACCATGAAGTCCAAGCGCGGCGACACCATGGCCTTCCTCACCCTGGACGATCGCACTGGGCGCATCGAGGCGTCGCTGTTCGGCGAGCTCTTCGACCAGCTGCGCGGCCGCCTCGAGGCCGATCAGGTGATGATCGTCGAGGGCGAGGTCTCCAGCGACGACTACTCCGGCGGGCTGCGCCTGCGCGGCAAGGAGGTCACCCCCATGGTCGAGGCGCGCAGCCGCTTCGGCCAGGCGGTGGAGCTCTCCCTGGACGGCGAGCGCCTCAATGGCCGCCTGGTGGACAGCCTGCGCGCGAGCCTAGCGCCTTACTGCGACGAGGCGGGCCTGCCGGTGCGGCTCAAGTATCGCAACGCCGAGGCATCGGGCTGGCTGGAGCTCGCCGACGGTTGGCGGGTCACGCCCTCCGACGACCTGCTCACGGGCCTGCGCGAGGTGCAGGGGCAGAACGGGGTGCGCCTCAAGTACCGCTGAGCGGAGGAGAGATCAGGAGCGAGTCCGGGAGGCTGGTACGAGCGTTTCCGACCCGATCGATGCCGGCGACGGCGCTACAGGGAGGCGCGGTGAACCCCTCCCTGGGCGCTACATTTGCCATCCCTGGCAAATGACCTCCCTTTCGCGCCGTCCCCGACGCTCCTCGCCCAGGCGCCATTCGCTGCTGCCTTGCGCCTTGCGTTGAGGGTGCGATAATGCTCGCCACGCGCAATTTTTTGGCATCGCCCTCCCGGGTGGGAGGGGCGATGAAACATGACAAGGCGTCTGGCCAATGAACCCCAACTATCTCGATTTCGAACAGCCCATTGCCGAGCTCCAGGCCAAGATCGAGGAGCTGCGGCTGGTCGGCAACGACAGCCAGGTCAATCTCAATGACGAGATCGGCCGCCTCGAGGAGAAGAGCCGCAAGCTCACCGAGTCCATCTTCAAGGATCTCTCTCCCTGGCAGGTCTCCCAGCTCTCGCGTCATCCCCAGCGGCCCTACACCCTGGACTACCTCGAGCACGTCTTCACCGACTTCGACGAGCTCCATGGCGATCGCCACTTCGCCGATGATGCCGCCATCGTCGGCGGGATCGCCCGGCTGGACGACAAGCCGGTGATGGTCATCGGCCACCAGAAGGGCCGCGACGTCAAGGAGAAGGTGCGCCGCAACTTCGGCATGCCGCGCCCCGAGGGGTATCGCAAGGCGTGCCGGCTGATGGAGATGGCCGAGCGCTTCAAGATGCCGGTGCTGACCTTCATCGACACCCCCGGGGCCTATCCCGGCATCGACGCCGAGGAGCGTGGCCAGTCCGAGGCCATCGCCTACAACCTCGCCGTGATGTCTCGCCTCAAGACGCCGATCCTGGCCACCGTGGTGGGCGAGGGTGGCTCCGGCGGGGCGCTCGCCATCGGCGTCTGCGATGAGCTCGCCATGCTGCAGTATTCCACCTACTCGGTGATCTCTCCCGAGGGCTGCGCCTCGATCCTCTGGAAGAGCGCCGACAAGGCTCCCGATGCGGCCCAGGCCATGGGCATCACCGCCGAGCGCCTGAAGGAGCTGGGCCTGGTCGACACCCTGGTCGCCGAGCCGCTGGGCGGCGCCCACCGTCACCCGGTGACCACCGCCGAGCGCATCAAGTCCTCGCTGCTGGCGAGCCTCGATCGTCTCGAGGCGATGGACATGGAGAGCCTGCTCGAGCGCCGCTACCAGCGCCTGATGAGCTACGGCGCCCCGGTGTAAGCCCCCGATGCGCGAGGAAAGCGCGCTGCAGTCCTCGATCGACGACGCCCTGGCGGGAACCCCGCCGGGGCGTTGTGTCTGGATCGCCCTGTCGGGCGGCCTGGACTCCTCCCTGCTGCTGACGCTGGCGGTCGACGCCTGCCGACGCCATCCCCGCCCGCTGCGCGCCCTGCACGTCCATCACGGCCTGCAGGCCGCCGGTAACGACTTCGCGCGCCACTGCCGCCGGCTCGCCTCGCACCTCGGCGTGCCGCTGTGGGTCGAGCGCGTCGACGTCGATCGGTCCGCCGGACAGGGCGTGGAGGGCGCCGCCCGGGAGGCGCGCTACGCCGCCTTCGCGCGACGCCTGGCGCCGGGCGAGACCCTGTGGCTGGCCCAGCACGCCGACGATCAGGCCGAGACCCTGCTGCTGGCCGCCCTGCGCGGCAGCGGCGTGCGCGGCCTGGCCGGCATGCCATCGAGCCGCGACGGGCGAGGGTGGCGCCTGGCGCGTCCGCTGCTCGGCGCGTCGCGGGCCGCCCTCGAGGCCGAGGCGAAACGCCTCGGGCTCGCCTGGGTGGAGGATCCCAGCAACGCGGACGAGCGCCTGGATCGCAACTTCCTGCGCCATCGCGTGCTGCCGCTGCTCGAGACCCGCTGGCCCGCGGCGACGCCTCGCCTCGCGCGCAGCGCGGCGCTGGCCGGTGAGGCCGACGACCTGCTCGACGAGCTCGCCGCGCTGGACCTTGCGCGCCTCGGCGGCGATCCGGCCCTCTTGCCGGTGGTCGAGCTCCAGGCGCTCTCCGCCCCGCGCCAACGGCTGCTGATTCGCTATGCCTGCCAGCGCCTGGGTCTCTCGACCCCGCCCGCCCGGCGCCTCGAATCGCTGCTCGACCAGCTCGAGGCGCGCGTGGACGGCGAGGTGCGGGTGGCCTGGCCCGGGGTCGAGGCGCGGGTCTGGCGGGGCCATCTCTACCTGCTGAGGCCCGTCGAGGAGGGACCGTCTGACGACGGACGGGGCGGAGGGTGGCTGGAGTGGCCGGTGGCATGGGACGGGCAGGCACCGCTCGCCACGCCCTGGGGCGTGTGGAACGTCACGCTGCGTCGGGACGACGGCGCCGCGGTTTCCTTGAGGGTGGCGCCGCGCGGGGGCGGCGAGCGCCTGCGCCTGGCCGGGCGCGGTCGGCGCGACCTCAAGCGGCTGCTGCAGGAACTCGAGGTGCCGCCCTGGGAGCGCGGGCGGCTGCTGGTGGTCCATCACGGCGAGGAGGCGGTGGCGGTGCTGGCGCCGTCGGGGCGCTGGCGGCTCGCGGCCGAAGGGTGGTCAGCCGCGTGACAGCGTCAGCGTGAAGCCGGCGGCCGCCTGGTAGTCGACCTCCTGCTCCAGATCGTTGAGCAGCAGGGCCGGGTCCTCCTCGTTGGCGAGGGTCAGGTGCAGCGACTCGCCGTCGGCCGCGAGGCGCGACACGTCGGGCGGCTGCTCGGGCCGGGAGTGGTTGATCAGCACGGCCAGGCGCAGCAGGCGCGCCAACCGGGCGTGGGAGCGCTGCTCGCTGTCGGGAAGCGCCTGCCACTCCTTGACCGGGAACTTGCGCCGGTGGGCGCGCACCAGGAAGGCCAGCAGTCGCTGCTCCGGGCGCGAGAAGCCGGCCAGGTCGGAGTGCTCCAGCAGGTAGGCGCCGTGCCGGTGGAACTGGCTGTGGGAGATGGCCAGGCCGATCTCGTGGAGCCGGCTCCCCCACTCGAGAAAGCGGACCTCGTCATCGTCCAGCGCCCAGGCCTCACGCACCTGCTCGCAGAGCGCGAGGGCCGTCGCGGCCACGTTCTCGGCCTGGCGTGAGTCCACCCGGTAGTTGCGGGCCAGGCCGTCCAGGGTCTTGAGCCGCGAATCCTCGGGGCTGTGGCGGCCCACCATGTCGTAGAGCACGCCTTCGCGCAGCGCGCCGTCGGCGAAGCGCATCTGCTCCAGCTCGAAGGCCTCGAAGATGGCGCCGAGGATCGCGATGCCCGCGGGGAAGATCCGCGAGCGGTCGGCCTTGAGCCCGGGCATGTCGACCTTGTCCAGATGCTTGCACTTGATCAGCTGGCGACGCAGGTCCACGAGGCCCTCGCGAGTGATCACCCCCTCGGGTCCCTGGCCGGCCGCCGCGATCACCGCGGCGGCGGCCTTGATGGTGCCGCTGGAGCCCACCGGATCGCTCCAGCCCAGGCGCTGGTAGGGGCGCCGGATGTTGGCCAGCTCCGAGAGGGCAGCGAGCTCGGCGCGGTGCATGCGCTTCTCGCTGAGCTCGCCGCCGTCGAAGAAGCGCCGGGTGAAGGTCACGCAGCCCATCCGCAGGCTCTCCAGGGCCAGCGGTTCGAAGTGCTCGCCGATGATGAACTCCGTGGAGCCGCCGCCGATGTCGACGATCAGTCGGCGACCATCCTCGGCCACCGCATGGGCCGCGCCCAGATAGATCAGGCGCGCTTCCTCGCGGCCGGCGATGATCTCGATGCGGGTGCCCAGCAGGGCCTCGGCGCGGTCGATCAGCGTCTGGCTGTTGCGCGCATCGCGCAGGGCGTTGGTGCCGACGACCCGCAGGTCGCGGCGGTCGATGCCCTCGAGGAAGGGGGCGAAGCGGGCCAGGCAGTCCAGCGCCCGGGTCATGGCGTCCTCGCGCAGCACGCCCTCCTCGTCGAGTCCGGCGGCCAGCTGCACCTTCTCGCCGAGCCGGGCGACCACCTGCAGACGATCGTCCTGGTAGTTGGCGACCAGCAGGTGGAAGCTGTTGGAGCCGAGATCGATGGCGGCGAGGCGGCGGGGCTCGGCGGTGATCGCGGGGTCGCTCGCGGCGACTGAGAACCGGTCCGTTGGCACTGTCATGGCGAGTCCTGATGGGCTATGGGAAAGGAGGTTGCGGGTGGCATCCGGCGTTGTCAATTGCCCCGCGACGGCCGCCGCGGCAGGGCTTGCGTTTGCTCGCGCCCTTGACTAATATCGAGGCGTTCGCCTGTTCCGAATGCTTCACGACCGTCCCACGGCGTTCCCGTCGCGGTCAGTTTCCAAGTCGTCAGACAGCCCACTGCTTCAGCCTGCGATCCCGGCCACGTGCCCGGCATCGCTGATCAGGCGAAAACGAACCTGCTTCCTCGCTTCCGATATCGGCCCGGCACCCCCTCTCGATGGCGGCTGCCCGCCCAGGCCATTCGATGCTTCACGACGAGAGGTAGCCTGTCCGGGCTCTGAACGCATCCACAGGGCGTCATCGTCTCGCCTCCTGTCTTTCCTCACGGCGCACTGCCGCCCGGCTTCCACGAGCAAATTCTGAACACACCGATGAATCTTACCGAACTCAAGCAAAAGCCAGTGCCGGAGCTTCTGGAGATCGCCCGCGAGATGGGCATCGACAACCTGGCGCGCTCCCGCAAGCAGGACATCATCTTCGCCATCCTCAAGAAGCATGCCAAGAGCGGTGAGCCGATCTTCGGTGATGGCGTGCTGGAGATCCTGCAGGATGGATTCGGCTTCCTGCGCAGCGCCGACAGCTCCTACCTGGCCGGCCCCGATGACATCTATGTCTCGCCGTCGCAGATTCGCCGCTTCAACCTGCGCAAGGGCGACTCCATTTCCGGCAAGATTCGTCCGCCGAAGGAGGGGGAGCGCTACTTCGCGCTGTTGAAGGTCAGCGAGATCAACTTCGACAAGCCGGAGAACGCCAAGCACAAGATCCTCTTCGAGAACCTCACGCCGCTGTTCCCCCAGGAGCGGCTGCGCATGGAGATCGGCAACGGTTCCACCGAGGATCTCACCGCGCGGATCATCGACCTCACCGCGCCCATCGGCAAGGGCCAGCGCGGCCTGCTGGTCTCCCCGCCCAAGGCGGGCAAGACCCTGATGCTGCAGAACATCGCCACCTCCATCACCCGCAACAATCCCGAGTGCCACCTGATCGTGCTGCTGATCGACGAGCGCCCCGAGGAGGTGACGGAGATGTCGCGCACGGTGCGCGGCGAGGTGGTGGCCTCGACCTTCGACGAGCCCCCGGCCCGTCACGTGCAGGTGGCCGAGATGGTCATCGAGAAGGCCAAGCGCCTGGTCGAGCACAAGAAGGACGTGGTGATCCTGCTCGACTCCATCACCCGCCTGGCCCGCGCCTACAACACCGTGGTGCCGAGCTCCGGCAAGGTGCTGACCGGCGGCGTCGACGCCCACGCCCTGGAGAAGCCCAAGCGCTTCTTCGGCGCGGCGCGTAACATCGAGGAGGGCGGCAGCCTGACCATCATCGCCACGGCGCTGGTCGACACCGGCTCCAAGATGGACGAGGTGATCTTCGAGGAGTTCAAGGGCACCGGTAACATGGAGGCCCACCTCGACCGCAAGCTGGCCGAGCGTCGCGTCTACCCGGCGATGAACATTCGCCGCAGCGGCACCCGCCGCGAGGACCTGATCGCCTCCGAGGACGAGATGCAGCGCATGTGGATCCTGCGCAAGCTGCTCAATCCCATGGAGGATACGGCCGCCACCGAGTTCCTGATCGATCGCCTGAAGGATACCAAGACCAACCTGGAGTTCTTCGAGGCCATGAAGCGCCGTTGATCGACTTGCCACGATAAGCGGTGACGGCGGCGGGCCGAAGAGGAGGTCCTACACCAGGGATGGCGTCGGTAGCGCCCAGGGATGGGGCCACAGCGCCTCCTAATCGGCCCGTCTCCGCAGATGTGTCCTGTCGGCGGTATCGGGAAGGGGCAGCATGCTATGCTGCCCCTTCCTCGTTTTGGAGCGGGATATCCGAATGAAGTACCAGGACCTTCGCGAGTTCATCGCGGTGCTCGAGGAGCAGGGAGAACTCACGCGCGTCACCGCCGAGGTGGACCCCTACCTCGAGATCACCGAGATCTGCGATCGCACCCTGCGGGCCGGCGGGCCGGCCCTGCTGTTCGAGAACGTCAAGGGCCACGACATGCCGCTGCTCGGCAACCTGTTCGGCACGCCGAAGCGGGTGGCCATGGGCATGGGGCAGGACTCGGTGGCCGCGCTGCGTGAGGTGGGCGAGCTGCTGGCCTTCCTCAAGGAGCCGGAGCCCCCCAAGGGCTTCCGTGATGCCTGGAGCAAGCTGCCGATCTTCAAGCAGGTGATGAGCATGGGCCCCAAGACGGTGCGCCGGGCCCCCGTCCAGGCGCTCGTCTTTGATGGCGACGAGGTCGACCTCGACCGCCTGCCGATCCAGCACTGCTGGCCGGGCGACGCCGCGCCGCTGGTCACCTGGCCGCTGGTGATCACCAAGGGGCCCCAGAAGGCGCGCCAGAACCTCGGCATCTACCGCCAGCAGAAGCTCGGCAGGAACCGGCTGATCATGCGCTGGCTCTCCCATCGCGGCGGGGCGCTCGACTTCCAGGAGTTCCAGAAGGCGCATCCCGGCGAGCCCTTCCCGGTGGCCGTGGCGCTGGGCGCCGACCCGGCCACCATCCTCGGCGCCGTGACGCCGGTGCCGGACAGCCTCTCCGAGTACGCCTTCGCGGGGCTCTTGCGCGGCTCGCGCACCGAGCTCGTCGAGTGCGGCCACGCCGACCTGCAGGTGCCGGCCTCCGCCGAAATCATCCTCGAGGGCTTCATCTACCCGGACGACACCGCGCCCGAGGGGCCCTACGGCGACCACACCGGCTATTACAACGAGGTCGAGCAGTTCCCGGTGTTCACGGTGACGCGCATGACCATGCGCGAGAACGCCATCTACCACTCCACCTACACCGGTCGGCCGCCGGATGAGCCGGCGATCCTGGGGCTGGCGCTGAACGAGGTGTTCGTGCCGATCCTGCGCCGCCAGTTTCCCGAGATCGTCGACTTCTACCTGCCCCCCGAGGGCTGCTCCTACCGCATGGCGGTGGTGACCATGAAGAAGCAGTACCCTGGGCACGCCAAGCGGGTGATGATGGGCGTGTGGAGCTTCCTGCGCCAGTTCATGTACACCAAGTTCGTGGTGGTGCTCGACGACGACGTCGACGCCCGCGACTGGAAGGACGTGATCTGGGCCATCACCACCCGCATGGACCCCGCCCGGGACACCGTGATGGTGGAGAACACCCCCATCGACTACCTGGACTTCGCCTCCCCCGTGGCCGGCCTGGGCTCCAAGATGGGCCTGGATGCGACCAGCAAGTGGCCCGGCGAGACCGACCGCGAGTGGGGCACGCCCATCGTCATGGACGAGGCCGTCAAGGCCCGCGTCAGCGACCGCTGGAACGACCTGGGCATCACGCTTCCCCCTGACAACGACACGAGGCATTCATGACGCCAAGGACCCTGACCTGCCTGGTCACCGAGGTCGAGGACCTCACCCCGGACGTCTTCCGCGTCCGGCTAGAGGGCCGCGCCGAGGCCGTGGCCCACGACCCCGGCCAGTACCTGGAACTCCAGCTCGCCGAGGACATCTGGGTGCCGTTCTCCATCGCCAACGCCCATGCCGGCGATGGCACCATCGAGCTGCACATCCAGCACTGGCCGGAGCGCGACAACTCGGCGCGGCTGCGTGAGCTGATGCAGGTCGCCGAGCGGTTGACCGTGCGCCTGCCCGGCGGCGACTGCGTGCTGGACCCGGACAGCACGCGCCCGTTGCTGCTGGTCGCCGCCGGCACCGGCTTCTCGCAGATGAAGGCGATCGCCGAGGCGGCCCTGCACGAGGATCCCGACCGCGAGATCGATCTGTGGTGGGCGGCCCGCGAGCGTCGCGACCTCTACCTGGAGCGCCTGCCCCGCGAGTGGGCGGAAGGGCATGCCAAGGTGCGCTTCCATGCCGTGACCGAGGTCGCGCCGGAACAGGCCATCGACGGGCCGCGCGTTCAGGCCCATCACGGCCGCATCGACCGCGCACTGGCGACCGGCCTCGAGGACGTCTCCGGCCACGATGTCTACGTCTCCGGCTCGCCGGGCATGGTCTATGCCTGCGTCGACGTGCTGGCCTCATTGGGGCTCTCGGCCTCGCGAGTCTTCTCGGACGTCTTCGCCTACGCCCCCCGGGATCCCATCGTGCCCACCGCGGGGAGCCTGGTGAGGGAGAGCGGTTCATGAGCGCCTCGCCGATCCTGATCACCGGCGGGGCCCAGCGCCTGGGACGCCACTGCGCCGAGCGCCTGCGCGACGACGGCCACCCGGTGATCATCAGCTATCGGCGCGAACGCGAGGAGCTCGAGGCGCTGCGTGCCCGGGGCATCGTCACCCTGCCAGCGGATTTCTCGAGCGAGGCGGGCATCATGGACTTCCTCGAGCGGCTGAAGGCCGAGACCTCCTCGCTGCGTGCCATCGTGCACAACGCCAGCGACTGGGCGCCGGACAGCCGCGGCGATGATGCCGGCGCCAACTTCGAGCGGCTGTTTCGCGTGCACATGCTGGCGCCCTACCTGATCAACCTGCACGGCCAGGAGCTGCTCGAGGCCTGCAGCGAGCCCCAGCGCGACATCGTTCACCTGACCGACTACGTGGTGCAGAAGGGCTCCCGCAAGCACGCCGCCTACGCCGCCACCAAGGCGGGGCTCGATAACCTGACGCTGTCGTTTGCCGCCATGTTCGCGCCGAGCATCCAGGTCAACGCCATCGCTCCGGCGATGATCATGCTCAACCAGGGCGACGACGAGGCCTACGCTGAGAAGGCGCGCGCCAAGTCGGCCATGGAGATGATCCCCGGGCCCGGGGTGATCTATCAGAGCCTGCGCTACCTGCTCGACAATCGCTTCGTGACGGGCATCACCCTGCCAGTCGATGGCGGGCGGCATCTTCGCTAGAATGCCCGGCACCCCTGATGACAACCCCGAAGAGGATCACGAGATGGCGGGACACGACGAGAACTTCAAGGATGATAGCGGCCTGCTGGCCGTCTTCCTGGGCCTGGCGGTGCTGCTGGGCATGAGCGCGCTGCCGGCCACCATCGGCTGGATCCAGCTTGCGACCGGCTGATCGCCGTCGCGCCGCCCCTTGCCGAGGCCGCCCCGATGCGGCAGGATGGCAACAACGCTCAGGAGATGACCATGACCCCCGCTTCGCACCCGATCCTTCGCTCCTATCTCGACGCCTCGCGTCGCGATGACGCGTGCGTGGGCGCCTGGATCGGCGAGGCGGAGCTGCAGGGCTTCCAGGGCTGGTATGGCTACTGGTTTAGCACCGGTGTGCCGGTGGCCATGTCCTGAGCCGCACCAAGGACAGCGCCACGAGGCACGCCCACCGGGTTGCCTCCTCCCAGAACCCCCGGACGGCAACCCCGCCCGGGGGTTCTGCGTTTTACGGCATTCGAGCTTCACGACGACCGACAAGGAGAGAGACCATGACCGCATCCATCGCCATTCGCCAGACCCGGGGCTTCGTGGGCTATTACGGCTATTGGCGATTTAGCGAGCTGCGGTCGGCTCACTCCGCCACGCCCGGCCGTAGCGAGATCGGTGGTTCCCGACAGACACGATGTACGATCGCTACCCGGAGTTGATGCCCATGAATGCCCCCGTTTCGCTGACCCCCGCCCCGCGCCAGGCCGCCTCGACGTCCGACGCGTCGCTGCCCACCCCCGGCGAGCTGCGCCGAGCGTTGCCGCTCGCCCCGGCCCTCGCCGAACAGGTCACGGCCCAGCGGCGTGCGATCCGCGCCATCCTCGACGGCCATGACGACCGCCTGCTGGTGGTGGTCGGCCCCTGCTCCGTCGACGACCCCGAGGCCGCCCTGGACTATGCGCGCCGCCTGGCCGAGCTGGCGCCACGGGTCGCCGATCGCCTGCTGATCGTGATGCGCGTCTACGTTGAGAAGCCGCGCACTACCGTGGGCTGGAAGGGGCTCGCCTACGACCCCGACCTGGATGGCAGCGGCGACATGGACCGCGGCCTGCACGCCTCCCGCGCGCTGATGCGTGACATCGCCGCGCTCGGCCTGCCGGTGGCCACCGAGCTGCTGCAGCCGATGCTCGCGCCCTACCTGGACGACCTGCTCGCCTGGGTGGCGATCGGCGCCCGCACCACCGAGTCGCAGCTCCACCGCGAGGTGGCCAGCGGCCTGGAGGCTGTGGTCGGCTTCAAGAACGGCACCGGCGGCGAACTGCAGGTCGCCATGGATGCCATGCAGTCCGCCGCGCATGCCCATCGCCACTTCGCGATGGCCGAGGACGGCCGCCCCACGGTCCGCGAGACCGCCGGCAACGCCCACACCCATCTGGTGCTGCGCGGCGGCCACGGCGAGCCCAACTACTCGGCCGCCCATGTCCTCTCGGCGCGGCGTGCCCTTCAGGCCGCCGGTCTCGCGCCGCGGATCATGGTCGACTGCAGCCACGCCAACGCCCGCAAGGACCACCGCCGCCAGAGCGAGGTGCTGCTCGACGTGCTGGGCCAGCGCGAGGCGGGCGACGCCTCGCTGGTGGGCCTGATGATCGAGAGCCACCTCCACGAGGGCAAGCAGCCCCTGGTGCCGGGGCGGCTGCGCTACGGCGTCTCGGTCACCGACGCCTGCATCGGCTGGGAGACCACCGAGCACCTGCTGATGACCGCGGCGGAACGCCTGCGGCGAGCGGCCCCGGGCGAGCCTAAGCAGGGCCGAGCGGCCCCGGGCGAGTAAAGAAAGCCGAGCGGCCCCGGGCGAGCATAAGCAGGGCCGCGCCTGTACCCGGGGAGGCGATGTGCGGATAATCGCCGCATCGCCTCCCATTGCACAGGTCCTCCATGACGTTTCGCTTCGAGCACTTTGATCCCGCCACCTACCGCCGCCTCTCCCGCCTCACCGGCCTGGCCATGGCCGGCCAGCTGATCGTCTTCGGGCTGCTGTTCTCGCAGCTGCTCGTCGCGGCCTTCGGCGGCAGTCTCTGGATCAACGCCCTGGGCGTGCTGTTGGGCCTGGCCGCCACCAGCCTGGTCTTCGCCGTGCTGCGACAGCGCCCCTGGATGGCCGCCATCCGCTACGTCTGGCGGCTGAAGCACCACCTGGCGCGGGTCAGCGCCTACCTGCCGGCCCTGCGTCGCGGCATGGGCGAGGGCGACGAGGCGGCGCTGGCGGTGCTGGCCTTCTACCACCAGGGCATGGCCCAGCTCTCCGAGCTCGAGGGGCGCACCCTCGACGACGACGCCGAGCTGCTGGCCGAGCGCGAGGTGGTGCGTCACGCCCGGCGTGAGCGGGGGCTGCCCGAGCGCGTCGAGGGCCTCGACCTCGAGGACCTGAGCGGTTTTCGCAAGGGGTAGGGCGCGGCCAGGGGGTCATCGCCCTGTCACCTTCTCGATCTAGGCTCGACTCGTCGACCCGAAGGCGCCCGCGGCGCCTCGCCCCCCAGACGAGGAGAGCAGCATGAGCAAGGAAATCGAGGATCATCGCGTTCATAACGCCAGCGGCAACGAACCCTTCACCTCCGTTCTCGACCGTCATGTCTCGCGGCGCAGCGTGATGCGCGGCGGCCTGGGCCTGGCGGCCGCCTCGATGCTCGGGTTCGGCGGCGCCGCCCAGGCGCTGGCGGCGAGCGGTGCGAAGAAGACGCCGCTGAGCCTGGCCTTCGCGGCGGTCCAGGGGGCCCAGCGCGACGCCGTGATGGTGCCCGAGGGCTATACCGCCCAGGTGCTGGTGCCCTGGGGCACGCCGCTCGACGGCGAGGCGCCCGACTGGCATGAAGGGCTCGCGATGACCCCGGAGCGCCAGGCCCGAAGCGTCGGCATGCACCACGACGGCATGTACCACTTCCCCCTCGACCGTGACGGCGGCTCCCGGGAATTCCTGCTCGCGCTCAACAACGAGTACATCGACCAGGCGGCGCTCTGGGCACCCCAGGGCGGGCCCACCGCCGCCGACGAGGGGCGTCGCCCCGCCGACGAGGTGCGCACCGAGATCCAGGCCCATGGCGTCACCCTGGTGCACCTCCAGAAGCAGGCCGACGGCCGCTGGCGCCACGTGCCGGACTCCGCCTACAACCGCCGCTATACCAGCGCCTCGGTGATGGCGCTGGGCGGCCCGGTGGCCGGCAGCGACTACGTGCGCACGCGTTTCTCGCCGGAGGGCCGGCTGACCCGCGGCACCAACAACAACTGCGCCAGCGGCTACACGCCCTGGGGCACCTACCTCACCTGCGAGGAGAACTGGCCCGACTACTTCATTCGTCGCGAGGCCCGGGAGCGGGACGACGAGCGTCTGGGGATCGGCCGCGAGCGCGGCCGCTACGGCTGGGAGAGCGCGGCCGGCGACGCCAGTGAGCGCGACGGCGAGTTCGCCCGCTTCGACACCACCCCCACCGGCGCCGACGCCCGCGAGGACTACCGCAACGAGGCGCGCACCTTCGGCTACGTGGTGGAGGTCGATCCCTACACCGGCGAGCGCGCCGTGAAGCGCACCGCCCTGGGGCGCTTCCGCCACGAGGGCTGCTGGCCGGGCCAGCTCGTCCCGGGCCAGCCGGTGGTCTTCTACTCCGGCCATGACGCCCGCAACGAGTACATCTACAAGTTCGTCTCCGCCGCCGCCTGGGATCCGGCCGACGCCAGCCGCCCGGGCGAGCCCATGGATCGCCTGGCCATCGGCGCCAAGTACCTGGACGAGGGCACCCTCTACGCGGCGCGCTTCGAGGCCGACGGCCGCGGCGAGTGGCTCGCCCTGACCCCGGACGCCGTCACCCGGGACGGCCGCCGCCTGCACGAGGCCCTGGGGCTCGCCGCCGATGACCGGGCGGGCATCCTCATCCACACCTGCGACGCCGCCGACCTGATGGGGGCGACGCCCATGGATCGGCCCGAGTGGGGCGCCGTGGACCCGGCCTCGGGCGACGTCTACATGACCCTGACCAACAACAGCCAGCGCACCGCCGAGGGCACCGACGCCACCTTCACCGGCGACGGCCAGGCGATCGACGAGCCCGGCGTGGGCTTCGCCACGGCCCCGGTCAACGCGTCCAACCCGCGCCCCGACAACGCCGCCGGCCAGATCCTCCGCTGGCGCGAGGCGGACGACGCCACCCGCTTCGACTGGGAGGTGTTCGTCTTCGGCGCGGCGGCCGACGATGCCGACAACCCCTCCGGGCTGACCGAGGCCAACCAGTTCGCGAGCCCCGACGGCCTGTGGTTCGATGATCGCGGGGAGGGCGACGGCATCCTGTGGATCCAGACCGATAACGGCTATGAGGGCGTCGCCGAGCACACCAACGACCAGGTGCTGGCGGTGGTGCCCGGCGCCCTGGGCGCGACCGAGGGCGCGTCCTCGGTGGTGAATGCGGGCAACCAGCAGGCGCTCAGGCGCTTCGCCGTGGGGCCCAACGGCAGCGAAGTGACCGGTATCTTCGCCACTCCGGATCGCTCGGCGCTGTTCATCAATATCCAGCACCCGGGCAACTGGCCGGCGGCCGAGGATGCCACCCGCGCCCCCGACGGCCAGGTGCGTCCCCGGGCGGCCACCGTGGTGATCCAGAAGCGTGACGGCGGCCCGGTCGGCGTCTGATCCTCGCCGCCTCCGCTCGTGAGAAGGCCCCTGCCATCGGCAGGGGCCTGCTTCGTTCTGGGGGCGTTGTGGGCTCAGGCCCGGGCGGCGTAGGCGAAGAGCAGGGTCTCCTGGGCACTGATCGGCGCGGCACCGCCGGCCTGCTGCTTGACGTAGAGGCCGTCGCTGCCGAGCAGCCAGCTCTGGCAGTTGTCCACCAGGTAGGTCTCGAGGTCCTTGCGGACCCGGGCGGCCAGCTTCTTGTCGAGCAGCGGGAAGCAGGTCTCCACCCGGTGGAACATGTTGCGGGCCATGAAGTCGGCGCTGGAGCCCCAGGTCTCGGGCTTGCCGTCGTTGTGGAAGTGGAACACCCGGGTGTGCTCCAGGAAGCGGCCGATCACCGAGCGTACCCGGATGGTCTCGGAGATGCCCGGGAGCCCCGGGCGCAGGCAGCACATGCCGCGGATGATCAGGTCGCACTCGACGCCGGCTCGGGAGGCGCGGTAGAGCGCCTGGATCAGCTTGGGTTCGGTGAGCGAGTTGCACTTGATGATCAGGTGGGCGCGCTTGCCCTTGCGGGCGTGTTCGGCCTCGCGGTCGATCTTGGCCACCATCTGCTCGTGCAGGGTGAAGGGGGCGTGGAGCAGCTTCTCGATATGCCGTGCCCGGCCCATGCCGGTGAGCTGCTGGAAGACCTTGTGCACGTCGGCGCAGAGCACCGGGTCGGCGGTGAGCAGGCTGTAGTCGGTATAGAGCCGGGCGGTCTTGGAGTGGTAGTTGCCGGTGCCCAGGTGGGCGTAGTGGCGCAGCTTGCCCCGCTCGCGGCGCACGATGTGCATCATCTTGGCGTGGGTCTTGTAGGCCATCACCCCGTAGATGACGATGGCGCCGGCCTCCTGCAGGCGTGAGGCCAGCGCCAGGTTGTCGGCCTCGTCGAAGCGCGCCCTGAGCTCGATCACCACCGTGACCTCCTTGCCGTTGCCGGCGGCCTCGACCAGGGCGTTGACGATGGGGGAGTCGGCGCCGGTGCGATAGAGGGTCTGCTTGATGGCCAGCACGTCGGGGTCCCGGGCGGCCTCGCCGAGCATCTTCTCCACCGGGGTGAAGGACTGGAACGGATGGTGCAGGAGAATGTCGCCCTCGGCGATCACCCCCAGCAGGCTGTCGGCCTTGAGCAGCGACTTGGGCAGGCCCGGCGTGAAGGGGCGGTAGAGCAGCTCGGGGCGCTCCACGGCATCGAGCACCGACATCATGCGCGTCAGGTTCACCGGGCCGTCGACCCGATAGAGATCGGCCGGTTCGAGCTGGAACTGGCGCAGCAGGAAATCGGCGAGCTCGTCGGGGCAGTTGTCGGCCACCTCGAGGCGCACTCCGCTGCCGTAGCGGCGCGACAGCAGCTCGCCGCGCAGCGCCGAGGCGAGGTCCGAGACCTCCTCGGGATCCACCGAGAGGTCGGCGTTGCGGGTCAGGCGGAACTGGTAGCAGCCGAGCACCGTCATGCCCGGGAAGACCTCCTCGGCGTGGGCGTGGATCATCGATGACAGGAAGACGTACTCGGCGAAGCCCTCCTCGCAGAGCTCTTCGGGCAGGGCGATTACCCGCGGCAGCGAGCGCGGCGCCGGCAGGATGGCGAGCCCCCCCTCGCGGCCGAAGGCGTCCTTGCCCTCGAGCTGGACGATGAAGTTGAGGCTCTTGTTGACCAGCCGCGGGAAGGGGTGGGAGGGGTCCAGGCCGATGGGGCTGACCACCGGGATGATCTCGGTAGCGAAGTACTCCTGCACCCAGGCGCGCTGGGCCTCGGTCCAGTCGCCGCGGCGGCGAAAGCGCAGCCGCTGGGTCTCCAGGGCCGGGATCAGCACCTCGTTGAGGATCTGGTACTGGCGGGCCACCTGCTCATGGGCGATCCGCGCGATCTCGGCCAGCACCGAGCGGGGCGAGCGGCCGTCGGCGCCGGTGGACTCGTCGCCCAGCAGCACCTGGTGCTTCAGGCCGGCCACCCGGATCTCGAAGAACTCGTCCATGTTCGACGAGAAGATCAGCAGGAACATCAGCCGGTTGAGCAGCGGATGGGCCTCGTCGAGGGCCTGCTCCAGCACCCGGACGTTGAACTGCAGGTGCGAGAGCTCGCGATTGAAGTAGAGGCCGGGATCGGTGAGGTCGGCCTCCGGGTCCGGCAGCGCCTTGGGCTTGATGCCGGTGCGGGTCTGGTTCAGGCGCGGGGCGGGGGGCTCGGGCAGTTCGCCGCCCGGCGGGTTCTGCCCCGCATCGTGCTGGGGGATGGGGTCGCGCGTCTCGTCCATGGGAGCTCCCTGTCGTCAGGCGGAAGGGGGGCGACCCTCCCGTCGGCTAGCCTGCGAGCAGCCGCGCTGCCCGCTTGGCGAAGTAGGTGAGCACGCCGTCGGCGCCGGCGCGCTTGAAGCAGAGCAGCGACTCGAGGATGACCGTGTCGGCCTCCAGCCAGCCGTTCTCGAAGGCGGCCATGTGCATGGCGTACTCGCCGCTCACCTGATAGGCGAAGGTGGGCACCTTCAGCTCGTCCTTCACCCGGCGCACCACGTCCAGGTAGGGCATGCCGGGCTTGATCATCACCATGTCGGCACCCTCGGCCAGGTCCAGGGCCACCTCGTGCAGCGCCTCGTCGCCGTTGCCCGGATCCATCTGGTAGGTGGTCTTGTCCGCCTTGCCCAGGTTGCCGGCGGAACCCACCGCGTCACGGAAGGGGCCGTAGTAGCGCGAGGCATACTTGGCGCTATAGGCCATGATCCGCGTGTTGACCAGCGTCTCCTGCTCCAGCACCCGGCGGATCGCGCCGATGCGTCCGTCCATCATGTCCGAGGGCGCCACCACGTCGGCGCCGGCCTCGGCGTGGGAGAGGGCCTGCTTGATCAGGGTCGCCACGGTGCGGTCGTTGTGCACGTAGCCGGCCTCGTCGAGGATCCCGTCCTGGCCGTGGCTGGTGTAGGGGTCCAGCGCCACGTCGGTGATGATGCCGAGCTCGGGCAGCGCCGCCTTGAGGGCGCGCACGCTGCGCTGGACGAGTCCCGAGGCGTTGTACGACTCCTCGGCCAGCTCGCTCTTGAGCTCGGTGCCGACCACCGGGAAGAGCGCGATGGCCGGAATGCCGAGCTTATGGGCCTCGCGGGCCTCCTCGATCAGCAGGTCGATGGAGAGACGCTCCACGCCGGGCATCGAGGGCACCGCCTCGCGCTGGCCCTCGCCCTCCAGCACGAAGACCGGCCAGATCAGGTCGGCGGCGGTCAGGGTGTGCTCGCGCATCAGGCGACGCGAGAAGTCGTCGCGGCGCATGCGGCGCGGGCGGGCGGTCGGAAACTGGCGTGGGGTCGTGAAACTCAAGGCGTCTCTCCGGAAGTGGGGATCGAGGCCGCCACGGTACGATGGTGGCGGCGCAAGATGACGAAACGATGACATGGGGTCGACTGCCCTCGAGTATATCAGTGTCGACAGGCGTCGAAAGTCGCGCCTTGTCGCACCCCTGTCGACTCTCTAAAGTGAAGGCCTTGTGATTTCAGGGCCTGGCTTCGACAGGCGCCTACCTTCAAGGAGAAAGGCATGAGCAAACAGGTGGCGGTGATCCTCTCGGGGTGCGGGGTGCAGGATGGATCCGAGATCTACGAGACGACCCTGACGCTGCTGCGCCTCGATCAGCTGGGCCTGGGCTATCGCTGCTTCGCCCCCGATATCGAGCAGCACCATGTCATCGATCATCGTCGGGGCGTGCCGGTCGAGGGCGAGACCCGCAACGTGCTGACCGAGTCGGCGCGCCTGGCCCGCGGCGAGATCTCCCCCCTGGACGAGCTCGAGGCCGAGGAGTTCGATGCGGTGATCCTGCCCGGCGGCTTCGGCGTCGCCAAGAACCTCTCGGACTTCGCCGTGGCCGGCGATGGCCTGCAGGTGATCGAGGCGCTGACCGAGGCGCTGGCCGGCTTCCACGAGGCGCGCAAGCCGATCGGCCTGATGTGCATCAGCCCGGTGCTGGTGCCGCGCCTGCTCGGCCCGGGCATCGCCGTGACCGTGGGCAGCGATCCCGGCGTCGCCGGCGCGATCAGCGCCATGGGCGGCCTGCACCGCAGCTGCGGGGTGGAGGACATCGTGCTGGACTTCGAGAACCGGGTGGTGACCACGCCGGCCTACATGCTGGTGACCCGCATCAGCGAGGCGGCGACCGGCATCTTCAAGCTGGTCGATCGCATCGACGAGCTGATGGACCTCTAGACGCGAAGGCCGCAAGGGGCGAGGCCGAAGAGGCTCGCTCCCCGATACGCAAGACGCCCAGCGGCGATGCCGCTGGGCGTCTTGTTGCGTGGGCGTGTGAGTGGCGAGGCGCGCCTGTTGCAGCGCGCGGCACCGCCCCAGGCCCTTATCCCTCGTCGTCGCTCGCCGTCTCGCCGGCGTCCCTGTCGCGCTTGCGGCGCACCAGCCGACCGAACAGCAGGCCCACCTCGTAGAGCAGGTACATCGGCACCGCCAGCAGGCTCTGCGAGACCACGTCCGGTGGGGTCAGCAGCATGCCGATGACGAAACAACCGAGTACCACGTAGGGGCGCTTCTTCGACAGGCTCTCCACCGTGGTGGCGCCCGAGAGGATCAGCAGGAAGGTGGCGATGGGGATCTCGAAGGCCACCCCGAAGGCGAAGAACAGCTTGAGGACGAAGTTCAGGTACTGGTTGATGTCGGTCATCACCGCCACGTTCTCCGGCCCGGTCTGGGTGAAGAACTGGAACAGCAGCGGGAAGACCACGTAGTAGGCGAAGGCGGCGCCGCCGTAGAACAGCGCGATGCTGGAGGCCAGGATCGGCAGGGCCAGCGCCTTCTCGTTGTCGTAGAGCCCCGGCGCCACGAAGGCCCAGGCCTGATGCAGCACATAGGGCACGGCGGCGAAGACCGCCACCACCAGAGTCAGCTTGAAGGGCGCGAGGAAGGGCGAGGCGACCTCGGTGGCGATCATCTGCGAGCCTTCCGGCAGCAGCGCCATCAGCGGCTGGGCGACGAACAGGTAGATGTCGTTGGCGAAGGCATAGAGCCCGAGGAAGATCACCAGGATCGCGATCACCGCGCGCATCAGCCGCGAGCGAAGCTCGATGAGGTGCTCGATCAGCGGGGCCTGATTCTGTTCCTGGGGATCACCGGTCTTGCTCATCGGGAGGCGGAATCCTTGTCGGCAGTGGGGGCATCGGCGGAGCGCTGGTGATCATCGCCCTCGGTGTCCGAGCGGGCCCTGGCCAGGGCATCGTCGAGGCGCTGCTCGGCGGGCGCGGCCTTGCTTCGCGAGGTCGAGGCTGACTTGCCGTCGTCATCCTCGGCGATGCTCTCCACGCCCCGCTTGACCTGCTGGACGCCCTCGTCGAGCTTCTTCTGCTGCTCGTTGAGCTTCTGGCGCAGCTCCTCGGCCTCGAGTTGGGCGCTGATCTCGCTCTGCATGCCCGAGACCGTGCGCTTGATCTTGCCGATCCACAGCCCCAGGGTGCGCGCGGCCTTGGGCAGGCGCTCGGGACCGAGCACCAGCAAGCCCACCACGCCGATGATCATCAGTTCGAGAAAGCCCATATCGAACATGGCGGTTTACTTGCGCTCTTCCGAGTCCTCGGCCTTCTTCTCGGCCTTGACGTCGTAGGTGTTGACCCCGTCGTCGTCATGGCTGACGCGGGCCTGGGGATCGTCCGCCTGCGCGTCCTCGCCTTTCTCGCCCTTCTCCTCGTCGTGCATGGCCTTCTTGAAGCCTTTCACGGCGCCGCCGAGATCGCCGCCGACGTTGCGCAGCTTCTTGGTGCCGAAGATCAGGATGATGATGCCGAGAACGATCAGCAGCTGCCAGATACTGATACCACCTAACATAGTTGCTTCCTCAGGTTGGGGCTCCGGGGAGGCCCGGAAGGGCCAGTTGACGCTAGGGTTGCCGTGCGGCCTTCTCGTCGTGTCCCGAGACGCCGAAGCGACGGGCCAGCTCATCCAGGACCGCGCCGTGGTCGAGGTCTAGGTGCGAGAGCATCACCAGGCTATGAAACCACAAGTCGGCCGTTTCGGCGATCAACGCCTGATGCGCCGCCGCGTCGCCGTGCTCGGCATCCTTGGCCGCCAGCAGCGTCTCCGTGGCCTCCTCGCCGAGCTTCTCGAGGATCTTGTTGAGCCCCTTGTGATGCAGGGCGGCCACGTAGGAGCTGTCGGGATCGGCCAGGCGGCGCTGTTCGAGCACGTCGTGCAGTCGGTCCAGTATATCGCTCATGGGGCGGGGTTCCATTGCTTGGGGTCAGTTCCAGGCCAGCAGCAGCAGGCCGAGGCCGGCGGCGGCGAGTGCCGGCCAGGGCTGGCCGGCGGCCCATTCGTGGAGCGGCTGCCAGGCCAGCGCGGCGACGACCAGCAGCAGGCCCAGGCGCAGCCGACGATGGCGATGGCCCTGGCGCGTCAGCTGGCGCGAGATGTCGCCCATGGCGGCCGACTGGCGACGACGCTGGCGATGTTCCTGCTCGGCCCGGGAGAGCGCCTGGTGGGCGAGCACCGGCAGCTCCGGCAGCTGGCGGGAGAGCTCGGGCGCCTGGCGCTTCAAGGACTCCAGCAGGCCGCGGGCGCCGGCGCGCTCCTTCATCCAGCGCTCCAGATAGGGCTTGGCGGTGGCCCAGAGGTCGAGGTCGGGATAGAGCTGGCGCCCCAGGCCCTCGATGTTCAGCAGCGTCTTCTGCAGCAGCACCAGCTGGGGCTGCACCTCCATGTTGAAGCGGCGCGCGGTCTGGAAGAGCCCCAGCAGTACCTGGCCGAAGGAGATGTCCTTGAGCGGCTTCTCGAGGATCGGCTCGCACACCGTGCGCACCGCCGCGGCGAACTCGTTGGCGCGGGTCTCCTCGCCCACCCAGCCGGACTCGATGTGCAGGGCGGCCACCTCGTAGTAGTCCTGGTGGAAGAAGGCCAGCAGGTTGCGCGCCAGGTAGTCCTGGTCCTCGCGGGTGAGGCTGCCGACGATGCCGCAGTCGATGGCGATGTACTGGGGATCCTCGGGGTGCTCGTAGGCGACGAAGATGTTGCCCGGGTGCATGTCGGCGTGGAAGAAGTTGTCGCGGAACACCTGGGTGAAGAAGATCTCCACGCCCCGCTCGGCGAGCTTCTTGAGGTTGGTGCCTTGGGCGATCAGCGCCGCGGTGTCGGCCACCGGGACGCCGTAGATCCGCTCCTGGACCATCACCCGGCGGCGGGTCAGCTCCCAGTGGATGGCCGGCACGTAGAGCAGCGGCGAGCCCTTGAAGTTGCGCTTGAGCTGGGAGGTGTTGGCGGCCTCCTTGGTCAGGTCGAGCTCGTCGAACAGCGTGGACTCGTAGTCGCGGACCACCTCCACGGGACGCAGGCGGCGCGCCTCGGGAATCCGCGCCAGCACGCTGGCGAAGCGGTACATCAGCGCCATGTCCTGGCGCATCACCCGATCGATGCCCGGGCGGATGATCTTGACCACCACGGCCTCGCCGTCGTGCAGTCGCGCGACGTGCACCTGGGCGACGGAGGCCGAGGCCAGCGGCTCGGGCTCGAAGGAGGCGAAGGCCTCCTCCAGCGACATCTCGAGCTCCTCCTCGACCAGCGCCATGGCCTGGTGGCCGGGGAAGGGCGGCACCTGGTCCTGGAGGCGCTGGAGCTCGTTGGCGATGTCCTCGGGCAGCAGGTCGCGGCGGGTCGAGAGCATCTGGCCGAACTTGACGAAGATCGGGCCGAGGGACTCCAGGGCGAGGCGCAGGCGCTCGCCCCGGGAGCGTTCGCCGATCGGCACCAGGCGCAGCGGCGAGAGCAGGAACAGGCCGCGCAGCCACCAGGGCAGGCGCGCCAGGGGCAGCAGGGTGTCGAGGCGGTAGCGGGTGATCACCCAGACGATGCGCGCCAGTCTCAGGATCATGAGGGCGCCTCCGCCGCGGCCAGGCGCCGGCGCAGCCGGGCCAGGCGGGCCTCGACGCGGTCGGTGGCGATCTCCAGCTCGGTCATGTGATCGCGCAGCGCCTCGAGCTGGTGGCGTCCCGGCAGCAGGCGCGCCTCCTCGAAGACGTATTCGCCGATGTCGGCGCAGAGCTCCTGGCGGGTGCGCAGCCCCCACTGGGAGAGGCTGCGCACGCCCTCGGCCAGGCTATGGGCGGGGATATCGCCGAGCCAGCGGGCGAGTTCGCCCTCCCAGTCGAGATCGAGGTCGAACAGCAGGTCGCGGGTCGCCTCCAGCAGGTGGGTGCGCCCGCGCACGGCGAGCTTGCCCTGGAACATCAGGCGCTCGATGGAGGCGCCGCCGAGCAGCTCGCCGAGGGTCTCGGCATCCAGCTCGACCACGGCGTCGAAGGCCGCCTCGTCGAAGGCCGTCTCGTCGGTCAGGTCGGGGCGCAGCAGGTCGATGCCCGCCGGATGGAAGTGCAGGGCCAGCGCCAGCTCGGGGCGCTCCAGGCGCAGCAGGACGCGCTGGCCGGCGAGTCGCGCAAGCCTCCCCGGCGCCGCGGGATCCCGGGCGAGCAGGGCGTTGAGGGTGCGTTCGAGACCGGCGAGCAGCAGAGTGGGAGACAGCGACATCATGCCCTCACAGCTTGATGCCGCGGTGCAGGGCGACGATGCCCCCGGTGAGGTTGGTGTACTCGACCCGCTCGAGCCCGGCACCCTCCATCATGGCCTTGAGGGTCTCCTGATCGGGGTGCATGCGGATCGACTCGGCCAGGTAGCGGTAGCTCTCGCCGTCGCTGGCCACCAGCTCGCCGATCTTCGGCAGCAGGCGGAAGGAGTACTCGTCGTAGGCCTTGGAGAACAGCGGATTGCCCGGCTTGGAGAACTCCAGTACCAGCAGGCGCCCGCCCGGCTTGAGCACGCGGGCCATGGAGCGCAGGGCGGCATCCTTGTCGGTGACGTTGCGCAGGCCGAAGGCGATGGTGATGCAGTCGAAGCTGTTGTCGGGGAAGGGCAGGCACTCGGCGTTGGCCTGCACGTACTCGACGTTGCCGCCGATGCCGTGGTCGAGCAGCTTGTCGCGGCCGACCCGCAGCATCGACTCGTTGATGTCGGCCAGCACCACCCGGCCGCGCGGTCCTACCATGCGCGAGAACTTGGCCGTGAGATCGCCGGTGCCGCCGGCGATGTCGAGCACGCTATGGCCGGGACGCACACCGGAGCGCTCGATGGCCAGGCGCTTCCACAGGCGGTGGATGCCCAGCGACATCAGGTCGTTCATGATGTCGTAGCGAGCCGCCACCGAATGGAAGACGTGGGCCACGCGAGAGGCTTTCTCGTCGACCGGGACTTCCTGGTAGCCGAAGTGGGTGGTGTGCTTGTCACTGGCGCTCATGCCGTGGGGCTCCCGAATCGCTGCGGTGGGGGCGGGCCTGGCGGCCTCGCCGATGGGCGCCATTGTAGCCCTCCCCGATGACGATTGTCTTGACGGAGGCGGCTCCTGATGGAGACACGAGGGGCGCCGGGGGCAGGTCGTAGCGGAGGTCATTCGCCATGGATGGCGAATGTAGCGCCCAGGGAGGGGTTCACAGCGCCTCCGCGAAGGCCTGCCGCCGGATCAGCCCCGAGGGGCCGGCGACCTTGGCCTCAGAGCTGCTTGATCTCGATGCCCAGCGGCTCCCGCGAGGCGCCCGCCTCCTCGAGCCGGCGCAGGTAGTCGGCCCAGTTGGCCTCGCGGCGCCGGATCAGGTCGTAGAAGTAGTCCCAGCTGAAGAGGCCGCTGTCGTGGCCGTCGTCGAAGTGCAGCTTCAGCGCGTAGCGCCCTGCCGGGGTGATGTCCTTCAGGCCGACGTCCTTCTTGCCCACCTGCAGGGTGGCGGAGTCGGGGCCGTGGCCGCGCACCTCGGCGGAGGGCGAGAAGACCCGCAGGTACTCCACCGAGAGCCGGTAGGACTCGCCCTCGGCGTAGGTGAGCTCGAGCTCGCGCTCCTTGCGGTGGTAGTGCACGTTGGTGGGGATCGGGGCTGTCATGGCAAGACTCCGCAGTGTCAGCAGACCTTGATATATCGCGGCATCTCGGCGGCAGCCCTTCGCGGAGGCGCTGTAAACCCTTCCCTGGGCGCTACCTTTTCCTTCCCTGGAAAAGGACCTCCGCTCCGAGCTGCCCCCGACGCCGTGCGTATACGGCTGGTGTTACAGGATATACCGCGACAGGTCCTCGTCCATCGCCAGCTCGCCGAGCTGGGAGTCGACGTAGGCGGCGTCGATCGACAGCGGGCTGCCGAAGTCGCCGCCCGCGTAGGAGGCCTCCTCGAGCAGGCGCTCCATCACGGTGTGCAGGCGGCGTGCGCCGATGTTCTCGGTGCCTTCGTTGACCTTCCAGGCAATCTCGGCGATGCGCGCGATGCCATCCTCGGTGAAGGCGACGTCGAGCCCTTCGGTGGCGAGCAGCGCCTGGTACTGCTTGGTCAGCGCCGCGGAAGGCTCGGTCAGGATGCGCTTGAAGTCGTCCGGGGTCAGGGCGTTGAGCTCGACGCGGATCGGCAGGCGGCCCTGCAGCTCCGGGATCAGGTCCGACGGGCGCGACAGGTGGAACGCGCCGGAGGCGATGAAGAGGATGTGGTCGGTCTTCACCATGCCGTACTTGGTGGAAACCGTGGAGCCCTCGATCAGCGGCAGCAGGTCGCGCTGCACGCCCTCGCGGGAGACCTCGCCGCCGCTGGACTGGCCGCTGCCCTTGGAGACCTTGTCGATCTCGTCGAGGAAGACGATGCCGTTCTGCTCCACCGCCTCGATGGCGCGGCTCTTGATGTCGTCCTCGTTGACCAGCTTGCCGGCCTCCTCGTCACGCAGCAGGCCGATGGCGTCCTTCACCGCGACCCGGCGGGTCTCGCTCTTCTGCTTGCCCATGCCGGCGAACAGGTTCTGCAGCTGGCTGGTCATCTCCTCCATGCCCGGCGGGGTGGTGATGTCCACGCCGGGGCCCTGAGGCGTGACCTCGATGTCGATCTCCTTGTCGTCGAGCTGGCCCTCGCGCAGCTTCTTGCGGAATAGCTGACGGGTCGAGCTGTCCTGGCGCGGCTCGTTTTCCTGGCCGCGGGGCGGCGGCAGCAGGGCATCGAGGATGCGCTCCTCGGCGGCGTCCTCGGCGCGGTGGCCGACCTCGTCCTTGGCCTGCTCGCGGACCAGCTTGATGGCGGCCTCGGTCAGGTCGCGGATGATCGACTCGACGTCGCGGCCCACGTAGCCCACCTCGGTGAACTTGGTGGCCTCCACCTTGATGAAGGGGGCGCCGGCCAGCTTGGCCAGGCGGCGGGCGATCTCGGTCTTGCCGACGCCCGTGGGGCCGATCATCAGGATGTTCTTGGGGGTCACCTCGTGGCGCAGCTCGCCGTCGAGCTGCATGCGCCGCCAGCGGTTGCGCAGGGCCACGGCGACGGCGCGCTTGGCGTCCTGCTGGCCGACGATGTACTGGTCCAGGGCGTGGACGATCTCGCGGGGGGTCATCCGGGTCATGATCAGAGCTCTTCCAGCGTGACGTTGTGGTTGGTGAACACGCAGATGTCGCCGGCGATGGCCAGGGACTTCTCGGTGATCTCGCGGGCACCGAGGTCGGTGTTCTCCAGCAGGGCGCGGGCCGCCGACAGCGCATAGTTGCCGCCGGAGCCGATGGCGATGATGCCGCGTTCGGGCTCCACCACGTCGCCGTTGCCGGTGATGATCAGCGAGGCGTCCTTGTTGGCCACGGCGAGCAGCGCCTCCAGGCGGCGCAGGGCGCGGTCGGTGCGCCAGTCCTTGGCCAGCTCCACGGCGGCCTTGACCAGGTTGCCCTGGTACTTCTCGAGCTGGGCCTCGAAGCGCTCGAAGAGGGTGAAGGCGTCGGCGGTGCCGCCGGCGAAACCGGCCAGCACCTGGCCGTGGTAGAGGCGACGCACCTTGCTGGCGTTGCCCTTCATCACGGTGTTGCCCAGCGAGACCTGGCCGTCACCGGCCAGCGCCACCTGGTCGCCGCGGCGCACGGAAACGATCGTGGTCATGGAGGGGACTCCTTGGGGGAGGGAAAAGCTCCCGATGACTGGCGGCGCCTCGGTCGGGCCGAGGCGCCGGGGTGAACTCTGGGGAAAGTGCGGGCGGGGCGCGCGGAATTCAACCTTGGTCGTGCCCCGCGGCGGGCGCGTCAGTTCTGCAGCTGGATCAGCAGCGGCTCGATGCCCTGGGTGGTCATCAGGTCCTGGGCGCGGTTGAGCTCGCGCCGGTCGCTGTAGGGGCCGACCTGGACGCGGTGCCAGGTGTCGCCGCCGCCGGTCTTGACCTCGCTGATCTTGGCCAGCAGGCCGAAGTCCTTGAGACGACCGGCCAGGCGGTCGGCGTCGCTGGCCTCGCGGAAGGAGGCGGCCTGCAAGACGAAGCGAGCATCGGCGTCCGAGGCGCTCGTCGCGGCGGGCCGTGCGGTCTCGTCGGCCTCCATGTTGGCGGCGATCACCCGGGCGATGGGGTCGTCGCTGGCGGCCGGCTCGGCCCGCTCGGCCTGCTCCGGCGCGGCCTGGGCCGGCTCGGGCCGCGGCGGCGGGGTCGCCGTGGAGCTCGGCACCTTGCCGCCCGGGGCGATCACCTCGGATTCCGGCAGCAGGGTGTAGAACTCGAAGGTCGGCATCGGCGGCTCGTCGGGCGTCTCGGGACTCGGTTCTTGCTGGGACGCCTCGCGGCCCTCCGGCTGGGAGAGCACCCTCGCCAGCGGCGAGTCGCTGTCCTGCCAGGGCGCGGTGCCGTGCTGGTGCTGGGCCAGCAGGAAGCCGGCCACCAGGCCGGCCAGTCCCCACAGCCAGCCCGGCACGCCGCGGCGCGGGGGCGGTGCGGCACGCCGGCGCGGCGTGCTGGTGGCGCCGCGCTTCTTGGCGGGGGTCTTCCGGGTGGCCATGGCTTACATCTCCTCGGGCGCGCCGACACCCATCAGGTCGAGGCCGTTGCGCAGCACCTGGCGCGTGGCCAGGCCCAGCGCCAGGCGGGCGTTGCGCTGGGCATCGTCGTCGACCATCACCTTCACGGCGTTGTAGCAGGTGTGGAAGTCGGCGGCGAGATCGAGCAGGTACTGGGCGATCTGCTGCGGCTCGTGGGCGGCGGCGGCGTGGGCGACCACCTCGGGGTAACGGGCCAGGCGATTGAGCACTGCCTTCTCCTGGTCGCTGTCGAGCAGCGCGAGCTTGGCCATGGCGAGCTCATGGTCGAAGGCCAGGCCTTCGGCGTCGGCCTTGCGCAGCATGCTGCAGACCCGCGCATGGGCGTACTGCACGTAGTAGACCGGGTTGTCGTTGGACTGCGAGCGGGCCAGGTCGATGTCGAAGGTCAGCTGGGAGTCGGCGCGGCGGGCGGCCAGGAAGAAGCGTGTGGCATCGCGTCCCACCTCGTCGATCAGGTCGCGCACCGTGACGTAGCTGCCGGCGCGCTTGGAGAGCTTCACCTCGACCCCGGAGCGGGTGACCATCACCATCTGGTGCAGCACGTAGTCCGGCCAGCCCTTGGGAATGCCGGCCTCGAGGGCCTGCAGCCCGGCGCGTACCCGGGTCACGGTGGAGTGGTGGTCGGCGCCCTGCTCGTTGATCACCGTGGTGAAACCGCGCTGCCACTTGTCGAGGTGGTAGGCGACGTCGGGCAGGAAGTAGGTGTACTGGCCGTCGGACTTGCGCATCACGCGGTCCTTGTCGTCACCGAAGTCGGTGGTGCGCAGCCACAGGGCACCGTCCTGCTCGTAGGTGTGGCCCTTCTCGATCAGCCGCTCGACCGCGGCCTCGACCTTGCCCTGCTCGTAGAGCGAGGACTCCAGGAAGTAGACGTCGAACTCGACGCCGAAGGCCTTGAGGTCCAGGTCCTGCTCGCGGCGCAGGTAGGCCACGGCGAAGTCGCGGATGGCGTCGAGGTCGTCCGGGTCGCCGGCGGCGGTGACGTGGCGGTCGTCGGCGTGCACGGTCTCGCCGGCCAGGTAGCTGTTGGCGACGTCGATGATGTAGCCGCCGCGGTAGCCGTCCTCGGGCCAGCCGGCGTCGCCGGGATCGATGCCCTGCACCCGCGCCTGCACCGAGCGCGCCAGGTTGGCGATCTGGGCGCCGGCGTCGTTGTAGTAGAACTCGCGGGTGACATCAAAGCCGGTGGCCTCCAGCAGCCGGCAGATGCAGTCGCCGATCGCCGCGCCGCGGCCGTGGCCGACGTGCAGCGGCCCGGTCGGGTTGGCGGAGACGAACTCCACCTGCACCTTCTGGCCCTGGCCCGCCAGGTTGCGGCCGAAGGCGTCGCCGGCCTCGAGCACCTGACGCACCACCTGGGCGGCGGCGTCGGTGGCGGCGAAGAAGTTGACGAAGCCGGGCCCGGCGATCTCCACCTTCTGCACGGCGTCGCTTTCGGGCAGCGCGGCGACCAGGGTCTCGGCCAGTTCGCGGGGCTTCTTCCCGGCCGGTTTCGCCAGCATCAGCGCGAGGTTGGTGGCGTAGTCGCCATGCGCCTTGTCGCGGGTCGGATCGACCTTGATGGTGGGGGCGATCTCGGCGGGCACGACGCCCTGTTGCCGGAGGTTGTCCAGGGCGCCCTCGAGCAGCGCGATGATGGTCTCTTTCATGGAAGTGTCCGGTGTCCTGTGGCGGGGGCGATGCGAAGCGACCGCCCGGGCGAGTCTGGGGCGCCATTATCGGCAATCGGCGCCGGGCTTTAAAGGTGTGGCGTCAGGCCAGGGTCTGTGGATCGATGTCCAGCGACCATCGGACCCGCCGCGCCTCGGGGCGGCCCTCCAGCCAGGCGATCAGCCAGGCGCCGGCCTCGTGGAGCCGGCTGCGGCGCGCGGAGGAGAGCATCAGCTGCAGGTGATAGCGGTTCTGGCGCCGCTCCATGGGCGCCGGCACCGGCCCCAGGCAGTCGACCTCGAGGCCGCGCTCGACGAGCCAGCCGCGCAGCGCCTCGGCCGCGAGGCCGCCGAGCTCGACCACCGCCGCCTCATGGGGCGCCTCCAGGCGCAGCAGGGCCAGGAAGCGGAAGGGCGGCAGCTGGGCGGCGCGGCGCTCCTCGAGCAGCTGGGCGGCCAGGGCGTCGTAGCCCGCGTCGGCGAGCAGGCGCAGGTGCGGGTCGTCGGTGTGCATCGTCTGCACCAGCACCCGGCCTGGATGGGCGGCGCGGCCGGCGCGCCCCGCCACCTGCTCGAGCAGCTGGGCGCTGTGCTCGAGGGCCCGGAAATCGCTGGCGTAGAGGCCGGCGTCGGCGTTGACCACCACCACCAGGGTGACATGAGGCAGATGATGGCCCTTGGCCAGCATCTGGGTGCCCACCAGCAGGCAGGGCTCGCCGCGGCGGACCTCACCGAGTACCTGCTCGAGGGCGTCGCGTCGCCGGGTGCTGTCGCGGTCGATCCGGTGCACCGGCGTCTCGGGGAAGAGCGCCGCCAGGGTCTCCTCGGTGCGCTCGGTGCCGCTGCCCAGCGGGCGCAGGTCGATGCTGCCGCAGTCGGGGCAGGCGTCGGGCAGGGCGCGGCGGCGGTCGCAGTGGTGGCAGGCCAGCAGCGGCGGCTGGCGGTGCAGGGTCATGCGGGCGTCGCAGTGTTCGCACTCGGCCAGCCAGCCGCAGGCGTGGCAGGCCAGCGTCGGGGCGAAGCCGCGGCGATTGATGAAGACCAGTACCTGGTGGCCGGCGGCCAGCGTCTCGCCGATGGTCTCGATCACCGGCGGAATCAGCCCGGCCCGGCGCTGGCGGCCGCGCAGGTCGACGAGCTCGAGGCGCGCAGGGGCATGACGGCTGGCGCGCCGCGTCAGGCGCAGGTGGCGATAGTCGCCGGCCTGGGCCCGCTGGAGGGTCTCCAGCGACGGCGTGGCCGTGCCCAGCAGCAGCGGGATGCGGTGATGGTGGGCACGGGCCACGGCGAGGTCGCGGGCGTGGTAGCGCAGCCCGTCCTGCTGCTTGAAGGAGCCGTCGTGCTCCTCGTCGACGATGATCACCCCCGGGTGGGCCAGCGGCGTGAAGATCGCCGAGCGGGTGCCGATGACGATGGGCGCCCGGCCGCTGGCGGCCGCCTCCCAGGCGTCCAGGCGTTCGTGGTCGGTGAGTCCCGAGTGCAGGGCCACCACCGGCACCCGGAAACGGCTGCGAAAGCGCGCCAGGGTCTGGGGCGTCAGGCCGATCTCGGGGACCAGCACCAGCGCCTGGCGGTGACGCCCGATGACGGCCTCGATGAGCTGCAGGTAGACCTCGGTCTTGCCGCTGCCGGTGACCCCGTGGAGCAGGCAGGGGTGGAAGGCGTCGAGCCGCTCGTGCAGGGCGCTCAGCGCGGTGGCCTGCTCGCCGTTGAGGGGCAGGGCGGGCTCGGCCAGTAACTGCTGTCCGTCGTCGCTCGGCGCGCTGGCCGAGAGCGGCTCCTCATGGCGCACGACCAGGCCCTTGTCGACCAGCGCACGCAGCTGGTCGCGGGTGAACGACTGGGCGAGGATCGCCTGGCTGACCAGGCCGTGGGGGTGCTGGCGCAGCATGGTCAGCAGCTCGGCCTGGCGGGGCGCCCGGGCGAGCCCCGGCGGGTCGTCCTGTTCGCCGGCCGGCGTCACGCACCAGCGCTCACGGGTGCGCGAGGCCAGCGCACGCCCCTGGCGCAGCAGCACCGGCATGGCCTGCTGCAGGGTGTCGCCGAGGGCGTGCTGGTAGTAGCGGGCGGTGAAGCGGCAGAGCCACAGCCAGTCGGCCGGCAGCGGTGCCTCATCGAGGCAGGCGTCCACCGGCTTGAGGCTCGAGAGCGGCAGCTCGCTGGCGTCGCGGCACTCGGCGACCACGCCGACGACGTGGCGTCGGCCGAAGGGGACCCGCACGCGCAGCCCCGGCTGCCAGCCCCCGGGGGGCGCATCGCGGCCGGGCCGGTAGTCGAACAGGCGGCGCAGCGGCGAGGGCACCGCCACGCCCAGCACGCGGGGCGCGGGCGGAAGGGGGAAATCGGGCAATTGGCCTCCGGCGTGGGCTCTGCTAGAATACTTCGCCGCTGCGGACACCCTGGGTGCCTGGCGGCAACCGGTTCGCATGTACAGACAACCCGTATGCGGTGCCTGGCAGAAGATCAGGTGGCGGCATACAGCTTCGTGAGGCTCAAGATGAAACAAGGTATCCACCCGGATTACAAGGCGGTCAACGTGACCTGCTCCTGCGGCGCCACCTTCGAGGTCGGCTCCACCTCTGGCCATGACTTCTCCCTGGACGTCTGCTCGCAGTGCCACCCCTTCTACACCGGCAAGCAGAAGCAGGCGACCACCGGTGGTCGCGTCGAGCGCTTCAACAAGCGCTTCGGTGCCGCCATCAAGCGCTGAGCCGACCGGCGCACCGCTGTATCGAGAAACCCGCCCGCCGAGGCGGGTTTCTTCGTGTCTGGCCCCTGTCGGCGACGCCCGCTGTCCGCGTCGCCGCCACGATAAGTAAAACGTTATGGCTGGCGCGTTCAGCTATAAGTTTCGACAAATGACCGGCAACGTCTTCAAACGAGGCGGGAACGGGGTGGATGTTGGGTAAGTTGAGGCCCCTGGTGTTCTTGTATACACTGGCTGGCCCATCATCGGCTACCGGATACTCTCAGCATGACGGACGCGAAGAAGCAGGCGGCGCTGGATTACCACGCGAAACCTTTCCCCGGGAAGCTGTCAGTGGAGCTCACCAAGCCCACCGCCAGCGCTAGGGACCTGTCTCTGGCCTACAGCCCAGGGGTGGCGGAGCCGGTGCGCGAGATCGCCAATGATCCGGAGAACGCCTACCTCTACACCGGCAAGGGCAACCTGGTCGCGGTGATCTCCGATGGCAGTGCCATCCTCGGTCTCGGCAATCTGGGTCCCCTGGCGAGCAAGCCGGTGATGGAAGGCAAGGGCGTGCTGTTCAAGCGCTTCGCCGGCATCAACTCGGTGGACGTCGAGGTCAATGCCGAGAGCCCGCAGGCCTTCATCGACACCGTGGCGCGCATCGCCGATACCTGGGGTGGCATCAACCTCGAGGACATCAAGGCGCCCGAGTGCTTCGAGATCGAGCAGGCGCTGGTCGAGCAGTGCAGCATCCCGGTGTTTCATGACGACCAGCACGGTACCGCCATCGTCACCGCCGCGGGCATGCTCAACGCCCTGGACATCGCCGGCAAGTCGCTGGACAGCGCCCGCATCGTCTGCCTGGGCGCCGGCGCGGCCGCCATTGCCTGCATGAAGCTGCTGGTCTCCTGCGGCGCGCATCCCGAGAACATCGTGATGCTCGACCGCAAGGGCGTGATCCACAGCGGCCGCGAGGACCTGAACCAGTACAAGGCGATGTTCGCCGTGGAGACGGACAAGCGCACCCTGGCCGATGCCATCGACGGGGCCGATGTCTTCGTCGGCCTCTCCGGCCCCGGCCTGATGAGCGCCGACCACATCCGCAGCATGGCCCCCAACCCGGTGGTCTTCGCCTGCACCAACCCGGATCCCGAGATCCATCCCGACCTGGCCCGCGAGATCCGCCCGGACGTGATCATGGCCACCGGTCGCTCCGACTACCCGAACCAGGTCAACAATGTGCTGGGCTTCCCGTTCATCTTCCGCGGGGCGCTCGACGTGCGCGCCACCCGCATCAACGAGGAGATGAAGGTCGCCGCCGTCCATGCGCTGAAGGACCTGGCCCGCGAGCCGGTTCCGCGGGAGGTGCTGGAGGCCTACGAGATGGACGAGATGACCTTCGGGCCGAACTACATCATCCCCACCCCGGTGGACATCCGCCTGCTGGAGCGGGTGCCGGCGGCCGTGGCCCAGGCGGCGGTGGACTCCGGGGTGGCGCGCAAGCCCTACCCCTCCCACTACCCGCTGCGCTCCGCGGAGGACGTCTACGGCGTCTGAGCCGCTGACGCCTCTCACGCGGCATGACGACGCCGGCCCGAGGGCCGGCGTCGTCGTGTCTGGGCGCTGGAAGCGGCCTACCAGTTGTAAAGCAGCGAGGCCGAGGTGGTGCGATCGGTGCGGGCCTCGGCGTCTTCGGGCGGGCGCGAGGTGTCCTTGATCTCGTGGGAGAGCTTCAGGGCCAGGTGCGCGTTGAGGCGCGCGGTAAGCGCGGTCAGCGAGCGCGAGGTGACGTTGGCGTCGGTGGCCTCCACCGAGAGCTCCTGCTCGAGACTGGCGGTCTCCGAGAAGTCCCAGGCGTAGGCCAGGGCGCCGTAGGCCACGCCCAGCGATTCGTCTTCCTTGCCCACGATGCGGTCGTAACGATAGCCCGGCCCGGCCTCCAGCGAGAGCCGCTGACGCTCGTTGTCGATCAGGTCGCGGCCATAGCCGCCGATGGCGGTGAACTGCTGCTCGTAGCCGCTGAAGCGATCTCGGTCCCAGCGGGCGAAGCCGAAGGCGTAGTGGGGTCCATCGAGCTCATAGCGCTCGCGGCCGGCGACCAGGTACTGCTCGGCGCTGGTCTCGTCGTCGCGGGAGACGTTGCGTACCTCGCCGCGCAGCGTATGGGTCCACTTCCCCGTCAGCCAGGTGAGTCGGCCCTTGGCGATCAAGGTCTGGCTGTCGGTGTTGCCCGACAGGTGGGTGTAGCCCAGTTCGGCACTGCCGGTGAGCCCCTCGGCGTGTTTTTCGGGCGGCGGCGGCGCATAGAAGGGGCTGGCCTGACCGCCTCCGGCGATCGCCATCAGCCCGCCGATGGCCAGCCAGCGAGGCAGTCGGAGGGAGGGTGTGGGGTACGGCATGGTGATCTCTGGGGTTGCCGCTGTCGGCGTCTGCCGACGCGGCGCCTTCGGTGCATGGGGCGGGCGGCCTGGCGGCCGCCCGAGACGGGAGGAGGGCGTCGGCCTAGAAGATGGCCTCGTAGGCGCCGGTGCCCTGGGAGCCGCTCTCGCGCTCGACCTCCTGCTCGACCCGGCGCGGCTGGAAGCCGGGCAGATGATCGGCCATGAACAGCTCCTCGATGCCGCCGCCCTGGCCGTCGCGCAAGAGGCGGCCGGTGTCGGGGTCGATGCGCTCGGTGACCACGCCAGGCGGCCGCTCGGGCCAGCGTTCGGGCTTGCCGTCGAGGGCCTGGCCCATGAAGTCCATCCAGATCGGCAGGGCGGCCTGCGAGCCGTACTCGGCGGTGCTCTCGTTGTTGTCCTTGCCCACCCAGGTGGTGGCCACGAGATCGCTGTTGAAGCCGGCGAACCAGGCGTCCCGCTGGTCGTTGGTGGTGCCGGTCTTGCCGACGATGTCGCCGCGCTCGAGGGCCAGGGCGCGGCGTGCGGTGCCGCGCTCGACCACGTCGCGCAGCATGTCGCGCAGGATGTAGACGGCGGCCGGGTCGGCCACGCGGGGGGCCACCTCGTAGGTCTCGCCATCGATCTCGACCATCATCTGGTCGTCGCTGCAGTCGCGGCAGGCGACGCGCGGCGAGGCCTCGTCGACGACTGAAGACGCCTCGTCGTCGCCACGGGTCACCCGGTCGATGAACCAGGGCGAGACCTGGAAGCCGCCGTTGGCGAGCACCGCGTAGGCGTTGGTCATCTCCAGCGGCGTCAGGCTGGCGCTGCCCAGCGCCAGGGAGAGGCCGCGTGGCAGCTGGTCGGGGTCGAGGCCGAAGCCTTCGAGGAACTCGATGGTGCGCTCCAGGCCCAGCGACTGCAGCACGCGAATGGTCACGAGGTTGCGCGAGCGCGCCAGGGCGATCCTGAGCCTTGTCGGGCCGAGGAAGTCGCCGCTGGAGTTGGCGGGGCGCCACAGCTCGTTGCTGCCGTCCTGCAGCACCACGGGAGCGTCGTTGACCACGCTCGCCGGATTCATCTCGCCGCTGTCCAGTGCCGCGAGGTAGACGAACGGCTTGAAGATCGAGCCGGCCTGGCGGCGCGCCTGGGTGGCGCGGTTGAACTTGCTGGCATCGAAGTCGAAGCCGCCCTGCAGGGCCAGGATGGCGCCGCTGTCGGGATCCATGACCACCAGCGAGCCCTCGGCCCCGGGGCGCTGGGAGAGGCGCCAGCTGCCGTCCTCGTTCTCGAGGATGCGCACCAGCGATCCGCGGCTCGCGATGTCGTCGGCCGAGTTCGGCGGCGTGCCGCGGCTGTAGGGGCTCAGGTAGGGATCCGCCCACTCCAGACCGCTCCAGGGCAGGGTGATGACCTCACCGCCGCGAGCCAGGACGCGCATCTCGCGCCCTTCGTTCTCGACCACGATGGCGGGCTTGAGCGGCCCGAAGGCGGGCGTGCGCTCGAGCACCTGCAGCCAGTTGCTGACATCGCCCTCGATGCCTTCGATCTCGGTCTGGCTGCGCTCGGCGGCGCGCCGGGCGGTCTGCATGATCTCCGGCGACTCGGCGAGTTCTTCCTCCAGCCCCTCGCGGTCGGTGCGCTCCTGGGCCTCGGCCAGGCTGCGCGGAATGTCGGTCTGCTCGGCGCCGCGCCAGCCGTGACGGGTGTCGTATTCGATCAGCCCGCCCGCCAGGGCGCGCCCGGCCAGCGGCTGCAGCTCGCTGTCCAGGGTGGTGTGGATGCGATAGCCGCCGGTGTAGGCCCGATCGCCATAGCGGTCGATGGCGAACTGGCGGGCCATCTCGGCCACGTAGTCGGCCTCCACCTCGACCTGGGCGAGGTGGCGACGGGCGGTGACCGGTGCCTGCACGGCCTCCTCGTAGTCGGCCTCGTCGATGTAGCCGAGTTCGCGCATGCGAAACAGGATCCAGTTGCGGCGAATCAGCGCGCGCTCGGCGTTGGCCAGCGGGTTGAAGGCCGAGGGGGCCTTGGGCAGGCCGGCGATCATCGCCTTCTCGGCCAGGGTCAGCTCGCTGAGCGGCCGGTCGTAGTAGACCTCGGAGGCCGCCGCGATGCCGTAGGCGCGGTTGCCGAGATAGATCTTGTTGACGTAGAGCTCGAGGATCTCCTGCTTGGAGAGAATCTGCTCCATCTGCAGCGCCAGCAGGATCTCGCGGATCTTGCGGGTGAAGGTCTGGTCCAGGGTGAGCAGGTAGTTGCGGGCCACCTGCATGGTGATCGTCGAGCCGCCGGACTGGATGTCGCCGCCGCTTGCCGCCAGCTCCACCGCGGCCCGCAGCAGGCCCTTCGGGTCGACGCCGGCATGGTCGAAGTAGGTCGCGTCCTCGGCGGCCAGCAGGGCGTCGATCAGCTCCTCCGGGATCTCGGCATAATCCACCGGGGTGCGGCGTTCCTCGCCGAACTCGCCGATCAGCTTGCCGTCGCGGGTGAAGATGCGCAGCGGCGTCTGCAGCTCGAAGTCCTGGAGCTGGCGCACGTCGGGCAGGCCGGGCGCGAAGTAGAGCGCGGCACCCACCACGCCCAGGACGCCGGCGGCGGACAGCGAGACCAGCAGCCAGAGGACGGAAACGACCAGGGTTCTAAGAAACTTCATGAAAATGGGGTATCCATGCTGGGAACGGGGGCGGAGTGGTGGCGATGCAGTGGCCTTCCCTCGGGGCAGCCATTATAGGAAGCCGAGGGAGTGGTCACCAGCGTTGACTCATGGCGACACCGCCAATCGTGTGAGATTCGGCAATATCATGTAATCTGCGTTTACGGACCTGGGTATGATAAGCATCATGCGTAATAGCTCGGTCTGGGCAGGATAATCATAATGAGCGGCACGCCGCAGGGATCAGGCAGGGGCATGACATACGATGCGACTGAGAGCACCCGGTAAGGGACTGATCGGTGTCGATATCACCTCGGCTACCGTGAAGGTCATCGAACTAAAGCGCGCGGGCGGCCACTATCAGGTGGAAAGCTACGCCGTGCGGCCGTTGCGAGAGGGTGCCGTGGTCGAGCGGCGGATCCGTGACATGCCGGCCGTGGTGGATGCCCTCAAGCGCGCCGTGGATCACGCGCGACCCGGCTCGCGCAACGCTGCGGTGGCCGTTCCGGCCGGTGCCGCCATCACCAAGACGCTGTCATTTCCGGCGTCGCTCGACGACGGCGAGATCGAGACGCGCATCCAGCTCGAGTCCGACCGGCATATCCCGTTTCCGTTCAACGAGGTCGCCTTCGATTTCCAGCGTCTCGGCCTCAATTCGCGCTACGGCGATCAGCAGGACGTGCTGCTGGTGGCCTGTCGTCAGCAGGACGTCAACCAGCTGACCGAGGCCGTGCTGCAGGCGGGGCTCACCCCGGCGGCCGTCGATGTCGAGACCTTCGCCATGGAGCGCGCCTTCCAGGAGCTTCGCCATCAGCTGCCGTCGGAGGGTGGCGAGCAGGAGTGCGTGGCGCTGGTCGATATCGGCGCCACCATGAACGCCTTCCACGTGTTGCGCGACGGCCGCGTCACCTACAGTCGCGACACCGTCTTCGGCGGCCGTCAGCTCACCGACGAGATCCGCAACCGCTACGGGCTGACGCTCGAGGAGGCGGGCCTGGCCAAGAAGCGGGGCGGCCTGCCCGATGACTATCAGCGCAGCGTGCTGGATCCCTTCCTCGACACCCTCGTGCAGCAGGTGGGTCGTTCCCTGCAGCTCTATTACACCGCCGGGCGCAAGCAGGAGGTGCGTCGCATGATCCTGGCGGGCGGCACCAGCGTGCTGCCGGGCCTGGCCGAGCGGTTGGCCGAGGAGAGCGGCATGGAGGTGGTGATCGCCAACCCCTTCCGTCGCATGAAGGTGAACGCCCGCATCGACGTCCCGACCCTGGCCGGCGATGCCCCGGCCATGCTCACGGCCTGCGGCCTGGCGATGAGGGTAGGCAAATGACGACCATCGAGATCAATCTGCTCCCCTGGCGGGAGGAAGTGCGCGCCCGTCGCAGCAAGCGGTTTGCCACGGCCATCGTGTTGAGCGCGCTGGTCGGCCTGGGTGGTGGCTATGGCATGACCTGGCACTATGATCAGCGCTTGAGTGCTCAGCAGGAGCGCAACCGCTTCGTCGAAGTCGAGGCCCAGAAGCTGGATGCCGCGATACGTGAAATCAGCGAACTGGAGAGGATTCGACAAACCATGGAGGCCCAGGTGCGGGTCTTCACGGAGCTTCAGACGGGTCGAGCTCAGACCGTTCACGTGGTCAATGATCTGGTCGCCAGCCTGGTCGACGGCGTGTACTACACGCAGCTCAACCGGCAGGGAGATGTGCTGCGGATGGCCGGCGTGGCAGAGAATAACCGCCAGGTTTCCGATCAGCTTAGATCGCTGGATGCGGCCTCCTCCCTCTCCAGACCCGTTCTCTCCGAGGTCGAAGCCGCCGACGACGAGATGCGTCGCTTCAACCTCAGCGTCAACCAGCACATGCCCGATACAGACCGTGTCGAGAGTGAAGCGGTCACGGAGGCGCCATGAATCTATCCAACGAAGTGCGTCGTCTCCGTGACATGGACTGGGGCGAGCTGGACGTCAAGGAAGCCGGTAGTTGGCCCTTCCTGTTGCAGCTGATCTGCTGTGCGCTGGTGCTCGGCCTGACCCTGGCCGGCATGTACTGGTACCTTGGAGCACCGAAGGCCGAGGAGTTGGAACTGGCCCGGGCGGAAGAGATGCGGTTGATCAGAGACTATCGGAGCAAGGCAGCACAGGCGGCCCATCTCGATGTGATGCGTGAGGAGATGGCCGTCCTTGAGGAGCGCATGGGCGATCTGCGCGAGATGCTGCCTACGGATGCTGAGATTCCCTCGTTGATCGACAACATCAGCGAAGCGGCAATCAGTAATCAGCTTGCCATCGAGTTCATCCGCCTGCGCAGCCCCGTCGCCCAGGAGTTCTATCTCGAGCAACCGTTCGATATCCGGGTGCAGGGCAATTATCACCGCATTGCGGAATTTCTGGCTGTGGTTGCGGGCTTGCCGCGCATCGTTACCCAGCACGATCTGATTCTCGAGCCTGTCGAGGAAGCGGAGGGGCAGCAATTACAGCTCTCCATGCTCGCTCGTACCTACAGCTACCGCCAGCCGGACGAGGAGACACCGTGATTCGCCTAAGTGTGCGATATGCATTGCTCGCTCTCGGAATGGTGCTCTTGAGCGGCTGTGTAGACCCCGACCTTCGCCAGCTTGAGCAGCAGCTGGTCGAGGTGCGCGCGAACCCGGGGGAAGTTCCCCAGCTGGATCTTCCTGACATTCCGCCAATCGAGCGGGTGTCCTATGCCGGCAACGAGGCTCGCAGCCCCTTCACCCCTCGCCGTATGCAGGATCAGCGTGAGGTGCCGAGGGCCGGTGATCTGGCGCCGCCTCCGGATCGCCCACGAGAGCCGCTCGAGGCCTACGATCTCGCCGAGTTGGATCTGGTGGGAACGTTGATGGTCGGTGGCAAGCCGTCGGCCCTGGTGCGAGGGCCGGATGGCAAGGTGCACCGGGTCACGATCGGTGATCACATGGGCCTCGATCATGGGCGCATCGTGAGCATCACCGAGGTGTCGCTGGTGCTGGTGGAGACCGTGCTGGAAAGCAATGCCTGGCAGGAACGTTCCAGGCAGATTGCCCTCGGCGAGGGTGCATAACACATTCATGCCCTGCCGCCGCAGGTGGCGGGCTGGGGGCCGCAGGGGGAAGGGAAAAATGCATGCGATGATTCGTGGTTTCGCCATCGTGGCGCTGCTGGCAGTCTCCACTGCTGCCATGGCGGCCTCCACCCTCACCGACCTGGCCTTCCGCCAGGGCGCGGACGGGGCGCTGGAGGTGGAGCTCGACTTCAGCGGGCCGGTGCCCGAGGTGCGTGGCTATCGTCTCGACGAGCCGGCTCGCCTGACCATCGACCTGATGGACACCGCCAGCGCCCTGGAGCGCCGCCGCGAGGAGCTCGGCATGGGCGGAGTCGAGCGGGTCACGGCCCTGGAGGCGGGATCACGCACGCGGCTGGTCTTCGAGCTGGAAGGCCCCTTGCCCTACAACACCCGCCAGCAGGGGGATCGCCTGCTGCTCGCCATCGGCGGCGCGGCCGCTCAGCCGGCCGTAGCGCCCTCCGCGCCGGCGACCGCCTCGCGGATGGTGGCATCGTCGACCCGGGCGTCGACTCCGGCATCGTCTCAGGTCTACAGCCGGCCGAGCATTCAGGACCTCGACTTCCGTCGCGGCACCGGCGGTGCGGGACGGCTGGTCGTGACCTTCGACCGCTCCGGCGTGGATGCCCGGGTGCGCGAGAGCGGTCAACGTATCGTCGCCGAGCTTCGCGATGTTCGACTGCCGGCCTCTCTGGATCAGGTCTATGACGTCAGCGACTTCGGTACCCCGCTCAAGCGCGTCACCCCCCGCGTCGGGCGTGACGGCGTGACCCTGGACATCGAGGGTGAAGGGCGATTCGCCATGCTCTCCACCCAGAGCGGCCGTCAGCTGGTGATCGAGGCCGAGCCGGTCACCCAGGCGCAGCAGGAGGAGCGCGTCCGCGAGCAGTTCCCCTATACCGGCGAGCGCATCACCCTGAACTTCCAGGATATCGAGGTGCGCTCGGTGCTGGCGATCATCGCCGACTTCACCGGCCTCAATCTGGTGGCCAGCGACAGCGTCACCGGTCGCGTCACCCTCAACCTGCAGGACGTGCCCTGGGATCAGGCCCTGGACCTGGTGCTAAAGAGCCATGGTCTCGCCAGTCGCCAGGAGGGCAACGTCATCGTGGTGGCGCCGGCCACAGAGCTCGCCCAACGTGAACAGGTCGAACTCCAGGCGCGCGAACAGCTCGAGACGCTTACGCCATTGGAGTCTGAGTATATCCAGATAAAGTATGCGAAGGCGGAGGTCATGGCCGACCTGCTGCGTGGGGAGGAAGGCTTCGGCCTGCTCTCCGAGCGGGGCAAGGTGGCCGTGGATGCCCGTACCAACACCCTGCTGATTCAAGATACCGCCGAGAACATCGACTCCATCCTGGCAACCTTCGAGACGCTGGATGTGGCGGTACGCCAGGTGCAGATCGAGGCGCGCATCGTCATCGCCCGCGATAGCGCCACCCGGGAGCTCGGGATCAACTGGGGGCTGTCGTCCCCCGATCGCATCGGCGACAGTCGCTTCGATGTCGCCGGAGCGGCAGACGGCAGCGTGGACAATGGCGGCCTGACCGTGGACATGGGCGGCAGCGCCGCATCGTCCACCGCCTTCAGCTTCGGCTACCTGTCTGGCGATATCCTGCTCGACCTCGAGCTGCGCGCACTGGAGAGCGAGGGCAAGAGCCAGACCATCTCCCAGCCGAGAGTGATCACCGCCAATCAGCGCACAGCGGTGATCAAGCAGGGCACCGAGATTCCCTATCAGGAGGCGGCCTCCAGTGGCGCCACCAACGTAGAGTTCAAGGAGGCGGTGCTGGCGCTCGAGGTCACCCCGCAGATCACCCCGGACAACCGCATCATCATGGACCTGGTGGTCAACAACGATACGGTAGGTGAGCTCTTCAACGGCGTACCCTCAATCGATACGAATTCCATTGAGACCCAGGTGTTGGTGGACAACGGTGAGACCGTGGTGCTGGGTGGTATCCTCACCACCGAGGAGGCCCGTAGCTTGTTCAAGACGCCCTTCCTGGGGGATCTGCCGGTACTGGGGAACCTCTTCCGCTATACCGAGAACACCAATGATAAGGTAGAGTTGCTGGTATTCATCACGCCCCGAATACTGGACGACAACCTGGCCATTCGCTGATGCAGGCACTTCCCAACCTGATACTGATCGGCCCGATGGGGGCCGGCAAGAGCACCATCGGCCGCCTTCTGGCGGCCGAACTGTCACGCGAGTTCTACGACAGCGACCACGAGATCCAGGCGCGCTGCGGTGCCGATATCCCCTGGATCTTCGACGTCGAGGGCGAGGCGGGCTTTCGCGATCGCGAGACCCAGATGATCCGTGAGCTGACCCACTACGAGAACGTGGTCATCGCCACCGGCGGCGGTGCCGTGCTGCGTGAGGAGAATCGTCGGGTGCTGCGCGAGAGCGGCACCGTGATCTACCTGCTCACCACCGTGGAGCAGCAGCTGCGGCGGACCGCCAAGGACCGCAACCGGCCGCTGCTGCAGCGCCCCGACAAGGAGGCCGTGCTGCGCGACATGTTCGCCCTGCGCGACCCGCTCTACCGCGCCACCGCCGATGTGGTGGTGCGCACCGATCGTCGCGGCCCGCGGGCCGTGGTCAACGAGATCGTGCGGCGTGTGACGCGCCTGGTCGATCCCCTGCAATGCAAGGCCTGAGCCCATGATCGAGTCCCCCGCTGCCCCGTCCACCCTCGAGGTGGCGCTGGGCGAGCGCAGCTACCCCATCCATATCGGCCCCGGCCTGCTGGGCGACCCGCAGTGGCTGACACCGCACCTGGCCGGCCGCCAGGTCATGGTGGTCACCAACGAGACGGTGGCCCCGCTCTACCTCGAGAAGCTGACCCGGGGGCTCGCCGAAGACCTCGAGGTGCGCACCCTGGTGCTGCCCGATGGCGAGGTCACCAAGACGCTCGCCCACGTGGAGCGTATCTGGGATGCCCTGCTCGCCGCCGGCTTCAATCGCCGCTGCACCCTGATCGCCCTCGGCGGCGGGGTGACCGGCGACATGGTTGGCTTCGCCGCCGCCTGCTATCAGCGCGGCGTGGCCTTCGTGCAGGTGCCGACGACGCTGCTCGCCCAGGTCGACTCTTCGGTCGGCGGCAAGACCGGCGTCAACCACCCCCGCGGCAAGAACATGATCGGCGCCTTCTGGCAGCCCCGCGCGGTGCTGATCGACACCGACACCCTGGTCACGCTGCCGCCGCGCGAGCTCTCGGCGGGGCTCGCCGAGGTGCTCAAGTACGGGCTGATTCGCGACGCCGACTTCCTGGCCTGGCTCGAGGCCGAGATGACGGCCCTGCGGGGCCTCGATGCCGCCGCCCTGACACGCGCCATCGAGCGCAGCTGCGCGCTCAAGGCCGAGATCGTCGCCGAGGACGAGACCGAGCAGGGGGTGAGGGCGCTGCTCAACCTGGGGCACACCTTCGGGCACGCCATCGAGGCGCACCAGGGCTACGGGCACTGGCTCCACGGCGAGGCCGTCGGCACCGGCATGCTGATGGCCGCCGAGCTGTCGTGTCGCCTGGGCTGGCTCGGCGAGGCCGAGGTGGCTCGCGTGCGTACGCTCATCGAGGCCGCCGGCCTGCCGCTGGCCGCTCCGGCCGAGATGGGGGTGGACGATTTCCTCACCATCATGCGCCTGGACAAGAAGAACCTCGACAGCCGCTTGCGGCTGATCCTGCTGCGCGCGCTGGGCGATGCCTGCATCCACGACGAGACGCCGCCTCAGACCCTGGCCGCGCTCATCGAGGCCTTCCCTCGCCGCTGAGCGTTTGCCGATGCGCCAGGCCGACGCCTCGATTCGGCGCTCGCCTCATGCCCAGTCCGTCAATGTCGACGCCCGCCTCAGTGCGGGCGTCGTCGTGTGTGGGATGCGGCGGCGTCTCGTGTGGCGCATTCTTTAGCCATTCGCATGCCTCATGCCGGATCGGCATGGAAGATTTGGGGGTATGACGACTAAAGTCTAATGATCCTCGCGTGTCGTTGAAGAACCGTTGCCTGACTTTGCAAGCCTTTGAGTTAGCGAGTTTTTTTGCCTGGGTTGTCGTGCAAGTGACGGATTTTCAGCGGTTTTTGATGGGCGTGTCGGGGGAGGGCGATTGCGCGGCGGGGGCGCCTCTGGCTATGCTGGTCGGCCTTTTGCAGAGCAGTCCTCGCTCCCGCCAGGAGCGACATAAAAAAAGAAAAACCATCAACAATACCATGCGATGACTGCCAAAGAAACCACTCAACCCGAGGCACGCCCATGAACAGAGGTCTTCACCAGCCCGGCGAGTTCCGTGACAACTGCGGCTTCGGCCTGATCGCCCATATGGAGGGCCAGGCCAGTCACGACCTGCTCAAGACCGCCATCGAGTCACTGACCTGCATGACCCACCGTGGCGGCATCGCCGCCGACGGCAAGACCGGCGATGGCTGCGGGCTGCTGCTGCAGATGCCGGATGCTTTCATGCGCGAGGTGGCGAAGGAGGCGCTGGGCGTGACCCTGGGCGAGCACTATGCCGTCGGGGCCATCTTCCTGCCCGACGACGACGCCCGCGAGGCCCACGCCCGCGAGACCCTCGTCGCCGAGCTCGAGGCGCGCGGCCTGCGGGTGGCGGGCTGGCGCGAGGTCCCGGTGGACCCCAGCGTCTGTGGCCCCATGGCGCTGGACTGCCTGCCGCGCATCCGCCAGCTGTTCGTGGAGCCGGGCACCGAGGGCAGCGACCGCTTCGACGTCGATCTCTTCATGGCGCGCCGTCGCGCCGAGGAGAGGCTGCGTGACGAGCCGGACTTCTATGTCTGTTCGCTCTCCGCCGAAGTCGTCTCCTACAAGGGCCTGGTGATGCCGGTGGACCTGCCGGCCTTCTATCGTGACCTGGGCGATGAGCGCCTCGAGACCGCGATCTGCGTCTTCCACCAGCGCTTCTCCACCAACACCGCGCCGCGCTGGCCGCTGGCTCAGCCGTTCCGCCTGCTGGCCCACAACGGCGAGATCAACACCGTCGAGGCCAACCGCGGCTGGGCGAACTCCCGCAAGGAGAACTTCCTGAGCGAGCGGCTGCCGGAGATCGCCGAGCTCGACGAGATCGTCAACACCACCGGCTCCGACTCCTCCAGCATGGACAACATGCTCGAGGTGCTGCTGACCGGCGGCATGGAGCTGCACCGTGCGGTGCGTATGATGGTGCCGCCGGCCTGGCAGAACGTCGAGCTCATGGACGCCGACCTGCGCGCCTTCTACGAATACAACTCCATGCACATGGAGCCCTGGGACGGCCCGGCCGGGGTGGTGATGACCGACGGCCGACAGGCGGTCTGCATGCTCGACCGCAACGGTCTGCGCCCGGCGCGCTGGGTGATCACCAGGAACGGTTACATCACCTTGGCCTCCGAGATCGGCACCTACGATTACGCGCCCGAGGACGTGGTCGCCAAGGGGCGGGTCGGCCCCGGCCAGATCCTGGCCGTGGATACCCACACCGGGGAGGTGCTGCATACCAGCGACATCGACCAGCGTCTCAAGGCCGCCTATCCCTACAAGCGCTGGCTGAAGCAGGAGGCCCAGTACCTGGAGTCGGCGCTGACCGAGCTCGCCAGCTTCCACGCCATGGACGCCGACGCGCTGCTCGCCCAGCAGAAGATGTTCCAGGTCAGCTTCGAGGAGCGCGACCAGGTGCTGCGCCCGCTGGCCGAGAGCGGCCAGGAGGCCGTGGGCTCGATGGGCGACGACACGCCCATGGCGGTGCTCTCCGGCAAGCAGCGCCTGCTCACCGACTACTTCCGCCAGAAGTTCGCCCAGGTCACTAACCCGGCGATCGATCCGCTGCGCGAGGCGATCGTGATGTCGCTGGAGACCTGCATCGGTGCCGAGCTCAACGTCTTCAAGGCGACGCCGGAGCACGCGCACCGCATCATACTGACCACGCCGGTGCTCTCGCCGCGCAAGTTCGCCGCGCTGATGCATCAGGACGACCCGGCCTTCACGAGCCATGTCCTGAAGCTTGGCTACGATCCCCAGGAGATCGGTCTCAAGGGGGCGATCCAGGCGCTGTGCCGCCAGGCCGAGCAGGCCGCCCACGATGGCAAGGTGATCCTGGTGCTCTCGGACGCCGAGCTGGAAAAGGGCCAGGTACCGATCCATGCGGCGCTGGCCGTAGGCGCGGTGCACCACCACCTGGGCCGGCTGGCGCTGCGCCCGCGCTGTAACCTCGTGGTCGAGACCGGTTACGCCCGGGATGCCCACCAGATGGCGGTGCTGTTCGGCGTCGGTGCCACCGCGGTCTTCCCGTGGCTGGCCTACCAGGTGATGGCCGACATGCACCAGGCGGGCGAGCTGGTCGGCAACCCTGCCGATGCGCGCGAGAACTACCGCAAGGGCCTGCAGAAGGGGCTCTACAAGATCCTCTCCAAGATGGGCATCTCGACCCTGGCCTCCTATCGCGGCTCCCAGCTGTTCGAGGCGGTGGGCCTCTCCTCGGAGGTGGTCGATCTCTGCTTCACCGGCATGGCGTCGCGCATCGAGGGCACCGGGTTCAGCGAACTCCAGCTGCAGCAGGAGCTGCTGGGTCGTGAGGCCTGGACGCCGCGCAAGGGCATCGCCCAGGGCGGCCTGATGAAGTACGTCCATGGCCACGAGTATCACGCCTACAACCCCGACGTGGTCACGGCGCTCCAGGAAGCGGTCCAGGAGGGCGACTACGCCAAGTGGAAGAAGTTTGCCCGGCTGGTCAACGAGCGCGATCCGGCCACCCTGCGCGACCTGCTCGCCCTCAAGCCGGCCGCCGAGCCGCTGCCCCTCGAGGAGGTCGAGGCGATCGAGGATCTGCTGCCACGCTTCGACAGCGCCGGCATGAGCCTCGGCGCCCTCTCGCCGGAGGCCCACGAGGCGCTGGCCCAGGCCATGAACGAGGCCGGCGGGCGCTCCAACTCTGGCGAGGGGGGCGAGGACCCGGCCCGCTACGGCACCATCCGAAGCTCCAAGATCAAGCAGATCGCCTCCGGGCGCTTCGGCGTGACGCCGGCCTACCTGGTCAACGCCGAGGTGCTGCAGATCAAGGTGGCCCAGGGCGCCAAGCCCGGCGAGGGCGGCCAGCTGCCCGGCGGCAAGGTCAACGAGCTGATCGCCCGGCTGCGCTACTCGGTGCCCGGCGTGACGCTGATCTCGCCGCCGCCGCACCACGACATCTACTCCATCGAGGACCTGGCGCAGCTGATCTTCGACCTCAAGCAGGTCAACCCGGACGCCCAGGTCTCGGTGAAGCTGGTCTCCGAGCCCGGCATCGGCACCATCGCCACCGGCGTGGCCAAGGCCTATGCCGACCTGATCACCGTGTCCGGCTACGACGGCGGCACCGCGGCGAGCCCGCTGACCTCGATCAAGCACGCCGGCAGCCCCTGGGAGCTGGGCCTGCCCGAGGTGCACCAGGCGCTGCGCATCAACGGCCTGCGCGACAAGATCCGCCTGCAGACCGACGGCGGCCTGAAGACCGGCCTCGACGTGGTGAAGGCGGCGATCCTCGGCGCCGAGAGCTTCGGTTTCGGCACCGCGCCGATGGTCGCGCTGGGCTGCAAGTACCTGCGCATCTGCCACCTCAACAACTGTGCGACCGGCGTGGCCACCCAGATGCAGTACCTGCGCGACGAGCACTTCCGCGGCACCGTCGACATGGTCAAGCACTACTTCCGCTTCATCGCCGAGGAGGTGCGCGAGCTGATGGCCCTGCTCGGGGTGCGCCAGCTGACCGACCTGATCGGTCGCACCGACCTGCTCGAGGTGCTCGAGGGCGTCACCGCCTCCCAGCGCAAGCTCGACCTGTCGGGCCTGCTGGGCAACGACTTCGTGCCCGAGGACGCCCCGCAGTTCTGCCGGGTGAGCCGCAACGTGCCCCACGATCCGGGCGCCAAGAACCAGGAGGTGCTCGAGGCCCTGGCGGAGGCCATCGAGGCGAAGTCCGGCGGCGAGTTCGACTTCACCATCACCAACTGCGACCGCTCGGTGGGCGCGCTGATCTCCGGCGCCATCGCCAAGCGCTACGGCGAGGCGGGGCTCGAGGAAGCCCCGGTCACCGCCCGCTTCAAGGGCGTGGCCGGCCAGAGCTTCGGGGTGTTCAACGCCCGCGGCCTGCACCTCTACCTGGAGGGCGATGCCAACGACTACGTGGGCAAGGGCATGAACGGTGGTCGGGTGGTGATCGTGCCGCCGGCCGGCAGCGCCTTCGAAAGCCACGAGACGGCGATCATCGGCAACACCTGCCTGTATGGCGCCACCGGCGGCAAGCTGTTCGCCGCCGGCACCGCCGGCGAGCGCTTCGCCGTGCGCAACTCCGGCGCCCATGCGGTGATCGAGGGGGCCGGGGACCACTGCGGCGAGTACATGACCGGCGGCATGGTCTGCGTGCTGGGCGAGGTGGGCGTCAACTTCGGCGCGGGCATGACCGGCGGCTTCGCCTATGTGCTCGACGAGGACCGCACCTTCGTCGACAAGTACAACCATGAACTGGTGGAGATCCACCGGGTGAACACCGAGGCCATGGAGGCCTATCGGCGGCACCTGCGGGAGGTCATCGAGGAGTTCGTCGCCGAGACCGGCTCCGAGCGCGGCAAGGCGATCCTCGAGGATTTCAGCGACTTCATTCGCCACTTCTGGCTGGTGAAGCCCAAGGCGGCGAGCCTGAGCAGCCTGCTGGCCGAATCCCGTCGGCGTCCCGAGTAAGCCAGGCAGAGAGGAGCAGAGACCATGGCCAACCGTTTGAGCAACGATTTCCAGTTCATCGACGTGGGTCGCCAGGACCCCGACAAGAAGGCGGCGCGGACCCGGGCGCGGGAGTTCGCCGAGATCTACGAGCCCTTCAAGCCCCAGGAGGCGGCCGGGCAGGCGCATCGCTGCCTGCACTGCGGCAACCCCTACTGCGAGTGGAAGTGCCCGGTCCACAACTACATCCCCAACTGGCTGCAGCTGGTCAGCGAGGGCAACATCCTCGAGGCGGTGGAGCTGTGCCACAAGACCAACTCGCTGCCCGAGGTGTGCGGGCGCGTCTGCCCCCAGGATCGCCTCTGCGAGGGCGCCTGCACCCTCAACGACGGTTTCGGCGCCGTGACCATCGGCTCGGTGGAGAAGTACATCACCGACACCGCCTTCGCCATGGGCTGGCGCCCGGACCTCTCCAAGGTCACCGCGACCGGCCGCAAGGTGGCGGTGATCGGCGCCGGCCCGGCGGGCCTGGGCTGTGCCGACATCCTGGTGCGCAACGGCGTCAAGCCGGTGGTGTTCGACAAGTACCCGGAGATCGGTGGGCTGCTGACCTTCGGCATCCCCGAGTTCAAGCTCGACAAGACGGTGATGAAGCGCCGCCGCGCGGTCTTCGAGGAGATGGGCATCGAGTTCTGCCTCGGTGTCGAGGTGGGCAAGGACATCGCCTTCGACACCCTGCTCGAGGAGTACGATGCCGTCTTCCTGGGCATGGGGACGTACAAGTACATGGAGGGCGGCTTCCCCGGTGAAGACCTGCCCGGCGTGCACAAGGCGCTCGACTACCTGATCGGCAACGTCAACCACTGCCTGGGCTTCGAGAAGGAGCCCCACGAGTACACCTCGCTGAAGGGCCAGCGCGTGGTGGTGCTGGGCGGTGGCGATACCGCAATGGACTGCAACCGCACGGCCATTCGCCAGGGGGCGTCCAGCGTGACCTGCGCCTATCGCCGCGACGAGGAGAACATGCCGGGCTCCAAGCGCGAGGTCGCCAATGCCCGCGAGGAGGGCGTGGAGTTCCTGTTCAACCGTCAGCCGGTGGCGGTGGTCGGCGAGGGCAAGGTCGAGGGCGTGAAGGTGGTGCGCACCCGGCTCGGCGAGCCCGACGAGAACGGTCGCCAGCGCCCCGAGGTGGTGCCCGGCTCCGAGGAGGTCATTCCCGCCGACGCCGTGGTGGTGGCCTTCGGCTTCCAGCCGAGCCCGGCGCCCTGGTTCGAGACCGTGGGCATCGAGATCGACGAACGCGGCCGGGTCCAGGCGCCGGAGCAGGGCGCCCATCCCTTCCAGACCACCAACGAGAAGATCTTCGCCGGTGGCGACATGGTGCGCGGCTCCGACCTGGTGGTGACCGCCATCTATGAGGGGCGGCAGGCCGGCGAGGGCATCCTCGACTACCTGCAGGTGTAAGCCGCGGGCGACGAGCGTCGGGCCCCCGGCAGGGCGGCGCTACCATGCTGTTCGAAGCTCGAAGCAGCGCAGTCCACGGTGAGCGGCGCCGGGGACAGGTCGAAGCGGAGGTCATTTGCCATGGATGGCAAATGTAGCGCCCAAGGAAGGGTTCACAGCGCCTCCGCGATGGTCCGGCACCCGGGGCCTGTCGACGGAAAGCCGCGGGCCGGGCCGCTTAGGGCTATGGCGCGCGGCGCTGAAATTGAGCCTTTGGTCGCATTCTGCTAGTCTGTCGTCCCATCCTGGCGCGGCTTCCTGCCGTGCCTACCGATCACGTTTCGACAGGTTCTCCATGACACGATATATCTTCGTGACCGGCGGCGTTGTGTCCTCTCTCGGCAAGGGCATTGCGTCGGCCTCGCTGGCGGCGATTCTCGAGGCTCGCGGCCTCAAGGTCACCATGCTCAAGCTCGATCCCTACATCAACGTGGATCCGGGCACCATGAGCCCCTTCCAGCACGGCGAGGTGTTCGTCACCGAGGATGGGGCCGAGACCGACCTGGACCTGGGCCACTACGAGCGCTTCATTCGCACGAAGATGACCCAGGCCAACAACTTCACCACCGGCCGCGTCTACGAGCACGTGCTGCGCAAGGAGCGCCGCGGCGACTACCTGGGCGGTACCGTGCAGGTGATCCCGCACATCACCGACGAGATCAAGCGTCGGGTCTACGAGGGCGGCAAGGGCTTCGACGTGGCGCTGGTCGAGATCGGCGGCACCGTCGGCGACATCGAGTCGCTGCCGTTCCTGGAGTCGATCCGCCAGATCAGAAGCGAGCTGGGCGCGAACCGGGCGATCTTCATGCACCTGACCCTCGTGCCCTACATCAAGACCGCCGGCGAGACCAAGACCAAGCCGACCCAGCACAGCGTCAAGGAGCTGCGCTCGATCGGTATCCAGCCGGACATCCTGATCTGTCGCAGCGAGGTGGAGCTCGAGGAGAGTGAGCGGCGCAAGATCGCGCTGTTCACCAACGTCGAGGAGCGGGCGGTCATCCCGCTGCAGGACGCCGACACCATCTATCGCATCCCGCTGATGCTCCACGAGCACGGCCTCGACGACATCGTCTGCGACAAGCTGCGCCTGGAGCCCGGCGAGGCGGACCTCGGCGAGTGGGTAAAGGTGCTCGATGCCAAGCTCAACCCGCTGAAGTCGGTCAACATCGCCATGGTCGGCAAGTACATGGAGCTGCTCGACGCCTACAAGTCGCTCAACGAGGCGCTGATCCATGCCGGCATCCAGTCCCGCATCAAGGTCAACGTCGACTACATCGACTCCGAGGACATCGAGCACCACGGCACCGAGCGCCTGGCCGGCAAGGACGCCATCCTGGTGCCCGGCGGCTTCGGCGAGCGCGGCGTCGAGGGCAAGATCGCCACGGCCCGCTACGCCCGCGAGAACGGCATCCCCTACCTCGGCATCTGCCTCGGCATGCAGGTGGCGGTGATCGAGTTCGCCCGCCACGTGGCCGGCTGGAGCGACGCCGACTCCACCGAGTTCACCCACGAGACGCAGCATCCGGTCGTGGGCCTGATCACCGAGTGGCTGAGCCCAGAGGGCAAGGTCGAGCTGCGTGACGAGGCCTCGGACCTCGGCGGCACCATGCGCCTGGGCGGCCAGGTCTGTCAGCTCAAGGCTGGCAGCAAGGCCCGCGAGGCCTACGGCAGCGACGAGATCGTCGAGCGCCACCGTCATCGCTTCGAGGTCAACAACCAGTTCATCGGCGAGCTCGAGCAGGCGGGCCTGGTGGTCTCCGGCAAGAGCGTCGACAACTCCCTGGTGGAAGTGGTCGAGCTGGCGGATCACCCCTGGTACGTCGCCTGCCAGTTCCACCCCGAGTTCACCTCCACGCCCCGTGACGGTCACCCGCTGTTCACCGGTTTCGTCAGTGCGGCGCTGGAGCACAAGACGGCGCGCGCGCGCGCCCAGTCCGCCCACCAGGAGTGAGGACGATGTCGGCATCGAAAGGCGAGACCCCCGAGCGTCACATCGGCATTGCCGGCCTCGAGGCCGGCAACTCCCTGCCGCTGATGCTGCTCGGCGGCATGAACGTGCTGGAGTCCCGCGAGCTGGCCCTCGAGGTGGCCGAGACCTACGTCGAGGTGACCGGCAGGCTCGGCATGCCCTACGTCTTCAAGGCGAGCTTCGACAAGGCCAACCGCAGCTCCATCCACTCCTTCCGCGGCCCGGGCCTCGACAAGGGGCTCGAGATACTGGCCGAGGTGAAGGAGCGCTTCGGGGTGCCGATCATCACCGACGTGCACGAGCCCTGGCAGGCCGCGCCGGCGGCCGAGGTTGCCGACATCATCCAGCTGCCAGCCTTCCTGGCCCGCCAGACCGACCTGGTGGTGGCCATGGCCGAGACCGGGGCGGTGATCAACATCAAGAAGCCGCAGTTCCTGGCCCCCCATGAGATGCGCCATATCCTGCGCAAGTGCGAGGAGGCCGGTAACGACAAGCTGCTGCTCTGCGAGCGCGGCTCCAGCTTCGGCTACAACAACCTGATCGTCGACATGCTGGGCTTCGGCGACATGAAGCAGACGGGCTACCCCGTCTTCTTCGATGTCACCCACGCCCTGCAGCGCCCGGGCGGCCGGGCCGACAGCGCCGATGGTCGGCGTGCGCAGGTCGCCGAGCTGGCCCGTTCCGGCGTGGCGGTGGGCCTGGCGGGGCTCTTCCTCGAGGCCCATCCCGACCCGGACAACGCCAAGTGCGACGGCCCCTGCGCCCTGCCGCTGGACCGCCTGGAGCCCTTCCTGGCCCAGCTGAAGGCCCTCGATGACCTGGTCAAGGGGTTCGCGCCGCTCGAGATTTCCTGATTCTTCCCAACGCTGACACGACAAGGACCAACAAGATGACCCATATCGTCGACATCCGCGCCCTCGAGGTGCTGGACTCACGCGGCAATCCAACCGTCCAGGCCGAAGTGCGCCTGGAGAGCGGCGCCATCGGCGTGGCGTGCGCCCCGAGCGGCGCCTCCACCGGCTCCCGCGAGGCCCTGGAGCTGCGTGACGGCGACAAGAGTCGCTACCTGGGCAAGGGCGTGCTGAAGGCCGTGGAGGCCGTCAACACCGCGATTCGCGAGCGCCTGATCGGCATGGATGCCTGCGACCAGCACGGCCTGGACGATGCCATGCGGGTGCTCGATGGCACCGACAACAAGGCCACGCTGGGCGCCAACGCCATCCTGGCCGTCTCCCTGGCCGCCGCCAAGGCCGCCGCCACCGCCAAGGGCGTGCCGCTCTACGCCCACATCGCCGAACTCTACGGCCAGCCGGGGCGCTACCTGATGCCGGTGCCGATGATGAACATCCTCAACGGCGGCGAGCATGCCGACAACAACGTCGACATCCAGGAGTTCATGATCCAGCCGGTGGGCGCGCCGAGCTTCCGCGAAGGCCTGCGCATGGGCGCCGAGATCTTCCACGCCCTGAAGAAGGTGCTCTCCGCCCGCGGCCTCTCCACCGCGGTGGGCGACGAGGGCGGCTTCGCGCCGAACCTCGCCTCCAACGCCGAGGCCCTGGCGGTGATCAAGGAAGCCGTCTCCAATGCCGGCTACGGGCTCGACAGCGACGTGACCCTGGCGCTGGACTGCGCCTCCTCCGAGTTCTACAAGGATGGCGAGTACAACCTGTCCGGCGAGGGCAAGACCTACGACGCCGCGGGCTTCACCGACTACCTGGCCGAGCTGTGCGACCAGTACCCCATCGTCTCCATCGAGGACGGCATGGACGAGTCCGACTGGGACGGCTGGAAGGCGCTGACCGACAAGCTCGGTGACAAGGTCCAGCTGGTGGGCGATGACCTCTTCGTCACCAACACCCGGATCCTCAAGCGCGGCATCGACGAGCAGATCGGCAACTCCATCCTGATCAAGTTCAACCAGATCGGCTCGCTCTCCGAGACCCTGGAGGCCGTGCGCATGGCTCAGGATGCCGGCTTCACCGCGGTGATCTCCCATCGCAGCGGCGAGACCGAGGACACCACCATCGCCGATCTCGCGGTAGGCACCTGTGCCGGCCAGATCAAGACCGGCTCGCTGTGCCGCTCGGATCGCGTCGCCAAGTACAACCGCCTGCTGGTGATCGAGCAGGAGCTGGGCGACGGGGCCGGCTACCCGGGGCGCGGCGCGATCAAGGGCCAGTAAGCGCGCGAGTAAGCGAACAGCGTTGCCTTTGGCGTGAGATCGTGTAGGAGATCGCTTACACGGTGACGACGACATTCGCCATTCGTGCGTCGGACAGGGTCGACCCTTTGCGGGGTCGGCCCTTTTTATTTATCTGATTTAAAACGAATTTTTGTTTGGCTGCCCTGGTAGAACGGGTGCCGAGGGGGCTCGCCGGCCGCCAGGGGCGAGGTTGTGTGGCAGGGCCGGCGTGGCACAATGACTTCGGGATTAGGGGAGAGTGGCAACGCTCTCCGGCAGGATGCATTGGGATGCAAGCAAGAGTGATGCGCCCGGCGTGGCAGGACGCCGCCCCCGGGCAGGGACGTCATCACGGGAGTCGAGCGGAGGGAACCGCTCAAGGAACGGCTGGGAGCGGGCGGCCTGCGGGCCGCCTTTTTTTGTGGCCGAGAGGTTCGTCTGGCCGAGCGGCGGGCGGCCTGGCTCAGGTCACGACGACGCCGGATGTCGAGAGACATCCGGCGTCGTCGTGTCTGGCGGGCCTGCTCAGCGCTCGAGCAGCTCCAGCTTGCCCGGCTTGCCATCCCAGCTCTCCGCGTCTTCCGGCGGATCTTGCTTCTCGCTGATGTTGGGCCACACCTCGGCCAGCTCGGCATTGATCTCGATGAACGCCTCCTGGCCCTCCGGCAGCTCATCCTCCGAGAAGATCGCCTCGGCGGGGCACTCCGGCTCGCACAGCGCGCAGTCGATGCACTCGTCGGGATGGATCACCAGGAAATTGGGGCCCTCGTAGAAGCAGTCCACCGGGCAGACCTCGACACAGTCGGTGTACTTGCACTTGATGCAGTTCTCGGTGACGACGAATGTCATGCCAGTCTCCCATTCTCCGGCCGGGGCGTGGCCGATAGTCATTGATTCGATTTTGGTTATAAGAAAATCATTTCTTATAATTTCAAGGCTTTTGGTCGAGCCATTCTAGTCGCGGCACGGGGCGCCCGCAAGCGCGTCGGGCCGCCATTGTCGGCCATTCACAGCGCCGCTTTCCAGCGGTAGAGCAGCTCCAGGGCCTGGCGAGGCGATAGCGCGTCGGGATCGAGTTCGCCCAGCTGCTCGACCAGCGGATGGGGCGTGCTGGCGAAGAGGTCGGCCTGGCGGGGTGCGCCGGTAGCTCGCTCGTCGCCGGTCGCGGCCGCCGGCAGCCGGCTGCCCTGGTCGATCTCCTGCTGCTCGAGGGTGGCCAGCTTCTCCCGGGCGCGGGCGATCACTGCCTGGGGCACGCCGGCGAGCTGGGCCACCTGCAGGCCGTAGCTCTGGCTGGCCGGGCCATCCTCCACCCGGTGCATGAAGACGATGCCATCGCGGTGCTCCGCGGCGGTCAGGTGCACGTTGGCCACCCCCTCGGCCTGTTCGGGCAGTGCCGTCATCTCGAAGTAGTGGGTGGCGAACAGCGTGAAGGCTCGGCTGCGCGTCAGGTGTTCGGCGCTGGCCCAGGCCAGCGACAGGCCATCGAAGGTGCTGGTGCCCCTGCCGATCTCGTCCATCAGCACCAGGCTCTGGTCGGTGGCGTTGTGCAGGATGCTGGCGGTCTCGGTCATCTCGACCATGAAGGTGGAGCGCCCGCCGGCCAGGTCATCGGAGGAGCCGATGCGGGTGAAGATGCGATCCACCGGGCCGATGGCGGCCGAATCCGCCGGGACGAAGCTGCCGGTGTGGGCGAGCAGGGTGATCAGCGCGGCCTGGCGCATGTAGGTCGACTTGCCGCCCATGTTGGGCCCGGTGATGACCAGCATCCGGCGGGCGTCGTCCATGACCAGGTCGTTGGGCACGAAGGGCGCCTCGCTGACCCGCTCGACCACCGGGTGGCGCCCGCCGCGGATGTCGATGCCCGGCGACTCGGGCAGCGACGGTCGCACGAACTCCAGCGCCCGGGCGCGCTCGGCGAAGGCGCACAGCACGTCCAGCCCCGCCAGCGCCCGGCCGGTACCCTGCAGCGTGGCGAGCTCGGCGTTCAGGGTGTCGAGCAGGCCGTCGTAGAGCAGCTTCTCCCGGGCCAGGGCGCGGGACTTGGCCGACAGCGCCTTGTCCTCGAACTCCTTGAGCTCGGGGATGATGAAGCGCTCGGCATTCTTGAGGGTCTGGCGGCGCACGTAGTCCACCGGGGCGTCCCGGGCCTGGGCGCGGGGGATCTCGATGTAGTAGCCGTGGACCCGGTTGTAGCCGACCTTGAGGCCGGCGAGCCCGGTGCGCTCGCGCTCCCGTGTCTCCAGCGCCACCAGGTAGTCGCCGGCGTGTTCGGCGAGCCCGCGATGCTCGTCGAGCTCGGCATCGAAGCCTTCGGCGATCACCCCGCCGTCGCGGATCACCACCGGCGGGTTCTCCACCAGGGCGCGGCTCAGGGTGTCGGCGAGTTCCGGATAGGGATGGATATGGCGCCTGAGTTCGTCAAGCGTGGTGCCCTCGGCATAGCGCTCGAGTTCGGCCTCGAGGGCGGGCAGGGCGACCAGGGCGTCGCGCAGGCGGGCGAGGTCCCTGGGCCGCGCGCTGTAGAGGGCCACCCGGGCGAGGATGCGCTCGACGTCGCCGATCGCCTTGAGCGAGTCGCGCAGGGGCTCGAAGCCCTCGTCGTCGAGCAGCAACCCTACCGCCGCCTGGCGGGCGCCGACCTGCTCGCGATCGCGCAGCGGGCGGTTGAGCCAGCGCTTGAGCAGTCGCGAGCCCATGGCCGTGGCGGTGGTGTCGAGCACGCTGGCCAGGGTGTTGTCGGCGCTGCCGCCGAGGTTGATGTCGATCTCCAGGTTGCGCCGGCTGGCCGCGTCGATCACCACGGCGTCGTCGCGGCTCTCCACGCCGATGGCGGTGACGTGGGGCAGGGCCGTGCGCTGGGTGTCCCGGGCGTAGTCGATCAGCACCCCGGCGGCGGTGAGAGCCGCCTCCAGGTGGGCGCAGCCGAAGCCGCGCAGGTCCTGGACCTGGAACTGGTCGCACAGGGTGCGAGTCGCGCTCTCGAGGTCGAACAGCCAGTCGCTCTGGCGCCGCAGGCCGCGCCGCTCCGCCAGGGCCGGCGGCAGCGACAGGCTCTCGGCGACCAGCAGCTCGGCCGGGTCGAGGCGCGTGAGCTCGGCGAGCATCTCGCCCTCACCCTCGACCTCCAGCACGCTGAAGCGCCCGCTGGAGAGCTCCAGCCAGGAAAGCCCCCAGCGCTCGCCGAGCGGCGCCATGGCCACCAGCAGGTTGTCGCGGCGCGCATCCAGCAGGGCCTCGTCATAGAGGGTGCCGGGGGTGACGATGCGCACCACGCGCCGCTCCACCGGTCCCTTGCTGGTCGCCGGATCGCCGATCTGCTCGCAGATCGCCACCGACTCTCCGGCGGCCACCAGGCGCGCCAGGTAGCCCTCGGCGCTGTGATAGGGGACACCGGCCATGGGGATCGGCTGGCCGGCCGACTGGCCGCGCTGGGTGAGGGTGATGTCGAGCAGCGCGGCGGCGCGCCTGGCGTCATCGAAGAACAGCTCGTAGAAGTCGCCCATGCGGTAGAAGAGCAGCACGTCGGGGTGTTCGCGCTTGATCTTCAGGAACTGGCTCATCATCGGGGTATGCTGGGCGCTGGCCTGTGACATGGGCTTCCTTGGACGTCCTGTGAAGTAGGGTGGCGAGTGGCGGAGAGACCGGCGTCGAGCACGCCATGCATGTCTCGGGCAAAGCCAGTATTCTACGCCCAAGGACGGTCGACGTCAGGCCGCCGACGCCCCACCATCGCCAGGGAGGAAGGTCATGGCCGCACGCGACGAGACCCTCGAATGCCAGGACATGCGGAGCCTCGCCGAGCGGCTCGGCGAGGGTTGCCTGGCGCGGGGCATCACCGTGACCGCGGCGGAGTCCTGCACCGGCGGCGGGGTGGCCAGCGCCATCACCGCCGTGGCTGGCAGCTCCGCCTGGTTCGAGACCGGCTACGTGACCTACGCCAACGGCGCCAAGACCCGCCTGCTCGGCGTGCCCGAGGCGCTGCTGGCCGAGCACGGTGCGGTGAGTCGAGAGGTCGTCGAGGCGATGGTCACCGGTGCCTGCCGCGACAGCGGCGCGGCGCTCGGCGTGGCGATCAGCGGGGTCGCCGGCCCCGGTGGCGGCAGCGCCGACAAGCCCGTGGGCACGGTCTGGCTGGCCTGGGGTAGCGCCGAGGGGGCCGAATCGAGGTGTCATCGCTTCCCCGGCGATCGCGCCGCCGTGCGCGCGCAGGCCGTGCACGAGGCACTGGCCGGCCTGGTGCGGCGCCTGGCGCAGCCCTGACGCGGCCCTGGCGCGCGTCGCCGCTCACGACGCTGGTCGTCGCCGGAATTTTTCGCCATACTACTGTGCAGTCATACAGTGGTTAGCCGCCGTCGTCATCTTTCACGCTATCTCTCAGGAGTTCCTTCATGGCTCAGGACGAAAACCGCAGCAAGGCGCTGAATGCCGCCCTCTCCCAGATCGAGCGCCAGTTCGGCAAGGGCACCGTGATGCGCCTGGGCGACGCGCCCCGCGTGGTGATGCCGTCGGTCTCCACCGGCTCGCTGGGCCTGGACATCGCGCTCGGCATCGGCGGCCTGCCGCTGGGCCGGGTGGTCGAGATCTTCGGTCCGGAATCCTCGGGTAAGACCACCCTGACCCTGTCGGTGATCGCCCAGGCCCAGAAGCAGGGCAAGACCTGCGCCTTCATCGACGCCGAGCACGCCCTGGACCCGAGCTACGCCGAGAAGCTCGGCGTCAACCTCGATGACCTGCTGGTCTCCCAACCGGACACCGGCGAGCAGGCCCTCGAGATCTGCGACATGCTGGTGCGCTCCGGCGGCGTCGACGTGATCATCATCGACTCGGTGGCGGCCCTGACGCCGCGCGCCGAGATCGAAGGCGAGATGGGCGACTCCCACGTCGGTCTCCAGGCGCGCCTGATGTCCCAGGCGCTGCGCAAGATCACCGGCAACATCAAGAACGCCAACTGCATGGTGGTGTTCATCAACCAGATTCGCATGAAGATCGGCGTGATGTTCGGCAGCCCCGAGACCACCACCGGCGGCAACGCCCTGAAGTTCTACTCCAGCGTGCGCCTGGACATCCGCCGCACCGGCTCGGTCAAGCAGGGCGACGAGGTCACCGGCAACGAGACCCGGGTCAAGGTGGTCAAGAACAAGGTGGCGCCGCCGTTCCGCCAGGCCGAGTTCCAGATCCTCTACGGCAAGGGGATCTACCACGCCGGCGAGGTGGTCGACCTCGGCGTGCAGTGCAAGCTGGTCGACAAGGCCGGTGCCTGGTACAGCTACCAGGGCAACAAGATCGGTCAGGGCAAGGCCAACGCCGCCCAGTTCCTCGAGGACAACCCGGCGGTGATGGAGGAGATCGAGAGCCAGATCCGCGCCCAGCTGCTCACCCCGGTGGAGCCGAAGCAGGAAGAGACCGCCGATGACGCGCTGGCCGCCGAGGACGGCGGCGACGACCGGGCCTAAACCATGCGCGGTGGGCCCTCTGGGGGCGGCGAGACGACGCCCCGCGGTGATGCCATCGGGCTGCTGGCCCGGCGTGAGTATTCGCGCCAGGAGCTCGCCGAGCGGCTGGCGGCCAAGGGGCACGAGGCCGAGGCGATCGCCGAGTGCCTCGATGCCCTGGTCGAGCAGGGTCTGCAGTCCGATGCGCGATTCGCCGAGGGCTTCCTGCGCTCGCGCACCCTGCGCGGCCAGGGGCCGCTGAAGATTCGCCTCGACCTGGAGCGTCGCGGTCTCGATCGCGAGGTGATCCGACAGGCCTTCGACGAGGCCGCCGGGCGCGGCGAGGGCGACTGGTTCGCCCTGGCCTGCGAGGCCCTGGCGCGGCGCTTTCCCGGTCCCGGCGATACCCCCCGCGAGCGCGCCCGGCGCGAGCGCTTCCTGGCCGGCCGCGGCTTCGATTTCGACCAGGTGCGCCACGCCCTGGAGGCGGCCTGGTCGAGCGACGACTGAACCCGCATCGGCCCGCTCCCCTTCAGTCGTTTGACAACTGCGCTATAATGGCTCCCTTTGCGAACGCCCCGGGTGGCGCTCCTGTGGCGCAGCGGCGAGCCGATACCGGCATCGACACGCTGCTTGCCGACCCACCGGGCCACCATGCTCATCGCTACGGATACCCCATGAAAAGCGCAGACATCAGACAGGCTTTCCTGACGTTCTTCGAGGAACAGGGCCATACCATCGTGCCCTCCAGCTCGCTGGTGCCGGGCAACGATCCGACCCTGCTGTTCACCAACGCCGGCATGGTGCCGTTCAAGGACGTCTTCCTGGGCCGTGATCCGCGCCCCTACGTGCGGGCCACCTCGTCCCAGCGCTGCGTGCGCGCCGGCGGCAAGCACAACGACCTGGACAACGTCGGCTACACCGCCCGCCACCACACCTTCTTCGAGATGCTGGGCAACTTCAGCTTCGGCGACTACTTCAAGCGCGATGCCATCCGCTTCGCCTGGACCTTCCTCACCGAGGTGCTGGGACTGCCCAAGGAGAAGCTCTGGGTCACGGTGCACGTCAGCGACGACGAGGCCGAGCGCATCTGGAAGGACGAGATGGGCATCGATCCCGCGCGCTTCTCCAAGCTCGACGAGGACAACTTCTGGCAGATGGGCGACACCGGGCCCTGTGGGCCGAGCTCCGAGATCTTCTTCGATCACGGGCCCGAGGTGTGGGGTGGCCCGCCCGGCAGCCCCGAGGAGGACGGCGACCGCTACATCGAGATCTGGAACCTGGTGTTCATGCAGTTCGATCGCGATGCGGCCGGCACCCTGAACCCGTTGCCCAAGCCCTCCATCGATACCGGCATGGGCCTGGAGCGCATCGCCGCGGTGATGCAGGGCGTGCACTCCAACTACGAGATCGACCTCTTCCAGCACCTGCTGGAGGCCGCGGCCCGCGCCACCGGCCACGCCGACACCACCGCGCCCTCGCTGCGGGTGATCGCCGATCACATCCGCTCCTGCGCCTTCCTGGTCGCCGACGGCGTGCTGCCCTCCAACGAGGGGCGCGGCTACGTGCTGCGCCGGATCATCCGTCGCGCCATTCGCCACGGCCACAAGCTCGGCGCGCGTGGCAACTTCTTCCACAAGCTGGTGGGCGCGCTCGACGCCGAGATGGGCGAGGCCTATCCGGAGCTGCGCGAGGCGCGCCATCAGATCGAGCGCGTGCTGCTCAAGGAAGAGGAGCAGTTCGCCCGCACCCTGGAGCACGGCATGGGCCTGCTCGAGGAGGCCCTGGCCGGCCTCGAGGGCGATACCCTGCCCGGCGAGACGGTCTTCAAGCTCTACGACACCTACGGCTTCCCCTATGACCTGACCGCCGACGTCTGCCGCGAGCGCGACGTCAGCCTCGACCAGGCGGGCTTCGAGCGCGAACTCGAGGCCCAGCGCGAGCGCGCCCGGGCCGCCAGCCAGTTCGGCGCCGACTACACGTCGGCGATCGAGCTCGAGGGCGAGACCGCCTTCACCGGCTATGAGCAGCTGGAGGATCGCGCCACGGTCACCGCCATCGTCGATCGCGAGGGCAACGCCCTGGCCGAGCTGGCGCCCGAGCAGCGCGGCGTCGTGGTGCTCGACCGCACTCCCTTCTACGGCGAGTCCGGCGGCCAGGTGGGCGATACCGGCTACCTGGAACTCGACGGCGGGCGCTTCCTGGTCACCGATACCCAGAAGCAGGCCGGCCACCACCTGCACCACGGTGTGCTCCTCGAAGGGGCGCTGGCCGTGGGGGCCGAGGTGCATCCCCGGGTCGACGCCAGCCTGCGCGCCGCCACGGTGCGCAACCACTCGGCGACCCACCTGATGCACAAGGCGCTGCGCATGGTGCTCGGCGATCACGTCCAGCAGAAGGGCTCGCTGGTCACCCCCGAGCGGTTGCGCTTCGACTTCAGCCACTTCGAGCCGCTGACCGGCGAGCAACTGGCCGAGGTGGAGCGCCTGGTCAACGAGCAGATCCTGGCCAACGCCGCGACGCGCACCGAGCAGATGACCCTCGACGAGGCCAAGGAGAGAGGCGCGGCGGCGCTGTTCGAGGCCAAGTACGCCGACAGCGTGCGGGTGCTGACCATCGGTGCCGACGACTTCTCCATCGAGCTGTGCGGTGGCACCCATGTCGCCCGCAGCGGCGACATCGGCTGCTTCCACATCGTCAGCGAGGCGGGGATCGCCAGCGGCGTGCGGCGCATCGAGGCGATCACCGGCGAAGGCGCGCTGGCCTGGTTCCGCGAGCAGGAGGCGCGCCTGAATCGCATCGGCGAGCGCGTCAAGGCCAAGCCGGAGCAGGCCGAGGAGCGGGTCGAGTCGCTGCTCGAGCGCAACCGCACCCTGGAGAAGGAGCTCGAGCGGCTCAAGGCCAAGCTGGCCAGCGCCGCCGGCAACGACATGCTCGGCGAGGCCCATGAGGTCGAGGGCGTCAAGGTGCTGGCCAAGCGCCTCGAGGGCGTGGCCGGCAAGGAGCTGCGCGGCATGCTCGATCAGCTCAAGAACAAGCTGGGCTCCGGCATCGTGGTGCTCGGTGTCGCCGACGCCGAGGCCGGCAAGGTCAGCCTGATCGCCGGCGTGACCGACGACCTCACCGCGCGGGTCAAGGCCGGCGAGCTGGTCAATCACGTGGCCTCCCAGGTCGGCGGCAAGGGCGGCGGTCGACCCGACATGGCCCAGGCCGGGGGTAGCGATGTGTCGGCCCTGCCGGGTGCGCTCGCGAGCGTGCCCGTCTGGGTCGAGGAGCGACTGAAGTAGGATGCACAAGGGCCGGTAGCAGCGATGCACCGGCCCTCGTCGTATCTGGACACCTTTCACTCATCCGAGCGCGACTCGCACTCGACATACGAGGGAAATTGGCAAATGGCACTATACGTACAAAAATTCGGCGGCACCTCGGTGGGCTCCGTGGAGCGCATCAAGGCCGTGGCCGAGAAGGTCAAGGGCTTTCGCGACCAGGGGCATCAGATCGTGGTCGTGGTCTCCGCCATGAGCGGCGAGACCAACCGCCTGATCGGCATGGCCAACGAGATCAACGACGAGCCCACGCCGCGCGAGATGGACATGCTGGTCTCCACCGGCGAGCAGGTGACCATCTCGCTGCTGGCCATGGCCCTGCACAAGCTGGGCGTGGCGGCGACCTCCTACACCGGCTCCCAGGTGGGCATCCAGACCGACAGCGCCCACACCAAGGCGCGTATCCAGCGCATCGAGACCGATGAGATCCAGGCCGACCTGGACGCAGGGCAGGTCGTGGTGGTCGCCGGCTTCCAGGGCGTCGACGAGGAGGGCAACATCACCACCCTCGGTCGCGGCGGCTCCGACACCACCGGCGTGGCCCTGGCCGCGGCGCTCAAGGCCGACGAGTGCCAGATCTATACCGACGTCGATGGCGTCTACACCACCGACCCGCGGGTCTGCTCCAAGGCGCAGCGCCTGGAGACCATCACCGTCGAGGAGATGCTCGAGCTGGCGAGCCTCGGCTCCAAGGTCCTGCAGATTCGCGCCGTCGAGTTCGCCGGCAAGTACAACGTCGCGCTGCGCGTGCTGTCCAGCTTCGAGGGCGGCCCCGGCACCCTGATCATTGCAGACTCTGACAAAGACGAGGATTCCATGGAAGAACCGCTGATCTCCGGTATCGCCTTCACCGCCAACGAGGCCAAGCTCACCCTGCTCAATACCCCGGACGTGCCGGGCGTCGCCTCGCGCATCCTGGGCCCGATCGCCGATGCCAACATCGAGATCGACATGATCGTGCAGAACGTGGCGCCGGCCGGCGACTACACCGACTTCACCTTCACCGTGGCCAAGGGCGACTACCGCCAGACCATGAAGATCCTCCAGGATCAGGTCATTCCCGACCTCGGTGGCGGCGACCTGCGCGGGGACGACAACATCGCCAAGGTCTCGCTGGTCGGCGTGGGCATGCGCTCGCACGCCGGGGTGGCCTCCAAGATGTTCCGCGTGCTGGCCGACGAGAACATCAACATCCGCATGGTCTCCACCTCCGAGATCAAGATCTCCGTGGTGATCGACGAGAAGCACATGGAGCTGGCGGTCAAGGCACTGCACAAGGCCTTCGGCCTCGACAAGCGCAGTATCGAGCAGGAATAAGGGCTCACTCGAGTCGACGACACCTTCTACGCTTCTAGGAGTGGTCGCCGACACCTGTGTCAAAGGGCTGCCTTTCAACGTGGTGCTGGCCGGCCACGCGCTGGCATCAGTGGTCAGGGACGGCGAGTTGTCGCACAATGCAGCCATGTCGTCCCTCCCGGCGAGCATCCCGTAGCCAGAAGTCTGAGAAGGAGATCAGTCATGCTCATCTTGACCCGCCGTGTCGGCGAAACCCTGATGATCGGTGACGACGTCACCGTCACCGTCCTTGGCGTCAAGGGCAACCAGGTCCGTATCGGCGTCAATGCTCCCAAGGATGTCGCCGTGCATCGTGAGGAGATCTACCAGCGTATCCAGCGCGAGAAGTCCGAACCCGACGTCGAGAACGACGACTAGGGCGAGGTGGACGATCGTGGGCCTCGGCGCCACGGGCCGGTAGCGAAAAAATGCCGGGACCGCTGGACAATGGCCTTACAGAACGGTAGGATACTCACCGTGCCGATGAGGGAGAGGTGGCCGAGTGGCTGAAGGCGCTCCCCTGCTAAGGGAGTAAGGGGTTTATAGCCTCTTCGAGGGTTCGAATCCCTCCCTCTCCGCCATTATCGACACATGAAGGTCAAGCGCCCGTAGCTCAGCTGGATAGAGTACCTGACTACGAATCAGGTGGTCGGAGGTTCGAATCCTCCCGGGCGCGCCATCTTCATCCGGATGTGATCGACAGCGTCATGCCGTCGTCCCCGTCCCCGCAATGAGTCGTCTCGTTGCCTTTCGCGCCCGTAGCTCAGCTGGATAGAGTACCTGACTACGAATCAGGTGGTCGGAGGTTCGAATCCTCCCGGGCGCGCCAGATATCGACCCGTCCTCACCAGAGGGCGGGTCTTCTGTTTTGTTTCGATGTTTTCTCGCTAGCCGGACCGGCCGCGCCCAGGATGGGCCCCGGCTCCGCGATCGTTTGGGGCGCCGTCGCATTGCGACGTGCGCCTCTTTTTTATGCCCGGTTTGTATGTCCGGAGGTTTCTCCAGGTCGTCTTCGCGCGTGCGAGGGTCGCCCCGCGCCTCAAGGCGCGCCCCTGTCCCCCTCGTCCTTTCGCGTGTCGCAGGGCAGGGCGCTCGCTTCCGCCTCCAGCCAGTCGCGAAAGGCCGTCATCGCCGCGGTGGGATCCGGGCGATAGAAGAGCCAGTAGGCGCGCTCCTCGTTGGCCGGCGCATTGAAGAGCCGGACCAGGGTGCCCTGGGCCAGCTCGTTCTCGATCAGCACCGGTGGGCAGAGGGCGACCCCCTGGCCGGCCACGGCCGCCGCACTCAGCAGATTGAAGTCCTGGTAGAGCACGCCCGTGTCGATCATCGGCGGCAGCAGCCCCTGGCCGCGAAACCACTGCTGCCAGGGGCGATGGGTCTCGTCGTGGAGCAGCTCCTGATTCAGCAGGTCGCCGGGGGTCGCCAGCGGGGCGGCCTGCTCCAGGTAGAGGGGCTCGCCACCGGCCAGCCGCCGCCTCGGCCGAGGCCGTCGAGCCGCTGGGCGGGCTGATAGAAGGCATGAGCCTGGTCGGCATGCTGTCGCTGTTCTGGCGCGTAATGACCCGCAACGGGGCGATTGCCGGCCGGCTGGTAGAGCTCCGTTATCGTGGCTGTCTAAAGGCTGCTCTCCGGCGGTCCGCCAGCTATCTTCGGCATATTCGAGGAGGTGTCGGACTTCGCATTTTCGATGTTGTCGATCAGTCGCCTCGGCGAGGGGCGCGCCGAGCGCGAGTGCTTCGAGACGCTGATGAACACCTGGCGCCGTCCCCAGGATTCCCTCTCTGAACCGACCGCCGCCAAGGCGCAAGGAGTTTCCCATGAGCAGTAAGGTACCCGCGGCCTACCAGGCCACCCAGGGCTCGATCCTCGACGTGGATCAGGCCTTCTACGATCGCCTGACCGAGGCGCACGGCGCGCGTCGCCTGGTGGCCGAGCATACCGTGCCGCTGCGTGACGGCCTGGCGTGGAAGGTGCCGGCGGGGCACGTCTTCCGGGTCAAGGTGATCGAGGGCTCCCAGGTCGGCGACTTCAATATGTGGAACCTGCACAACCCCCGCGAGCGGATGTGGGCCTCGCGCACCCGCCAGCTGCAGCGCGCCCACGTCAGCACCTACGATCGCCTGTGGTCGACGCTACCGTACCTGCGGCCCATGGCCACCATCATCGACGACACCCTGGCCGACTACGGCGTCGACGACGAGGGCGGTCGCGTCCACGACCTGCTGGGCACGCGCTGCGATCCCTACGTCAATCGCCTGCTCACCGGCGAGGACTTCGACTTCCACTGCCACTCCAACCTGGTGCGCGCGGTGGAGCCCTGGGGACTGACCGAATTCGACGTGCACGATGTGCTCAACATCTTCCAGTGCACCGGGCTGAACGACGACGACCAGTACTTCATGAAGGCCTGCCCGGCGCGTAAAGGCGACTATCTCGAGTTCTTCGCCGAGATCGACCTGCTCTGCGCCATGTCGTGCTGCCCCGGGGGCGATCTGTCGGTGGATCTGTGGGGCCCCGACGCCCGCGACCCGCTGGAGACCTGCCATCCCCTCGGCGTCGAGATCTACGCCCTGGACGAGGCGCGCCTGGCGGGCTGGCGCTCGCCCGAGCCGGCACCCTATCGGGGCCGCCACGGGCGTCGCGCGCCGGACACCGACTGGACCGAGATCAAACGGCAGCGCTGCTGCTGAGCCTTGGGCCCCGGTCGCGGGGCCCGATCATTCAACGGCGAGGAGGAGGCTCGATGCGCCCACGCCTGGAGCATGCCAGGGTCGATGCTTGGCTGGTGCGCCTGCTGGCGACGTCCCTGGGGCAGGTCCAGGCGCGCCATCGGCGCTTTCTCGCGACGATGGGGGCGGGCTAGGCGCTGAGCGTCGCCTCGGTCATGGCATGGGAGGTGGGGCGGGGCGTTGGCGCGGTCAGTCCCTCGAGCAGGGCGTCGAGCTGGGTGATGCGCTTGAGCGCCTGGAAGCGCCGGGCGGCCTCGGCGTCGCGCTGGCGCATATGGTTGAGCCACTGCTTCAAAAGCGAGGTGACGACGCGGTCGGGAAGCGTGCTACGCTGCGTTGCAGCAAACTCGCCGAGGATCGCCGCTCGCGCCTGCCAGGGCGTCTCCGGCAGGCGGTCGCCGGTGGCCTGCCAGTGGCGGATGCGGGCGGCCAGCCGGGGGTCGGCCAGGGCGCCGCGGCCGAGCATCACGTCGCGGCAGCCGGAGAGCGTGCGCGCCTTCCAGTAGTCTTCCAGGGTCCAGATGTCGCCGTTGGCGACCACCGGGATGGACAGGCGCTGGCGGATCCGGCCGATCCACTCCCAGTGGGCCGGGGGCCGATACCCCTCGTCGCGGGTGCGGCCGTGGACCACCAGTCGCCGGGCGCCGGCGTCCTGGGTGGCCAGGGCGCAGGCCAGCGCCAGGCGGCGGTCGGCAAAGCCCAGGCGGATCTTGGCGGTCACCGGGATCGCCTCGCCCACGGCCGCATGCACCGCCGCCACGGCGGCATGCACGCGGCGCGGGTCGCGAAGCAGCGAGGCACCGCCATCGTGGCGGTTGACCAGCTTGGCCGGGCAGCCGAAATTGAGATCCACGCCGGTGGCGCCGAGGCGCAGCGCCTGCCGGGCATTGGCGGCCAGCGCCGCGGGGTCGGAGCCCAGCAGCTGCAGCGTCACCGGCACGCCGCTCGGGGTGGTGGGGGCTGTGTCGGCCTCGAGCTCCGGGCAGTGCTTGTAGAAGACGCGGGGCGGCAGCCGTGCATCGACGACGCGCACGAATTCGGTCACCACCCAGTCGAAGCCGGGGGCGCGCGTCAGCAGGTCGCGGGTCACCGCATCGATGACCCCCTCCATGGGCGCTAGGCCGATTCGGCCTTTATGTAGTAAATTAACAACGCTGACTTCCACCATGCCGCCATTGCAATCTGTCGGGGATCTGGCAGGTTATATGATCACAAAAAATGCGCAAGTCGGGTTTTTTTTGCCGTATCTCGCTCAACTTGCCGCAAGAGTCAGGAGAATTCGCATGCAGGATTCGCAGCTGATAAACGAGGGCCTCGCCCTGATGGGCCTCGGAATGGGCTTCGTCTTTGTTTTTCTTACCGTGCTGGTGGGCGTCACCACGCTGATGTCCAAGACGATCGGCCGTTTCTTCCCCGAGCCGGTGGCCCCCGCCGTCCGTGATTCCCGTGCGCAGGCCGCGCGCCAGGACGATGACCTCACCGCGGTCATCAGCGCGGCGGTGCACCGCTATCGCCAGCGCCACAAGCGCTGAGTCGATCGTCCCGCCTTCCCCCTCCCATTCATAACGACAAGGTCAACACCATGAATGACAAGACACGCCCGCTCGGTATCACCGATGTCGTCTTGCGCGATGCCCATCAGTCGCTGTTCGCCACGCGCATGCGCCTGGACGACATGCTGCCGATCGCCGAGAAGCTCGATCGTGTCGGCTTCTGGTCGCTGGAATCCTGGGGCGGCGCCACCTTCGACGCCTGTATCCGCTATCTCGGCGAGGATCCGTGGGAGCGGATACGGGCGTTGAAGGAGGCGATGCCCAACACGCCGCAGCAGATGCTGCTGCGCGGCCAGAACCTGCTCGGCTACCGCCACTACGGCGATGACCTCGTGGACAAGTTCGTCGAGCGCGCCAAGACCAACGGCGTCGACGTGTTCCGCGTCTTCGACGCCATGAACGACCCGCGCAACCTCGAGCGGGCCATCCAGGCCGTGCGCCGGGTCGAGGGCCACGCCCAGGGCACGCTCTCCTATACGGTGAGCCCGGTGCACACCCTGGATGGCTGGGTCGAGCTCGGCAAGACCATCGCCGACATGGGCGCCGACTCCCTGGCGATCAAGGACATGGCCGGCCTGCTCAAGCCCTACGACGCCTATGAGCTGGTCAGCAAGCTCAAGAAGGTCGTGGACATCCCGATCCACATGCAGTGCCACGCGACCACCGGCCTCTCCACCGTCACGGCCCTCAAGGCCGCCGAGGCGGGCATCGACAACGTCGACACGGCGATCTCCTCCATGTCGATGACCTACGGTCACAGCCCGACCGAGTCGGTCGTCGCCATGCTCCAGGGTACCGAGCGGGATACCGGCCTGGACCTCGAGCTGCTCGAGGAGATCGCCGCCTACTTCCGCGAGGTGCGCAAGAAGTACGCCGCCTTCGAGGGCTCGCTCAAGGGCATCGACTCGCGCATTCTCGTCGCCCAGGTGCCAGGCGGCATGCTCACCAACATGGAAGGCCAGCTCAAGGAGCAGGGCGCCGCCGACAAGCTCGACGACGTGCTCGCCGAGATTCCGCGGGTCCGCGCCGACCTGGGCTTCATCCCGCTGGTCACCCCGACCTCGCAGATCGTCGGCACCCAGGCGGTGATGAACGTGATGATGGGCGAGCGCTACAAGTCCATCTCCAAGGAGGTCCAGGCGGTCCTCAAGGGCGAGTACGGCGCCGCCCCGGCCCCGTTCAACGAGGAGCTGCAGGCGCGCGTGCTGGAGGGGGGCGAGCCGATCACCTGCCGTCCCGCCGACCGGCTCGAGCCCGAGATGGCGACCCTCACCGCCGAGCTCAAGGAGAAGGCCAAGGAGAAGGGCATCCGCCTCGCCGAGGGCGAGCGCGAGATCGACGACGTCCTGACCTACGCGCTCTATCCGCAGATCGGCCTGAAGTTCCTGGAGAACCGCGACAACCCCGACGCCTTCGAGCCGGCGCCCCAGGCCGCGGAGGCGCCGTCGGCCAACCTGCCGGCCGCCGCCCAGAAGTCCGTGGCCGAGGCCCCGGCACCGGCCGGCCCCGAGACCTACACCGTCACCGTCAACGGCAAGCAGTACGTGGTCGAGGTCGCCGAGGGCGGCGAGATCGGTCAGATCGCCGAGCAGGGCGGCGCCCAGCCGGCCGCCAGCGCCCCGGCTCCGGCCGCGCCCTCGGGCGAGACCATCACCGCGCCGCTGGCCGGCAACATCTTCAAGGTCAATGTGCGCGAGGGGGACAGCGTCGCCGAGGGTGACGTGGTGATCATCCTCGAGGCCATGAAGATGGAGACCGAGGTGCGCGCGGCGAGTGCCGGCACCGTCTCCGCCATCAAGGTCGGCGAGGGCGACAGCGTCGCCGTCGGTGACGTGCTGATCGAGCTCTGAGGACGGTTTTCATGTCGGAAAAGATCTTGACCCTCTGGTACGGCTCGGGGCTCTACAACCTGACTCTGGGCCAGGGCGTGATGGTGCTGGTGGGGCTGCTGCTGCTCTATCTCGCCATCCAGAAGAAGTTCGAGCCGCTGCTGCTGGTGCCGATCGGCTTCGGCGGCATCCTGGCCAACATCCCCGAGGCGGGCCTCGCCCTGTCGGCCGCCGAGCAGGCGGCCCACCTGGCGTCGCCGGCACTGCTCGAGCAGATGGCCCAGTCCCTGCAGCTCAGCCTGGACCCGGCCGCCGGGATCGAGGCCTGGCGGCACAGTCTCGCCGAGGTACTGCACGGTGACATCTCGCCGGCCCTGGTGCGCGCCGCCAACGACGTGGCCATGGACGGTGGCTATGCCCACGGCATGCTCTACCAGTTCTACAGCGTGGCCATCGCCTCGGGCATCGCGCCGCTGGTGATCTTCATGGGCGTGGGCGCGATGACCGACTTCGGCCCGCTGCTGGCCAATCCGCGCACCCTGTTCCTGGGCGCGGCGGCGCAGTTCGGCATCTTCGCCACCCTGCTCGGGGCGGTGGGCATGTCGGCCATGGGCTGGATGGACTTCTCGCTCAACCAGGCCGCCGCCATCGGCATCATCGGCGGCGCCGACGGCCCGACCTCGATCTACGTCTCGAGCATCCTGGCGCCGGAGCTGCTGGGTGCCATCGCCGTGGCCTCCTACTCCTACATGGCGCTGGTGCCGCTGATCCAGCCGCCGATCATGAAGGCGCTGACCAGCAAGCGGGAGCGCGAGATCACCATGACGCAGCTGCGCCCGGTCTCGAAGCTGGAGAAGATCGTCTTCCCGTTGGCGCTGCTGATCCTGGTGGTGCTCTTCCTGCCTGATGCCGCGCCGCTGCTGGGGATGTTCTGCTTCGGTAACCTGATGCGCGAGAGCGGCGTGGTGGAGCGTCTCTCCGACACCACCCAGAATGCCCTGATCAACATCGTGACCATCTTCCTGGGGCTCTCGGTGGGCTCCAAGCTGATCGCCGACCGCTTCCTGGCGGTGGAAACGCTGGGCATCCTGGCGCTGGGCATGGTGGCCTTCGCCATCGGCACGGCCTGCGGCATCCTGATGGCCAAGCTGATGAACACCGTCAGCAAGATGCCGATCAACCCGCTGATCGGCTCCGCCGGCGTCTCGGCGGTGCCCATGGCGGCGCGGGTGTCGAACAAGGTGGGGCTCGAGTCCAACCCCCACAACTTCCTGCTGATGCACGCCATGGGGCCCAACGTGGCCGGGGTGATCGGCTCGGCGGTGGCCGCCGGGGTGATGATCAAGTACCTGGGGTGAGACCGAGCGTCCTGCCCATCCAGAACGGCGCCCGCGGGCGCCGTTTTTTTATGGGGTGGGCATGAGCCGAGGCGGGCGGGGCAGGGCGCTCAGTCGTCCTGCAGCAGGGCGAGGCGTCCGCGCAGGCGGGTCTCCAGCGCGCTCAGGTCGGCGGGGGCGTCGCTCGGCCACCCCACGGTCAGCTCGACTCCCTCGGCGCCGTAGTCGGCCTGCTCGACCGGCACGTCGCGCTCGGCCAGCCAGGCGCGGGCCTCGGCCTCGCCGGCGAAGTCGACCTTCAGGCGCAGCGGGGCGCGCTCGACCACCTCGCGGCGGGGTAGCGTCTCCAGCGCCTGGGCGACGGCCCGGGAGTAGGCGCGGGCGAGGCCGCCGGTGCCGAGCTTGGTGCCGCCGAAGTAGCGGGTCACCACGCTGCCCACCTGGCCGAGGGCCGCGCCGTCCAGCACCTGGAACATCGGGCGCCCGGCGGTGCCGCCGGGTTCGCCGTCGTCGGAGAAGCCGATGGCGGTCTGCTCGCCGGGTGGGCCGGCGATGAAGGCGCTGCAGTGGTGGCTGGCGTTGGGGTGGAGGCGGCGGGCCTCGGCGAGCATCGCCTCGAAGGCGGACGCGTCGGTCGCGTGGCAGAGCCAGGCGATGAAGCGGCTCTTCTCCACCTCGAGTTCGCTCTCGTGCCAGCGGCCGGGCGGCAGGTCGGGTACCGCGTAGCGCATCAGGCGGCCAGCTCCGTCTGGCGCACCACGCCCATCACCAGGCCGATCACCTGGACGTCGTCATTGCGCAGGTAGATCGGCGCCATGCGCTCGTTGGCCGGCTGCAGGCGCACGCCCGACTTCTCGATGTAGAACTTCTTCAGGGTGACCTCCTGGTCATTGATCATCACCACGGCGGTCTCGCCGTTCTCGGCGCTCTCGCGGCGTTCGATGATGATCACATCCCCGTCGAAGATATTGCAATCGACCATGGAGTCGCCGCGCACCCGCAGGGCGTAGGTGTTGCGGCGTACCATGGTTGTGGGCACACGGATGCTGCCGGCCTCCGGGCAGGCCTCGATGGGCATGCCCGCCGAGACCTGACCCAGCATCGGGATCTCGGTCAGGGTCTCGGCTTCGATGGCCTCCCAGGCCTCGGCCAGGGGCAGGTTGGGTCGGCGCTGCAGGTACTGCGGTGTGACGTTGGGCATGCGGTCTCTCCCCGGTCGTCTAAACCTGTCGATACATACAGTGTTTCACGAGCATAGCAGCCGATCGAAAACTGGCAAGGGAAAGCTGCCCGCCACGCGCTTGACTCAGGGCAAGTGCGACCGGCTGCCGCAACCCCCTCGACTGGTAGCCAGGGCCCTTTCCGTGTAGAGTTCCGGGCGCAATTATCCATGCCGGGAGAGTGCCTTGAGCCTGCGTCTGCAAGCCCGAAAGCTGGCCTGTGAGCGGGACGATCGCTGGCTGTTCAAAGACCTGGATCTGGATATCCATGCCGGCGAGATCGTGCGCGTGGAAGGTCCCAACGGCAGTGGCAAGACCACCCTGTTGAAGATCCTCTCCGGGCAGCTGGCCGACTTCGACGGCGAGCTCTACTGGAACGAGCATCCCATGCGTCGGACGCGCCAGGACTTCCTGGCCAACCTGCTCTATCTGGGCCATGCCCCGGGGGTCAAGGCGGCCCTGACGCCGCTGGAGAACCTCGCCTGGTATCAGGCCCTGGCGGGCGAGCCCGATGACGAGCCCGCGCGCTTCGCGGCGCTTGCGGCCGTGGGCCTCGTCGGCTTCGAGGACCTGCCCGCCGGACAGCTCTCCGCCGGCCAGCAGCGCCGCGTGGCCCTGGCGCGTCTCGAGCTGATTCCGCGCGCGCTGTGGGTGCTCGACGAGCCGTTCACCGCCATCGATCGCGACGGCGTCGCGGATCTCGAGGCGCGCCTGGCCGCTCATGCCCGGCGCGGCGGCTGCGTGCTGGTCACGACCCACCACGAGCTCGCCGACACGCCCGCCCTGCGGCGCATCCGGCTCGGTCAGGGGGCGCGCGATGCCGAACTCTGACCCCCGCCTGGCACCGCAAGCGGACGCCGTTCGGCTGTTCCGGGAACCCGAGGGCGGTGCCGGGGTCGCAATCCGGGCAACGCTGAAACGCGACCTGGTGCTGTTGATGCGCCGGCGCAGCGAGGTGTTGAATCCGCTGGTGTTCTTCGCCCTGGTGATCACCCTGTTCCCGATCGGCATCTCGCCGGACCCGGAACTGCTGGCGACCATCGCGCCGGGCCTTCTGTGGGTGGCGGCGCTGCTCGCGGCCCTGCTGTCGCTGGATAGCCTTTTTCGCAGCGACTTTGATGACGGCTCCCTGGAGCAGCTGCTGCTCTCGCCCCAGCCGCTGCCGGCGCTGGCGCTGGCCAAGGTGGCGGTGCACTGGCTGTTGACCGGCCTGCCGCTGGCGCTGATGGCGCCGATACTGGGCATCATGCTGGCACTGCCGGCGGGCAGCTACGCGGTGCTGGCGCTGTCGCTGGCGCTGGGCAGCGCCAGCCTGAGCCTGATCGGCGCCATCGGCGCGGCGCTGACCGTGGGGCTCTCCCGAGGCGGCGTGCTGCTCTCGCTGCTGGTGCTGCCGCTCTACATCCCGGTGCTGATCTTCGGCGCCGGCGCCGTGCAGGCGGCCATCTTCGGCGAGGGGGTCGCGGCGCACCTGGCGATTCTCGGGGCGCTTCTTGCAGTCGCGCTGATCCTGGCCCCCTGGGCGATCGCGGCGTCACTGCGCATCAGTATCAACGGTTGAGGACGACAATCGGCATGTGGGCCTTCATACACAAGCTCGGATCCCCCAAGTGGTTCTATGGCATCAGCGCGCGGCTCTCGCCCTGGTTCTGGGCGGCGGCGGCGCTGCTGATCGTCGTCGGCAGCGTCTGGGGGCTGGCCTTCGCGCCTGCCGACTACCAGCAGGGCAACAGCTTCCGCATCATCTACGTGCACGTGCCGGCGGCCTTCCTGGCCCAGTCGATCTTCGTCAGCATGGCGATCGCCGGCTTCGTCTTCATGGTCTGGAAGATCAAGGTCGCCGACATGGCCGCGGCGATGATGGCCCCGCTGGGCGCCGCCATGACCTTCGTGGCGCTGTTCTCCGGCGCGGTCTGGGGCGTGCCCACCTGGGGTACCTGGTGGATGTGGGATGCGCGCCTCACCTCGATGCTGATCCTGCTGTTCCTCTATTTCGGCGTGATCGCGCTGCGCGGCGCCTTCGCAAGCCGCGACAGCGCCTCACGCGCCGCCTCGGTGCTGGCCATGGTCGGCGTGATCAACATCCCCATCATCAAGTACTCGGTCGACTGGTGGTACACCCTGCACCAGCCCGCCACCTTCAGCGTCACCTCGCGCCCGGCCATGCCGCTGGAGATGTGGGCGCCGCTGCTGATCATGGTGCTGGGCTTCTACTGCTTCTTCATCGCGGTGACCCTGATGCGCACGCGCAGCGAGATCCTGCGTCGCGAATCCAACAAGCGCTGGGTGCGTGAGCTCGCCGGGGAGGTGACCTGATGGCCTTCGATTCCCTCTCGGCCTTCCTGGCCATGGGCGGCCACGGCATCTACGTGTGGGCCTCCTGGGGCCTGACCGGGCTGCTGCTGATCGGCGTGGTGGTGCATGCCCGCGCCGAGCGCCGGGCGTTGCTGCGTGACCTGCGCCGCCGGGCGCGCCGCGAGCAGCGCCGGGGCGCCTCGACACCGGATTCACATCAAGAGGGCCACGCCCGTGAGAGCTAAACGCAAGCAGAAACTGTTCGTGATCCTGGGTCTGGTCTCGCTGGCCGCCATCGCCGTGGGCCTGACGCTCTATGCGCTGCGCAGCAACATCAACCTGTTCTTCAGCCCGGTGCAGATCACCGCCGGCGACGCCCCGCTGGAGCGCCAGATCCGCGCCGGCGGCATGGTCCGCGAAGGCACGGTGGAGCGCGACCCGGACAGCCTCGAGGTGGTGTTCACCGTGACCGACTACGTCGAGGACGTCGAGGTGCGCTACAGCGGCATCCTGCCGGACCTGTTCCGCGAGGGGCAGGGCGTGGTGGTGGTGGGCGAGCTCCAGCAGGGCGGCTGGCTGCAAGCCGACCAGGTGCTGGCCCGCCACGACGAGAACTACATGCCCCCCGAGGTGGCCCAGGCGCTGGAGGAGGCCGGCTACTCGCCGGAGGACTACCAGGCCAAGGCGGCCGAGGTGGGCAAACGGCTCGAGGCGCAGCAAGACGGCGCCCGCGCGAACTGATCCGGAGTGTCCATGCAGACCCTGATGATCCCCGAAATCGGCCACTTCGCCCTGATCATTGCCCTGCTGATGGCCTTGGTCCAGGGCGTCATGCCGCTGGCCGGCGCGGCGACCCGTCGCCCGCTGTGGATGGCCTATGCGCGCCCCATGGCCACCGGCCAGTTCCTGTTCCTGGCCATCGCCTACGCCTGCCTGACCGCCAGCTACCTGCTGGATGACTTCAGCGTGGCCAACGTGGCCAACAACTCCAACTCGCTGCTGCCCTGGTACTACAAGGCCAGCGCCGTGTGGGGCAACCACGAGGGCTCGGTGCTGCTGTGGAGCCTGATCCTCGGCGCCTGGACCTTCGCGGTGAGCCGCTTCTCCCGCGAGCTCCCCCGCGACATGCTGGCCCGGGTGCTGGGCGTGATGGGGCTGGTCAGCGTCGGCTTCCTGGCCTTCGTGCTGATCACCTCCAACCCCTTCGAGCGGCTGCTGCCCAACGTCCCCCAGGACGGCGCCGACCTCAATCCGCTGCTTCAGGACTTCGGCCTGATCGTGCATCCGCCGATGCTCTACATGGGCTACGTGGGCTTCTCGGTGGTCTTCGCCTTCGCCATCGCCGCCCTGCTGGGCGGCCGCCTGGACGCCGCCTGGACGCGCTGGGCGCGCCCCTGGACCAACGTCGCCTGGGCCTTCCTGACCGTCGGCATCGCGCTGGGCAGCTGGTGGGCCTACTACGAGCTCGGCTGGGGCGGCTGGTGGTTCTGGGACCCGGTCGAGAACGCCTCGCTGCTGCCCTGGCTCGCCGGTACCGCGCTGATCCACTCCCTGGCGGTGACCGAGAAGCGCGGCGCCTTCAAGAGCTGGACGGTGCTGCTGGCGATCTCCACCTTCTCGCTGTCGCTGATGGGCACCTTCCTGGTGCGCTCGGGGGTGCTCACCTCGGTACACGCCTTCGCCAACGACCCCTCCCGGGGGATGTTCATCCTGGTGCTGCTGGGCATCACCGTGGGCCTGTCGCTGCTGCTGTTCGCCCTGCGCGCGCCGCGGGTCAGCCACCAGGTCGGCTTCAGCTGGCTGTCGCGTGATGCCCTGCTGCTGATCAATAACATCCTGCTGGTGATCATCACCGTCACGGTGCTGCTGGGGACGGTCTATCCGCTGCTGCTCGACGCCATGAACCTCGGCAAGATCAGCGTCGGCCCGCCCTACTTCAATGCGCTGTTCGTGCCCCTGACCGTGGTGCTCTGCCTCTTCATGGGGCTCGGGCCGCTGGCGCGCTGGAAGCGCACCGACGGGCGCGACCTCTTCAAGCGCAGCTGGCTCGCCGGCCTGCTGGCGCTGGTCATCGGCGCCCTGGCGCCGCTGCTCTACCGTGGCGAGTGGAACCTCCAGGTGAGCCTCGGCGTGCTGATCGCGCTGTGGGTCGTGCTGCCCATGGGGCGCGACCTGTGGGCCAAGACGCGCCACTCGTCCGGCCGGCTGGCCGGCGCCAGGCGCCTGTCGCTCGCCTACTGGGGCATGATCCTCGGCCACCTGGGCGTGGCGGTGACCATCATCGGCGTCACCGTGGTCTCCAACTACGCCATCGACCGCAACGTGCGCATGGGGGTGGGCGACAGCGTCGAGCTTGCCGGCTACACCTTCACCATGACCGAGCTCGGCAATCGTCGCGGCCCCAACTTCCTGGCCGACTTCGCCGAGATCGAGGTGCGCCGCGGCGAGAGCGAGCGCAGCTTCACCATGACCCCGGAGAAGCGCCTCTACCTCGCCCGGGGCATGCCGATGACCGACGTCGCGCTGCGCCCGGGGCTGTTCCGCGACCTCTACGTCGCCATGGGCGAGGATCTCGAGGACGGCAGCTGGGCCATGCGCCTGCAGTACAAGCCCTTCGTGCGCTGGCTGTGGCTCGGCGGCCTGCTGATGGCGGCCGGCGGCATCCTGGCGGTGGCCGATCGCCGCTATCGGCGCGCCGCGACCGCCCGCGACCCCGAGCAGGCCGCCGCGGCCAAGCCCAAGGAGGCCACGGCATGAAGCGTCGCCTGCTGCTGCTGCTGCCGCTGATCGGTTTCCTGGTGCTGGGGGGCTTCCTCTACCAGGGCCTGTCGATGAACCCCTTCGATCGCGACTCTGCGCTGATGGCCCGGGAGTTCCCGGCCTTCGAGCTGACGACCCTGGAGGATCCCGAGCGCACCGTCGACGCTTCGCTGCTCGAGGGCGAGGTCACCCTGGTCAACGTCTGGGGCGAGTGGTGCCCGACTTGCAAGCAGGAGATGCCGCAGCTGCTCGATCTCGCCGATCGCGGCGTGCGCCTGGTCGGCGTCGACTACAAGGACACCCGGGAGAAGGGGCGCGAGTTCCTGGCCGAGTTCGGCAACCCCTTCGAGGTCAACGTCTTCGACCCCGAGGGCACCCTGGGCTTCGATCTCGGCGTCTACGGCGCCCCGGAGACCTTTCTGGTCGATGCCGACGGCATCATCCGCTATCACCACACCGGCTACATCAAGCCGGATGACGTGCGCGAGACGATCCTGCCGGAGGTGGAAAAATGGCGCGACTGATCCGCGGCCTGCTGGCCGCACTCTTACTGCTGCCGCTGCTCGCCCAGGCGGCGGGCATCGAGGTCCGCCAGTTCGACGACCCGGTGACCGAGCAGCGCTATCAGGACCTCACCGCTAGCCTGCGCTGCCCCAAGTGTGAGAACCAGGCGATCGGCGACTCCGACTCGCCGATCGCCGGTGACATGCGCGACCGGGTCTACGCCCAGCTACAGGACGGCCGCTCCGACAAGGAGATCCTCGACTTCATGGTGCGCCGCTTCGGCGACTACGTGCTCTACAACCCGCGCCTCGAGGGTCGTACCCTGCTGCTGTGGGGGCTGCCCGCGGCGCTGGTGCTGCTCGGCGCTGTGGTGGTGGTGTTGATGGTGCGCGCGCGGCGCCGCACCTCGGCCCGCGCCCTGAGCACCGAGGAGCGTGATCGCCTGGATGCCCTGATCAATCGCGAGAGAAACGAATGACCCTGCTATGGATCGCCCTGGCCGTGCTGCTGCTGCCGGCCCTGTGGTTGCTGGTGGCTCCGCTGCGTCGTGCCGCGGCCGTGAGCGCGGCCCAGCGTGACGTCGAGGCCAACGACCGCACCACCGAACAGAACCTCGCCATCTATCGTCGCCGCCTGGCGTCGCTGGAGGATGCCCACGCTCGCGGCGAGATCGACGCGGCCCGCCTCGAGGAGGATCGCCTGGAGCTCGAGCGCAGCCTGCTCGAGGACACCGAGCATCTCGAGCGCGCCCCGCTCAAGTCGGCCGCCTCCGGCCGGCTGGTGGTGCCGGTGGTGATGGTGGCCGTGGTGCTGGCCAGCGTTGCCTGGTACCACCACGAGGGGGCCGAGGGCGACCTCGCCCTCTACACCGTGCAGCGCCAGGTGATGAGCGACCCCGAGGGCTCGCTGCCGGTGCTGATCGAGCGCCTCGAGGAGCAGGCCGCGCGTCAGCCCGACAACCCCAACGTCTGGCGCACGCTCTTCCCCCTCTATCGCGACAGCGGCCGCATCGCCGAGGCCACCCGCGCCCTGGAGCGGCTGGTCACGCTGGAGGGGCGAAAGCCCTGGCTGCTCGCCGAGCTCGCCCAGATCCGCTACTTCGCTGCCGGCCGCGAGATGACCGAGGAGGTCCAGGCGCTGGTCGATGAGGTGCTGGCCCAGGAACCCGCCCAGCCCACGGTGCTCGGCATGCTCGGCATCGAGGCCTTCGAGTCCGGCGACTATGAGACCGCCATCGACCAGTGGCGCCGGGCCATCGCCGGCATGAGCAACCCGGACTCCGCCGAGGCCCTGCGCGAGGGCATCCGCGTCGCCCAGCAGCGCCTGGGCGTGACCCCCGACCCGGCCGAGCCGGCCGTCGCCGAGGGACCCGGTATCGCCGTGCGGGTGCGCCTGGCCGACGAGCTCGCCGGCCGTCTCGACGACGACGCCACCGTCTTCGTGGTGGCCCGCGACCCCGCCGGCGAGCTGCCACCGCTGGCCGTGGCGCGGGCGCGGCTCGGCGAGCTGCCGCTGACCACGGTGCTCAACGACGCCGACGCCATGGCGCCGATGGCCAAGCTCTCCCAGGTGGAGACGGCGCGGCTGACCGTGCGCGTTTCCCGGAGCGGGGAAGCCACGCCGCAGCCGGGCGATCTGGTCGGTACCCGCGGCGGGGTCGCGGTGGGCATGCTCGACGGCGATGCCGTCGAGGTGGTGATCGACCGGGTCGTCGAGTGAGTCCATGCGCCTGACATCGATTCGCCTGGCGGGCTTCAAGTCCTTCGTCGATCCGGTCACCGTGCCCTTCGACGGCAACATGACCGCCATCGTCGGCCCCAACGGCTGCGGCAAGTCCAACATCATCGACGCCGTGCGCTGGGTCATGGGCGAGTCCTCGGCCAAGACCCTGCGCGGCGAGTCGATGACCGACGTCATCTTCAACGGCTCCACCGGGCGCAAGCCGGTGGGCATGGCCTCCATCGAGCTGATCTTCGACAACCGTGACGGCGCCATGGGCGGCATCTACGCCCAGTACGCCGAGATCGCGGTCAAGCGCCAGGTCACCCGGGACGCCCAGTCGAGCTACTTCTTCAACGGCCAGAAGTGCCGGCGGCGCGACATCGCCGACCTGTTCCTGGGCACCGGGCTGGGGCCGCGCTCCTACGCCATCATCGGCCAGGGCATGATCTCGCGGCTGATCGAGGCCCGCCCCGAGGAGCTGCGCGCCACCCTCGAGGAGGCCGCCGGCATCTCCAAGTACAAGGAGCGCCGCCGCGAGACCGAGAACCGCATGCGGCGCACCCAGGAGAACCTGGAGCGCCTGGAGGACATCCGCGAGGAGCTCGACAAGCAGCTCGAGCGCTTGAAGCGCCAAGCCGAGGCGGCCAGGCGCTACCAGGCCCTCAAGCAGGAGGAGCATCGCCTCAAGGGCGAGCTTTCGCTGCTGCGCGGTCGCGCCCTGCGCGCCAGCCAGACCGAGGAGGAGAATCGCGTCCGCGAGTTCGAGACCGCGGTGGAGCGCGAGGTGCTGGGCATGCGCCAGGCCGAGACGCGCCTCGAGGAGGCGCGCGCCGAGCACGACCGCCTGGCCGAGGAGCTGGACGGCCGTCAGTCGAGCTTCTACGAGACCACCACCGCCATCGCGCGCCTGGAGCAGGACCTGGAGCACACCCGCTCCCGGGACCAGCAGCTGGCTCGGGATCTCGAGGCCGCGCGCCGCGAGCTCGCCGAGCTTGCGCGCCTGGGCGATGACGACGGCGAACGCCTGGCGCGCCTCGAGGAGCGTCTCGAGACCCTGGGGCCCGAGCAGGAGGAGGTGGCGGAGCAGCTCGCCGAGCTGGAGGCCGCCCTGGAGGAGGCCGAACCGCTCGCCGAGGAGGCCGAGGCCGCCTGGGAGAGCTTCGGCGAGCGCTGGCAGGAGCAGAGCCGCGAGGCCGAGCGCGCCCAGGACCGCCTGCGCGACCTGGAAAGCGGGCTCGAGCGCCTCTCGGCCGACGAGCGTCGCCGCCGCCAGCAGCATGAGGAACTCCCCGACATCGCGGGCCTCGGCGAGCAGCGCCGTGAGCTGGCCGAGCGCCACGCCGAGCTCGAGGGGCAGCTGGCCGAGCTCGAGGCGCGCCGCGGCGAGCTCCAGGCCGATCGCGACACCGCCCGTGGCGAGGTGCGCGAGGCCGAGGAGGCCCGCGAGGCTGACCGTCAGCGGCGCAGCACCCTGCAGGGCGAGCTGGCCTCGCTGGAGGCCCTGATCGAGGCCGCCCTGGCCGATCATGACGAGGCCCTCGACGCCCACCTGAGCGCTCACGGCCTGGGGGAGCGGCCGCGCCTCGGCGAGGCGCTCGAGGTTGAGTCCGGTTGGGAGGAGGCGGTTTCCTGGGTGCTGGCGCCTTGGCTGAGTGCGCGCCTGGCGCCTCGGGACGCCTCTCAGGAGGCGATGGCGGCGCCGCCCCAGGCCGAACTCGGCCTGCTCGAGGCCGAGGAGGTCAGCGCGCCTCCGGGCAGCCTCGCCGCCCGGGTGCGCGGCGCCGGGGCGGCCGGTCAGTGGCTCGCCGGCATCCGCTGCGTCGAGAGCCGCGAGGCGGCCTGGGCCGAGCGCGAGGCGCTCGCCGCCGGCGAGAGCCTGATCACCCCCGACGGCCTCTGGCTGGGCGCGGGCTGGGTGCGTCACCGCGGCGCCGGTGCCGGGCCCGACGCCCTGCTGGTCAGCCGGCGCCGCGAGGCGGAGGTTCGCGAGAGCCTCGCCGAGGTGGAGGCGCGCCTCGAGGCGCAGGAGCAGCGTCTCGAGGCGGCCGCGGGCCGGGTCGAGCAGGGCGAAGCGGCCCTGGAGCGGACGCGCCAGGAGGAGCGCGAGCTCGAGCAGCAGCGCCAGCAGCTGGCCGTGCAGGAGAGCGGGCTCGCCAGCCGCCTCGAACACCTGGAGGGGCGCGCCGCCGAGCTCGCCGAGGAACTCGAGGGGCTGGCCGAATCCCGCGAGGAGGCGATGTTGGCCCTCGAGGAGGCGCGCGAGCAGTGGCAGGCGGCCATGGCGCGGCTGGAGGAGGGCGCCGAGACGCGCGAGCGCCTCGAGCGGCAGCGCCGCGAGGCCCGGGAGCGACTGACCGCGCTGCGCACCCGCCAGCGCCCGCTCGCCGATCAGGCCCAGCGCCTGGCCCTCGAGCAGGAGCGCCTGGCCACGGAGCGCACCGGCCTGGCCGAGCAGCAGGGCCGCGCCGGCGAGGCCCGTGAGCGCCTCGAGCTGCGCTGCGCCGAACTGGAGGAGGCCCGCGAGGGGCTCCACGAGCCCGACGAAGAGCGGCGCGAGCGCCTCGACGAGCTGCTGGCCCGCCGCGAGCGCGAGGAGCGGGTGCTCAACGAGACCCGGGCCCGCGCCGCCGAACTGGTCGAGCGCCTGCGCGAGGACGAGCAGGCCCGCCAGGGGCACGAGCGTAACCTCGAGGGGATCCGCGAGCGCCTGCAGGAGTCGCGCATGCAGGTCCAGGCCCTCGCCCTCAAGGCCGAGACCCAGGACGAGCAGCTCGCCGAGCTGAACCACGATGCCGCGAGCCTGGCCGAACACCTCGACCCCAACGCCACCGAATCCGCCTGGCAGACCCGGCTGGAGGAGGTCGGCGAGCGCATCCGGCGACTGGGGGCCATCAACCTGGCGGCCATCGAGGAGTACGACCAGCAGGCCGAGCGTCGCGACTACCTGGAGGCCCAGCACGCCGAGCTCAGCGAGGCCCTGGAGACCCTGGATCGGGCGATTCGCCGGATCGATCAGGAAACCCGGACGCGATTCCGCGACACCTTCGAGCGAGTCAACAACGGGCTGCAGGGACTTTTCCCGCGAGTCTTCGGTGGCGGAACCGCATGGCTGACGCTGACCGGCGAGGATTTGCTGGAGACCGGCGTGGCCATCATGGCGCGTCCCCCGGGCAAGAAGAACAGCACCATTCACCTGCTGTCCGGCGGAGAAAAGGCCCTCACCGCGCTGTCGATGGTCTTCGCCATCTTTCAGCTCAATCCGGCGCCCTTCTGCATGCTCGATGAAGTCGATGCGCCCTTGGATGATGCCAACGTCGGACGCTACGCCAAGCTTGTGAAGGAGATGTCTGATACCGTTCAGTTCATCTACATCACCCACAACAAGATCGCCATGGAGGCATCGGAACGGTTGATGGGGGTGACCATGCAAGAGCCGGGTGTTTCGCGCCTGGTCTCGGTGGGCGTGGAGGAGGCCGCGGCCCTGGCCGAGGCCTGACGGGCTTGAACGTCAACGGTAAACGGGTTAACAAGGATGACAATGAAGACGGTAGTGCATGGACGCATGGGGAACCTGAAGGGCGATTGCGAAGGGCCAGGTCGGGTGACGGCATGACAATGCCGAACTTGACAAACAAAAGAATTGGCCCTTTTTTTGGCAATCGCGCTATGCTGTTGACGGACAACCATCAGGCATGGCGCCTTAGCAAAAGGCATGACGACCCATGGAATTAAGAGAGTGGCTGATCATACTAGGGCTGGCGTTGGTGACCCTCATCGTCATCGATGGCGTGCGTCGCCTGCAGCGCCAACGTCGCGTACCGCGTCTGGACCAGGTCGAGGGCAACGCCCCTGACGAGCACGCCGAGCCCGCGGTGGATCCCGACGCCGAGGCCCGACGGGCCGAAATCAACTGGGAGCTGCCCAATGGAGGGGCGCGGGTCGTCAGGCCGGCGGACGAGGGGGGCGTGCGTCCCAAGCCCAAGCTGCAGCGCCAGGAGCATCCTGGCCCGTCGCGGGTGCTCTCGGAGTTCCGGCGTCACGCGGAAGATGCCAGGCCGGCCGAGACGGCCGACGCCCGCGCGTCAACGCCCGCCCGCCACGACGCAGGCGTCCAGCAGGACAGCCCACACAGCACATCGCGCACCAGTGTCCCAGACGCGGCGTTGCGCGATCGCCATGGTGACGGCGCTCGCACCGTGCGCCGTGAAGCGCAGGCTGACCCGGTCCCGTCTTCCCGGACAGCCACCGCGCAAGATGACGCCGCGAGTGCCGAACACGCCGGCCTCTCCGCCAACGTCGTCTCCGATAGCGGCCTCTCTGCCGGCCACGACACCGCCGAGGCGCGTCGTGAGCCAGCGCTTACTCCTTCGCAGGAGTCCGCGTCGCGGGCGCCCGGCGAGGCCGAGGGCATCGGCGCCCTGGCCGCCGATCCCGAGGATCACGACGCCTACGCCGACGAGGAGCGCTACCGGCTGGTGGACCTCGAGGGCATGGGCGACTCCCTGAAGAGCGGTTCTCGCCGGGTGGGCTCCTCCGTGCAGCGTTTCAGCGCCTCCCTGCAGAAGACCCTGCACGATCGTCGCGAACACAAGCGCGACGAGAAGCAGCGTCGGGAGCAGGCCCGCGCCGAGAAGGCCGCCCGGGAGGCGGCGCAGCGGCAGAAGGCCGAGCATGAGGAGGCCGTGCGTGAGGCCGAACGGCGTCGCCGCGAGGCCGAGGAGGTGGCGCGCGCCGACGATGACGATCCGCTCTTCACCCCGTCGCGCCGCCGGCACGAGCAAGCCGAGGCCCCCGCGCCGCACGCGGACACGCCCCTGGAAGAGCCCGCCGAGGCCGCCATGGACGACCGTCCGGCGCGCGACGACGTGGTGCGCACCCATCCGGTGCTCGAGCGGGCGCTGCGTCACGACGTCAACGCCGAGCATGCGCGCGAGACCCTGAGTCACGCCGAGGAGATCCTCGTGATCAGTGTGATGTCCCGCGACGAGGAAGGGTTCTCGGGCACGGCGCTGCTCGACCTGATGCTGGCCTGCGGGCTGCGCTACGGTCGCGACATGGGCATCTTCCACCGTTTCGAGACCGAGGATCCCGACAGTCGCCTGCAGTTCTCGATGGTCAACGTGGTCAAGCCGGGGACCTTCCCCATCGAGGCCATGGACGACTTCCGCACCCAGGGCATCACCCTGCTGATGCCGCTGCCGGGCGCCAGCGATACCGCGGCCGCCTTCGAGGCGATGGTCGAGACCGCCATGGTCATCGTCCGTCACCTGGGCGGCGTGCTGAAGGACGAGCACCAGAGCGTGATGACCGCTCAGACCGTGGAGTTCGCCCGCCAGCGGGTGCAGGAGTTCGAGCGCCGCAATCGCCTCAACCGCTATCAGGCCAACTAGCTGCAACGCCTCGCGGGCCAGTGAAACAACCCCATGATTTCATGGGGTTGTTTCGTTTAGGGCAGGCGAAAGCGGGTATGCGAGAATAGCCGTGCCTTCGTGATACCAGACCAGAGACGCCATGAGCCAGACCGATCCATCGATTCAGGAAGAGGCGACGCGCCTGCGCGACGAGCTCGACGACGCCAACTACCGCTACTACGTGCTCGACGAGCCGCGCATGACCGATGCCGACTACGACCGTCGACTGCGCCGCCTGCAGGAGATCGAGGCCGAGCATCCCGAACTCGCGACCGCCGACTCCCCCACCCAGCGGGTCGGGGCCGCGCCGGACGCGGGCTTCCCCGAGGTGGCGCATGCCGTGCCGATGCTCTCCCTGGACAACGCCTTCAACGAGGAGGAGATCAAGGCCTTCGTGCGGCGCGTCGCCGACCGCCTCGAGGCGCATGGCGAGCCGCTGGCCTTCTGCTGCGAGCCCAAGCTCGACGGCGCCGCCGTCTCGCTGGTCTATGAGCGCGGCGAGCTGATCGCCGGCGTCACCCGCGGCGACGGCCGCACCGGCGAGGGCATCACCTCCAACCTGCGCACCCTGCGCTCGATCCCGCTCAGGCTGCGCGGCGACGACCCGCCGGCGCTTCTCGAGGTGCGCGGCGAGGTGATCATCAGCCACGCGGGCTTCGAGGCGCTGAACGACCGTGCCCGGGAGGAGGACACCAAGGTCTTCGCCAACCCGCGCAACGCCGCCGCCGGCAGCCTGCGTCAGCTCGATCCCCGGATTACCGCCACCCGGCCGCTGGAGTTCAGCGCCTACCAGGTGGCACGCATCGAGCCGGAGCAGGGCGACGCCAGCCACAGCCAGCTGATGGCAAGGCTCGGCGAGTTCGGCTTTCGCACCAGCCATGAGCTCGCCGTGGTGGAGGGCGCCGAGGGCATCATCGACTACTGCCGCGCGCTCGGCGAGAAACGCGACCGCCTCGGCTACGACATCGACGGGGTGGTGATCAAGGTCGATGACCTGCGGCTGCAGCGCGAGCTCGGCTTCGTGGCCCGCGCCCCGCGCTGGGCGATCGCCTTCAAGTTTCCCGCCCAGGAGGAGACCACCCGGCTCAACGACGTGGAGTTCCAGGTCGGGCGCACCGGGGCGATCACTCCGGTGGCGAGGCTCGAGCCGGTCTCGGTGGCCGGCGTCACCGTCTCCAACGCGACCCTGCACAACGCCGACGAGATCGCCCGGCTCGACGTGAAGATCGGCGATACCGTGGCGATCCGCCGGGCCGGTGACGTCATCCCCCAGGTGGTGCGGGTGCTCACCGAGCGCCGCCCGGTCGATGCCGAAGCGATCGTCTTCCCCGCGCACTGCCCGGCCTGCGGCTCCGAGATCGAGCACCTCGAGGGCGAGGTGGTGGCGCGCTGCTCCGGCGGGCTCTACTGCCCCGCCCAGCGCAAGGAGGCGCTCAAGCACTTCGCCTCCCGCCGCGCCCTGGACATCGATGGCCTGGGCGAGAAGCTGATCGAGGCGCTGGTCGAGCGCGAGTGGGTGAGCACCCCGGCGGACCTCTTCCGGCTCGAGGCCGAGCGCCTCGCCGAACTGCCGCGGATGGGCAAGAAGTCCTCCGAGAACCTGGTCGCAGCCCTCGACAAGGCCCGGCAGACCACGCTTGCGCGCTTCGTCTTCGCCCTGGGCATCCGCGAGGTGGGCGAGACCACCGCCGCCAACCTGGCCCGCCACTTCGGTAGCCTGGAGGCGCTGATGGCCGCCGACCTGGCCGCCCTGGAGGCCGTCGACGACGTGGGCCCCATCGTCGCCGCCCACGTGCACACCTTCTTCCAGCAGCCGCACAACCGCGAGACCATCGAGGACCTGCTGGCCTGTGGCCTGACCTGGGAGGAGGAGACGATCGGCGAGCGCCCCCAGCCCCTGGCCGGGCAGAGCTGGGTGCTCACCGGCACGCTCGAGAGCATGACCCGCGACGAGGGCAAGGCGCGGCTCCAGGCGCTGGGCGCCAAGGTGGCCGGCAGCGTCTCGAAGAAGACCGCCTGCGTGGTGGCCGGCGAGGCCGCCGGCAGCAAGCGCGAGAAGGCCGAGCAGATGGGGGTGCCGGTCATCGACGAGGCCAGCTTCCTCGAGCGGCTGGCCGACTGGGAACGAGGAGAGACGACATCATGATCGGCGATCGTTTCATCGAGGTGCCCTACCGCATGCTGCCGCCGGAGACCCTGGATGGCCTGCTGGAGGCCTTCGTCACCCGCCAGGGCTACGACACCACCGACACCGGCGAGGGCATGCGCGGCTGGGTCGGCCAGCTCAAGGGCCAGCTCGACCGCGGCGAGTTGCTGATCGCCCACGACCTCGAGACCGAGTCCACCGAGGTGATGACCCTGGCCCAGTGGCGCGCCTTCGGCCGCGACCTGGCCGACGACGAGGAAGGGTAGGGCCTGGGCCCCTTTCTACGCGCCGTTCCCGACGCCTCGCGCTGATGCTGAGTCATGCTTCCCTTGTATCAGGTCGCGGATGAGCCGCCGTCCCGGGTGCAGATGATCGACCAGCGGCGCCTCCAGGGGCAGCGGCTCGTCGCAGATCCGTGAGGCGATCAGCTCGGCGCAGATCGGGGCGCTGGAAAAGCCCCGGGAGCCGTGGGCCGCGCTGATCCACAGGCCCTCGTGGTGGCGCCCCGGCGTCTCGGGTACCCGGGTGGCGTCCTTGGAAAGCTTCGCGTAGTCCGCCGCCCAGGCCTCGGCCAGCGGCACCGGGCCCGCGTAAGGCGACTTGTCGGGGCTCGCGGCGCGCACCGCCGCCCGGCCCGCCAGCGCACCCGGCGCGAGCGTCGCGCCCGCCTCGCGCAGGGCGGCCATGAAGGCCGGCAGGGTGGCCTCGAGCTCGGCCAGGTTGGCCGCGTGATCGGCCTCGCGCACCTCGGTCGCGTCCTGGTTCGGCGCGAAGGTGGCGCCGAAGGTCAGCGTCCCCGCGAGGGGCGGTGGCACATAGCCGCCGGCGCACACCACCCGCGCAAGCGTCGGCGCCTCCTCGGGCAGCGTCAGCTGGCTGACCTGGCCGCGTACCGGCTGCAGCGGCAGCGCCGCCGTCTGGGTGAAGCGGTTGGCCAGCGCCGCGGTGGCGATCACCACCTGGTCGGCCGCCAGGCGCTCGCCGTCGGCGAGCGCCAGCGTCCAGCCGTGCTCCTCCGGCGTCAGCCCGGTCACCTCCGCCCGGCGCCACTCGACGCCCGGCGTGGCCGCCAGCCGCCGGCACAGCGCCGCCGGGCGCACCCAGCCCGCCTCGGGATAGTGAAGCCCGCCGTGCGCCAGCGGCGTGCCGGCCAGGCGCGACGCCGTCTCCGCCGCGACGCCGTGGACCACGCTCTCGGGCAGCGGATGATGGGCCAGGAAGCGTGCCTGGCGCGCCTGCTCCTTGTCGCTCATCGCCAGCTGCAGCACCCCGCAGGGCGACCACAGCGCCCGCGCGGGGTCGAGCGTCTCGAGCAGGCGGCGGCTGTGCAGCAGCCCGGCGAGATAGACCCGGCTCTGGGGATTGGTGTCGGCGGCGAGCTTGACGTAGAGCGCCCCCTGCTCGTTGCCGGAGCCGCCGCCGCCCGGCCCCTCGCGGTCGATCAGCGTCACCGCCACGCCGCGTCGGGCGAGCGCCGCGGCCACGCTAGTGCCGGCGATGCCCGCCCCGATCACGGCCACGTGGCGGGCCGGTCGCGCCGCGGGGGGCGTGAACCAGGGCGTGGCCAGGCGGCGCCGATCCTCGGGGGGCGTGGCGATCTCGCCGGCGAGCATCTCGCGCTTGCGGCCGAACCCCGGCACCTTGCGCCAGGCGAAGCCGGCCGCCTTGAGGCCGCGCTTGACCACCCCGGCGCAGGTGAAGGTGGCCAGGGTGGCGCCGGGGCGCGAGCGGGCGGCCATGGCGGCAAAGAGCTCGGGCCGCCACATCTCGGGGTTCTTGGACGGCGCGAAGCCGTCGAGGAACCAGGCGTCGACCCGGCCGTCGAGCCGCTCGAGCCGCTCGGTGGTATCGCCGAAGTGCAGGTCGAGGGTCACCCGCTCGTCGAGCGACAGCCGGTGCACGCCAGCCACCGGCTCGGGCCACTGGGCGACCAGGCGAGCGGCCCGGTCGGCGAGGTCCGGCCAGGCGGCGAGCGCCCGGGCGAGATCCGCCCGTTCCAGCGGAAACTTCTCGGTGGAGACCAGGTGCAGCCGCGCCGCCGGCGGGGCGTGGGCCTCGAAGCAGGCCCAGGCGCAGAGCATGTTGAGCCCGGTGCCGAAGCCGGTCTCGCCGATCACGAAGGGGCGGGGCTCCTGCCACTCGGCGAAGCGCTCCGGCAGCCGATTGGCGTCGAGGAAGACGTGCTCGGTCTCGGCGCGGCCGTCGTGGCGCGAGAAGTAGACGTCGTCGAAGGCCGCGGAGTGGGGTGCCTCCTCGCCGCCGTCGTCCCGTCGCCAGTCGAGGCGGGCGGTCTGAAGGCCGGCGAGCGGCGGCAGGGCATCGGGGGCAGCGGTCACGGGGCGGCTCCGGTCGTTCCGGTCACGGGGGCAGGGGAGGCGGCGACGCGGTGATCAAGGTTTGATCGATCGCGTCGCGGCGGCACGGCATCGGGGCTGGCGGAAGGCGTCCGCGGCGTTTCAACAGGCTTGTCCACAGCAGCTGTGGGAAACCGGCTGTGGACAGAAAAACCTGTGGATGAGGCTCAGGGCAGGACCTTTTTGAACGGCTTCACGATCGCCTTGGCGTAGACGCCGGCGATCATGTAGGGGTCGGCATCGGCCCAGGCCTGGGCGCTCTCGAGGCTCTCGAACTCGGCGACCACCAGGCTCCCCGTGAAGCCGGCCTCGCCCGGATCGTTGCTGTCGATGGCCGGGTGCGGGCCGGCCAGCACCAGGCGGCCCTCGTCGCGCAGCGCCTCGAGGCGAGCCAGGTGATCCGGACGGGCGGCCAGGCGCCGTTCCAGGCTGTCGTTCACATCTTCACTGATGATGGCGTAGAGCATCGCGGTTCTTCCTCGTGGTGGGCGGCTCGCGCCGCGGGTGCCGATGGCCTCGTCATTGACCGTCATCGGCCGCGCGAGCACCATGTCGGGATATTCTGACAAAGTCACCTGCCGGCGTCATGCCCATGAGCGCACCTCCCGCCCGATTCGAGGGCGAACCGCACCGCGTCGATCTGCACATGCACTCCACGGCCTCCGACGGCGCCCTGCCGCCGGCCGAGGTGGTGGCGCTGTGCCGGGCCAAGGGCGTGACCCTGATGGCGCTGACCGACCACGACACCATGGACGGCATCGAGGAGGCCGAGGCCGCCGCCCGCGAGCAGGGCATCGGCCTGATTCCCGGCACCGAACTCTCGACCCAGTGGCGCGGCATCAACATCCACGTGGTGGGCCTGCTGCCCGAGGGGGCGCGGGGCGACCTGGTCGCGGGGCTCGCCGCCCAGGCCGAGGCCCGAGAGCAGCGCTCCTGGCGCATCGCCGAGCGGCTCGAGAAGATCGGCCTGAAGGACGCCCTGGCCCGGGCCCGGGAGCAGGCCGGCTCCGACCGCCCGCTGGGGCGGCCCGACTTCGCCCGGGCGCTGGTGGCCGCGGGGCTGGTGCCCGACATCGGCAGCGCCTTCAAGAAGCACCTCGGCAACGGCAAGGCCGGCGATATCAAGGCCCACTGGCCGTTTCTCGCCACGGCGGTGGCCTGGATCCTCGATGCGGGCGGGGTGGCGGTGCTCGCCCATCCGCTGCGCCACGGCCTGACCCGGCGCAAGCGCGGGCTGCTGCTCGACGACTTCGCCGCCGCCGGCGGCCAGGCCGCGGAGCTGGTCAGCGGTTTCCAGAATCCCGACGTGACCCGCGACCTGGCGCGCCAGCTGCAGGAGCGCGAGCTCTACGGCTCGGTGGGCAGCGATTTCCACTTCCCCGGCGGCCATCTGGCGCCGGGCAGCATGAGCCCGGTACCGCGCACCGCCACGCCGCCGGTGTGGGCCCATCCGCGCCTAGCCGGCATCGCCGCGACGGCCGCCGGCTGAACACGCGCCGGTGGCGGTCGGCCTCATCGTGCGCCCGGCGCCACGTGTTATCGTGGCGCTACCCCATTTCCGGTCACCGAACAGGGAGCTCGCATGAGCCAGTTCTTCCAGATCCACCCGGACAATCCCCAGAAGCGCCTGATCGACCAGGCGATCCAGATCATTCGCCGCGGCGGCGTGGTCGCCTATCCGACCGATTCCGGCTATGCCCTGGGCTGCCACCTGGGCGACAAGAAGGCCATCGAGAAGATCAAGTGGCTACGCTCGCTGGACGACAAGCACAACTTTACCCTGGTCTGCTCGGACCTCTCGGAGATCGGCACCTACGCCAAGGTGGATAACACGGTCTTTCGGCTGCTGAAGGCGCACACGCCGGGGGCCTATACCTTCATCCTCGATGCCACCACCGAGGTGCCGCGGCTGCTGCTGCATCCCAAGCGCCGCTCCATCGGCGTGCGGGTGCCGGATCATCAGATCACCCGGGAACTGCTCGGCGCCCTCGGCGAGCCGCTGATGAGCGTGACCCTGATCCCGGTGGGGGAGGAGCTGCCGATGACCGACGCCGAGGAGATCCGCGAGCGCTTCGGCAACGATCTCGACCTGATCATCGACGGCGGCGCCTGCCATCTCGAGCCCACCAGCGTGATCGACCTGCGCGACCTGCCGCCGACCATCCTGCGCGAAGGGCGCGGCGACGTCCGTCCCTTCCAGGTCTGATTCCCCGCGTCGATCCCCCGCCGCCGGTTCAACGTGCCGGCGGGGGCGTCTCGTCCTCGTCGTCACCCTCGTCCGAGCCTTCCTGAGCCTCCTGCTCCGACTCGGGCAGGCGCGGGTCGGGGGAGTTCTCGTCCAGCCAGGTGCCGCAGCGCAGGCAGTACCGGGCGCGCTGCTCGTGGCGGTCGTGGCCGCACCCCGGGCAGGCCTCGTCGGAGTAGCGATCGGCGCGGATCGAGCGGATCACCTCGGCGGAGAAGACCCCGGTGGGCACCGCGATGATCGAGTAGCCGATCAGCATCACCATCACCGAGATCGCCTGGCCCAGCGGGGTGACCGGTGTGATGTCGCCGTAGCCCACCGTGGTCAGGGTGACCACCGCCCAGTAGATCGAGGTGGGAATGCTGGTGAAGCCGGCCTCCTCGGGCTCGATCAGGTAGACGAGGGAGGCGAAGATGGTCACCAGCATGAAGACGGTGAACAGGAACAGGAAGATCTGGTGGCTGCTGCGCTTCAGGGCGTCGACCAGCAGCCGCCCCTCGCCGACGAACTCCATCAGGCGCAGCACGCGGAAGATACGCAGGGTGCGCAGCAGGCGCACCACCACCAGAGACTGGGCGCCCGGCAGGATCAGCGCCAGCCAGGTGGGCAGGATCGCCACCAGGTCGATGATGCCGTAGAAGCTCTTGAGGTACTGCAGCGGGCGCTCGAGGCAGTAGAGGCGCACCACGAGCTCGAGGGTGAAGGCGATGGTGAACCCCCACTCGATCCAGTAGAAGAGCGCCGCGTGGCCGTCGCGAAAGGCCGCGACGCTCTCCAGCATCACCACCATCACGCTGGCCAGTATCGCCACGATCAGCCCGATATCGAAGGCCTTGGCCGCCAGGGTGTCCGACTCGAAGATGATCTGGAAGACCCGGGTGCGCAGGCCTTCGCCCGCGGGCTTGGGAAGGTAGTTCACGAGCGTCGTCCTTGTGGTGGCGGGCCGGGCCCGTCGGGCGGAGTCGGCTGAGCTCAGCTCAGGTCGGCGTCACCGGGCAGCCGGCGGGCCAGGCGCAGCATGCGCCGCCCGAAGGTCGGGGTCAGCCAGGGCTCGTCGTCCAGCGCCTCGGCGAGCGCCCGGGCCTCGTCGCGCCGTGAGGCGGCGCCGTTGTCTCCATCAGCATCATCGCCCAGTTCCGCCAGCCGTTGGAAGGCCCGGCGCGCCTCCAGGCGCCAGGCGTCGTCGCCGCTATCCGCCAGCGCATCCAGCGCCACGGTGGCGCGGTGCAGCCAGCCGACGGGGGAACTGGCCTCGGGCAGCGATCGCGCCCCCTCGAGCAGGGCGCCGCCCCGGGCCGCCTTGCTGGTGTCCGATGGGCGCAGCGCCACGCTGTCGGTCAGGGCCTCGGCCAGCGACCAGAGCGCCTCGGGCTCGCCCGCCTTGAGCTCGAGCTCCAGCTCGCGGATCGCCACGACCCGCTCGCCCGCGCGGATCTCGCCGAGGTCCAGGGCGAGTTCGATGGTCGCGCCTTCATGATCGAGCCACCAGGTCTCGCGGGCGAAGTCGGTGGCGAAGCGCGGGGCCAGGCGCTCGAGCAGGCCCGCCTCACGCTCGGCCAGGGGCGGCAGCGCCGCCAGCCCCTCGAGGTCGAGGCCGGGACCCGGCACCTCCCACTCCCACTCACCGCGGGTCGAGAGCCCGCCGCCGCCCTGGCCGCGGGTCTTGAGGGTCTGCAGCAGTCGCCCGTCCGCGCGGCGCAGGCGCAGCGCCATGCGCGCGCTCTCCAGATCGCCCTCGGGGGTGTCGAAGTAGGTGTTGCCCAGCTGGGTGAGGGTCGGCGTGACGCCGGCCAGGCGGGGATGTCGTCGCAGGGCCTCGGCACTCTCGGTCCCCAGCGCGAGCTTGAGTTCGATCTCGTGTGCCATCGGGAGAGCTACCTCGTTTTGATGAATATTGGATGATTTTTTCATGACGCTGGGGATGTCAGTCACTATACTGACGCCGCCATTTTTCCAGGTTCATAGATGCCCCATGGTGACATCCAATCCCTTCTCCGCGATGTTCGGCCGCTCGCCATTCCATCCGCTGCTGGCCCACATCGTCAAGGCCAACGCGTGTGCCGACGAGCTGCTGCCCTTCTTCGAGGCGTCCCTGGTGGGCGACTGGGACACCGCCGAGCAGCATCGCGAGACCATCACCCGCCTCGAACACGAGGCCGATGAGCTCAAGACCGAGCTGCGTCTCAACCTGCCCAATACCATGTTCCTGCCGGTCTCTCGCTCCGACCTGCTCGACCTGATCAGCGTCCAGGACAAGATCGCCAACAAGGTGCGCGACATCACCGGCATCATGCTCGGTCGTCGCATGCAGATGCCCGAGGAGCTGGCCCAGCCGATGCGCGACTACATGCGCACCTCGGTGGCTTGCGTGGCCCAGGCGCGCCATGCCCTCGAGGAGCTCAAGGACCTGCTCGAGTCCGGCTTCGGGCGCAACGTCTCCGACGTGATGCAGAAGCTGATTCGCGAGCTGCACGTGCTCGAGCAGCAGGCCGACAGCCAGCAGGTGGCGATCCGCCGCCAGCTGTTCGAGCTCGAGGACCGCCTGCCGCCGGTGGACGTGATGTTCCTCTACAAGATCATCGACTGGGTGGGCGAGCTCTCCGACCGCGCCGAGCGCGTCGGCAGCCGACTGCAGATCATGACGGCCAACTGAACGCAGCGGCCCCGGCGATCCCGGGGCCCCGTTGTTTCGCTCTTCTTCTGACCGCAACAAGGGAACGCTCCCTATGTCGATCATTGCTCAGCACGGTGAGGTCTTCATCATCCTCGCCTGTCTCTTCGGCTTCTTCATGGCCTGGGGCGTCGGCGCCAACGACGTGGCCAACGCCATGGGCACCTCGGTGGGCTCCCGGGCCATCACCATCAAGCAGGCGATCATCATCGCCGTGATCTTCGAGTTCCTCGGCGCCTGGCTGGCCGGCGGCGAGGTCACCAACACCATCCGCAAGGGGATCATCGATCCCGAGCTTCTGAAGGACGATCCCCAGCTGCTGGTCTACGGCATGCTGGCGGCGCTGCTGGCGGCGGCGACCTGGCTGCTGGTCGCCTCCATGAAGGGCTGGCCGGTCTCCACCACCCACTCCATCGTCGGCGCCATCGTCGGCTTCGCGGTGGCGGGCCTCGGCGCGGCCGCGGTCGACTGGGGCGCGGTGGGCACCATCGCCGCCAGCTGGGTGGTCTCGCCGCTGCTCTCCGGCACCATCGCCTTCACGCTCTTCAAGTCGGTCCAGCACCTGATCTTCGAGGCCCAGGATCCCTTCGCCGCGGCCAAGCGCTACGTGCCGATGTACATCTTCCTGGTCGGCTTCGCGGTGACCATGGTGACCCTCACCAAGGGCCTCAAGCACGTCGGCCTGGATCTCGGCTTTGGCACCAGCCTGCTGCTCGCCATCCTTGCCGGCCTGCTGATCGCGGCGCTCGGCGTCTTCATGGAGCGTCGCGTCAAGGCTGCCAGCCGTCAGGCCGACCAGTTCGGCTTCTCCGGGGTGGAGCGGGTCTTCGGCGTGCTGATGATCTTCACCGCCTGCGCCATGGCCTTCGCCCATGGCTCCAACGACGTGGCCAACGCCGTGGGGCCGCTGGCGGCGGTGATCAGCGTGGTGCAGACCGGCGGCAAGGTCGAGGGCGCCGCCCTGGTGCCCTGGTGGGTGCTGGTGCTGGGCGGCGGCGGCATCGTCGTCGGCCTGGTCACCTACGGCCACAAGGTCATCGCCACCGTGGGCACCGGCATCACCGAGCTGACCCCGAGCCGCGGCTTCGCCGCTACCCTCGCGGCCGCCACCACCGTGGTGCTCGCCTCGGGCACCGGCCTGCCGATCTCCACCACCCATACGCTGGTCGGGGCGGTGCTCGGCGTGGGCCTGGCGCGCGGCATGGCGGCGCTCAACCTGCGTGTCATCGGCACCATCGCCATGTCCTGGCTGATCACCCTGCCGGCGGGCGCGGGCCTGGCCATCCTGTTCTTCTTCACGCTCAAGGGCATGTTCGGCTAGTCCGAGCTCGCCCGGAGGCCCTGGCGGCGGCATCACCTCGGTGGTGCCGCCGTTTTCGTCGCTCTGATATAGTGAGCGTCGACCCCTCCTTCGTTCACCTGCTGCCGGAGTGCGGCCTTGGATACTCGTTTCCCCTTCGTCGACTGGTTTCGCAACTCCTCGCCCTACATCAACGCCCATCGGGGACGAACCTTCGTCATCCTGATCGAGGGGGAGGCCATGGCGAGCGGTCGCGGCGAGCAGCTGATCCAGGACCTGGCGCTGCTGCATACCCTGGGCGTGCGCCTGGTGGTGGTGTTCGGCATTCGTCCCCAGGTGCAGCAGGCGCTGGACGAGGCCGGCATCGTGCCGACCCGCCATCGGGGGCGCTGGGTGGCCGACGAGGCGATCATGGCGCGGGTCGAGCGCATCGCCGCCGAGCAGCGGCTGTGGCTGGAGGCGCGGCTCTCGCCCGGCCTGCCCAACACGCCGCTGCACGGGATCGAGATGACCGTGGTCTCCGGCAACCTGGTGATGGCCAAGCCGCTGGGCGTGCGCGACGGCATCGACTTCGACCGCAGCGGCGAGGTGCGCCGGGTGCGCGACCAGGCGGTCGAGGGGCTGCTCGAGCGGGGCGCCCTGGTGGTGCTGCCGCCGCTGGGCTTCTCCAGCACCGGTGAGGTCTTCGACCTGGACGCCGCCGAGGTGGCGCACCATGCCGCCACGGCGCTCGGTGCCGACAAGCTGATCCTGCTCGGCGATGCCTGCGGGCTGGTCGACGCCAGCGGCCAGCTGCAGCGCCAGCTGACCCCGGCCGAGGCCGCGCCGTTGCTCACCCAGGCCGATCCCGCCAGCGAGCTGGCCCGGCACCTGGGGGCGGCCTGCGCGGCCGCGCGCCACGGGGTCGCCCGCACCCACCTGCTCTCCTGGCACGATCACGACGCCCTGCTCGGCGAGCTGTTCACCCGCGACGGCGTGGGCACCATGATCACCGAGCACCGCTACGAGCAGCTGCGTCCGGCGGAACTCGGCGACATCGGCGGGCTGGTGGAACTGCTCGAGCCGCTGGAGTCGCGGGGCATGCTGGTGCCGCGCTCCCGTGAGCGCCTGGAGTACGAGATCGACGACTACCTGGTGATCGATCGCGACGGCATGATCATCGGCTGTGCCGCCCTGCACACCTTCGGCGAGGCGGACATGGGCGAGCTGGCCTGCGTGGCCGTGCACGATGACTACCGGGGCGGCGCGCGGGGCGAGCGGCTGCTCGCCGAGATCGAACGCCGGGCCCACCGCCTGAAGCTCTCGTCGCTGTTCGCCCTGACGACCCACACCACCCACTGGTTCTTCGAGCACGGCTTTCGCCTGGCCGACATCGAGGCGCTGCCCACCCTGCGTCGCGACACCTACAACCACGCCCGCAAGTCCAAGATCCTGATCAAGACCCTCGCCTGAACGGCCGGGTTGTCGCCGAGAGGCGTCGCCCGGCACCGCGGCGTCGCCGCCGAGGAACGCCGCAATCCGCTGACCAGCAACGATTTTCCCGGTTAGGTCGGAAAGGCGTCTCCATCTGGCGACGAAATGGCCCGCTCCCGCCTCTGTTTCTTCCCGCCTGGGCGTCTCGTGTGCCCACTCGTCGCCTCGTGACTTTTTTAAGTCGATGATTTTAAAGAAATATAGGGTTTCTTGGCACGCAGCTGGCAATAGGTTGGGTGAGCAAGGGAAGCGGGTCATACGGCTCGATCCGTTTTCCGGTTGCCGAGGGGGCGCCGCGTCATCACTACCCTGTGCGCCCGGTCCCCCGAATGCGACCAGTGTCTGCTCCAAGCGATGTGTGACTTTAGGTTGCGATGAGACGGTACCGCCGAGAGGCAAGGATCGGTATCGAGAGGGCAAGGATGCCCTGGCAAGGATGCCTCTCCCCCGTCAGGGGGGATCGAATCGCGCGGCATCGCCCTTGCGGCGCTGTCGCCAGTAACGAAGCGGGGTGGCCGGTCGGCCACCCGCATGGGAACGACCGGCCCCTGGTGGCAGACGGCGTTCTCATGGCTTCGGGGGCCTCTGGCCCTTGGGGAGGTCAGCGATGGTCGGACCAGGTCGACGATCGGTGGCGTTTCCAGACCCTTCAGTTCCCTGCGTATTGGGCCGGCCATGCCGGCCCTTTTTTTTCGCCTGCGGGTGACGCCGAACGAGCGCGAGGCGGTCGGCCGATCTCTGGTATCCTAAGGGATGGACGATGGTGGTTCCCTTTACCCTCCTGCAAAGAACGCTGTTCATGACCACAGCCGTAACGCGCCGCTGGCGCCCGCGCTCGCTGTTGCAGCTGGTGTTGCTGGCCTTTCTGGTCGTGATGCTGCCGCTGGCGGTGCTGATGATCCAGGCCGGTCAGGCCCTCTCCGAGCTCTCGCGCCTGGCGGATGAGAGTGCCCGCCAGGCGGTGGAGGAGACCCGGCGTGCCCGCTCGCTGGGCGCGCTGGCGCTGGAGATGGAGCGCGGCGCGCGCCAGTACGCGGTGGTCGAGCAGGAGGGGCTCCTGGAGATCTTCGACGAGCGCCTCGCGGAGTTCCGGCAGCTGCTGGCCCAGCAGCGCCAGCTGCTGCCCGATGATCCCCACGTGGCGGCGCTGGAGGAGGCGCTGGATGGCCTCGCCGAGCTGCCCGACCTGCCGCTCGAGGAATTCAAGGCGCGGCTCTCCGACTTCCTGCCCTTCGCCCAGCATACCGAGGCGATGCGACAGGCCACCAACCGGCGAATCGACGAGCGCATCGACACCATCAGCGCGCGTGCCGAGGACGTGCAGATCCGCCTGTGGTGGCAGACCGCGGCGCTGGTCTCGGCGAGCCTGGTGCTGATGCTGCTGTTCACGCGGCTGATCATCCATCCGATCCGCCAGCTCGAGCGGCGCATCCTCGGCATCGGCAGCCTGGGCGGCGACAACGAACGCGACCAGAGTCCCCTCAACGGGCCGGCGGAACTGGTCACCCTGGGCGAGCGCCTGGACTGGCTGGCCTCCCGGCTCGACGACCTGGAGGCCCAGAAGCAGCAGTTCCTGCGCCACATGTCCCACGAGCTCAAGACGCCGCTGGCCAGCGTGCGCGAGGGCTCGTCGCTGCTTGCCGACGGCGTGGCCGGCGAGGTCACGCCGCGCCAGCGCGAGATCCTCGACCTGATCGATACCAGCGGGCGCGAGCTGCAGCAGCTGATCGAGCAGCTGCTCGACTACAACCTGCTCAAGCACAGTCGTCAGCTCGATATCGCCCGGCTGGACGTCGCCACCGTGGTCAAGGAGGTGCTCGCCAAGCACCGCCTGGCGCTCGACAACAAGGAGATGCGGGTCAACTGCTTCCATGGCCCGCTGAACTGGGCGCTCGACGGCACCGCCACCGCCCGGGTGCTCGACAACCTCATCTCCAACGCCGTGGCCTATGGCGAGGATGGCGGCGAACTCGAGATCCGCGCCCGCACGCTGCCGGACCGCCTGGTGGTCGAGGTCGCCAACAGCGGCGAGCCGATCGCCGAGGAGGATCGCGAGCGGCTCTTCGACGCCTTCTACCAGGGGCGGGTGCGCCGCAAGGGCCCGCTCAAGGGCTCCGGCATCGGCCTCTCGGTGGCCGCCGACTGCGCCCGCCTCCAGCAGGGCACCCTGGAGCTGGTGGACGACGCGCGGCTGGCGGTGTGCTTCCGGCTCACCCTGCCCTGGCCGACCCCGTCGCCCGAGCAGGGCGACCCGACATCGAGACCCGCCCTGATGGGTGACGACGCAACGAAGGACCTGTCATGACTCTACGCCCCTGGCTGCTGTGTCTGACCACGCTGTGGCTGACTGGATGTCAGTATATGCCCGCGCCGCTGGCGCCCCACTCCCCGGGCGTGGCGATGCCGAACGCCTCCCAGGGCACGCCCTCCTGCACGGATGCGCTGCCGGACTTCGACGACGACCAGTGCCTGTTGCCCGAGTGGGTGGCCTTCGGCCTGGCCTCCCAGCGAGGCGACCGGGCGTGGCGCGAGGGCACCCTGGCGAGCCTCGCGGGCGAGACCAAGGAGCGCCGCCTGGCCCGCGCCGTGCTGCTCTCCTGGGGGGGCAGCGGGCAGCAGTGGAACCGCGCCTCGGAGCTCTACAAGGCCGACCTGGCGAGCGCTCCGACCGAGCTGCAGCCGCTGCTGCGCTACTGGCTCAACGAGCTGGAGGGGCGCCGGCGACTGTCCGGTCAGCTGGCCGAGCAGCGCAGCGCCAACGAGTCCATCGCGGAGGAGAAGGCGGCGCTCAGCGAGGAGATCGAGGCCATGGCCGAGAAGCTCGAGCAGCTCACCGCCATCGAACAAAACATCAACCTGCGACAGCAGAGTGAATAACCCCGGAGAGACGACATGAAGCAGACCGGACGCCTGCCCCACGCCGCCGGCGATCATGGCGCGCACATCCTGCTGGTGGACGACGACGTCAGCCTCCTGAAACTGCTGGGCATGCGGCTCGAGAGCCGCGGCTATCGTGTCACCACCGCCGAGAGCGGACGCGAGGCCCTCAAGCGGCTGGAGGTCGCCCGCCCGGACCTGGTGCTCACCGACCTGCGCATGGACGAGATGGACGGGTTGGCGCTGTTCCAGGAGATCCAGCGCCGTCTGCCGGGCCTGCCGGTGATCCTGCTCACCGCCCACGGCTCGATTCCCGATGCGGTGAGTGCCACCCAACAGGGGGTGTTCGGCTTCCTGACCAAGCCGGTCGATCGCGACGAGTTGTTCTCGGCCATCGACGACGCCCTGGCCCAGACCTCGACCTCCGCCACCGAGGGCGACGATCGCTGGCGCGAGGCGATCATCACCCGCAGCCCCGAGATGGAGCGCATCCTCGAGCAGGCGCGCATGGTCGCCGCCTCGGACGTCAGCGTGCTGGTCACCGGCGCCTCGGGTTCGGGCAAGGAGCTGCTGGCCGGCGCCATCCACAAGGCGAGCTCGCGGGCCGACAAGCCCTTCGTGGCGATCAACTGCGGGGCGCTGCCCGAGCAGCTGCTGGAGAGCGAGCTGTTCGGCCACGCCCGGGGCGCCTTCACCGGGGCGGTCAGTGAGCACCGCGGCCTCTTCCAGGCGGCCGACGGCGGCACCCTGTTCCTCGACGAGATCGGCGACATGCCGCTGACCCTGCAGGTCAAGCTGCTGAGGGCCCTGCAGGAGCGCCAGATCCGCCCGCTCGGCTCGACCACCTCGGTGCCCATCGACGTGCGGATCATCTCGGCGACCCACCGCGACCTGGATCGCGCCATGCACGAGGGCGAGTTCCGCGAGGATCTCTACTACCGGCTCAACGTGGTCAACCTGCGCCTGCCGCCCCTCAAGGAACGCGCCGAGGACGTGCCGCTGCTCGCCAAGCACCTGGTCGCCCAGGCCGCCGCGCGGCACAAGCCCTTCGTCAAGGGCTTCTCGCCGGAGGCGCTCAACCTGCTGGCCACCTCGGCCTGGCCCGGCAACGTGCGCCAGCTGGTCAACGTGGTGGAGCAGTGCGTGGCCCTGACCACCTCGCCGATGATCCCCGAGGGGCTGGTGGCCCAGGCGCTGGTCGCCGAGGAGAACGCCATGCCCACCTTCAACGATGCCCGGGCCGGCTTCGAGCGCAGCTACCTGGTCAAGGTGCTCAAGATCACCGAGGGCAACGTCACCCAGGCGGCGCGCATCGCCGGGCGCAACCGCACCGACTTCTACAAGCTGCTGGCCCGCCACGAGCTCGAGCCCTCCGCCTTCAAGCCCGCGGCGCGCCAGCCCGAGCACCACTAGCCCGTAGCGCGGGATTCATGGCGCACAACGCAAGGCCCCCTGCCGAGGCAGGGGGCCTTGTCGTGTGGGGATGAAGCGCCCGCCTTACTCGGGCAGCTTGGTCCGGCGCAGGTAGGGGAAGATGGTCTCGTACTCGCCGAACTTGGCCTTGGCGTCCTCATCGGAGACCGTCGGCGGGATGATCACGTCCTCGCCGACGTTCCAGTCGGCCGGCGTGGCCACGCCCTTGCCGTTGGCGGTCTGCAGGGCGTCCAGGGCGCGCAGCACCTCGGCGAAGTTGCGGCCCACGTTCATCGGGTAGGTCATGGAGAGCTTGAGCTGCTTGTCCGGACCGATGATGAACACCGTGCGCACGGTGGCGCTGTCGGCCGGGGTGCGGCCGTCGGGGAGGTAAGCCTCGGCCGGCAGCATGTCGAACAGCTTGGCGACCTTGAGGCCCTCGTCGGCGATGATCGGGAAGCCGACGTCACAGCTGGCGAAGCTCGAGATGTCGTTGATCCACTTCTTGTGATCCTCCACGCCGTCCACGGAGACGCCGATCACCTTGGTGCCGCGCTTCTGCCACTCGGCGTTGAGCTTGGCCACGGCGCCGAACTCGGTGGTGCAGACCGGGGTGAAGTCCTTCGGGTGGGAGAACAGGATCGCCCAGCTGTCGCCGATCCACTCGTGGAAACGGATCGGGCCCTGGCTGGTCTCGGCCTCGAAGTCCGGTACGACGTCATTGATGCGCAGTGACATGGTGGTGCTCCCTGTGGTTGGGGGATATGTCCCCGAGCGACCGGCGGTCGGGCTCGGGAAGGGGCCTAGTCCCTTGAGATATAGGCATCGGCCTCCCGTCGTCAAGGGGAGGACGGTATCAGTATAAATATCATGTTATGGAATATTTATATTCCATAAACTATCTCTTCGATGTCTTTCCGCCACGGGCCGCTGCGCCATCGCTCCCGACGCCGGTCACCGTGAGCGCGAGCCGCCCTTCGCCCAGGCGCGCCTCCAGCGCCTGGCCCGGGGTGGTGTCCGCCGCCCGGCGGACCACTCGGCCCCGCTCGTCCTCGAGGATCGCATAGCCGCGCCCCAGCACCGCCAGCGGGCTCACCGCCTGCAGCTCGCGGACGACCCCGCCCAGCCGCTCCCGGTGGCGGGCCAGCGCCCTTGGCATCGCCTGATGCAGGCGCTGGGTGGCGCGCTCGAGCCGCTGCCCGGCCTGGTCGGTCAGCCGGTCCGGCGAGCGCAGGGCCAGGCGCTGATGCAGGTGGTGCGCGCGGCGCCGCTCCTGGTCGAGCCGTGCCCGCATGGCCCGGCGCAGCCGCGCCTCCAGCTGATCCAGCTGCTGGCGACGCGCCGCCAGCACCTCGCCGGGGTGGCGCAGCCGCGCGCGCAGGTGATCCAGGCGCTGGGCATCGGTGTCGAGGCGGGCGCGCTGGGCGCGGGTCAGCCGCTCGGCCAGTCGCTCGAGGCGGTGGAGCCGTTCGCGGCGGTCGGGCACCAGCTGCTCGGCCGCGGCCGAGGGCGTGGGGGCGCGCGCGTCGGCGGCGAAGTCGGCGAGCGTGGTGTCCACCTCGTGGCCCACCGCGGCCATCACCGGCAGCCGGGAGTGGAAGATCGCCCGGGCCAGGTGCTCGTCGTTGAAGGCCCACAGGTCCTCGAGGCTGCCCCCGCCGCGGGTGATCAGGATGGCATCGCGCTCGGGGTCCAGGGCCGACTGGCGATTAAGCAGCCCCAGTGCCCCGATCATCGCCGGCGCCGCCTCGCGACCCTGCACCGGCACCGGGATCAGCGTCACCTGCGAAAGCGGCCAGCGCGCCGCCAGCACCGCCAGCACGTCGCGGATCGCCGCGCCGGTGGGCGAGGTGAGCACCAGCAGGTGGCGCGGCGGGAAGGGCAGGGGACGCGCGTTGGCGAACACGCCCTCGGCGGCGAGACGCGCCTTGAGGCGCTCATAGGCGGCCAGCAGTTCGCCTTCGCCCGCCGCGCGCACCGCCTCGACGATCAGCTGGTAGTCGCCGCGGGGCTCGAAGAGCGACACCTGCCCGCGCACCTTGACGCGGTCGCCGTCGCGCATCGGCGCGGCGACGAAGCGTGCGCGAGTGCGAAACAGCGCGCAGCGAAGCTGGGCCTTGTCGTCCTTGAGGGTGAAGTAGACGTGCCCCGAGCTGGGCCGCGACACGCCGGAGAGCTCGCCCTCCACCCACACCTCGCCGACGTCCTGCTCGAGCGCGCGCCGGGCACGCCGGTTGAGCTCGCTGACGGAGAGCGCCTCGTTATCGCGGGCAGGGTCTTGGGGCGTGTCGCTGAGGGGCGGCGGCATGGGATGGGTCTCCGGCGGGAACGCCGCCCAGCCTAGCATGGATGGCGGCGTCGTCCGCAGGCCGACCTGTGGGTTGGCAACGCTAGGCGGTCAGTCGCCGGCAGGCGCCCAGCAGCACCGGCATCAGCAGGATCAACACCGTGATGCGCAGCAGGTGGTGGGCGGTCACGAAGGCCGGGTCGATGCCGAGCGACAGCGCCACCAGGCTCAGCTCCGGCGCCCCGCCCGGCATGTAGGCGAGCAGCGCCGCGGCCAGCGACACCCCCGTCGCCTCGTGGATGGCCCAGGCGGCGAGGATGGCGATCGCCAGCAGGCCCAGCGCCTGCAGCGCGGCCATCGCCAGGGTATGGCCCAGCGTGGACAGCGAGGTCCCCGTGAAGCGCACGCCCACCGAGACGCCAATGATCACCTGGGCCAGGGCGATCAGCGTCGGCGGTAGGGCCGCATGGGTCAGCCCCGTCAGGTGCAGCGCCGAGGAGACCAGCGCGGGGCCGAACAGCAGGGCGTTGGGCAGGTGCAGCCGCTTCCCGAGCCAGGCGCCCAGCACCCCGGCCCCGGCGAGCCAGGCGGCATCCACCGGGCCGGGCAGCCACAGCCACCGGGCCGGGTCCGGGGTGGCGGCGCTCAGGCTGACGTGGCCGATGCCGTCGAGCACCGGCGGAATGGCGACCAGCAGTACCAGGATGCGCACCGCGTGGGTCATGCCGACCACCCGCAGGTCGGCATCCGAGGAGAGCGCCATGCCGGTGACCGCCGAGACGCCGCCGGGGACCCCGGCGTAGAGGGCGGTATCCAGCGAGTGGCCGGCGATGCGCCGCGAGAACCACACCGAGAAGCCCATCATCACCGCCGTGGCCCCGAGCATCGCCGCCAGGCTCAGGCTCCACCGTCCCGGGTCGCCGGACATCTCCGGGGTGAAGGCCGAGCCCAGCATCACCCCGATCACCACCAGCACGCCCTGGCGCCCCCGTCCCGGCGAGCGCAGCGGCGCGCCGGCGAGGCTCGCCAGGGTGGTGGCGAGCATGGCGCCGAGCAGCCAGGGCAGCGGCAGGTCGATGGCGAAAGCCGCCGCGCCGCCGGCGAGGCCGAGCGCCAGGGTGGGCAGGAAGCGCAGCAGGGCGGGGACGGCAGGGGGTAGGGCGAAAGGCACGTCGAGGCATCTCCGTACGAAACGTCTCGGGCCCGCCGAAGCGGGCCCGAGGCAGTGTCAGCCGGCGTGGCGGCGGGTGCGTGCGGCGAGCAGCTTCGGCACCAGCCAGGGCAGCACCAGCAGCGCGGCGGCGGCGATCCACAGCCCCAGCGAGATGCCGGACTGCCACAGGATGCCCGTATCGCCGCCGCTGATCGACAGCGCCCGGCGCAGGTTCTGCTCCATCAGCCCGCCCAGCACGTAGCCCAGGATCACCGGGGCCAGCGAGAAGCCGAGCTTGCGCAGCAGGTAGCCGAACACGCCGATCAGCAGCATCAGGTAGATGGCGGTCAGGTCCGAGTGCAGCTGGTAGACGCCGACGAAGGCGAGGATGGCGATGGCCGGCACCAGCACCCAGCGCGGGATGGTCAGCACCCGGGCGAACACCCCGGCCAGCGGCAGGTTGAGCGCCAGCAGCACGATGTTGCCGATGTAGAGCGAGGCGATCAGGCCGCCGGCGACCTCGGGCCGCTCGGTGAACATCATCGGCCCGGGGGTGATGTTGTAGAGCATCAGCGCGCCGAGCAGCACCGCGGTGGTGCCGGAGCCGGGGATGCCGAGCGTCAGCATCGGCACGAAGGAGCCCGCCGCCGCGGCATTGTTGGCCGACTCCGGGGCCGCCAGGCCGCGCATGTCGCCCTTGCCGAAGGTGCCTTCCTTGTCGGAGAGGCGCTTCTCGGTGGTGTAGGAGACCGCGCCGGCCACCGAGGCCCCGGTGCCGGGCAGCACGCCGATGATGAAGCCGAGCAGCCCCGACCGCCACATGGCGCCCTTGCAGTAGAGCACTTCCTTCACGCTGACGAAGACCCGGCCCAGCGGCGGCAGCTCGCCGTCGCTGTCCTGGCGGTGGGCGTGCTCCAGCATCAGCAGGATCTCGCTGATCGCGAACAGGCCGATGATCATCACCACGAAGTCGATGCCGTCGTAGAGCTCGGGCATGCCGAAGGTGTAGCGCATCACGCCGGTGCCGGAGTCGACGCCCACGGTGGCGATCAGCACGCCCAGCACCGCGCCGATGGCGGTCTTGATCGGGTCCTTGCCCATCATCACCGACATCGACGAGAAGGCGAACACCATCAGCGCGAAGAACTCGGCGGGGCCGAACATCACCGCCACCTCGGCGAGCAGCGGCGCGAACAGCGTCAGGCCGATGATGGCGATGGTGGCGCCGACGAAGGAGCTCACCGCCGAGAGGCCGAGCGCCGGGCCGGCCAGGCCCTTCTTGGCCAGCGGGTGGCCGTCAAGCGTGGTCATCACCGCGCCGGCGTCGCCCGGCACGTTGAGCAGGATGCTCGACATCCGCCCGCCGTACTCGGCGCCGGTGTAGATGCCGGCCAGCAGGATCAGCGCCGACTCGGCCGGCAGGCCCAGGGTGTAGGCCAGCGGCATCAGGATGGCGATGCCGTTGATCGGCCCGATGCCCGGCAGCGCCCCGAACAGGGTGCCGAGCAGCGCGCCGAGGAAGGCCAGCCCCAGGTTGAGCGGCGTCAGGGCGACGCCGAAGCCCTCGATCAGGAAATCGAACATGGTGGCAGTCCTCTAGATGAGCGCGGCAAGCCAGGTGCCGGTGGGCAGGGCGATGCCCAGGCCCTCGGTGAACAGCACATAGCTGCCCGCGGAGAGCAGCACGCCGGTGATCAGCGCCTTGCCATTGCTGGCGCCGAAGAGCCTCGCCAGGGCGGCCACCACCAGCAGCGAGGTGGGAATGAAGCCCAGGCGGGTGAAGAGCATGGCGTAGGCCAGCAGCAGGCCCAGCACCAGCAGCAGGCGCAGGGTCAGCGCCTTGTGCGGCCAGTGGCCGTCGGCACCGGGCTTGACGACGAGCACCAGCGAGAGGCCGGCGAGCAGGATCGAAAGACCCAGCGGAAACGCCCGTGGACCCACGGGCTCGTAGCTGAACGGGACCTCGAGGTTGATGGCCTGGACGGCGACGAACGCCGCCAGGCCGATCAGTACGAGTCCCAGGAGCCGGTCGGCGACCGGCTTGGTGACTTGGCTCATTTCAGACCCACTTCCTCGGCCAGTGACTGGAAGCCGGCGACCTGTTCCTTCACGTAGGCGTCGAAGTCGTCACCGAAGCGCGACATCGGGAAGAGGCCGCGCGCCTCGCGGATCTCGGCGAAGGCCGGGTCCTCGGCCAGGGCCTGCATGCGCTCGACCCACGCCTGGTAGGCCTCGTCGCTGACCTCGGGGCCCATGTAGTAGCCGCGCCAGATCGGCCACTGCACGTCGTAGCCCTGCTCGGCGGCGGTGGGGATCTCGGCGTAGGGGCCGCCCATGCGCTCCTCGGAGAGCGCCGCCAGCACGCGGACCTTGCCGCTCTCGAGCTGCGACTGGAGCTCGGAGAGATCGCCGGTGAAGACCTGGATGTGGTCGCCGAGCAGCGCGGCCAGCGCCTCGCCGCCGCCCTCGAAGGCCACGTAGCGCAGGTCGCGCGGGTCGACGTCCCCGGCCTTGGCGGTCAGCGCGGCCTTCATCCAGTCCTGGCTGCCCACGGTGCCGCCGGCGCCGAAGGCGATCTCGCCGGGATTGGCCTGGAGATCGGCCATCAGCTCGTCCAGCGACTGCCAGGGCGCGTCGGCGCCGACCACGATGGCGCCGTAGTCGACGCCCAGGGCGCCCAGCCAGCGCACCTCGTCGGCGTCGTACTGGCCGAACTTGCCGAGCGCCAGGTTGACCGCGGCGCCGGTGCTGGCGGCGACGATCAGGTTCTCGTCGTCGGTGCGCACGCCGTTGACGTGGTTGTAGGCCACGGCGCCGATGCCGCCGGGCATGTAGGTCACCAGCATCGGCGAGTCGATGCGACCGGTCTCGAGCAGGCCGTTGGCGGCCAGGCGGCAGGTCAGGTCGTAGCCGCCGCCGGGCTTGGCGGGGGCGATGCATTCCGCCTCGCCGGCGGCCTGGGCGGGGCCGGCGAGCAGGGCACCGCCCAGCAGGGCGAGGCCGGAGGCGTGGCGGATGGCCGTGTTGATCTTCATGGCGAACTCCTGTTCTCTTGTTATGCGACGTGAGCGAGGCCTGCTTGCGCCTCGCGTGATGGCCAGGGCGATGCTAGGGCCGCCACCTTTCATGAACCTGTCACCTTTCCCTTTACCGCCTGAGACATTGGTCGTATGCGCCTGCTGGTCATCGAGGACGATGCGCTGATCGCCCGCTCCCTGGAGCGGGCGCTCGCGCCCCTGGGCAATACCGTCGAGGTGTTCGCCACCCACGCCGAGGCCCGGGCCGCCCTGGGCCACGACCGCTTCGACCTGATCCTGCTCGACCTCGGCCTGCCCGACGGCGACGGCCTCGAGCTGCTCGCCGCGCTGCGCGACCGCGGCGACACCACCCCGGTGCTGATCCTCACCGCCCGCGACGGCATCGACGACCGGGTTAGCGGTCTCGACCTCGGCGCCGACGACTACCTCGCCAAGCCCTTCTCGATCGCCGAGCTGGAGGCCCGGGTGCGGGCCCTGCTGCGCCGCAGCCAGCAGCGCAGCGACAATCGCCTGCGCTTCGGCGGGCTGGTCTTCGATCCGGCCACCGGCGTGGCGACCCTGGACGACGCGACGCTCGCGCTGCCGCGCCGCGAGCTGCTGCTGCTCGAGGGGCTGCTGCTGCACGCCGGCAGCATCGCCCCACGAGAGGCGCTGGAGCGGCGCCTATTCGGCTTCGACGAGGTGGGCTCCAACGCCCTGGAGGTCTACGTCAGCCGGCTGCGCAAGCGGCTCGCCGGCTCCGGGCTCAAGATCCGCACCTTCCGCGGGCTCGGCTACCGGCTGGAGGACGAGGTCGGGTGATCGAGGTCACGGGCTCGCTCAAGCGCCGCCTGGCGGTGTGGCTGCTGGTCACCGTCACCGGCCTCGGGGCGCTGTTGATGATCGAGGCCCGGGTGAGCAGCCAGCGCGCCGCCGAGCGCGCCTTCGATAGCCAGCTCGAGGCCGCCGCCCTGACCATCGCCGAGGCCGTGCAGTGGCAGCAGGGCGAGCCGCTGATCGAGGTGCCCGCGGCGGCCCTGCAGATACTGGCCACCCGGCACCAGGAGCGGGTCTTCTACGCCGTGCTCGACGCCGACGGTGAGCCCGTCTCCACCAACCTGCCCTTCGTCATCGACCCTGACTGGCGCGAGCGGGCGGCCGAGGCGCCGTTGGCGCTGACCGCCCGCCTCGACGGTGAGGCCTGGCGGCTCTACGGCCGCGAGGTCGACTCCGCGGGCTGGGTTTCCCAGGAGCCGGTGCAGGTCTGGGTGGGCCATACACGCGCCGGGCGGATGGCGCTGGCCGACGAGCTCTTCGAGCGCACCCTGACGCGCTTCGTGGCCATGGTGCTGCTGGCCGGGGTGCTGATGGCCCTGGCCCTGCGGGTGGCGCTGGGGCCGATGCGCCGGCTGCGCCGGGTGCTGCGCCGCCGCGACGCCGATGACATGCGCCCGCTGGACGCCCGGGTGCCCGAGGAGATGCGCGAGCTGGCCCAGACCCTCGATCACCTCTTCGCCCGCCAGCGCCAGAGCCGCGAGGCGCTGCTGCGCTTCACCGCTGACGCCAGCCACCAGCTCAAGACCCCGCTGGCCGGGCTGCAGAGCGTGAGCGAGCTGGCGCTGGCGAGCGAGGAGCCGGCCGAGTGGCGGGCCGCCCTGACGGCGGTGCACGAGGGCGCCGGGCGCACCAGCCGGCTCGCCGGCCAGCTGTTGAGCCTGGCCCGGCTGCGCCACCTCGGCGAGGCCGAGGCGGTGGCGCCGCTGGACCTCGCCGCCGCGCTGCGCGAGACCGTGCTCGACTGGGCCGGGCGCGAGGCGGCCCGGGACCACGACCTGGGCCTCGCCGAGCTTGCCGCCGGGCCGGTCTGGGTGCGCGCCGAGGGTTGGGCGATCCGCGAGCTGCTCGGCAACCTGATCGACAACGCCCTGCGCTACACGCCGCCGGGCAGCGTCATCACCCTGGGGGTGGCGGCGCATAGCGACGAGGCGTTGCTATTCGTCGAGGATGACGGCCCCGGCGTGCCCGCCGAGGCCCGCGAGCGGCTGCTGCAGCCCTTCGAGCGGGGCGGGCGCCAGGATACCGACGGCTCCGGGCTCGGCCTGTCGATCGTCGACTCCATCGCCCGGCGGCTCGGCGGGCGGCTGACCCTCGGCGCCCGAGCCCCCCACGGCCTGGTGGTCAGGCTTCACCTGCCCCTGTGCGATCCCGAGGAGGCCCCATGATGTCCTGGCGAGTCAGCCTCTCCCTCGGTCTGCTGGCGCTGCTGCTGGTCGGCGCCGGCCCGCTGCGCGCGGCGCCGACGCCGCTGGTGGTGGAGGCGGCGCTCGACCGCGAGGTAGTCGCGCCGCTGCTCGACGCCTTTCGCGCCGCCCATCCCGAGATCCGCCTGGTCTATCACGACCGCTCGACCCTGGAGGTCGATGCCCGGGTCGCCGAGACCGATCCGGCGCCGGACGTGGTGATCAGCTCGGCGATGCCCTGGCAGATGGCGCGGGTCAACCAGGGCTACGCGCGGCGGCTGGATTCGCTGGCGGCGCGGCGCTGGCCGGCCTGGGCCAAGTGGCGCGACGAGGTGTTCGGCTTCACCTTCGAGCCCATCGTCATGGCCTACCGGCTCGACCTCTCGCGTCACATGGCCCCACCCCAGACCCACGCCGACCTGCACACCCTGCTGACCACCGAGCGGGAGACCCTCGAGGGCAAGGTGACCACTTACTCGCCCCTGAAGAGCGGGGTGGGCTACACCCTCCACCAGCAGGACGCCCGCTATACGCCGCGCTTCTGGGACCTGGTGGCCGGCATGGGGCGGGTAAGCGCTCACCTCGAGGGCAGCACCCGGGCGATGCTCGAGGGGCTCTCCGACGGGCGCTACTGGCTCGGCTACAACCTGCTCGGCTCCTATGCCATGGTCTGGGCCCAGGAGCATCCCGAGGTGATCGTGCAGGTGCCACGGGACTACTCGCTGGTGATGATGCGCATGGCCTTCGTCCATCGCGACGCGCCGCACCCGGTGGCCGCCGAGGCCTTCGTCAATTTCCTGCTCGGCCGCGAGGGGCAGCGAGTGCTGGCCGGCCAGACGCCGCTGTTCAGCGTGCGCCCCGACATCGTGGGGCCCTTCACGGCGGCGCGGCTGCGCGATCAGGTGGGCGAGCGGCTCTTCCCGATTCCCTTGAACGCCTCGCTGCTGGCCTTAGTCGATCCCCAGCGCCGGGCCGCCTTCCTGGAGCGCTGGCGGCGCGAGTTTCGCCGCGCCGAGGAGGAGTGAGCAGGCACGCCACGGATTGCCGGACCCCGGGGCCGACCGCTATAATGGGGGATTAACTTCACTCCCTCCTCCTACCTCCATGGGTGTTGCCGCATATGCTACGTATGGCCCAAGAAGCTCTTACGTTCGATGACGTATTACTCGTCCCCGGGTATTCCGAGGTCCTGCCTAACGACGTCAGCCTTCGGACTCGCCTGACCCGGGATCTCTACCTGAACATCCCGCTGGTCTCCGCCGCCATGGACACCGTCACCGAGGCGCGCCTGGCCATCGCCATGGCCCAGGAAGGGGGCATCGGCATCATCCACAAGAGCATGACCATGGCGCAGCAGGCCACCGAGGTGCGCAAGGTCAAGAAGCACGAGAGCGTGATCGTGAAGGACCCGGTCACTGTCAGCCCCAAGGCCAAGCTCGCCGACCTGCTGGCGATGGCCGAGGAGCACGGCTTCTCCGGCTTCCCGGTGGTGGAAGGGGAGACCCTGGTGGGTCTGGTGACCGAGCGCGACATGCGCTTCCAGCCCAACCACGGCGACAGCGTCGCCGACATCATGACCCCCGGCGAGAAGCTCGTGACCGTGCCGGTGGGCACCACCCTCGACGTCATCAAGGGCAAGATGCAGGAGCACCGCATCGAGAAGATGCTGGTGGTCGATGACGAGAACCGCCTGCGCGGCCTGGTCACCTTCCAGGACATCGAGAAGGCTCGCACCTTCCCCCTCGCCGCCAAGGACGCCGACGGCCGCCTGCTGGTCGGCGCCGCCGTGGGCACCGGCCCCGAGACGCCGGACCGCGTGGCCGCCCTGGCCGAGGCCGGGGTCGACGTGGTGGTGGTCGACACCGCCCACGGCCACTCCAAGGGCGTGATCGAGCGCGTGCGCTGGGTGAAGGAGAACTTCCCGCAGATCCAGGTGATCGGCGGCAACATCGCCACCGCCGAGGCCGCCCAGGCGCTGGCCGAGGCCGGCGCTGACGCCGTCAAGGTCGGCATCGGCCCCGGCTCCATCTGCACCACCCGCGTGGTGGCCGGCGTCGGCGTGCCGCAGATCACCGCCGTCTCCAACGTCGCCGCGGCCCTGGTGCCCTACGACATCCCGCTGATCGCCGACGGCGGCGTGCGCTTCTCCGGCGACCTGTCCAAGGCCATCGCCGCCGGTGCCAGCACCGTGATGGCCGGCGGCCTGCTGGCCGGCACCGAGGAGGCGCCGGGCGAGATCGAGCTCTTCCAGGGCCGTACCTACAAGGCCTACCGCGGCATGGGCTCCATGGGCGCCATGTCCCAGACCCAGGGCAGCGCCGACCGCTACTTCCAGGACAAGAGCGAGGGCGCCGAGAAGCTGGTGCCGGAAGGCATCGAAGGCCGCGTGCCCTACAAGGGCATGATGAGCGCCATCGTCCACCAGTTGATGGGCGGCCTGCGCGCCTCCATGGGCTACACCGGCTGCCGCGACATCCAGGAGATGCGCACCAAGCCGCAGTTCGTGCAGATCACCGGGGCCGGCTTCAACGAGTCCCACGTGCACGACGTGCAGATCACCAAGGAAGCCCCGAACTACCGGGCCGGGTGATCCCGACCTCAGAACTACCGCGGCGGGGGCAACCCCGCCGCTCGCTTTTGGATCCGGCCTGCCGCCACACCGAGACGTTCCCATGACCGATATTCACGCCCACAAGATCCTGATCCTCGACTTCGGCTCCCAGTACACCCAGCTGATCGCCCGCCGCGTGCGCGAGATCGGGGTCTACTCCGAGGTTCGCGCCTTCGACATCACCGAGGCCGAGATTCGCGAGTACGCCCCCAACGGCATCATCCTCGCCGGCGGCCCCGAGTCGGTCACCGAGCTGGATTCGCCCCGCGCCCCGCAGTGCGTGTTCGAGATGGGCCTGCCGGTGTTCGGCATCTGTTACGGCATGCAGACCATGGCCGAGCAGCTCGGCGGCAAGGTGGCCGGATCGAACGTGCGTGAGTTCGGCTACGCCCAGATTCGCCTCGATGCCGAGACCGCGCTGTTCAAGGACATCTCGGATCACATCGACCACGAGACCGGCCGCAGCCTGCTAGACGTCTGGATGAGCCACGGCGACAAGGTGGCCGAGGTGCCGGATACCTTCACGGTGACCGCCTCCACCCCGAGCTGCCCGATCGCCGCCATGAGCTGGGAGGAGAAGCGCTTCTTCGGCGTGCAGTTCCACCCCGAGGTGACCCACACCCTGCAGGGCCAGCGCATCCTCGAGCACTTCGTGCTGGATATCTGCGGCAGCGAGCGCAACTGGACCCCGGCGCAGATCATCGAGGACCAGATCGCCCGCGTGCGCGACCAGGTGGGCGACCGCCACGTGCTGCTCGGCCTCTCCGGCGGCGTCGACTCCTCCGTGGTCGCCGCCCTCCTGCACAAGGCCATCGGCGACCAGCTGACCTGCGTGTTCGTCGACAACGGCCTGCTGCGCAAGGCCGAGGGCGACCAGGTGATGGAGACCTTCGCCAAGCACATGGGCGTGCGGGTGATCCGCGTCGACGCCGAAGACCTGTTCCTCGGCAAGCTCGAGGGTGTCGACGAGCCCGAGGCCAAGCGCAAGATCATCGGCAACACCTTCATCGACGTGTTCGATACCGAGGCCGCCAAGATCGAGGGCGTCGACTTCCTGGCCCAGGGCACCATCTACCCGGACGTGATCGAGTCCGCCGCCGCCAAGACCGGCAAGGCGCACGTGATCAAGTCGCACCACAACGTGGGCGGCCTGCCCGAGACCATGAAGCTCAAGCTCGTCGAGCCGCTGCGCGAGCTGTTCAAGGACGAGGTGCGCAAGCTCGGCGTCGAACTCGGCCTGCCCTACGACATGGTCTACCGTCACCCCTTCCCGGGGCCGGGCCTGGGCGTGCGTATCCTCGGCGAAGTGAAGAAGGAGTACGCCGACATCCTGCGCGAGGCCGACGCCATCTTCATCGAGGAGCTGCACAACGCCGGCTGGTACCACAAGACCAGCCAGGCCTTCGCCGTCTTCCTGCCGGTGAAGTCCGTGGGCGTGGTCGGCGACGGCCGCCGCTACGAGTGGGTGATCGCGCTGCGCGCCGTGGAGACCATCGACTTCATGACCGCCCGCTGGGCGCACCTGCCCTACGAGCTCTTGGAGAAGGTCTCCAACCGCATCATCAACGAGATCACCGGCGTCTCCCGCGTGACCTACGACGTCAGCAGCAAGCCGCCTGCGACCATCGAGTGGGAGTGACCTAAGCTTGGCCCACTGTTACAGTGGGCCAACTTTTTTGGACGGTAAATTTTGCCGGGTCTCATGAGTAAGAAAAAAAGTGTTTTACTACTTTGTAAAGCTAGAGGCTGGCATGGGGAACTTTGACAATAAAGTCATTTCGGCCATTATGACGAAAAGCGGTGAGTCAGAACGTGTGGTAGGGCCGTATTTAAAAAAAATACGCGAAATGGTTGGGCTTACTCAGTGGCAGTTGGCCCAACGTTTAGGTGTTTCCCGCACGACCATATCAAAGTTTGAGCACTGTAGAGATATAAAGCTTTCCACACTGCAGAATTACTTAGAAGCGCTTGGTGCTAGGTTGAAAATAGAGGCTGATTTTTCATTAGATGCCTCAGATGGATCGGGGGTAGAAGATCAAAAAGAGCAGTTAGTTCTTCCCGTGTTTGATGAAGTTGGTATGGGTGATAAGCGTGATATCGTTATTAGTATTCGCCCAGAGTTTTCTGAAAAAATATTGGAGGGGAAGAAGACTGTAGAGCTGAGGCGAAGATTCCCAGAAGAGTCGGCAAAAGGGGCTGTCGCTTATATTTATTCCACATCTCCAACTATGGCCATGGTTGGGTTTGCAGTAATTTGTAATGTTGTGAAGCTTCCAGTAAAACAGATTTGGGATAGGTATTCAGATTTTGCTTGTATAAGGAAAAAAGATTTTGATAGCTACTTTTCAGGCATTGAGAGTGGCTACGTATTAGAGTTGAAGGGGGCTAGAGAGTTCTCCCGACAAGTCGGGCTTCAAGAACTGAGGGATCGGTTCAGATTCACGCCACCCCAGTCATTCTACTATGCCAAACCAAAACTAATAAGGGCGCTTCAGGATGAATGTCCAGACGTATCTTATTGATACGAATATCATAATTGGTCTTGAAGATAATCATGCAGTAGAACCTGTATTTTCAACATTTTTTAGCATGGCAGTAAAGCACGGAGTTGGTGTTTTCGTGCATGCTGCAGCTAGGGACGATATTTTACGCGACAAAGACGAGAAGAGAAGGAAGGTATCTCTTAGTAAGCTGGAAAAGTTTCAGGTAATTGATAGGGTTCGTGGGTTAACAGAAGAAGAGCTTGGAAGTAGCTTCGGGCCTTTACGAAAGCCAAATGATCTTGTTGATTCTACTTTGCTTCATGCGCTAAGTATCGGTGCGGCTGACTTCTTAGTTACCCAAGATAAAGGTTTACATCTTCGCGCACGGCGATATTCATCTGAGCTTGGGCGGCGAGTGCTTCACATAGCTGACGCTGTGGAGTTGCTTAAGACAACTTTTGAGCCCAAAGAGATTCCCGTCAGGTTTGTTGAGGAAGTGACCGCGAACACTATACCTTTATGCGATGATATTTTTGATACCCTGCGCGAGGATTACCCTGAATTTGATCGTTGGTGGCGTAATAAATGTATACGTGAGCATCGTCCCTGCTGGGTAGTATACGATTCCGGTCTTGCTGGTCTTATTGTCAGAAAAGACGAAGATCCTTCTAAAACTGACGCTACTTTAAAAGCAAAAAAGATTTTAAAGATATGTACTTTTAAGGTGAAGTCAGAGAAGCGAGGCACGAAGTTAGGAGAGCTGCTTCTCAAGAAGGTTTTTTGGTATGCTCAGAAAAATAGTTACGATTTGGTTTATCTTACCGCGTATAACACCCAGGAAGCTTTGATAGACCTTTTGGAGTTTTACGGTTTTGTTCAGACAGAAATCAAAGGTGATGGTGAAATAATATACGAGAAAAGGTTTTCAAAGAGAAAGCTTCTCAGGTCTAAAAATGAGGATGTTTACTTTTTAGATAGGAAGAGTTATCCGAGGTTTGTTACCTCTCCGGATATTAAATTTTTCGGGATTCCTATTAAAGAAGAATATCATGACACTTTGTTCCCAGACCTAAAAGAAGTCTACCAAGGTGATCTCTTTGAGTGTGCTGGTTTGGGGAGCGGCCCCCGCCGACCAGGAAATACAATAAGAAAGGTTTATCTTTGTCGATCTCCTTCTAACCTTGGTAGGGCTGGTTCTTTGCTTTTTTTCTACAAAGGAAAGTCTAAAGGTAATCCATCTCAAGCATTAACCGCGATAGGAGTGCTCGAAGAAGTTGCTTTGGCAAGTTCAACCAAAGATTTGATGCGACTTACAGGTGGGCGGTCCGTTTACAGTGAAGAAGAGTTAGAAGGATGGGGGGCGAGTGAAAGACCTGTCAAAGTTATAAACTTCCTCCTCGTTGGGTATATTGAGCCAGCAATAACCCTTTCTGAGCTATATAGTTCGCATGTTTTTAATAACAATCCCCCTCAATCTATATTTGAAGTCCGAGAAGAAAAAGCGAGAATTATTTTAGATAAGCTTGATTTGGGGTTTAGATTATGACTCAAAAGATTGTCGCCGTGGCAGGTGTTTCAGGTGTGGGCAAGTCTAGCTTCATAAAAAAATTAAGTGATGATTTTCCAGTTCAACATCTTCAGGCCAGCTCTTTGATAAGAGAGGGTGCTAGAATCAGAGATCTTGAATCTATTGGACAAGATTTCCTAAGGGAGCTTGATATAGATGAAAATCAGGCGCTTCTTGTCCTTGGTTTTGAAAGGTTGAAAGATAAGTCTTCTTTCGTGGTTTTAGATTGTCATACAGTGATAGACACGCCCGGTGGTCTTGTACCTATTTCTCCGTCAGTCTTTCGAGCAGTAGGTGTGGCTCACTTGCTAGTTTTGACTGACGATGCGGAAGTTATTGAAGCAAGAAGAAGGGGTGATAAGGAGAGGTCGCGCCCTATACGCACTAGTTCCGAAATATTTGACTATCAGCTTAATTCCGTTATTCAAGGGTATAACATATCTCAAGAGATAGGTGTTCCCTTGACAGTTTGCAAGATTGAGCATGCAAGGTCTCTTGATTTTATTTGGTCGTAAGTAGTGCCCTTTTTGTGGGTTTTGTGATTGTTTTTTAATTAAAGAAAGGAGCAGATAAAAAAGGAAGCTCCATTTTTAAGGGGTCACATAACGGAAACCAATCGGGGGCAGACCCCAATTTCCCAGATGCGGGCATGCCCGAGTTAAACGGCACGCTTTCCCCTAGGATGGGCGAAGCACCGGGACAAGGACTGCCGATGACCGCCTCCCAACGCCTCACCCTGACGCGCGCCGACGCCCGCCGGCTGCCTGGTGCGCTATCACTTCCGGCCGGCGCCGCTGTCGAGCGTCATCCGCCGCCTGGGTACCATCCAGTTCGATCCCCTGGCGCCGGTCGGCACCAACCCGGACCTGGTGCTGCAGGCCCGGGTGCCCGGCTATCGCCAGGGCGACTGGAGCAATGAGGGACAGACCCCCATTCTTGCGTAGGTTGTAAGCAGCGAGCCGCCCGCGACGATCGAGATGGAGTGAATTTCCCTCTCCAATGATGTGCTGCTGGACGCACAGAACCCGCCAATCGGCGGGTTCTGTGCCTCTGGTGTGGAAGGCTGCCAGGCGAGTCAAACCCCAGCGGTGCCGTCGAAGGGGCAGCCGCGAGGAAGTTGGTCGGCCACCTGCTTGCCCTGCCGGTATAAAAAACAGGGCCCGGTAAGCGGGCCCTGGTCAACGAACGGACGAGGTTCGAGAGCGGGGTCACGTGTTGCCGCTCCGCTCCCGTGCCACGTCACTCGGAGAGGCGTGCCTCGAGAATCAGGTTGAACGGCGTCTCGGCCGCGCGCCGGAAGTGGCTGAAGCCCGCCTGGCGGAACACCTCGGCGAGTCGCGCCTCGCCGGCCTGGGCGCCGAGCACGAGCGTGCCGCCTTCAGAGATCGCATGCGCACAGCAGATGGTGGTGGATGCCGCATAGTACATCCGCGAGACGGTCGACAGGTTATCCTCGACCTGGTCCTGGGCGTACGGCTCGACCAGCATCACCGTGCCACCGGGCGCCAGCACCCGGGCGGCGTAGCGGGCCGCCGCGACCGGGTCGCCCATGTCGTGCAGGCAGTCGAAGAAGCAGATCAGGCCGTATTGCCGGTCGGCGTAGTCCGTTGCCTTGGCCAGGTCGAAACTCGCCCGTTCGCTGACCCCCGCCTTGGCGGCGTTGCGCCGGGAGGCGTCGATCGAGGCCGCATGCACATCGATGCCATGGAAGCGCGAGCGCGGGAAGGCCTGGGCCATCAGCACGGTCGAGTGGCCGTGGCCGCAGCCTACGTCGGCGACCTCGATGCCGGCCTCGAGCCTGTCGACCACGCCCTCGAGGGCGGGCAGCCACTCCGGCACCAGGCTGGCGCGATAGCCGTTGCGGTAGAACGCCGCCACGCCGCACTGCAGGCGCCCGTCGTGCTCGCCCCAGGCCACGCCCTCGCCGGTGCGGAACGCCTCGAGGGTGCGCTCCTCGTCGAACCACATGGAGGCCGGCACCTGCCAGGCATGGGGGATGAACAGCGGGCTGTCTTCGTCGGCCAGCACCAGCGCCTGCTCGGGGGACAATTCGTAGGTGTCGCTGACCGCGTGGTAGCTCACATAGTCGCCCGCGGCCTGGGCGTTCAACCACTCGCGGACATAGCGCTCGTCGCAGCCGGTGCGGCTGGCGAGCTGCTCGGCACTGAGCGGGCCGGCACCGGCCATGGCCTGGTAGAGGCCGAGCTTGCTGCCGAGGCTGACCATCACCCCGCCGTAGCCGGCGGACAGGTCGTCAACGGCGCGGGTGACAAAGGCTTCCAGTTTCGTCTGGTCGATCGGGGTGTTGATAGGTGCGTTCATAGGGGTAGCTCCTGCTTGGCTGGACGGGTGGTCAACTGCCTGTCCATGATCGTCCCGCCACCCGAACGGCAGAAGAGCGGGAAACGCCGTAATCGGTCGGTTCGTGCCACACTGAATGTCCCACCATGAGTTTCCCCCGCCATGAGTGGACACACCCCCTCAGCCGGTGCGCCCTCCCGACACGTCAGTCTGGTGGCGTTGCCCGACGCCGCGATCTCCACGCTTGCCGGTATCTTCGATGTGATGAATAGCCCGGCGCTCATGGGCTTGATGCAGCATGACGCCCCGGCACCGTTTCGCATCGAGATCGTCGGCGAGGCCGTGGGGCCGCTGGAACTGGCGAGCGGCATCCCGATCACCGTGCAGCGGGTGGTCGACACCATCGAGACGAGCGACATCGTGATCGTCCCCGCCATGCTCCTGCCTCCGTCTGGCTGGGAGCCGGGCCGCTATCCCGGCCTGGTCGCCTGGCTGCGCCGCATGCACGAGTGCGGCGCCTTGCTCTGTTCGGCCTGCTCGGGGGTCTTCCTGCTGGCCGAGACCGGGTTGTTCGACGGCCAGGACGCCACGGTGCATTTCGGCTACGCGGCGACCTTCGCGGCCACTTATCCGGCCGTGGAAATCCATCCGGAGCGCGTGCTGGTGATCGGCGGGTCGCGCGAGGAACTGGTGAGCTCGGGGGCTTCGATGAGCTGGCACGACCTGGTGCTCTATCTCATCGCTCGCTTCGCCGGGTCGATCACGGCCCAGGAGGTCGCCCGCAGGTTCGCGCTGCAGTGGCATCAGGTGGGCCTTACGCCCTATCTGGTGTTCGAGGGCCGCACGGATCACGGCGATGCGGAAGTCCTGGGGGCACAGGAATGGGTGGGCGATCACTTCGCGCTCGCCCACCCGGTGGAGGAGATGATCAGGCGCTCGGCGCTCGCCGAGCGCTCCTTCAAGCGGCGCTTTTCGGGTGCCACTGGCCTTACCCCGATCGCCTACGTCCTGCGCCTGCGCATCGAGGATGCCAAGCGTCGGCTCGAGCGCTCCGACGCCTCGGTCGACGAGATCAGCTGGCGGGTCGGCTACGAAGATGCGGCCTTCTTCCGGCGGCTGTTCAAGCGCACCACCGGCCTCACCCCGAGCGCCTATCGCCGGCACTTCCGCCTCCCGGACTACGCGCGGCCGCCTCGGCCATCATGATGCCGTCGCTGCCTCGCGGGGCCGGCCACCTCCCGCCGTCAATCTAGGTGCTGGCGAGTCGCTTCCGAAACCTGGGAAGGCGTCGGGCTACCGGTGGCAGGCGGGTCGCCATGATCAGGGCGGACGCCGTGGCGTACAGGGTCCACTCCCCGAGGTCGGCGCGCACCCCCCAGAAGAAGTGCAGGAGGATCAGCCCAAGGATGGGGTAGGCGAGCCTGTGCAGCGGCTTCCAGCGCTTGCCGAGCCGGCGCATCGACCAGCGGTTCGAGGTCGCGCCCAGGGCCGCCAGGCCGATCAGGGCGAGCAGGCCGACGAGGATGTAGGGGCGCTTGACCAGCTCGCTGCCGAGCATCGCCCAGTCGAGCCCCAGGATGAACAGGGCATAGCTGATCAGGTGCAGGGTGGCGTAGGCCAGCGTCCAGAGGCCGAGCTGGCGGCGGATCAGCGCAAAGCCCTTCCAGCGGGTGAGCTTGGTCAGCGGCGTCAGGCTCAGGGTGAGCAGCAGCATCCAGAGCCCGCCCAGGCCGATGTTCAGCAGCAGGTAGCGCCCCGGCTCGGGGCCGGCGGCATTGCTGGCGACCTGCCAGCCCCACAGCAGCAGGGGCGCCAGCGCCGCCAGGAAGACGCCGCCACGCCAGAGCAGCCATTTGCGCGGCGTCGCCATCAGAAGTGCTTCCGCAGATCCATGCCCGCGTACAGCTCGGCCACCTCGTCGGCGTAGCCGTTGAACATCCGGGTCTCGAGGGTGTTGGGGTTGAACAGGCTGTTGGGCAGGCGCCGCTCGGTGGCCTGGCTCCAGCGCGGGTGGTCGACCTCGGGATTGACGTTGGCGTAGAAGCCGTACTCCTCCGGGGCGATCCGCTGCCAGGAGTTGACGGGCTGCTCCTCCACCAGCGAGATGCGCACGATCGACTTGATGCTCTTGAAGCCGTACTTCCACGGCACCACCAGCCGCAGGGGCGCGCCGTTCTGGTTGGGCAGCTCGCGGCCGTACATGCCGAGTGCCAGCAGGGTCAGCGGATGCATGGCCTCGTCCAGGCGCAGCCCCTCCACGTAGGGCCAGTCGAGCAGCGAGAACGCGGAGTCCTGGGCGGGCATCTGCTCGGGGTCGACCAGGGTCTCGAAGCGCACGTACTTGGCCTTGCTCGTCGGCTCGGCGCGCTTGATGACGTCGGCCAGCGAGATGCCAAGCCACGGAATCACCATCGACCACGCCTCGACGCAGCGCAGGCGATAGATGCGCTCCTCGAACTGGGAGGGGCTGGCGAGGTCCTCCAGGTCGAAGCGGCCGCCGTTGTTCACCTCGCCGTCGATCACCACGCTCCACGGCTGGGTCTCGAGGCTGTCGGCGTGGCGGGCCGGGTCGGACTTGCTCGCGCCGAACTCGTAGAAGTTGTTGTAGCCGCTGGCGTCGCCGAAGGGGGCGATCGCGTCCTTCTCGGGGTCGGCCGGCACGATGGCGCGCCGGCGGGCGGCCTCGAGCTTTTCCTCGAGCCAGGCGGGGGCGTCGCCGTCTGGCACGTCCGAGTAGTCGGCGCTGGCCCTGGCCCGGCCGGAGAGGGCGAGCCCCGCTCCCAGGCCGGCCATGCCGCCCATGAAGCGGCGGCGGGAGAGGTAGACGGATTCCGGGGTCACATCGGAGTCGCGCAGATCGCTGGGCTTGGCGATGTTGATCAGCATGGGAGGCCTCCACTGGCGCCGGTCGGTGACGCGGCGAGTTTTCGGCATCGTGACACGCCGGCCTCGTCAAACCGCTGACGCCAAGATGACAGCTTTGTAATGCGGTGCAGGGGCCTGCCCCTGCGCCGCGACTCCCGGTGAGGGGCTGTGCGGGGAAGGGCTACACTGAAAAGACACGGTGACAGCGGGAGGACGCCATGATGTCTCGCCTGTTACGCGGGGTGATGGCCGGGTTCACGGCCACCCTGGTCATCTCGTTGATCCTGGTGCTGCGCCTCGCGGCGGGCATCATCCCTTGGTACGACCCCATCGAAGTCATGAACCTGGCCGCCCAGGACCTGCTCGGCACGCCGGACAGCCATATGCTTGCCTGGGGTATCCACTTCGCGGTGGGCACGCTGATCTGGGGGCTGCTGTTCGCGCTGCTGGTGCCTTATCTCCCCGGCCGAACGCCCACCCGCCGCGGGCTGGAGTTCGGCGTGGCCAGCTGGCTGGTGGTGATGCTCACGGTCTTCCCCCTGGCGGGCTCTGGCCTGTTCGGGCTGGGCCTCGGGCTGGTGGCCCCGCTCTCCATGCTGATCGCCCACCTCGTGTTCGGGGCGGTGATCGGCGCCGTCTACGGCTGGGGGAAGGGCGTGGTCTAGCCGCCGCAGCGTGAGAAGAGCGGCGCCGCAGGGCAGGGGCCGCGCCGCGATGGCGGCTACCAGCGCACCGCCACGCGGTTCCTGCCCTCACGCTTGGCCTGGTACATGGCGGCATCGGCCCGCTGGGTTACGGCCTGGACGTTCGCATCGTTCGGCCTAAAGCGGGTGACGCCGATGCTCACCGTGAAGTGGAAGGGGAGTTCCTCCGCGTCGACCGTGGCCTCGGCGATCTGGCGCAGCAGGCGCCAGGCGACGGTCTCCGCTTCCTCGGTGGCCATGTCGGGCATGAGTACCATGAACTCCTCCCCGCCGGTGCGGCAGGGCAGGTCGCTGGGGCGCAGGTTGTTACGCAGGGTGTTCGCCAACAGATTGAGGCCCTTGTCGCCCTCGGCGTGACCCAGGCTGTCGTTGATGGCCTTGAAGCGGTCGATGTCGATCATCAGCAGGGCCGCCTCGATCTCCTCGCGCTGGACCGATCGTGTGACCTCGCCGGCGGCCTCGTCGAAGGAGCGGCGGTTGGCCAGCCCCGTCAGGGGGTCGGTGCTGGCCTGGCGGGCCCAGTAGGCCTGCTGGCGTTTCTGCCGGGTCACGTCGCGATACACCCAGAGGTGGCCGTGGTACTCGTCGGCGACGAACAGCGGCGTGTAGCAGCGCTCGAGGAAGCGGCCGTCGGTCATGGCCAGCAGGTCGCGGGTCTGCTTGCGCCTCGCGCCGATGAGCTCCTCGATGCGCGAGACGAAGGCGTCCGGTTCCGTGAATTTCCCCTTGGAGGCCTGGACCGCCTCGCGGCAGTCCAGGCCCGCGAGGCTCTCGGGCGAGGCATCGAAGCCGAAGAGGTCGCAGAAGGCCTGGTTGGCCACGATGACCCGGCGCTGCTCGTCCTCGAGCAGCAGCCCCAGGTCCAGCCCCTCGATGACCACCTCCAGCTGCCGCTGGGAGACCCGCTGCGCGGCCTCCAGCGCCTTGCGGGCGGTGATGTCGAGCTCGCCCATCACGATCATCGGCAGCCCCGTCTCGGGATCGGTGGCGCGGCACAGGTCGAGATGATGCCAGCGCTCGCCGCCGTCGATCCGCATGATCGCCTCAAGGGAAGTGCGTGGCTCGTCCTCGAGCCGCTGGAGCAGCCGCTCGGCCAGGTCGCGGTCGCTGAAGCAGGCCTCGAACGAGGCCAGTTCGCCGCGTGCCTCCAGCGCGGCCGGGTTGCGCGCCAGCAGGCGTCCCTGGCCATCGAACACGGAGGCCATCATCGGCGAGTGCCGCACGGCCTCGAGGGCACGCAGGCTGGAGGCATCCAGGGAGAGGGCGCTGTCGCCTCCCTCCACCAGCATGCCGCTGCGCCCATCGCTCATCACGAGGTGGCTGCAGCGACAGTGCAGCGAGACGGCCTGGTCGCCGGGGTAGAAGCTCCAGTGCTCATCGATCACCTCGCCGCTCGCCAGGCGCGGGAGATAATCCGCCAGGCGTCGCCGCGTCGTCTCGCTCATCGTCGCGGAGAAGTCACGGGCGTAGAGGTCCTGGGGCGTGTCCGCCCCCCAGAATTTCAGCGCGGCGGCATTGGCATAGCGCATGCGTTCCTGCTCGATATCGAAGATCCAGACGGGGGTCTGAAGCCGGTCGAGCAGGGGAGCGTCAGCGTCGCAGGCGGCCGCGTGGGGCGCGTCGTGGAAGATGGTCATGAGCGCGGAAGGGCCTTGAAGGTTGCCGTGAGTCTCCGCCGAAGGCAGTCCATCATCGAGGATCATCCTTGATTAGCTAACAATGACATTATCATCGAACGGTCAACGCAGCAGCCACTCACCGCCGGCAATTTCGCGACCCGGATCAACGTTAGCGCGATCGCTGCCCCGGGCCCGCCCGACGCGCTACCGGGCCGAGCCAGCCTCGAGCGGCTAGGCTGGGTGAGGGGGCGGCGGAGGACACGACGATGCTGAAGGCGGTACTGCTCGATATCAGTGGGGTGTTGACCGAGGATGACGAGGCCCTGCCCGGCGCCGTGGAGGCGGTGGCGCGGCTCAAGGCGAGCGGGCTGGCGCTGCGCTTTCTCACCAATACCTCGCGCAAGACCTCGGCGGCGGTCTGCGAGGCGCTCGAGCGCCTCGGCTTCGACGTGGCGCCGGAGCAGGTCTTCACCGCGCCGGGGGCGATCCGGCGCCATCTCGAACGCCATCGGCTGACGCCCTACCTGTTGATCCACGAGCGGCTCGAGCCGGAGTTCGCCGGCCTGCCGGAGGGAGAGCCCGGCGCCGTGGTGCTCGGCGACGCCGAGCAGCGCCTCGACTACGCCCACCTCGACGAGGCCTTCCGGCTGCTGCTGGCGGGCGCGCTGCTGCTCGCCGTGGGCACCAATCGCTACTTTCGCGAGAGCGGCACCCTGCACCTGGATGCCGGTCCCTTCGTGAGGGCACTTGAGTACGCCGCCGGCGTCGAGGCGCGTGTTCTCGGCAAGCCCTCGGCCGACTTCTTCCACGCCGTGCTCGACGAGGCCGGGGTGGAACCCCATGAGGCGCTGATGGTGGGCGACGACGTGGAGTGCGACGTGCTCGCCGCCATGGAGTTCGGCCTGGCGGCGTGCCTGGTGCGCTCGGGCAAGTATCGCCCGGGCGACGAGGAGAGGGCGCCCAAGGCCCGCTGCGAGGCGAGCCTTGAGGCGCTGGTCGAGGCGTTGCTGGAGACGCCCTGAGCGGGCGAGTTCCCCACGTGGGTCCCCTCTCGCTGACCCTCTCTTCGACCCCCTTATCCTGCTTCCTCCACGGCCGCAGGTTGATAGCAGGCTAACGCGTCCCCATATCCGGTCTTAGCACACGATTCGCTACCGAGGAGGGCCCATGAGCCAAGGCAACGACTACACTCCGCCGAAGGTCTGGACCTGGGAGAAGGCCAGCGGCGGCACCTTCGCCAGCATCAATCGCCCCGTCGCCGGGCCCACCCACGAGAAGGAGCTGCCGGTCGGCGAGCATCCGTTCCAGCTCTACTCCATGGGCACGCCCAACGGGGTGAAGGTCACGACGATGTTCGAGGAGCTGCTGGCGCTCGGTCATCGGGAAGCCGAGTACGATGCCTGGCTGATCCGCATCGGCGAGGGCGACCAGTTCGGCAGCGGCTTCGTCGAGGTCAATCCCAACTCGAAGATCCCGGCGCTGGTCGACCGCAGCGGCGACGAGCCGGTGCGAGTGTTCGAATCCGGGGCCATCCTGCTGTACCTGGCCGAGCGCTTCGGCGAGTTCCTGCCGAGCGAGCACGCTGCGCGCACCGAGACGCTCAACTGGCTGTTCTGGCAGATGGGCAGCGCGCCCTTCCTGGGCGGCGGCTTCGGCCACTTCTACGCCTATGCGCCGGAGCCGATGGAGTACCCCATCGACCGCTACACCATGGAGGTCAAGCGTCAGCTCGACGTGCTGAACCGCCGCCTGGCGGAGACCCGCTACCTGGCCGGCGACACCTACACCATCGCCGATATCGCCAACTGGGCCTGGTACGGCCAGCTCGCGCTGGGCCGTCAGTACGAGGCCGGGGAGTTTCTGCAGGTGCAGGAGTACGAACACGTGCAGCGCTGGGCCAAGGAGATCGATGCCCGCCCGGCGGTGCAGCGTGGCCGCATGGTCAACCGCACCTTCGGCGAGCCGTCCATGCAGCTCCACGAGCGCCATGACGCCAGCGACTTCGAGCACAAGACGCAGGACGTTATAAGCTCTTAACCGTCCGGTCTTTGCACACCGAGCGCCGTGGGCCTAAGGTCCGCGGCGCTTATCGTTTCCCATGAGGTCAAGATGTCTACTCTTCTGTCCCCCCTGTGGCACGGCTATCGCGATGCCTCGCTGATCCTGCGCGTGAGCCTCGCCCTGGTGCTGGGCGTGGTGGTCGGCCTGGTCGGCGGGCCCACGGTGGCCGAATGGCTGGCCCCGCTGGGCGAGCTGCTGATGCGGCTGTTGAAGTTCATCATCCTGCCCATCGTGCTGTTCACCCTGATGGCCGGCATCAACCAGGGCCGGGCCGGCAGCCTCGGGCGGATCGGCCGCAAGGTATTTCTCTACTACCTGGCCACCTCGGCGCTGGCCATCGCCGTGGGCCTGGCGGTGGCCACCCTGCTGTCGCCGGGGGAGGGGATGTCGCTCGAGGGGGCCGGCTCGGTCTCGGTGCCGGACAATCCCGGTATCCTCTCGGTGGTGCTCGGCATCGTGCCGAACAACATCGTCGCCGCCTTCGCCGAGCAGGACCTGCTGGGCATCATCTTCGTCGCGCTGGTGTTCGGCCTCGCCGTGGCGAAGATGCGCCAGTCCGAGTCCCAGGCGGAGCTGGGCGAGAAGCTTTATGGCCTGATCGAGGCGCTCAACGCCGCCACGCTCAAGGTGATGGGCGGCATCCTGCACGTCGTGCCGATCGGGGTCTTCGCCATCGTGGTCGGCACCGTCGCCGAGCAGGGGCTTTCGACCCTGCTGTCGCTGGGCGACATGGTGGTGGTGCTCTACCTGGCGCTGGGCGTGCAGCTGCTGGTCTATCTGGGCCTGCTCAAGGGCTTCGGCGTGCCGGCGCGGGCCTTCTTCCGCGAGGCGCGCACCCCCATGGCCACCGCCTTCGCCACCCAGAGCAGCTCCGGCACCCTGCCGCTGACCCTGGACGCCGCGAGCCGCCTGGGCCTGCCGCGCAGCCTCTACGGCTTCAGCCTGCCGCTGGGCGCGACCCTGAACATGGACGGGGCGGCGATCCGCATCGCTATCTCGGCGGTGTTCGCCGCCAACGTGATGGGCGCGCCGCTGGACTGGTCGAGCATGCTGCAGATCGTGGTGGTGGGCACGCTGATCTCGGTCGGCACCGCCGGGGTGCCCGGCGCCGGCATCGTGATGATCGCCACGGTGTTCTCCCAGGTCGGCCTGCCCATCGAGGCCGTGGCGCTGCTCACCGCCATCGATGCGCTGGTCGGCATGGGCTGCACGGCGCTCAACGTCACCGGTGATCTCGTCGGCACCGCCGTGATCGGCCGCAGCGAGGGCGAGCGCATCGAGGCTCGCGCCGCGCCGCAGGCGACGGCCGCCGCCGGCCAGGGTGATGCCTCATGAGCGCCACTCCCTTCGCGGCGCTGGCCTGTCCGCTGGACGGTGAGGCGCTGGAGCGCCACGACGGCGCCTGGCGCTGCGCCGCCGGCCACAGCTTCGACATCGCCCGGCAGGGCTACGTGCACCTGCTGCCGGTGCAGCAGAAGCGCTCCCGGGATCCTGGCGACAGCAAGGCGATGGTCGCGGCACGCCAGCGCTTCCTCGAGGCCGGCCACTACCGGCCGGTCGCCGAGGCGGTCGGCCGCGCCGTGCTGGCCGGGGCCGGGCAGGAGCCGCTGAGCTGCCTCGATGCCGGCTGCGGCGAGGGCTACTACCTGCGCGAGCTCGCCCGGGCCTGTGAACAGAGAAGTGAAGAGAGTGCTGACGAGGGGCTCGAGGGGGCGAGCGACACGCCGCCGTCGCTGTCGCTGCTGGGCCTGGATATCTCCAAGTGGGCGGTGCTCGCCGCCGCCCGGCAGGGCAAGCAGGCGGGGGTGCCGGCGAGCTGGGTAGTGGGCAGCAACGCCCACCTGCCCGTGCAGTCGGGCACGCTGGATCGGCTGCTCTGCCTGTTCGGCTTCCCGGTGGCCGCGGAGTTCGCCCGGGTGATGAAGCCCGGCGGGGTGCTGCTGATGGCCGAGGCCGGCCCGGATCACCTGCGCGAGCTGCGCGAGATCATCTACCCCCGGCTGAAGCCCGAGCGCACCGCGGAGCCCGCGGCGCCGGAGGGCTTTACGCGCCTCGATACCGAGACCCTGCGCTACTCTCTCGAGCTCGAGGGCGCCGGGCCCATTGCCGACCTGCTGGCGATGACCCCGCACCTCTATCGCGCCAGCGCCGAGGGCCGGGAGCGCGCGGCGGCGCTCGAGTCGCTCACCGTCACCGTGGAGGTACGCCTGACCCGCTTCACGCGCCTCGGCGCCGAGGAGCCGGCGGCGTGACGCCCGTCACGGATCGGGCGGCCTTAGAGGCCGCCCTGGCCGCGCACCCGGCGGTGCTGGTGCTCTATGGCGGCCAGGCCTGCGGCGTCTGCCAGGCCATCAAGCCGCGCCTCGGGGCGATGCTGGCCGCCGAGTTTCCTCGCCTGGAGGCCCTCTACGTCGATTGCCAGGGCGAGGTCGCGGCGCTCTGCGCCCAGCAGCGCGTCTTCTCGCTGCCGGTGGTCGAGCTGTGGTTCGAGGGGCAGCGGTTCGAGACGTTCGTGCGGGCCTTCTCGCTCGCCGAGGTGCGTCGCGCCCTCCAGCGCCCCTATGCGGCGCGGTTCGCGGTGCACGACTAGCGCGCTGGCGTCCGTGCTCGGGATTGATGGACGGTGCCGATAGCCGGAGGCCATAACCGGGATCGATAGCCAGGGCCGATCGGGCGCATCGAGGTCGCGGGGTTTTCGCCGGTCGCGGTCGGTGACTATCTTGGCAGGTAGCGTCGATTCGCCGACCGAGGAGCCCGTGCCCATGAACACGCCCGTGATTGCCGCCAATTCCCCCGTGACCGTGACCCTGACCAAGGGCAAGGAGTACGCCTTCTGCCGCTGCGGTCGCTCGGCCAACCAGCCCTTCTGCGACGGCTCCCACGCCGGCACGGGCTTCACGCCCAAGAGTTTCGTGGCCGAAGAGGACGGCGAGGCCACCCTGTGTCGCTGCAAGCACACCGGCGATGCGCCCTATTGCGACGGCACCCACGCGCGCTTCAGCGATGACCAGGTGGGCCAGGAAGGCCCCGGCGACGTCGCCGACGAGTCGGCCGAGTCGGACGCATCGGAGGAGAGCGGCGGGGCGCCGGAAGCCAAGGCCACCGAGGAGGAGCCCACGGTGGCCTTCATCCACCGGCTGGCCCGCGAGGGACTCGAGCAGATGGGCCCCCACGGACCGATCAGCGCCATGGGCGTGCCGCGCCACACCCTGCCGCACTGGGACGACCTGCAGATCATGGCCGCCCAGCTGGCGACGCAGCCGCTCGGCGAAGAGGCCGAGGTCGCCACCGAGCTGGTCATCGGCCCCGAGGCCAAGAAGCCGCTCACGCTTGCCATGCCGCTGCTGGTCTCGGACATGAGCTTCGGCGCCCTCTCCGAGGAGGCCAAGATCGCCCTCGCCCGCGGGGCCGAGCGGGCCGGCACCGGGATCTGTTCCGGCGAGGGAGGCATGCTGCCCGAGGAGCAGCAGGAGAACTCGCGCTACTTCTTCGAACTGGCGAGCGCCCGGTTCGGCTACGACGAGTCGCTGCTGGAGAAGGTGCAGGCCTTCCACTTCAAGGGCGGGCAGGGTGCCAAGACCGGCACCGGCGGCTTCCTGCCGGGCAACAAGAACACCGCCCGGATCGCCGAGGTGCGCGGCATCCCGGAGGGCGAGCCGGCCGTCTCGCCGCCCACCTTCGAGGACCTGCACTCGCCGGCCGACTTCCGCCACTTCGCCGACCGGGTGCGGGAGCGAAGCGGCGGCATCCCGATCGGCTTCAAGCTCAGCGCCAACCATATCGAGCGGGACATCCAGTTCGCCCTGGATGCCGGCGCCGACTACCTCATCCTCGACGGCCGCGGTGGCGCCACCGGGGCGGCCCCGACGCTCTTTCGCGACCACATCAGCGTGCCCACCATTCCGGCCCTGGCGCGGGCCCGGCGCCATCTCGACGCCCAGGGCGCCAGCGGCCGCGTCACCCTGATCGTCACCGGCGGGCTGCGCGTGCCGAGCGACTTCGTCAAGGTCCTAGCGCTCGGCGCCGACGGCATCGCCATCGCCAACAGCGCCATCCAGTCGATCGGCTGCGTGGCCGCGCGGATCTGCAACACCAACAACTGCCCGGCGGGGGTCGCCACCCAGCGCAAGGACCTGCGCCAGCGGCTCGACGTCGAGAAGTCCGCCGGCCAGCTGACGACCTTCCTTGAATCCTCCGTCGCGCTGATGCAGGTGATGGCGCGGGCCTGCGGCCACGACCGCCTGGATCAGTTCAACCCGGAGGATCTCGCCACCTGGCAGCGCGAGATGGCCCTGCTCAGCGGGGTGCGCTACGCCGGCGTGCTGGACCCGCGCGGCTGAGCGGCGCGAGGCTGCTGGTAAAACGTGCCGGAAGGGCGCCCGGTGATCATCGCCAGCCCATCTGCCAGGTGTCGTCGTCCTTGAGGGTCAGCCAAGCCCTCGCTTTCGGTGCGAGAAGGCGATGCAGGGCATCTGCAATGGCACGCGATGGGCTGGGTGGAGAGTGCCATTATCGTCAACTTACCCGGCATGATTTTTTTAGCTCGGAAAGATTATATATAGCATTCTTTATGCTTATATTAATTTCATTATGTGTGCCCGTACGTATTTGTCTAAGGTCACTAAGGCGGCAGTGGGGCGCAGTGCCCATTGACCGATACAGGGCCTGCGGTCGGCACGATTACGTCGACGGTCTGTTGGCTCTCATCTGAGATTATCCGATCCGGGTGACGCACACGCGAGGTGAGCTATGAAGACAATGATTAATCTCAAGGGACTGTCCGCGGCATTGGTGGCGTCAATGCTGATAGCCGGTCCGACCTTTGCTGACTCCGCTGCCCTGAAAGAGCACAGGGAGCAATTGGATATGAATGCCACGGCCTTCGAGGAACACATGCAGATGGTCAAAGATGAGACCGTCGCATCCAAGATGTCTCAGGTCGATGCCCTCCAGCTCCAGGTGAACGAACTTCAGGAATTGGTCTTCAAGATTATCGAGCACATTAGATCTAATGAATAAGAGGACGGTGTCTGAAGAGTTTCTTCACTGACCGTTCTGCTTTAGCAACAATAGTACTCAACACAGGTTTTGAAAGGGGGCCTGCCATGGATGGCAGGCCTCTTTGCCTTTGGCTCTTCGTCGTTGAGTTGACCTTCCCCAGAAACCGGTACGCCGGCAGAACGGCTTGACGGAAGCAGACCCTCTACCTCTGCAAGGCCAATGACAGCGGCCTGGAGGTATCAGAGGCCAGCGCCTGTGGATGCTTGAGGCCGAGAATGCCCGACTGAAGGGGCTGGTGCATCCAACGACCGGCTGTCTGATGAACTGCTGAAGACATGGCCCCTTGGCGGATCGCCAAGGGAGTTTCGTGGTGCAATTTTATCTAGGATCCTGAAATTATCTCTGGAATGGCTCGAATAGAAAGGGGCATTACTTGTCAGGGTCGATTTGAGGTACCCTGGAAACTTGAAGGCCAATATCCGCCATCAAGCCTTTCTGAACGTAAATAACGACATCGATATTACTCTTGGGGTTCGTGGTCGTCATCGAACTTGCCATCCCTTCATCAATGATGACAATACTGTGGCTGATACCGACCTCCCATCCAGAACTCTTCTTGAGGTACTGCAGCGCAGAATCCGTCATGAAAAACATGGCATATCCAAATGACTGCACACCCGCTTGAAGCCCGTAAGAGGCGGCGGCAGCGTTACAATATCCATAGGTCTCTCCATTCATGCGGAGATCCCTGTTCCATATTGTCCGCCGGAGATCAATCCGCCTTCATGGCCAGGGGGCCGGGTCTGGAGTCCGCCCCATGGAGCGCATCCGGCTCATCAGTTCCATCACCCGGCGCCTGATCGCCATTACCACGGCGGCGGTCGCCGTGCTGGGGCTGATCTTCGCCTGACCTTCTACGCCAACCAGCGGTTCCTGGTGATCTGGGCGGTGCTCCCGTGTGGCATCTTCCGCGACACCTTCCCGAGCGCGGGACCGGACCTGGCCAAGCTGCTCTTCGGGTCCTTCGTGGCGGGCTTCACGGAACGCCGGCTGCCTCAGATGATCAGCAAGGTCACCTCTAGGGGCTCGGAGGTCGCCGAGGGCGACGATGCGGCGGACCGTTGAGCGCTCAGCGCCAGCCCATGAGCCAGGTGGCGTCATCCTTGAGGGCCTGCCAGGGCAGGATGGTCTCGCGGCGGGTATAGACCGCCTCGAGGATCACCTCGACCACGCTCTCCTCCTCGTCGCGCACGAGCTTCGTCACCAGGAAGTGCTTCTCCTTGTGGCGGGGCGCTACGGCGGTCCACTTGCTGTGGTGGAGCTTCTCGGGATTGATGGCGTTCATGGCCGTCTCCTCGGGGCGGGTGGGGCGTATCGCCAGGATTCCAGCCCGGGTGGGCCAACGCAACGGAGGGCGCCGGCTCGGCCGGTGCCCCCTCTTTTCACGGCGGGTTCGCGTCAGGCGATGCGGATCAGAGCCTGACCAGCATCTTGCCGCGGTTGGCGCCCTCGAACAGCTTGAGGAAGGCGTCCGGGGTGCGCTCGAGGCCCTCCTCCACGGTCTCCTCGTAGTCGAGCTGGCCGCCCTCGACCTGCGGGCCGACCTCCTCGAGGAACTGCGGATAGTGCGCCCAGTGATCGAAGACGATGAAGCCTTCCATGCGGGCACGACGAATCAGGATCATCGCCAGGTTGCCCGGGCCGGCGCTCGGCGTGTCCTCATTGTAGCGGGCGATCATGCCGCACACGGCAATACGCGCGCCGACCTTGAGGGTGTTCAGGGCCGCTTCCAGGCAGGTGCCGCCGACGTTCTCGTAGTAGACGTCGAAGCCCTCGGGGCAGGCCTCGTTGAGGGCCTCGGTGAGCTGGGCGGCGTCCTTGCCCTTGTAGCTGACGGCTTTGACGCCGTGCGCCTCGAGCCAGTCGAGCTTCTCCTGGGAGCCGGCGATGCCGACTACGGTGCCGCCCTTGGCCTTCGCCAGCTGCACGGCGAGTGAGCCCACCGCGCCGGCGGCGCCGCTGACCAGCACGTTGTCGCCGTCCTGCATCTCGGCGATGCGGTTGAGGCCGGTCCAGGCGGTCATGCCCGGCATGCCGAGCACGCCCAGGTAGGCCTGCTCCGGCACCTCGAAGGCGGGCAGGGTCTCGAGCTCGGCGGCGGGCAACTGGGCGACGTCGCGCCATCCGCCCATGTGGCGCACCTTGGTGCCCACCGGGAAATCCGCCGCGCGGGACTCGATCACTTCGCCGATGGCCGCGCCTTCCAGTGGCGCGTTGAGTTCGAACGGCTCGATGTAGGTGGTCACGCCGCTCATGCGGCCACGCATGTAGGGGTCCACCGACAGCCAGGTGTTGCGGATGCGCACCTCGCCCTCGGCGAGGGCGGGCAGCGCCTGCTCGTGCAGCTCGAAGAGCTCGTGGGCCGGGGTGCCCTGGGGATGATCGTTGATGGTGAAGTAGCGGGATTGCATCGTGCGACTCCTGTCGGTGTGCGGGGGTCGTGCCGTACTAGACGACCAGTCTAATCCATGCCGGCGAACAGGCCAAGCCACCACTTCCGCCATCGTGATCGCGGCAGTGTGGCGCCCCGTGGCGCGCATCCGCGAGGCGGGCCGAGGGAAGTCCTGGCGGAACGGGGCGGCTCGACTAGCCTGAGGGGGCTGCGCTCGCGCCGGGTGTGGCGCATCCCGCTAGGGAAGGCGAACACCATGCTGGAGAGCTACCTCACGGGAATGGCGCTGAACGGTGGCCTCGTCGCATCCATCGGGGCCCAGAATGCCTACCTGCTCGGGCAGGCGATTCGACGCCAGCATCACTGGTGGTCGGCGGGGCTATGCATCGGCAGCGACGTGCTGCTGCTCGGCGCCGGGATGTTCGGCATCAGCGCCATGCTGCTGGCCCTGCCGGTGACCATGGAGGTGATTCGCTGGCTGGGGGTGGCGTTTCTTGCCGTGCTCGGCGCCCAGGCCCTGTGGCGCGCGATCAGCGGCAATGACCGGCTGGTCTCGACGCGGGCCAGGGTGCGCAGCCGTCGCCAGGTGCTGCTGGCGACGGCGGCGGTGACGCTGGTCAATCCCCAGGTCTACCTGGAGACTCTGCTGGTGATTCCCTCGGTGGGGATCCAGCTCGGAAGCGCCACGGTCTTCATGCTGGGGGCCGTCACTGCCTCGGTGGCCTGGTTCGCGCTGCTGGCCTGGGGCGGCGCCCGGCTGTCCCACTGGCTCGCTCGACCGGCGGCCTGGCGCGCCATCGAGACCGTCACCGGCCTCATGATGGTGGGCATCGCCGTGCACCTGGCCCGCGAGTCGCGACTCTTCGACCAGGCTTGGCCGCTGCCCTGACGCAAAACACCCCATCCGGCGTGGGCCGAATGGGGTGCGGTGAGCGCCGCGTCGTGCTCATGGCCTCAGCGTTGAGGCTGTTCCTCGAAGAGTTCCGCCTTGGCATCGCGCATGACGTCCTCGCAGGCGGCCTGATGGGCGAGCTGGATCAGCAGGCCCTGGGTCACGGCGAAGCCCTTCTCCAGGCAGGAATCGACTTCCTCGCGGCTCACTTCGGGGGTCACGTTGCAGTCAATCTTCAGCGTTCTACCACCGCCGTCCAGCCGATCGGCGAATGCCCTGAAGCGCCAGGCCATTCGCTGTTTCCAGCTGGCGGATTCTTCCATGCCTTCGTTGACGCTAAACGTGCACTGCCATTCAGGTTTGTAGACCTTCATGTGAACCTCCTGTGCTGGCTGGAAAGAATACTCGATCGTGTCTGCTGCTCCCTGCGGTGAAAAATGTTGCTCGGTCATCATACAGGCTTTCGCTCGACTGACCATCGCCGCCACCGGGGGGCGCACCGGACGGTTGCGCCCCCCGCGGGCGCGGAATCACTCAAGCTCGACCTCGCCGAGCACGCCGGTCAGCTGCTCCAGCACCTCGCCGCTGTGTCGCCAGAAGTGCCAGAAGAGCGGGACGGACAGCGCGCGCTCCGGGGCCAGGCTTTCCAGCCGGCCCTCGGCCACCAGCGACGCCACCTGCATGCGCGGCATCATGCCGTAGCCCATGCCGGCGAGCGTCAGGCTCACGAAGCCCTCCGACGATGGGCAGAGATGGTAGGGAAAGCGGCCATGGTAGCCGCAGCTCGCCAGGAAGCGATGCTGCAGCTGGTCATGGGGGCCGTAGACGATGGCCGGGGCGCGGCGGAAGGCCTCGGCCGTCGGCCCCGTCGGGAAGTGGCGGGCGATGTAGGCCGGGGTGGCGTAGGGGTGGTAGACCATGGTGCCCAGCGGCACGCAGCGGGCCCCGGCGATGGGACGGTCGCTGGCGCAGAGACAGGCCGCCACCTCCCCGTCGCGCAGCCGCTTGAGCCCCACGTCCTGGTCCTCGACCACCAGATCCAGCAGCAGGCCCTTGGCCCGGCAGAACTCGCCCACGGCCTCGGCCCACCAGGTGGCCAGGCTATCGGCATTGAGGGCGATGCGCAGGCGCGGCGCGGCCTCCTCCAGGGTCGGCAGCGTCGTGCGCAGGTCGCGCTCCAGCAGCTGCACCTGCTGGACATGGTTGAGCAGCCGCTGGCCCGCGGGGGTGGGGGCGAGCCGTGGGTGGCGGATCAGCACCGGCTGCCCCAGGCGGACCTCCAGCGCCTTGATCCGCTGGGAAACTGCCGACTGCGAGAGGCCCAGCTGTTCGCCGGCGCGCTCGAAGCCGTCGCACTCGATCACCGTGGCCAGCGCCTGGAGCAGCTTGTAGTCCAGCATCGGCCCTCCTTCGGGCATTCATGAGAGGCGTTCGGTATAAGCAATACTGATGTGATATTAGCAGGATGATTTTCCGGCATGTCGAGGCGTCGCTATGCTGGCCCCTCTCGACGGGAACCAGGAAGGGGAAACGCGATGCTGGAGAGCTATCTCACCGGGCTTTTGGTGTGCGGCGGCATCATCGTCGCCATCGGCGCGCAGAATGCCTATGTGCTGGGGGTGGCCGTGCGCCGAGAGCATCACTGGTGGTCGGCGGGGCTCTGCATGAGCACCGATGCGCTGCTGCTGCTGGCCGGGATGTTCGGCGTCAGCGCGGTGTTGCTGAGCATGCCGAGTGCCCTGGAGGCGTTGCGCTGGCTGGGCGTGGCCTTCCTCGCCTGGCTGGCGGCTCAGGCCTTCTTCCGCGCCGCCAGCGGCCGGCAGGGGCTCTCCGTGGGCGGGGCGGGCGAGCGCAGCCCGAGGCGCGTGCTGCTCGCCACCCTCGCGGTCACCCTGCTCAATCCCCAGGTCTACCTGGATACCCTGCTGCTGATCCCCTCCATCGGCGCCCAGCAGCAGAGCGCGGCCACCTTCGTGGCCGGGGCGGTCACCGCCTCGATCCTCTGGTTCAGCCTGCTCGCCTGGGGCGGCGCGGCGCTCTCGCCCTGGCTCTCCCGGCCGCTCGCCTGGCGGGCGATCGACGGCACCATCGGCATGATGATGGCGGTCATCGCCGTGCACCTGGCCGTCGGCGGGCTCGACGGGCTGGTCTGACTCGGCGCGCCGATGCCGGCGATGCAAGGAGGCCTCTGGCTGCCGGCGACGGGGTTACCCGTCGCCTACCCATGCCTGGTCGATGTCGGCCATGTCCTGGAGCTCCGGGAGTTCGAGACCACCGGCTGGCGGTCGCGGACGCCGCTGGAGGACCTGGTCGCCTGCAAACGCTGGGGATAGGGCGCCGGGTGTGGATCGACGTGGCACTCAGCGCGGGTGCAGCCAGCCCGGCAGCAGGCTATAGGGATCGATCGGCCGGCTGGTGTCGTGGGTGACATGCAGGGCCAGCAGGCGTGTGAACAGGCGCTCGTCCTTGCTCTCCTCGAACAGCTCGGTACAGCCCCCCACGAAGTCGCCGCCGATGAAGATCTGCGGCAACGTCAGCACGCCGGTGCGGGCCCGCAGCACCGCGCGGATTCGCCCGCCCAGGTTGTCCTGCTGGTAGTCCACGGCATCCAGGTCGACGCTCTCGTAGGGGATGGCGTAGTGGCGCAGCAGCTTGCGCACCGACCAGCAGAACTCGCACCACTCCAGGGCGAACATCACCACCGGCTGGTGGGGGTCGCCGATCAGCCGGTCGACCTCGGCCTCCGCCTCGGCATCGGTGGCCTCGGCGGGGGCCGCGGCGCCGGTGGGGGCGGGGCGGGGCGCCACGTCGAAGCGGTAGCCCGGGGTCGAGCAGGACAACAGGGTCTCTTCCTCGGTCATCTCGACGGGCACGTCCTCGAACAGCGGCGTGGACAGGTAGCGCTCGCCGGTGTCCGGCAGCATGCACAGCAGGGTGGTGCCAGCCGGGGTCCGTTCGGCCACCTGCAGCGCCCCGGCGAAGGTGGCGCCGGCGGAGATGCCGACGAAGATGCCTTCCCGGCTGGCCAGCTCGCGGGCACAGCGCAGGGCGTCCTTGCCGTTGATGGCCAGGTACTCGTCGATGCGATGCTCCGCCAGCACCGGCTCCACCAGCTGCGGGATGAAGTCCGGCGTCCAGCCCTGCATCAGGTGGGGGCGGAACTGCGCGTGGCTCTGGGCGTGGCCGCCGTCGGGGAGGCGGGTCTGGGGGATGCCGCTGGCCAGGATGGCGGCGTTGTCGGGCTCGCAGACCACGATGCGGGTGTGCGGGCTTTCGCGCTTGAGGACCCGGGAGACGCCGCTCAGGGTGCCGCCGGTGCCGAAGCCGGTCACCCAGTAGTCCAGGGGTTGGTCGGCGAAGTCGCGGAGGATCTCGACGGCCGTGGTCCGCTCGTGGATCGCCGCGTTGGCCGGGTTCTCGAACTGGCGGGACTGCCACCAGCCGTGCTTCTCGGCGAGCTCGCGGGCCTTGGCGACCATGCCCGATCCCTTCTCCGAGGCCGGGGTCAGCACCACCCGCGCGCCGAGGAAGCGCATCAGCTTGCGCCGCTCGACGCTGAAGTTCTCCGCCATGGTCACCACCAGGGGGTAGCCCTTCTGGGCGCAGACCATGGCCAGGCCGATGCCGGTGTTGCCGCTGGTGGCCTCGACCACCGTCTGTCCCGGCGCCAGGTCGCCACGACGCTCGGCGTCCTCGATGACGCCGAGGGCTAGGCGGTCCTTGACCGACCCCATGGGGTTGAAGGCCTCGATCTTGACGAACAGCGATATCCCCGGCGGGGCGAGATTGTTGATGCGCACCACCGGGGTGTTGCCGATCGTCTCGAGGATGCTCTGGTAGCGATGGCTCATGGCGAGGGATTCCAGGTGCCTCAGGCTCACTGTATGAAGGCCGGGTGGGCCTCGCCATAGGCTGTTCGGCTGAATCGAGGCCGAGGCGAACCAGCCGCTCGGGCCGCGCGTCCCCGGGCTAGACTCAGGAAAGATGCCCAGCGCTCGGCTCGCCTGGCGCGGTCATGGCGGTGCCGGGGCGCGACTCCCTGGCGTCCGTGCTTCCGGAGGGACTTTCCATGTCAACCGACCGGCAAGGTAATGCTCTGTCGGGCGCGACCCCCGCGGCGGTCGACGCCTACGACGAGGCCGTCACGGCCTTCAACCTGTACCGGGGCGACCCCGTCGCCCGGCTGGACGAGGCCATCGCCCAGGCGCCCGCCTTCGCGATGGCGCATCTCCTCAAGGCCTGGCTGTACGCGGTGGCCACCGAGCCCGAGGCCGCGGTGGAGGCCCGCGCCATCGCCGAGTCGACACGACTCCTGGCGCTCGACGCGCGGGAGGCGTCGCTGCTGGCCGCCCTGGATCGCCTGCTGCAGGGCAACTGGACCGCCGCGGCGCTCGCCCTGGATCACCACAACGTCGCCTTCCCCCGGGATCTGGTGGGCCTGCAGTGCGGCCACCTGCTGGACTTCTACCGGGCCAGTGCCCGCGACCTGCGTGACCGCATCAGCCGGGTGCTGCCCCGCTGGTCGGCCGAGGTGCCGGGCTACTCGATCCTGCTCGGCATGCACGCCTTCGGCCTGGAGGAGACCGGCGACTACGCCCGCGCCGAGGCGCAGGGGCGCCGGGCCATCGAGCTCGAGCCCCTCGACTGCTGGGCGCACCATGCGGTGGCCCATGTCATGGAGATGCAGGGCCGGGCCGAGGACGGGGTCGGCTGGATGACCACCCGGGAGCCCTACTGGTCCGGCGACGACAACTTCTTCCGGGTCCACAACTGGTGGCATCACGCCCTCTACTACCTCGACCTGGGCCGGGTCGACGAGGCGCTGGCACTCTACGACGGTCCGGTGCGCCAGGACCGCAGCGTGGTGGCCCTCGACATGATCGACGCCTCAGCGCTGCTGTGGCGACTGACGCTGCTGGGCTGCGATCTTGCCGGGCACTGGCAGGAGCTGGCGGATACCTGGGATCGCCATGCCGATGGCCGGCTCTACCCCTTCAATGATTGGCACGCGGTGATGGCCTATCTGGGCGCGGGGCGCGAGCAGGACGTGGCACGGGTCCTGGCCGCCTTCCGTTCGCCCGGGGAGCCGTCCGCCGAGGTGGCCCGATGGACGCGGGACATCGGCCTGCCGCTGGTCCAGGGCTTCGTGGCCTTCTGGCACGGGGACTACCGGGTGGCGGCGGAACAGCTACATGCGGCGCGCTTCATCGCCAATCGCTTCGGCGGCAGCCACGCCCAGCGCGACGTGATCGACTGGACGCTGACCGAAGCCGCCGTGCGTGGTGGCCTGCACGACCTGGCCGAGGCCCTGGCCCACGAGCGCCTGGCCCTGAAGCCCCACAGCCGGGTCAATCGTAACTTCCTGACCCGCGCCTCCCGCCGGGAAGCGACCCGGGTCTGAGGCGGCGCGGCGCTCTCGCCCGGGCTCTCCCGGCCGCTCGCCTGGCGGGCGATCGACGGCACCATCGGCGTGATGATGGCGGTCATCGCCGTGCACCTGGCCATCCATTCCCCCGCGACGGTCTGAGCGAGGACCCCTGGTCTAGCCCTGCCGGGTGGGGCCCTCGTCCTCGGCGTTCCGGGCTTCCAGGGGAAGCCACTCCACCGCGGCGCTGATCACGTCCAGGTAGTTGCGGATCCGCTGCACGTAGTGCACCGGCTCGTAGCCCCGGGCATAGCCGTAGCGCGTCTGGGGGTAGTAGCGCTTGTCGGCCTTGAGCGGCAGCACCTCCTTCATGTCGGCCCAGGAGTCCGGGTTCTTGCCGAGCTCGCGGGCCAGCTGGCGGGCATCCAGCAGGTGGCCGCGGCCGATGTTGTAGCTGGCCAGCGCCAGGTAGGTGCGGTCCGGTTCGGGGATGGTGTCGGGCAGCCGATCGTGCCGGTCGGCCAGGTAGCGGGCGCCGCCGTTGATGGCCTCGGCCGGATTCAGGCGATTGGCCACGCCGAGCGACTTCGCGGTATTGCGGGTCAGCATCATGATGCCGCGCACCCCGGTGGGAGAGACGGCGTGTGGGTCCCAGTGCGACTCCTGGTAGGCCAGGGCGGCGAGCAGGTCGGCGGGCATGCCGGTCTCGTCCGAGGCCTTGACGAACAGCTCCAGGAAGGAGGGCAGGCGCTCCTCGATGCGCCGGTTCAGGGCCCGCAGGTCGACGAAGTCGAAATCGCCGATGTAGTCGTAATAGCGGTGCTGCATCGTCTCGAGGCTGGCCTGGCCCTCGGGGCCCTGCATCCACTCCCTGGCCCGCGCGGCGAGGGCCTGATGCCCGGCGGGCAGGTACCAGCCCAGCCGGTCGCCCCGGGTCAGGTTCAGGGCGACCTCCAGGTGCGGGAAGTGGCGGCGCACCACCTGCACGATGTTGGAGTCGGCCAGGGTGCAGTCGATCTGCCGCTCGGCCACCGCGGCGAGCAGCATCTCGGTGGTGCGCGGATCCTCCTCGTAGGCGATGCCGGTGTGATCGTTGGCGAGGCTCTCGAGCCGCTCCGTGTAGCTGGAGTCCGCCGTGACGCGGATCTCGACGTCGGCCATCTCCTCCACCTCGCGGGGCATCGGGCGCATCTCGCGATGGCACACCAGCTGTTCGACCACGTCGGTGTGGCTCGGCCCCTGGCGGAAGCGCTCGTCGCGCGAGGGCAGGTGGGTCAGGCCGGCGGCGGCCAGGTCTATCTCGTCGCCCTCCAGGGCCTTCAGCACCTCGGCGGTGGAGCCGAGCGGCACCCACTCGACCTGCCAGCCGTTGGCCTCGGCGAAGTCCTCGACCAGGTCGTGCTCGGGGCCGGCGGGCTCCTGCCGGCGGTCGAGGTAGTAGGTGGTGGCGGCGTTGCGGGTGGCCACTCGGAGCGTCTCGCCGGGGCCGGGCGGCTCGAGGGTGGCGACCGAGGCCTCGTCCGGGCCGCAGGCCTGAAGCAGGGCCAGCGGCAGGAGGGCGATCAGCAGGCGGAACCTGAGCATGGGCGATAACTCCTGATCGGCGAAGAGAAAATGTCAGCTGGGCACCAGCTTAACAGCCTCGTTTCGCCCTCCGGCCGGGGCGAGTCAACGCAGCGTGTCAGGCGCCGACCAACACCGCGCCGCCAGGGCGGCGGCGAGGGCCAGCGGCGGTAGCCAGGCGCCTTGCTCGCCGAGAAGGTAGAGGGTGAGCCCGCTCTGCAGGCACCAGAGGGCGGGCAGGGCCAGCAGCGTCCAGGCGCGGCGGGCCGGTTGTGCCATGGCCAGCACGCCCAGGGTGGCGATGGCGAGTGGGTCGGGCGTGAGCCCGAGCACCTCGGCGCCCGCCAGGCCCCGCCCCGTCGCCAGGGCGACCAGCGGGTGAAGGACCAGGGCATAGGCGAAGAGCCCGATGCCGAGGCCGCGCCGCACGCGGCCGTGCCGAGCCAGGTGGAGCCCGCCGCGCCGGACCGCCAGGCCCGCCAGCAGCAGCGCCTGCAGGCCGAACAGCGGGGCGACATAGGCGATGCCCCAGTGGATGGGGGCGTAGCGCTGCCACAGGAAGGCCCAGGCCACGAAGGCCCAGGCCACGGCCAGCAGCACGACCACCAGGCGAGTGCCCCGCGGGCCGGGGCGCAGCAGGACCGCCAGCGCCGCTGCACCCAATGCCAGGGCGAGCAGCTGGGCGGGCCACAGCGCCTGGTTGTGAAGCTCGAACAGCCGCGCGTAGACCCGCGGCGAGAACATCAGCAGATCCTCGGGGCGATAGGTCCACCAGGCGCTGGCGCCCATGCCCTAGAGCCCCCGGACGTGATCGGCCATGCGCCGGCGCAGCGCCTCGTCGGGCAGCGGCTCCCGGGCGGCGGCGAGGTTCTCGCGGACATGCTCGACCCGGGTGGTGGCGGGGATGGCGCAGGTGATCGCCGGGTGGGAGATGATGAACTTGAGGATGAACTGCGCCCAGGTGGTGGCATTGATCTCGGCGGCCCAGGGCGGCAGCGGTTGGCCCGACAGTCGCCGGATCAGGCGCTTGCGCTGGAAGGGTCGATTGGCGATCACGCCGATGCCGCGCTCCCGGGCCAGCGGCAGCAGTCGGCTCTCGGCCTCACGGTCGACGATGTTGTAGGTGAGCTGGACGCTGTCCAGCGGCGCGTTGCGCATGATGTGTTCGACCTCGTCATGGCGCCGTCCGTGGGAGGTGGTGATACCGAGGTGGCGGACCTCGCCGGCCGCCTTCATCGCCTGCAGGGTCTCGAGGTGGCCCTCCCAGCCCCGCAGGTTGTGGACCTGCAGCATGTCGAAGCGTGGCACCCCCCAGGCCTGGCGGGAGGCCTCGATCTGCGCCGGCCCCTCGTCGCGGCGCAAGGTCCAGACCTTGTCGGCGGCATAGACGCGCTCCACGGCACCGAGCCGCTTCAGGGCGTGGCCGATGGTCGCCTGGGACGTGCCGTACATCGGCGAGGAGTCGATCAGGCGTCCCCCCGCGGCGAAGAAGGCCGCCATGACCGCGGTGCACGCCTCGAGCAGCACCGGGTCGTCGCCGACGTTGAAGGTGATCCAGCTGCCGAGGCCAACCCGGGGCAGCGCCACGCCGGTGCCGGGCAGCGTGCGGGTCAGCGGTTCGCTCGCCTGCGCGAGGGCCCCCGGGAGGGGCAGTGCTGAGGCGGCCGCCGCGGCGAGCAGGCCGCGCAGCAGCCGCCGGCGGGAGAGGGCGAGATGCGGAGGATGCAGAGAAGCCATGGTGCGCTCCTTAGGCCGGCGGGGCGGTCCCGGTCGGCGTTGCCTGCCACTCCCTTAGCCGTTCGCGAAGCGTCTCGGCCGCGGGCGCGGCCTGGCGCAGGATCTCATCGAGGCGATGGAAGTGAAGCAGGCGTACGCCCTGGGTCTCCGGGCGCAGGTAGAGGTCGGGAGGACGGTAGCGCAGGGACTGCCGGATGATCGCCTTCTGCGTGATCTTGAAGCTCTGGAACAGCATGTCGGTCAGGCCGATCTCCTCGCCGTCGTCCCGTGGCTGGCTGCCCGAGACGTCCACCGCGATGACCAGGTCGACTTCGCCGTCGAACAGGTCGAAGGGCAGGGGGTTGGAGGTGCCGCCATCGATCAGCAGTTGTTCGCCGTGGCTGACGGGCACGAATAGCCCCGGCACCGCCATGCTGGCCCCGATGGCCGGAAACAGCGGGCCCTCGTCGAGGACCACGCTGTTCGCCGTCCAGTAGTCGGTGGCCACGATCTCGAGCGGGATGCGCAGCCCCTCGAAGGAGCGCGTCTCGGTATGACCGGCCAGAAAGCGCAGGAAGCCCCTGGAATCGAGCAGCCCGGCCTCCTCGCGCCGGAACGGCAGCAGCTGTCTCAGCTTCAGATCCGATTCGGCCAGGCCGGAGACGGCATCCAGGGGCGATCCGGCCACGTCGTCGAAGATGTCGTGGATCTGCTCGGCGGAGAGGCCCGCCGCATAGAGCCCGCCGATCACCGCGCCGATGCTGGTGCCGGCGATGCGGTCGGGCACGATTCCCAGATCGTCGAAGACCTGGAGGATGGCGATGTGCGCCAGGCCGTTGGCCCCGCCCGAGCCCAGCGCGAGGCCGATGGTCGGGCGCGCCGGCGTCTCTGGCGCCGTTGCATCGGGTGTTGCCGTGAGCGCCTCGTCGGCGGCGAAGGTCGGAGTGGCACAGAGGAGCCCGATCGTGAGCAGGACGCTCGTGATCGCGGACGTGACGGCCGTGGCGAGGCGTCGTGGCGTCATCCTCAGTCTCCCGGGCCGCACTCCATGCAGCGTTCGGTGATCGCCGGCCCCTGGCGCAGGCTGGCGTTGAGGTCGCGCAGGGCGCTGCGCAGGCCCTCCTCCAGCACCGGATGATAGAAGGGCATCTCGAGCAGGCGGCTCACGCTGACTCGCTGCTCCAGCATCCAGGCCAGCAGGTGGGCCAGGTGCTCGACCCGCGGGCCGAACAGCTCGGCGCCCAGGAACTGACCCGAGCCGTGCTCGGCATAGAGGCGCATCAGGCCGCGATTCTGGCGCATCACCACGGCCCGGCCCTGGTCCTCGAAGGAGGCCTCGCCGGTGGCGATGCAGTCCTCGCCGAACTGGCGCTCGAGTTCGTCTCGACCGGCGCCGACGGTGGCCATCTGCGGGTCGGTGAAGACCACCGCCAGGGGCACGTGGCGATGGCCGGCGCGCAGCTCCGGGTAGCGACCGGCGTTGTCGCCGGCGATGCGCCCCTCGGTGTTGGCCTCGTGCAGCAGCGGCAGCGCCTGGTTGGCGTCGCCGGCGATGAAGATGTGGCCGGGGCTCTCGTCGGCGTTGAGGCACTGCAGGGTGTAGCGGTGAAAGCGGGGCACGCCCCGGTCGTCCAGCGCCAGGCCGGCCCGTTCGAGGTCGAGCCGGTCGAGGTTGGGCTGCCGGCCGGTGGCGGCGAGCAGGTAGTCGAAGCGCTCGGTGAGACGCTCGCCACTGTCGCGCTCGAGGAAGGTGATCGCCACGGTGTCGCCGTCGCGCTCGATCTGCTCCACCTCGGCATCGGGGTCGACATGGAACTCCTCGCGGAAGGTGCGCTCGGCATACGCTCTCACCGTCTCGTCCCGGAAGGGGCCCAGGGCGCCGCCTACGCCGAACATCCGCAGGCGCACGCCCAGCCGGTGCAGCGCCTGGCCGAGCTCCAGGCCGATCACGCCGGGGCCGAACACGGCCACCGACTCGGGCAGCGCCTGCCAATCGAAGACATCGTCGTTGACGATCAGCCGGTCGCCGGCCGCCTCGAAGAAGCCTGGCCAGGTGCCCCGCGAGCCGGTGGCGATGACGATGGTGCGGGCCGTCACCCGGGTATGCTCGCCGACCACCAGGGTGTGCGGGTCGGCGAAGCGGGCGTGCCCCTCCAGGCGATGTTCCTCGCCGAGGCGCTCCACCGTCCCGAGCACGCCCTCCACGAAGCGGTCGCGTTCGCGCCGGACGCGCTCCATCACGGCGCGCCCGTCCACCTCGACCGTGCCGACCTCGACGCCGAAGCCGCCGGCCTCACGGGCCTGGTGGGCGGAGTCGGCGGCGGCGATCAGCAGCTTGGAGGGCATGCAGCCTACCCGGGCGCAGGTGGTGCCGTAGGCGCCCCCCTCGATCAGCAGCACGCTGTCGCTGTGCTTGCGGGCGGCGTGCCAGGCACTCAAGCCTGCGCTGCCGGCCCCGATGATGGCGATCTCGACCTCACGTTCCTGCATCGGGGTCTCCTCTCATGGGTGGGTGCGTCGATGTGCATGGCCTCACTATGGCACAGGGTGGGGATGGGCCGCCGGGACGCAACGGTGGCGTCTTGACGCAGGACAAGGCCGCCGGCCCCTCAGGCGGCCAGGCGCAGGGCGAAGCCGATCATCAGCGAGCCGAAGGTCCAGCGCTGCAGGCGCGCCCGCAGCGGGCTGCCGGCGAACCAGCGCTGCAGCGCGGCCCCCAGGGTGGCGTAGCCGGCATCGAACAGCAGGCCGATGCCCACCAGCAGGCTGCCCAGCAGGGCGAACTGCAGCAGCACGGGCCCCTCCCCGGGAGACACGAACTGGGGCAGCAGCACCGAGCAGAACAGCAGCGACTTGGGGTTGAGCAGGTTGGTCAGCAGGCCACGGCGCCAGGCGCGGCGGTGACCGTCGTCGAGCCTCCCCACACTGACCGCGTCGATGCCCTCCGTGTCGGGCGGCGAGCGGAGCAGCTGCAGGCCGATCCAGGCCAGGTAGGCGCCCCCCGCATAGCGCACCGCATCGAAGGTCCAGGGCGCGCTGGCGAACAGCGTGGCGAGCCCCAGGGCCGCCAGGGCCACGTGCAGGCCGCGCGCCACGGCCAGTCCCACCGCGGTGGCCAGCGCCCGGGTGTGCCCCTGCTGGCTGCCGGTCTGCAGCACCAGGAGCATGTCAGGGCCAGGCAGCAGGTAGACCGCCGCCAGGGCGCCGATGAACAGCCACAGCTCCATGGGTTCGCCTCCGCCGTCGTGAAACGTCTTGCTGGAACGCTGCCAGTCTAGCCCCGGGGGGGCCGGCAGGTCCTTGCGAAGTCGGCCAGGAAAGCAGATAAAAGTGGCAGAAAATGCCAATGAAGAAAATTGAGGTGAATGTTCATGCCAAACACTCGGCTGGATGCCATCGACCGGCGCATCCTGGCGGCACTGCAGCGTGACGCCCGGCTGAGCAACGTGCAGCTGGCCGAGGAGGTGAACCTCTCGCCCTCGCCCTGCCTGCGACGGGTGCGCCAGCTGGAGGCGGCGGGGCTGATCCGCGGCTATCACGCCGAGCTGGACCGTGGCGGGGTGGGCCTCGGCCTCACTGTCTTCGTCGGGGTCAAGGTGGAGCGCCACCATGAGGCCGAGGCCAATGCCTTCCGCGAGGCGGTCGTGGCGCTGCCGGAGGTGGTCTCCGCCCACCTGGTGTCGGGGGAGTCGGACTTCCTGCTGCAGGTGGTGGTGGCGGACCTGGCGGCCTACGAGCGCTTCCTGACCGGGACCCTGCTGCGCCTGCCGGGCGTCAGCGACATCCGCAGCAACTTCGCCATCCAGACCGTCAAGGAGCACGGCCCACTGCCGCTCACACGGCCCGGGGGCGAGGGCCGGTAGCCGCTGCCCGTCGGTTGACGCCCCTGAGGCCCGCCCTGGTCCGGGACCCTAGCCGGCATCGAGCCAGCCCAGGACCGCCGCGTGCAGTCGCCGGGCCTGCGCCTCGTCGAGCCCGGGTGCCGTTATCTCGTGGCCAGGCATGTCGTGGCCTGCTTCTGCCGGCATCTCGATGCCGATGATCCGGATGCCCGCCCGGAAGAGCCCCAGGGCCTCGACCAGCGCCAGGGTGCTCGCCAGGTCGAGGCCGTGTGATGACAGCCGCGCGGCGGCGTTGGGGAGTTCTGCCGGCGCAAAGACCTTGAGGGTGCCGGGCGGTCCCTGGCCCCGCATGGCGTCGACCAGCAGCAGGCGGTCGCGTGGGGTCACCGCGTGCAGGAAGAGGTCGACGGGCTGGTCGAGTCGCGCGACCGTGAGGTCATCGCGCTCGCACAGCGCATCGCCCAGCCACTCGGCGGCGAGCCAGCCCAGCCGGTCCCCGCCATGGGGCGAGCCGAGCCCGAAGAGATAGGCATGGCCCCCGGGCCGTCCGGCGGCCCCATCCTGCTTGGCAAGGCCCGCCCCGGTCGCGCCCGGGTCATTCCCGCCGGGCTTATTTTCGCAGGACATTTTCTCGCAAGTCATTTTCTCGCAAGACATTGAAGTCCAGGAAGTGGGTGGCGCAGGAGATGCAAGGGTCGTAGTTGCGGATCACCATCTCGCCGTGCAGCCGCAGGGCGTCGTCGTCACGCTCCAGGCCGAAGCGCGTGAGGCTCGCCGCGAGGTCCTCCTCCATCCGCGCCTGGTTCTGGCTGGTCGGGGGGACGATGCGGGCCTCGACGACCCGGGCCTGATCGTCCAGCGCATAGCGGTGCCAGAGGATGCCACGGGGGGCCTCGGTGCAGCCGACGCCGCCGCCGGCCCGGGCGGGCGCCTCGACGCGGGGCTCGGCGGCGGGGTCGTAGTCCTCGGTGAGGCGCAGCGCCTCGGCGAGGGCGACATGCATCTCCACCGCCCGGGCGACGATGCTGTGGAACATGTTGCGGCTGGGAAAGCGCACGCCGAGGTCGTCGAGCAGCTGTCGCAGCTCCTCGGGCAGCCGGTCGAGGTTGTTGTTGAGCCGGGCCAGCGGGCCGACCAGGTAGGGGTGGCCGTCGAGCTGGGCGTGCAGGGCCGTCGAGTGGGGTACCTGAAACTCCTGGAAGCGCTGCGCGAAGTCGGCCGGGTCGAGGTCGAGCCCCCGGTCGGAGACGATCCGGCCGGCGGTGATGGGGTAGTCGCGGGGATGGCGCAGCGAGACCGAGACGAAGTCCTGGTCATCCTCGGGCAGCGGCAGCCCCGCCGTCCAGGCGATGAGCGCGCGGGCCTCCTCGAGGCCCTTCGCCAGGCGCTCCCGAAGCGCCTCGATGGTGGCCGTGTCGGGGGCGTGGAAGAAGCCGCCGGGACAGATGCCGACCGGGTGTACCGAGCGGCCGCCGAAGGTGCGGAGGATCTCGTTGCCGAGTGCCTGGAGGCGCAGGCCGCGGCGCACCTCGTCGGGAAAGTCCCGGGCCATCGCCGGGGCGCTGTCATAGCCGAGGAAGTCGGGGGCGGCCAGCAGGTGGATGTGCAGGCTGTGGCTCTGCAGCCATTCGCCGCAGTACATCACCCGCCGCATCGCCTTCACCCAGGGGCTGGGCGTGACGCCGAGGATCGACTCGATCGCCGTCACCGCGCTCAGCTGGTAGGCCACCGGGCAGATGCCGCAGATGCGGGCCACGCTGTCGATCACGTCCTGGGTGCTGCGCCCCTCGAGCAGCTTCTCGAACAGCCGCGGCGGCTCGAAGATCCGCAGTTTCAACGCCTCGATCCGGCCGCCCTCGATGCGCAGCTCCAGGGCGCCCTCGCCCTCGACCCGCGCCAGGATCGGCACGTGGATCTCGCCGGTGCGCGTGGTGCGACTCATCCCTGCTCCTCCTCTCGGCGGCCCGATCGATGGATGACCCGGGCCTGCCAGTCCAGGCCCGCGCCGCGGAACGGCTCGGCATGGCCGTTGATGAACAGCAGGCGCCGGGCGACCTCGCCGGCCGGCATGCCGCTATCGGCCAGGTGGGTGGCCAGGGCCGAGACGTTGGCCTGCACGGCGGGCCCGTAGCAGGCATAGCAGTCGCGCTGGAAGCGCGGGCAGATCGCCCCGCAGCCGGTGCTGGTGACCGGCCCCATGCAGGGCCGGCCCTGGGCGACCATCACGCACACCGCCTGCTGGCGCTTGCACTCCATGCACACCGCGCTGTGGTCGACCCGGGGCAGGTGGCCGGCGAGCATGGCCGTGGTGGCGCCGAGCACCTGCTCGCCGCTGACGGGGCAGCCCCAGAGCTCCAGGTCGACCCTGACGGTCTCGGCGATGGGGGTCGAGTCGGCGAGCAGGTCGATATGCTCGGGCCGGGCATAGACGCCGGAGACCCATTCGTCGGCGTCATGCAGATTGCGCAGCGCCTGGATGCCGCCGGCGGTGGCGCAGGCGCCGATGGTGACCAGGTAGCGACTGCGCTGGCGGATCCCGCGCAGGCGGGCGGCGTCCTGGGAGGTGGCCACGCTGCCCTCGACGAAGGCGATGTCGACCTCGGCCAGTTCGTCGACGGGGCCGGCCTCGGCGAAGTGCAGGATGTCGACCGTCTCGGCCAGGGCCAGCAGCGGCTCGCCTAGGTTGAGGAAGGCCAGCTGGCAGCCGTCGCAGGAGCTGAACTTGTGCACGGCGATGCGCGGGCGGCGGGTCGTGGTGGTCATGGTCAGACTCCCCGGTGCGACAGGTAGGGCGCCAGTTCCCGGCAGGTGAAGACCGGGCCGTCGCGACACACGAACTTGGGCCCCAGCTGGCAGCGCCCGCAGGAGCCGATGGCGCAGTGCATGTTGCGCTCCATGCTGAGCCAGATCCGCTCCTCCGGCACCTCGCGCTGGCGCATCGCCTCGATCACCGCGCGCATCATGCCCTCCGGCCCGCAGAGGAAGACCGAACAGCGCGCCGGGTCGAAGGTGATGCGCTCGAAGAACTGGGTCACCGGGCCGGTGTGCCAGGGCCAGAGGGTGTCGCCGGTATCGGCGGTCAGGTAGACCTCGACGTCCGGATGCTGGCGCCAGCCGTCGTAGCGGTCTCTCCAGATCAGGTCGTTGGAGTGCTTGACCCCCTGGATGATGTGCAGGCGGCCGTAACGCCCGCGCCGATGCAGGACGTACTCGATCAGCGAGACCGAGGGCGCGCAGCCGAGCCCGCCGGTGACGATCACCAGATCGGTGCCCTCCGCCGCCTCCGTGGGCCAGCCACGACCGTAGGGGCCGCGCAGGCCGAGGCGGTCGCCGACTTGTAGTCGGCCGAGGTTCTTGGTGATCGAGCCGACCTTGCGGATGGTGTGGTCGATCCACTCCCGCTCGTCGGGGTCGGAGACGATGGAGATCGGCACCTCGCCCATGCCCGGCAGGCAGAGCATGTTGAACTGGCCCATCGCGAAGCGGTAGGCGGCCTGCACCTCGGGATCGGCGAAGCGCAGCTGCAGGCTGAACATGTCCGGGGTCTCTTCCTTGCGGCCGACCACCTCGGCCTCGAGGGGCAACAGCGCACTGGTCATGATCGCTCCTCCCCGCCGGGCGCCTTGGCGGGTGCGTCTTCGGGCGCCTTAGAAAGCGCGTCCAGTTCCTCGGTCACGTCGATGCCCACCGGGCACCAGGCGATGCATCGGCCGCAGCCCACGCAGCCGCTGCGGCCGTACTGCTCCACCCAGGTGCCGAACTTGTGGGTCAGCCACTGGCGATAGCGCTGGGGCCGCTCGGCGCGGATGACGGTGCCGTGGATAGTGCTGTGGTCGGGGTCGAAGCAGCTCGCCCACTGCCGGTCGTGGCTGGCCGTCTGGCCGTCCAGCGAGAGCTCGTCGACGTGGGTCTGGCAGAAGCAGGTGGGGCAGACCGCGGTGCAGTTGCCGCAGGTCAGGCAGCGGTCGTTCAGGGTCTGCCAGTGCGGGTGGGCGACGGCCGCCTGCAGCATCTCCGGCAGCGAGCCCTCGGGCAGGCGGCGCGTCTGCTGGGCGCTGGCCCGCTCGAGGCCGGCCTCCACCTGCTCGAGCTGATCATGGCTGGCAGGCGTCGTCTCCAGGGCGTCGAGGATCGTCTGGCCCTCTTTGGAGTGCGCCTCCACCACGAAGCCCTCGTCGAGCTCGGAGAGCGCCAGGTCGAAGCCATGCTGCACCCGCGGGCCATCCCCGGTGGCGGTGCAGAAGCAGGTGGCCGCGGAGCGCAGGCAGTTGACGGCAACCAGGAAGAGGTTCTGGCGTCGCTCGCGGTAGTGCGGGTCGGGATGGGCGTCATGCAGGAAGTGGCGGTCGTGGATCGACAGCGCCGCGAGGTCGCAGGCGCGCACGCCGATCACCGCCGTCGGCTGGGCCTCGGGGGGCTGCTCGCGAAAGAGCAGCCGGCCGTCGGGCTGGCGCTCGCTCTTCCACAGGGTCTCCCGGGGCGCGAAGGTCAGCGGCTTGATCGCCTGGGGGCCCGTGGTCCAGTCGAAGAGGCGTGCCGAGTCGGTGCGTTCGAGCCGGTAGTGACCGGGGGCCTGGTCGTCGATGATGCCCCGGGGAAGCTGATCCATTGAGACGAGGGGCGCGAAGACGATGGCGTGGTCGCGCACCTGGGGGCCGATGACCTCATAGCCCGCCGCCGCCAGCGCCTTGAGCAGGGTCTGGAAGCGGTCTCTCGCCAGGAAGTGATGCACCTTCATGGTTCTCTCCCGTGCAGGCCCCGTCGGGGCTCAGCAGATGCGCGGCAGGGGATCGTCCTCGAGCTCCTGCAGCAGGCGCTCGCCACCCCAGTCGTTGACCAGCAGCAGCCGGTCGTGGTGCGGGTCGAGGGTGCCGATCCGCTGCGCCTCCCGCCCCTGGGGCAACGCCCGCCAGCGTGTGAGGGCCTCCTCGGCCTGCTCCTCGGCGACGATGGCGACCACCCGGCCCTCGCAGGCGATGTAGAGGGGGTCGTAGCCGAGCATGTCGCAGGCGCTGTGCACGGCGCCGCGGATCGGCAGTCGTGACTCCTCGAGGGTCACTCCCAGGCCCGTTGCGTGGATCACCTCGTGAAGCACGGTCGCGAGCCCCCCGCGGGTCGGGTCGCGCAGGAAGCGCAGGCCGGGCAGGTCGAGCAGCGCCCGGGTCAGGGGCAAGACGCTTCCGCTGTCGGAGGCCAGGGTGCCGCCGAGGCCGAACTCCTCGCGGGCCAGCATCACGGCGATGCCGTGATCGCCCAGCGGCCCGCTGACCAGCACCGCATCGCCGGGGCGGATGCCGTCCGCGCCGAGCGCGAGGTCGCGCGGGCGCAGGCCGATCCCGGAGACTCCGAAATAGACGCCGCCGCAGAGGCCGCGGGGAAGCACCTTGGTATCGCCGGCCACTACCTGGACATCGCAGGCCCGGGCCGCCGCGGCGAGACTCTCGACGATGCGCTCGAGCTCGGCGAGCGGCAGCCCCTCCTCGAGGAAGGCGTTGAGGCTCAGGAAGCGCGGGGTGGCGCCGGCGACGGCGAGGTCGTTGACGGTGCCGTGCACGGCGAGGCTGCCAATATCCCCGCCGGCGAAGAACAGCGGCTGCACGGTGACCCCGTCGCTGGTGAAGACCAGCGCCTGGTCGTCGGTGGCAGGGGGCAGCACGGCGGCATCGGCGAGGGGTGCCAGCCAGGGATTGCCCAGGTGGCGGACGAAGACCGATTCGATCAGCCGGCGCATCAGGCGCCCGCCGTTGCCGTGGGCCAGGGTGACGGTGTCCGTGTCGGGCTCGGGCGTCATCGCTCGCTTCTCCTTATCCCGGGGCGGTCATGTCGGAGCGGTCGTGGCCGTGAGCCTCCCGGGCCAGGACCTCCACGACCTGGCCGACGCTGATGGCGGCGTCGTTGCAGGGCAGCCGTTCGTGCAGCAGCACCGTGAAGCCGTCTTCTTCCAGCACCGCCACGGCCGCTTCGGTCAGGCGGCGGTTCTGGAACACGCCCCCTGTCAGGCCGAGGATCGTCACCCCGGCGGCGCTCCGGGCCGCCTCGGCCTGGCGGCGCAGCGCCTGGACCAGGGTGGCGTGGAGGTCCGCGGCACGCCGGCTCGGGGCGAGACGGGCATCCCTGAGGTGGCGGATCAGCGGGCGCCAGTCACAGCGTAGCACCCCGTCCGTGTCGCGATGATGGGGCAGGTCGAGGGCCATTGTCTCTCCCATTGCCTCGCCCTCGGCCAGCGCCTCGAGGCGCATGGCGGCCTCGGCCTCGTGGCTCACCCGGCGTATCGGCAGCAGCAGTGCCGCGGCGGCATCGAAGAGCCGGCCCACGGCGGAGCAGGGCGGCGCGTTGAGGCGCCGCTCCCAGATCTCGCGCAGCAGGGCGAGCTCGTCGCCGCTGGCGGGGACATCCGGCGTCGCCAGGCCGCTCTGCCAGCAGAGCGTGACGGCGAGGCGCCAGGGCTCGCGGATGGCCGCCTCGCCGCCGGGCAGGGCGAAGGGCATGAAGGAGGCGACATGCCGCCAGTGGCCGGGTCGGCCGTAGAGCGCCTCGCCACCCCACAGAGTGCCGTCCGGCCCCAGGCCGGTGCCGTCCCAGGTGAAGACCAGGGTCGGCTCCTGGAAGCGGCCGTGCTCCGCGCAGAGGGCGGCGGCATGGGCGTGATGATGGGCGATCGCCTGGCGGGGCAGGCCGCTCTCCCGGGCCCAGCGGGTGGTGTGATAGCCGGGATGGGCGTCGTGGAGGACCCGCGCCGGGGTCACGCCGTAGAGCCTCGAGAGGGTCGCGACCTGGCGGTCGAAGGCGCGCTGGGCGGCGAGGCTCGAGAGATCGCCGATATGTGGCGACAGCACCAGTCGATGCTCCCAGGCGAGGCAGAGCGTGGCCTTCTGGTGGGCGCCCACGGCGAGGACGGGGGGCGCTGGTCCATCAGGCAAATCGAGTTCCAGGGGGGCGGCGCCGCGCCCCTGGCGCAGCGGACGCGCCCGGCCGGCGATGAGCCGCTTCACGCCGTCGTCGATGCCCTGCAGGATGGGGCGGTCGTGGTGCAGGAAGGCGTCGGCGACCCGGCCGAGGCGCGCCTCGGCCTCCTCGGGGTCGGTGATCAGGGGCTCGCCTGAGAGGTTGGCCGAGGTGGCGATCAGCGGACGCCCCAGGGCCTCCAGCAGCAGGTGATGCAGGGGCGCATAGGGCAGCAGGACGCCGACCTCGTCGAGCCCGGGGGCGATGCCTTCTGCAAGGCCCGCTACCGAGCCATCGCAGATCGCCGGGTCGTCGCGCTTGGGCAGCAGCACGATCGGGCGCTCATCTGAGAGCAGGGCCTCGGCGGCCGCCGGGGTGAGCCGGGCGTGCTCGCGGACGGCGGCCAGGCCGTCCTCGCCTCGCCAGGGGAACATCACGGCGAGCGGCTTCTGGGGGCGGTGCTTGCGCTCGCGCAGGGTCGCCACCGCCGCCGCCCGGCCGGCGTCCACCATCAGGTGGTAGCCGCCGACGCCCTTCACGGCGACGATGCGCCCGGCATCGAGTGCCGCGACGGCGGCCGCCAGCGCCTGTTCGTTGCCCGTCGTTTCCGTGTTGCCGTCCACCAGGCGAAGCCGCGGTCCACAGTCGGGGCAGCCGATGGACTGCGCATGGAAGCGCCGATTGTTCGGATCCTCGTACTCCGCCCGGCAGGCCGCGCAGAGCGGGAAGGCCCTGAGGGCGGTGCGCGCGCGATCATAGGGGAGCCGGTCGATCACGCTGTAGCGCGGGCCGCACTGGTCGCAGTGGGTGAAGGGGTAGCGGTAGTGGCGGTCCTGCGGGTCGCGCATCTCCGCCAGGCAGGCCGGACAGACCGGGGTATCCAGCGGCAGGTGGACCGGGCCCGCGGGCTGGTCCTCGCCGTCGCTTGGCCGGATCACGAACGAGGGTCTCTGCGCCACGTCGATCGTCTCGCGGCCGGCGATGCGCGGGCTCGCCAGGCGTGGGGCTTCCATGAGCAGGGCGTGCTCGAACGCGGCGAGCCGCTCGGCGCTGCCCTGGGCCTCGATCACCACCTCGCCGCCGCGGTTGCGTACCTCGCCGGCGATCTCCAGCCGGCTCGCCAGGCGCTTGACGAAGGGGCGAAAGCCCACGCCCTGGACGACGCCGGTGAGCACCCAGCGGCGCGCCTCCAGGTCGGCGGGGGACGCCTCGGGGGCGGCGTCGACCGAGGTGGCACTGATCCGCCGGGCGCTCGCGTCCTGGCCCGCGCGGACGCCGCCTGCCCACCATATCCGGCAGGCGCCCTCGTCGGAGACCATGCAGGGGCCGACCGGCCGATCCGGGGTGCAGCCGCGGCCGTAGAGCCGGCACTCGGGGGGCCGAATCCGGCCCAGCACCACCGCGGCGCAGTCGCAGCCGGGGGGCATCTCGCCGCGGCGGGCGTAGGCGGCCTCGAACACCCCGGGAAACTGCCGCCGGGCATCGCGGTGGGCCAGGGCCTCGGGGCAGGCATAGCCCGAGTCGGGCAGCGAGCCGATGCCGCGCCACTCGGCGGCGGTGATGTCGAAGGTCGAGGCGATCAGCGCCCGCGCCCGAGGGTTGCCCTCGGGGCCGACGCACTGGGGATAGGCGTTCTCCAGCCGGGGCGCGCGGTCGAGTGCCTGCTGGAGCACCCGGTAGAGGCCCTCGAGGATCAGGCCCGGGGTGAAGCCGGCCACGGCGGTAGGTAAGGCGTGGGCCTCGGCCACGAAGCGCCACTGCTCGGCGCCCATGATGGTGGCCACGTGTCCCGGGGCGATCAGCGCATCGAAGTCGGCCCGGCCGCCTTTCAGCAAGTGGGCGATGGCCGGCCAGGTCTGGCGGGCGCTGAGCAGCAGCAGCAGGTTGTCCGGCAGGTCGTCGCGCGAGAAGAGCGCGGCGATCGGTGCGGTGGTCGTCTCGAAGCCGGCGGCGAAGAAGACCACCCGCTTTCCGGGATGGCGACGGGCCAGGGCCAGCACCTCGCTCGGGGAGGCGACCGGCACCACGTTGCCGCCGAGGGCCCGGGCCGCCTGGAGGGAGCGTGGCTCGCGCTTCGGGGCGTTGCAGGGTACGCGCACCATGTCCCCGAAGGTGGCGACGATGACGCCGTCCGTGAGGCTCAGGGCCACCGCGGCCTGGATATCCTCCTCGGGGCAGACGCAGACGGGGCAGCCCGGCCCGGGGATCAGCTCGAGATGGTCGGGCAGCACCGTGCGCAGACCGGCCTGAGTGATGGTGCGCTCGTGGCCGCCGCAGACGTTGAGAACCCGCAGGCGCCCCGAGGCCGGCCGGGGCAGGGCGCGGATCCGCGACAGCCAGTCGCCGGGCGAGAGGTCCGTCATGGCGCGGGCGATCCCGGTGGGGTGAGCGGCTGGTCAAGCGCGTGGCCGGGCGCATGGTTGGGAGCGCCGGGAGGTGTCAGCAGGCGCTCTCCACGCTGTACCGGACGGAAGGCTCGCCGTCGCTCGGCGAGGCCCTCCTCGAGCCAGGCGAGCCAGGCCTCGAGCGCCCCCGTCTTGCTGCTCAGCGTCAGCACCGGGGCGGGGGAGGCGAGCCTGCGCATGTGCGCTTCCACCGCCGCGACGTCGAAGTCGTCGAGCACCGGCAGGAGGTCGGCCTTGGTGACCAGCACCAGGTCGCTCGCGCGGAACATGACCGGGTACTTGAGCGGCTTGTCGTCGCCCTCCGGCGTCGAGAGCAGGGTGACGCTGGCATGCTGGCCCAGGTCGAAGCTCGCCGGGCAGACCAGGTTGCCGACGTTCTCGATGAACAGGATGTCGAGCTCGTCCAGCGCCAGCTCGTGGGCGGCGCGGTGCACCATCGCCGCGTCCAGGTGGCAGGCGCTGCCGGTAGTGATCTGCACCGCCGGAACCCCCCGGGCGCGGATGCGCCGGGCGTCGTTCTCGGTCTCCAGGTCGCCCTCGATCACCGCCAGCCGGTGGCGCCCCCCCAGCGCCTCGATGGTGGCCTCCAGCAGGCGCGTCTTGCCGGCCCCGGGCGAGGACATCAGGTTGACGACCAGCAGCCCGGCACGGTCGAAGTGCGCGCGGTTATGGCGCGCGGCCGCGTCGTTGTGGGCCTTGAGGCCCTCGAGCACCGCCACGGTATGAACGTCGTGCTCGTTCGCGTCCGGATGAAGGTGGTTGGGCAGGGCGCAGCCGCAGGTCTGGCACACGATGGGGCCTCCTTATGACTTGTTGGGACTAGGGGCTCGAGGGGACGGGGAATTCGGTTGAGGGTGAGGCGAGGTCGACGCTGACCAGCAGGAGCTCGTCGCCGCCGGTCAGCCGGGTCTGCCAGTGGCCGCAGCGGGGGCAGGTCAGGTCGTTGACCCGGGCCTCGGCTTCCTGGCCGCAGCGGGGGCAGTGCACCCGCACCGGCGAGGTCGCGATCTCCAGCCGCGCGCCCTCGGCGGGGGTGTCGCGGCTGGCCAGCGGGAAGGCCTCGCGCATCAGCTCGACCTCGACGCCGGAGAGTGGCCCGATGCGCACGCTGACGCACCGGATGCGCGGCGCACCATGCTCGGCCGCGACCCGGCTGGCTTGGCGAATCAGCGACCGACAGAGGCTCAGCTCATGCACGTTCCGGGGCTCCTGGGTCGTCCGTGTCGCCGGCGGCCTCCATCTCGTCGATCAGCCGCCAGGTCGCCAGGGCATCGTCGGGCTCCAGGCGCTGCAGGGCATAGCCGACGTGCACGATGACGAAGTCGCCCACGGCGAGGGGCTGGTCCCGGACCAGCATCAGGTCGATATCGCGCTCGATGCCGCGGGAGGCCGCGCGCGCCGTGTCGCCGTCGAGGCGGGTGATCTGCATGGGAATGGCCAGGCACATGGTCGGCGGTCTGCTCCCTGGTCGGCGGGCGTGGGCGAGGCGCCCCTGCCCGGTCCTGACGGTACTCCTGACCCTCACTGTAGAAGACCGGGCGCGCTTCTTCCGGCCTGGCCGCTTGCAGGCGACGGGCCGCACTTTCTGCTATGCTGGCCGACTTTCATCCTAGCTCCCGTGGCCCCGGGCGGGCGGCGCCCGCCGTCATCACGCCCCGTCACGCCGCCCGTTTATTCCCGCAGGTCTATTACGTGTCTGATTCCTCTGCCGATTTCGCCGCGCTGCCGCTGGCGCCGGAACTGCTGTCCAACCTCGCGACGCTGGGCTATCGCACCATGACGCCGATCCAGGCCGAGAGCCTGCCGCCGATGCTGGCGGGGCGCGACGTGATCGCCCAGGCGAAGACCGGCTCGGGCAAGACCGCGGCCTTCGGCCTGGGGCTGCTCTCGCGGCTGACCCTCGCCTCCTCCCGGGTGCAGGGGCTGGTGCTCTGCCCGACCCGCGAGCTCGCCGTCCAGGTGGCCGGCGAGCTGCGCCGCCTGGCGCGCAGCCTGCCCAACGTCAAGGTGCTGACCCTGTGCGGCGGCGCGCCTCTGGGGCCACAGCGCGCCTCTCTGGAGCACGGCGCGCACCTCGTGGTCGGCACGCCGGGGCGGGTGGAGGAGCACCTGCGCAAGGGGGCGCTCGATCTCTCCGGGCTCGAGACCCTGGTGCTGGACGAGGCCGACCGCATGCTCGACATGGGCTTCCAGGCCGCCATGGAGGCGATCATCGCCGAGACCCCGGCGCGCCGTCAGCTGCTGCTGTTCAGCGCCACCTATGCCGAGGCCATCCGGCCCATCGCCGAGCGGCTGATGCGCGAGCCGGTCACGGTGGAGGTCGACGAGCCCCACGACGACACCACCATCCGCCAGCACTTCTATCGGGTGGCCGACGAGTCGGCCCGCTTCGAGGCGCTGCGTCGCCTGCTGCTGCACGTGAGGCCCGCCTCCAGCGTGGTGTTCTGCAACACCAAGCGCGAGACCGACGAGGTCGCCGAGGCCCTGAACGACGCGGGCTTCAGTGCCCTGGCGCTGCACGGCGACCTGGAGCAGCGCGACCGCGATCGCCTGCTGGTGCTGTTCGCCAACGGCAGCGCCTCGATCCTGGTGGCCACCGACGTGGCCGCCCGCGGGCTCGACATCGCGTCGCTGGATGCGGTATTCAACTACCGCATCGCCCGGGAGCTCGAGGTGCACGTCCACCGCATCGGGCGCACCGGCCGTGCCGGCGGCTCCGGGGTGGCCTGTACCCTGGTCGCCGAGCAGGAGGAGTACCGGCTGGCGCGCCTTGCCGACTTCCTCGGCGAGACCCTCGCCCCGGAGCCGCTGCCCTCCCGCGCGGTGCTGGAGCGCTCGCCCTTCACGCCGACCATGGCGACGCTGGAGCTCGGCGGCGGCAAGAAGCAGAAGGTGCGCCCCGGCGACATCCTCGGCGCCCTGACCGGCGAGGGCGGGATCGCCGGCGACCAGGTGGGCAAGATCAAGGTGCTGGCCAACAGGGCCTACGTGGCCGTGCGTCGCGACGTGGTCGGTGCGGCCCTCGACCAGCTGGCCAACGGCAAGCTCAAGGGACGCAGCTTCCGGGCCCGTCGCATCCGCCGCTGACCGTTCCTGCAATGCGATTCGCCCGGGGCATACCCAGCCGCCGGGTTCTATGCCAACGTGGTGACATGAAGATACCCAAGAGATTACAGCCGCTGGTCGAGGATGGCCTGATCGACGAGGTCGAGGGCCAGCTGATGAGCGGCAAGGAAGCCCAGGTGTTCGTGGTGCGCTCCCATGGAGAGCGGCGCTGCGCCAAGGTCTTCAAGGAAGCCAAGCAGCGCAGCTTCAAGCAGGCCGTGCAGTATCAGGAGGGGCGCCGTGAGCGCAACAGCCGCCGCTCCCGGGCCATGGCCAAGAAGACCCGCTACGGCCAGAAGGAGCAGGAGCAGGCCTGGCTCAACGCCGAGGTCGATGCCCTCTACCGGCTGGCGGCCGCCGACGTGCGAGTGCCCAAGCCCTTCGGCTTCATCGACGGCGTGCTGCTGATGGAGATGATCACCGATGCCGAGGGGCTGACCGCCCCGCGGCTGGACGACGTGACCCTGACGGCCGACGAGGCCCGGGCCCACTACGCCAAGGTGATCGGCGACGTGGTGCGCATGCTCTGCGCCGGCCTGGTGCATGGCGACCTGTCCGAGTTCAACGTGCTGCTCGCCGCCGATGGCCCGGTGATCATCGACCTGCCCCAGGCGGTGGATGCCGCCGGCAACAACAGCGCCGCCTGGATGTTCGAGCGCGACGTCGACAACATGCGCCGCTACTTCGGCCGCTTCGCCCCGGAGCTGCTGGCCACCGACTACGGCAAGGAGATCTGGTCGCTCTATGAGGCCGGTGACCTGCACCCGGAGAGCGAACTGACCGGCTGCTTCGAGCACGACACCCGCGAGGTCGACGTGGACGACCTGATGACCGTCATCGACGACGTGCGCGAGGAGGAGGAAGAGCGCCGGGCCCTGCTCGGCGGCGACCGGGACGCCGGCGTGGCCGAGGCGGCGGCCGACTGGCGGGCCGCCCACGAGGAGCCCTGAATGCTGGCGTTGACCCGGCCATGAAACCCGCCGCGAGGCGGGTTTCTGCTATCTTGGGCGCCCTTTTTCCGCCCCACAGGAGTCGAGCATGCCCATCGTCACCATTCAGCAGTTTCCCCGCAGCGTGGCGCACAAGCGCGAGCTGGCCCGGCGCATCACCGAGGCGTTCGAGGAGGTCTACGGCAGCTCCGCGGAGTCCGTGCAGGTCTTCTTCAACGAGGTGGATGGCGAGCACTGGGCCCGCGGCGGCGCGATGGGCTGTGACCGCGAGGACGGCCCGCGCTGACCGCGCCTTGGGAGGCAGTGTCGTTGCGACCTTTGTCGTGTCGGCGTCCGAGATGTTCGACTAGGCTGTGTGGGCGGCAGGGCCGCCGTCCGACACGGTGGCCCGGTCGCTTGTGAGCATCGTACGTCGACGGACAAGGAGATACGCCATGAAACAATGGATCGCAGGCCTGGGACTGGCCGGCAGCCTCTTGCTGGCCACCACGGCCATGGCTCAGACGGAGCGCAGCGCGGCCCCCGAGGGGAGTGAGGTCTACTTCATTTCACCCCAGGCGGGGGCGACGGTCGAGAGCCCCGTCACCGTACGCATGGGCCTCTCGGGCATGGGCGTGGCGCCCGCCGGGACCGAGCGCGAGGGCACCGGCCACCACCACCTGCTGGTCGACACGCCGCTGGACGAGGTGGATCTCGACCAGCCGCTGCCGTCCAGCGAGACCATGCGCCACTTCGGCGGGGGCCAGACCGAAGTCGAACTCGAGCTCGAGCCCGGGGAGCACACCCTGCAGCTGCTGTTCATGGATGAAAGCCACATGAGCTTCGACCCGGCAGTGACCTCCGAGGCCATCACCATCACGGTGGAGTGATCCACCGCCCGTCAGGCGCGAGCGCCTGACGGGCTTCCCTCCCGGGCGCCTACGGGCGCGGTGCACCTGCTTCCTGATGCTCTCCACGGGTTTTTTCGTCCTCCCGCTGGCCGGTGGGGGGCTTCAGCGCTGTACTGAAGCCGAGTGCTCGAGTGGGCACGTCACGGCGAGGTAGCGACGATGAAACACCTGCATGGCGGTAGGAAGCGTTGGGTCGGACCGGGCCTGGTGGCGCTGCTGGCGAACCTTGCCGGGAGCGGGCTGGCCGTGGCCGATCAGGCGAAGATCGACGATGCCCTGGCGGCGGCCCCGCCTGGCCTGGCGGAAGGCGCCAAGGTGATCGACTGGGAAGGCAATGAGCTGAAGGGGGGCACGAACGGCTACACCTGCCTGCCGACGCCGCCGACCCTCGACGGCCGCGCCCCGATGTGCCTCGACGAGGCCTGGATGCACTGGGCCATGGCCTGGCAGCACAAGCAGCCGATCACGGTCGATGCGCTGGGCATCGCCTACATGCTGGCCGGCGACGAGGGGGCGAGCCTCGTCGATCCTTATGCCCAGGCGCCCACCGGCGACAACGCCTGGATCGAGGAGGGGCCGCACCTGATGCTCATCGCCCCGGCGGCGCTGCTCGAGGGCTACTCCACCGACCCCTACGCCGGTGGTCCCTACCTGATGTGGCAGGGTACCGACTACCAGCACCTGATGGTTCCGGTGGGGCCGCGCGACTAGGCGTCAGGGCCCCTCGGCGTCAGGCCTGGCCCTCGACCTCGGCGCTGTGGAAGACGTTCTGCACGTCGTCCAGGTCGTTCAGGGTGTCCATCAGCTTCTCGAACACCGCCACGTCGTCGCCCTCGACCGGGGTCACGGTCTGGGGCACGAACTGGATCTCGTCGACCTCGAAGTCGAGCTCACCGAAGGCGTCGATCAGCGCCTGCTTGGCCTTGGCGTACTCGGTGTGGGGCGCGAATACGGTGATGTGTCCCGACTCGTTCTCGATGTCGGTGACGTCGACATCGGCCTCCATCAGCGCCTCGAGGGTAGCCTCCTCGTCTTCGCCCTCGAAGGCGAGGATGGCGCAGTGATCGAACATGTGGCTGACGCTGCCCGGGGTGCCGAGCTTGCCCTTGGCCTTGGTGAAGCAGGCGCGCACGTCGCCGAAGGTGCGGTTCGGGTTGTCGGTCAGGCACTCGACGATGACCATGCAGTTGCCCGGCCCGAAGCCCTCGTAGCGGGCCGGCGAGAAGTCCTCGCCGCCCACGCCGCTGGCCTTGTCCAGGGCCTTGTCGATGACGTGGGACGGCACCTGATCCTTCTTGGCGCGCTCGATCAGGCCGCGCAGGGACAGGTTGCCGGCGGGGTCGGTGCCGCCCTGCTTGGCGCAGACGTAGATCTCGCGTCCGTACTTGCTGTAAACCTTGGTCTTGGCGTCGGCCGTCTTGGCCATCGATTCCTTGCGGTTCTGGAAGGCCCTGCCCATTGCATTGTCCTATGGCGTCGAAATTCGAGGCTGGATTCTACGAAACCGTCGCGGACGGTAACAGGGATATTTTGCGCATCGCGCCTCCGTCGTGACGGCCGTCATGGCTACACTGCCAGTGACCCCGCCCACCCAGGAGCCTCACCGGATGGACCACCACGCCTACCGCCATGCCCTGGCCGAGTGCCTCGCCGAACGCGAGCTGCCCTTTCCCCCCGCGGAGTTCGACACCCGCCGCCGCCGCGTGCGACAGGTCATGCGCGAGGCCGGGCTCGAGGCGCTGCTGCTCACCGACCCCGCCGACATCTTCTACCTGACGGGCTATCACACCTTCGAGGTCTCGGTGTACACCTGCCTGGTGGTCTCGGCCGACCGCCTGGTGCTGCAGGTGCCCTCCATCGAGACCGGCCCGGCGGTGGTCACCGCCCGGGTGGATGAGATCCTGGGCTATCGCTGGGAGGGCATCGAGGAGGTGATCGAGCCGCTGGCGGAGGTGCTCGCGTCCTTCCGGGCCATCGGCCTGGACGCCTTCGGCGCCGGTCTGCGCCATGGCGTCATTCGCGCGCTGCAGGCCCAGCTCGGGGTCGAACGCTTCCGCGACGACGGCGGCGAGCTGCTCGACCGCCTGCGCATCGTCAAGACGTCGGCGGAGCTCGACTGCCTGCGCGAGAGCGCGCGGATCACCTCTATCGGCCTGCGGGCGGCGATCGCGGCCATCGCCCCCGGCGTCACCGACAACGAGGTGGCGGCGGAGGGTAGCCGCGCCCTGCTGGCCGCCGGCAGCGAGTTCATGAGCCTGCAGCCCATCGTCACCACCGGTCGGCGCATCAGCATCATCCACGTCAATCACCAGCGCCACGTGATCGCCGAAGACGAGCCGGTGTTCCTGGAGTTAGGCGCCGCCTACCATCGCTACACCGCGCCGATGATGCGCACCGCCGTGGCCGGGCGGGCCAGCGCCGAGATGCAGGCGCTGCGCGACGTCTGCCGTGGCATGTACGAGGCGCTGCTCCCGGCGATGCGCCCCGGTCACACCTTCGACGAGGCGGCCCGGGCCGCCGAAGCGGTGCTGGCGCCCCATGCCGATCGCGCCTTCTTCTCCGGCGTATTTGGCTATGCGGTGGGGGCCCAGTTCCCGCCCAGCTGGGTCGAAGGCACGGGCTATATCGCCCGCGGCCAGCAGCGCGAGTTCGAGGCCGAGATGGTCTTCCACCTGCCGCTCTGCCTGCGTCTGCCGGGCCGCTGGGGCATCGGCCTGAGCGACACCGTGCGCGTCACCCCCGAGGGCGGGCAGCCGCTCACCGATAACGACTGGCAGCTGCAGGAGCGGCCTTGAGCGGCGACCAAGTGTACGGCTAGCGCTGCCGGGGCGAGGGCGTGGCGAGGAGTGAGGCAGCCGCCGCACCCCTTCTATGCTAGGGACGGTAGACGGCGGATCCTGAGGCTGGCGCGGGGTGTCTTCCACGGGCAGGGAACCTTATGGATCTCCGCGGTCTTAGCGACGTCACTTCATATACAAGGAATTACGCATGAAACGGATCATCCAGGTATCGGCAATGCTGCTGGTGGCGCTTCTGCTGGTGGGGTGTGCATCCGCGGAGCGCACGGTCGATGAGCCGCTCGTGAACACCTACTGGAAGCTGACCCATCTCAGCGATGCACCGGTCACGGTGGTCGAGCAGCAGCGCGAGGCGCACTTCGTGCTGCACATCCAAGATCAGCGCGTGATGGGCTCCACCGGCTGTAATCGCATGACCGGCCGCTATCGGCTTCAGGGCGATTCCCTGAGCTTCGCACAGCTGGCCAGCACCCGCATGGCCTGCCCGGATGGCATGCAGACCGAGCAGGCCTTCCTGAATGCGCTGGGCCAGGTAGCCGAATGGCGGATCGAGGGCCAGCGTCTCACGCTGCTCGACGCCCAGGGCGAGGTGCTGGCGCGCCTCGAAGCCGTGCACCTCACCTGAACCGACGCCCCGGCCGGCCCGATGCCGGCCGTCAGGCGGCGAGCCGCCTCTCCAGGTAGTCGAGCAGGCCCTCCAGGGTCTCGAGTTCATGGTAGTCGCGCTCCGGCACGCTGACGCCGAGGCGCTTCTCGAGGTCGACCAGGATGTTGAGGAAGTCGAAGGAGTCGATCTCGAGCTGCTCTCGCCACGGTCGGCCGGGGCGCAATGCCTCGAGGTCGGCCTCGGGGGCGACCATCAGGATGGCGTCGGTCACGGTGTCGCGTAGGGTGTCGCGGCTCAGGGGGGCCATAGGCGGTCGGGCTCCGTCAGCAGGTCGGTGAGTCGGGCCAGGAAGCGGGCGCCGATGGCGCCATCGGTGACCCGGTGGTCGGCGGCAAGCGACATCTGCAGGCAGCGGGCGGCCACGACCCTGCCGGCGCGGACCCAGGGCCGCTCGGCGACGCGTCCGAAGCCGACCAGCGCCACCTGGGGCGGGTAGATCACGCCCTGGACACTGTCGACGCCCAGATCCCCGAGGTTGGTCACCGTGAGGCCGGCGTCGGTGAGCTCCGAGCTGCGCAGGCGGTCCTGTCGGGCGCGGGTCAGCAGGTCGCGCAGAGCGGCCATCATGGCGTCGGGGTCGAGCCGGTCGGCATCATGCAGCGCCGGGGCCACCAGACCCCCGCCGCGCAGGGCGATGGCGACCCCCAGGTGCACGCCTTCGGCGGGGCGGAAGGCGCCGTCGACGAACCAGCCGTTGAGGGCCGGCACCTCCCGAAGCGCCATCGCCACGGCGCGCAGCTGCAGCAGTGGGAAGATCAGCCGTTCGGCCACCGAGCGTTCGGCGTTGCAGGCCTCGAGCCATGCCAGCGCCGGCTCCACGCACAGGGTCTGGCCCAGGTAGTAGTGGGGAATCTCGCGCTTGGAGCGGGCCATGGCGGCGGCGATGGCTTGGCGCATGGCGGCGTGGGCGTCATGACCGGCGACCGGCCGAGGCCCGGCTGGTGCCTCGGGGGCCGGCGCGGCGGCCTGTTCGATGTCGGCCTGTTCTATATCGGATAGCGTGATGGCGCCGCCGGGGCCAGTGCCGCTCACGCTCGCCGGGTCGACGCCCAGCTCGGTCGCCCGCTTGCGTGCCGCGGGCGAGATGCGCAGCCGTTCGCCGGCGGCCGTCTTCGCCGAGCGGGGTGACGGAGAGCGCTCGGGCGCAGGGGGAGCCGGTGGCGGGGACGCTGCCGGCGTCGGGCGGCCGGCCGGCGCCGTCGGGGCGGCCTCCTTTCCCTCGGCTTTTTCTTCGCCTTCGGAGTGGATCACCGCCAGCACCTCGCCCACGGGAACCTGCTGGCCTTCCTCGACCACCAGGCGCTCCACGGTCCCGCTCTCCCAGACCTCCACGTCGATGGCGCCCTTCTGGGTCTCCACCACGCAGACGATCTGGCCGCGCTCCACCCGGTCCCCCGGCCGAATGTTCCACTCGACCAGGGTCCCGTGCTCCATGTCGGCGCCCAGCGAGGGCATGCGGAACTCGCTCATGCGTCCCTCCCCATGTCGTGCCTCGCCATCAGCCGAGCAGCCGCCGGACGGCGGCGACGATGTCCTCGACCTGGGGGAGCGCCGCGTCCTCGAGGTGCTTGGCGTAGGGCACCGGCACCTCCTGGCTGCAGACCCGCACCGGGGGAGCATCGAGCTCGAAGAAGGCCTGCTCGTTGATGCGGGTGATGATCTCGGCCGACAGGCTGCCGCTGCGCCACCCCTCGTCGATCACCACCACCCGGTGGGTCTTGGCCACGCAGGCCATGATCGCGGCGTCGTCCAGGGGGCGCAGGGTGCGCAGGTCGAGCACCTTGGCATCGATGCCCTCGGTGGCCAGCTGCTCGGCGGCCGCCAGGGTCTTGTGCAGCATGCCACCGTAGGTGATCAGGCTGACCTGGCTGCCTTCCCGCCGGATGGCGGCATGGTCGAGCTCCATGGGATGCGCCTCGCCCTCGACCGTGCCTTCGGCGCCCAGCAGCAGGGCATGCTCGAAGATCAGCACCGGGTCGGGGTCCTCCAGGGCGGCCAGCAGCATGCCGCGGGCGTCCTCGTGGGTCGCGGGGGCGACGATGCGCAGCCCCGGGATATGGGCGTACCAGCCCTCCAGGCTGTGGGAGTGCTGGGCGGCGAGCTGGCGACCCCCGCCGGTGGTCATGCGGATCACCACCGGCACGCTGTACTGCCCGCCGGACATGTGGCGCAGGGTGGCGGCGTTGTTCATGATCTGGTCGAGAGCGAGCAGGCTGAAGTTCACCGTCATGATCTCGACGATGGGGCGCATGCCGTTGAGGGCCGCGCCGATGCCTGCGCCGGTGAAGGTCGACTCGGAGAGCGGGGTGTCGCGGATGCGCGCCTCGCCGAACTCCTCCAGCAGGCCGTGGCTGACCGCATAGGTGCCGCCGTAGCGGCCCACGTCCTCGCCCATCAGGAAGACCCGTTCATCGCGGATCAGGGCCTCGCGCAATCCCTGGCGCAGGGCCTCGCGGTAGGCGATCGTCTGGGTGGTCACGGGCGCACCTCCCGGGCATAGACGTTGTGGCAGAGGTGTTCCACCGGCTCCCAGGTGCCCGCCTCGGCGAAGGCCACGGCGGCATCGATCTCCTCGGCGACCTCGCGCTCGATCTCGTCGCGCACCGAGGCCTCGAGCAGCCCGCACGCCACGGCGTCCCGGGCGAAGGTCTCGACGGGACAGCGCTGCCGCCACTGCTCGACCTCCGCCTTGTCGCGGTAGAGCTCGGGGTCGAACATCGAGTGGGCGCGGAAGCGGTAGGTGCGGTACTCCAGGAACATCGGCCCCTGGCCGCCGCGCACGTAGGCCACCGCGGCCTCGGTGGCCCGGCTCACCGCCACCACGTCCATGCCATCCACCGATTCGCTCGGCAGGCGGTAGGCGGCGGCCTTGGCGGCGAGGTCGACCTGGGACTGGTGGCGCTCCAGCGCGGTGCCCATGGCGTAGCGGTTGTTCTCGCACAGGAAGAGCACCGGCAGCTGCCAGAGGGTCGCGAGGTTGAGCGACTCGTGGAACTCGCCCTCGGCCACGGCGCCGTCGCCGAAGAAGCAGGCGGTCACGCTGTCGCGGCCGGCCAGCCGGTCGGCCAGGGCGAAGCCCACCGCCAGCGGCAGGGCGCCGCCGACGATGGCGCTGCCGCCGACGAAGCGCCGGCCGGCGTCGAACAGGTGCATGGAGCCGCCGCGGCCGCGGCTGCAGCCCTCCTGCTTGCCGTACATCTCGGCCATGATCTCGCCGGCCGGCACGCCCCGGGCCAGGGCATGGCCGTGCTCGCGATAGGTGGCCAGCACGCTGTCGGTGTCGCGCAGGGCGGGCAGGGCGCCGGCCGCGATGGCCTCCTCGCCGATGTAAAGGTGCAGGAAGCCGCGGATGCTGCCGGCGCTGTAGAGCTCGGCGCACTTCTCCTCGAAGCGGCGGATGCGCACCATCTGCCACAGCAGTGCCCTGGCGCGGTCGGGGTCGTCCAGCCCGGCGGCGCCGATGGCGGGCCGGGTGTCGGGGGTGTCCTGGGGGGTCATCGCGAGGTCTCCAGGGTCGAGGTATCGCCCTCGGGCAGGCCCAGCTCCCTGGCCTTGAGCAGGCGACGCATGATCTTGCCGCTGCGGGTCCTGGGCAGCGAGGGCTGGATGTCGATCTCCTTGGGCGCGACCGCGGGGCCGAGGCGCTGGCGGGCGAAGCCGAGCAGTTCGCGGCGCAGGGCCTCGCCGGGCGCATGACCCGGCTTCAGGGCCACGAAGGCCTTGACGATCTCGCCGATCACCGGGTCCGGCTTGCCGATCACCCCGACCTCGGCCACCGCCGGGTGCTCCATCAGTGCCGATTCCACCTCGAAGGGGCCGATCAGGTGCCCGGCGGACTTGATCATGTCGTCGGCACGGCCCACGAACCAGAAGTAGCCCTCGGGGTCACGGCGGGCGAGGTCGCCGGTCAGGTACCAGTCGCCGGCGAAGCAGCGGCGGTAGCGCTCCTCCTCATTCAGGTAGGTGCGAAACATCGAGGGCCAGCCGACGCGCAGTGCGAGCTCGCCCTCGTCGTCGACATGCTCGACCGGGGCGACGCCGCCGTCGGGCAGGCGGCGCAGCACGGCGGCCTCGATGCCGGGCAGCGGCTTGCCCATGGCGCCGGGGCGGATGTCCATGCTGGCGAAGTTGGCGATCATGATCCCGCCGGTCTCGGTCTGCCACCAGTTGTCGTGGATCGGCAGACCGAAGGCCTCGACGCCCCAGTGCACGGCCTGGGGGTTGAGCGGCTCGCCGACGCTGGCGATGAAGCGCAGGGCGGGATAGGCCCGGGCGCGGGCACGCTCCGAGCCGCCCTTCATCATCATCCTCACGGCGGTGGGGGCGGTGTACCAGACGCTGACGGCCTCGCGCTCCAGGATCCGGTACCAGCGCTCGGCATCGAACTCCGCCTCGTCGACCACCAGGGTGGCGCCGAGGGAGAGCGGGGCGATGATGCCGTAGGAGGTGCCGGTGACCCAGCCGGGGTCTGCGGTGCACCAGAAGACATCCCCCCCGCGCAGGTCGAGGGCGAAGCGGGCGGTGGCGTGGTGGGCGACCACGGCCTGGTGGACGTGCAGGGCTCCCTTGGGCTTGCCGGTGGTGCCGCTGGTGAAGTGCAGAAGGGCCGGCGTCTCGGGGTCGGTCGCCGGGATCGTGTAGTCGGGCGAGGCCGCCTCGAGCAGCGGGGCGAGTTCCCGGGTGCCCTCGGGTAGCGCTTCATCATCATCGTCGTCGCGGACCACCAGGACGTGCTCGAGGCACGGCAGCCGGTCGCGGATCGGGGCCACCTTGCGACGGTAGAGGCTGGTGGTGGTCACCAGCACCCGGCCCTCGCCGAGGGTCATCCGGGTGGCGATGGGCTCGGGGCCGAAGGCCGAGAACAGCGGCGTGACCACGGCGCCCTGCTTGAGCGCCCCGAGCACCGCGAGGTAGAGCTCGGGAATCCTCCCGGCGAGCAGGAAGAGGCCGGCGCCGCGGGCCACGCCCAGGGCCTCCAGCACATTGGCGAAACGGCTGCTCAGCTCGGCCAGCTCTCGGTAGCGGATCTCGCGGCGCGTCCCCGACTTGCCGAGCCAGCGGATCGCGATGCGTTCCCCCGTCTCGCCGGTGGCATGGCGATCCACCGCCTCGTGGGCGATGTTCAGCCCGCCGCCCGGCAGGCCGTCGAGCCACGACCGCGCCTGCTCCCAGGAGAAGCCAGCGCACGTCGACGGGTAGTCCTTCAGCACCGCCTCACCGGCCTCGCGGCGGCTCTTGCGGAAAATCTCCATGGGCGACGACCTCGTGGATCCATGACTCTTCCAGCGTAGTCCGCGGAATTGTTCCCGCGCGCCGCTCATGGGGTCGACTTGATCCGGGACAAGCATCGCGAAGATCGCCTGGCCGTTGGCGGAGGAGCCGCTGTGACTACACTGCAGGCGAGGGGGCACGTCCCTCTCGTCGCCTCCCGGCACCGCCCGGTGCCGGATACTCCATACCCCGGTTGTGGAGGGTGTCATGACACAGACCGTTACCGCTGCCTATGGCAGCATCGACAAGGCCATCAACGCCTTCGATGAGCTGGTCTCCGAGGGCTATCCCCGGGAGAAGCTGTTTCTCGACAGACAGACCAGCGAGGTCAAGGTGATCGTCCCAGAGACGTCGCAGCCGGAGGCGGAAGAGATCCTCAATCGCCACGGTCCCGACGACCTCTCGTCCCGGCCCTACGAGAGCCCCTAGCCTCAGGCCAGGTGACGCGCGCTGCGTGGCAAGCGTGTTGCCATGCTGCCTGCATGTCACCGTCCGGTCGCCTATCCGACGCAGGACGGGATCATCGCGACCGGCACGGGGAACGAGCGCGCGCCTCGGACCATGACCAGGCATTCGAGCACCGCGGAGCTTTGCTACGTCACCACCTGGTGGTTCGAGGCGCCCCTCGACCGAATCTACCGGGCGCTCGTCGATACCTCGGACTGGCCCGCCTGGTGGAAAAGCCTGCGCGCCGTGGAGGAGCTGGCAGCGGGAGATGTCCGTGGCATCGGCCGGTGCTATCGCTATCGCTGGCGGAGTCGACTGGGGTATCCCCTGCGCTTCGACGTGCGCGTGACTCACGTGGTGCCGGGCCGGTTGATCGAGGGCGTCGCCCATGGCGACGTGCGGGGAGTCGGTCGCTGGCACTTGAGCGAGGCGCGGGGCGTCACCCGAGTGCGCTACGAATGGCGGGTGCGCCCCGTTCGGCGCTGGATGGCGCTTCTCATGCCGCTCGCCGAGCCGATCTTCGCCTGGAATCACCATGCCGTGATGCGCGACGGCGCCCAGGGCCTGGCCCGATGGCTAGACGTGCCGTTGCTGGCGATCGATCGGCAGTGAACCGCGCGTCCACGTCGAGTTCGGCGCTCACGTCAGCCAGGCCAGCGCCAGACCCGCCGACATGGAGGCGACCATCGGCAGGGCGACGCGCAGGCCGAGCCGTCGCGTGCCGAAGGCGCTGGCCAGCCCCGACTTGAAGAGGTTGTTGACCGCGGCGGCGATGATGATCCCCAGCACCGCGGTGGCGGGGGCGATCCGTTCCAGTGACATGCGGGTCAGCGATAGGGTGATGGCGTCCACATCGGCCACGCCCGACGCGGCGGCCAGCAGGTAGATACCGGCTTCGCCCAGCCCTTCGCGCAGCCACTCGCCGAGCAGCATGATCAGCGCGAGCAGCCCGCCGAACAGCAACGCGGTGCGCAGCTCCAGGGGGTTCTGGATCGGCGTCGGGCTGTCGACCCTGAGGGTGCGACGATGGCGGCGCCAGAGGTGCAGCGCCGGCAGGTAGAGCAACAGGCCCATCACCGCGATCGGCAGCAGCAGGCGGGGCAGCAGGCCCGGGCTGATCACCGCGGCATAGATCAGGATCCGCGGGAACATGGTGCCGCAGGCCACCAGGATGCCGGCGGCCAGCATCGCCTCGATCTCGTGGCTCTGGCGCGACAGCCGGGCGAAATGCAGGGTCAGCGCCGTGGAGGAGGAGAGGCCGGCGAACAGCCCGGTGAAGAGGATGCCCTTCTCGGTGCCGCCCACGCGCATGGCGAAGTAGCCGACGAAGGAGATCGCGGCGATCAGCACCACCATCCACCAGATCTCGTAGGGGTTGAGCACTTCGCCTGGGCCGAGGCCACGGTCGGGGAGCAGCGGCAGCATCACCACGCTGATCAGCAGCAGCTTGAGGCCGGCATCGAGCTCATGGGCCTGCAGCTTGTTCAGCAGGCCGTGGATCTCGTGCTTGTTGTCGAGGATCACGGCGGTGATCACCGCCCCGGCGGTGGCCAGTGCCAGGTCGATCGCCACCGCCACCGCGCCGAAGCAGAAGGTCAGCAGCAGCCCCACCAGGCCGGTGATGCTGTAGTCATGGTGCCGGGTCAGTCTCGCCCGCCAGGCGACCAGGCTGGTGGCGGCAAGCGCCAGGAAGATCAGCGGGAAGGCCCAGTCGCTGACGGCCTCGGAGAGCAGGGCGGCGATGCCCCCCAGCAGGCCGACCAGCGCGTGGGTGCGGATGCCGGCGATGCGCTCGCCGGACTGCTGCTCCCTGGCGACCCAGCCGCGCTCGATGCCGATCAGGGCGCCCAGCAGCAGCGCCACGCCCAGGCGCAGCGCGGGTTCGTTGGCGATGAGAAAGTCGCTGGCGACATCGTCCATGGCGAGGGCGCCCCCGTGTCGTCCGGTGATCGGCGGATGCCTTCAGGGTGGCCGCTGGGCGTCGTCACATCAATGTCAGGCCGCCGGCGCGCCGGCCGCTTCGCCGGGGCGGCCCGGCGGGGTCGAGGCAGGACAGTTCCCTACTATCCGTTACACTGAGGGAGCCTCACCGGCGTTACGACAAGGATATCGGGCGGCATGAAGGACTCTCCACGCACCGCCGGCACGCGACACGGCTGGCCTCGGCTGCACGCCATCGGCACCTACCTGCTGGCGCTTCTGGCGCTGGCGGCTTTCCTGGCCTGGGTGCTCGTCGACCGCCACCAGCACGCTCTCGACCGCTCATGGGAGCGCGCCGGGGCGCGGACCGACCTGGTGGCGGAATGGGTCGCGGGGGCCTTCGCGGCCAGCGAGGAGCGGCTCTCGAGCCTGGCCCGCCTGCTCGAGTCTCCCATGCGCCGGAACCTGCTCGAGCGCCAGGGCAGCGTCTCCGGACTCGAGGCCCGGCTGAGCCAGCAACAGGATCGCCTCGAGGTCATCGACAGCATCGCGGTCGTCGGTCCCGACGGACGCGTGATCACCGCGACCGATCCGGCCTTTCCCGCCGGCAAGGATCTCGGCCGCGAGTCCTGGTTTGGTGCCCTCGTCGACCGGCCCGACCTGGATCACCGGGTCTCGACGCTCACCTGGTCGGCCGCGACCCGGCAGTATCACCTCGTGGATGCCCATCGCCTGGACGATGAGGACGGGAACTTCAGTGGTCTGGTGGTCGCTTTCCTGGATCCCGCCGTCCTCGGTGACACCCTCGCCCGCCTGGACCTGGCTTCGGGGGAGAGCATCGCCATCCTCGATACCGACATGCGGCTGCTGGCCCGTTGGCCGGCCATCGATGTGGGCGGCACGACGGGCATAGTCGGCCGGCAGGTCAGCGAGCCTATGACACAGACCTTCCTGGAGAGCGGCCAGCCCTCGACGAGGCTGCGCATCGTCTCACCGCTGGACGACAGCGAGCGGCTCTTTGCGATGCAGCGCCTGGCGGACCTGCCCCTGCTGGTGGTGGTCGGCGAGAGCCTCGACGGGGCCTTGAGCGACTGGTTCCACCGCCTGTGGCTGCTGGTGGGCGTGTACTTGCTGGTGGCGGTGCTGGGCGGATGGCTGCTGCGGCACTACCTCCATCTGCGGCGCCTGGAAGCCGAGCTGCGCTGGCGTTTGGAAGAGCGGGAGCAGGCGCGGCGTTCGGTGCTGGAGCGCGAGGCGCAGCTACGCGCCCTGGTCGGCTCGATTCAGGACATGATCTTCGTCTTCGATGCGGAGGGACGCTTCGTCTACGTGCATACCGTCGACCGCGACCAGCTGGTCGGCGACGCCGGGGCGCTGCTGCAGCGTCACTACCGCGAGGTCCTCTCGGCGGACGTGGCGCGTCAGCTCGATCGCGCCCTGGATGAGCTGCGGGCCAGCGGCGAGCCGGTGGAGTTCGACTATCGCGTCACACTGGCCGGCGTGCCGCGCGACTTCCACGCGATCCTCAGTTCGCTGGACGAGGGGGGCGCTCTCGGCGGCGTGCTGGCCGTGGTGCGCGAGGTCACCGAGACGCGTGCCACCGAGGCCCAGCTGCGCATCGCCGCCATGGCCTTCGAGACGCATCTGGGGATGCTGGTCACCGATGAGCGGGGCGCGATCCTGCGCGTCAACGAGACCTTCACCCGCATCACCGGCTATGCCGAGGCGGAGGTGCTGGGGCACGATCCGAGCCTGCTCAGTTCCGGGCGGCACGACGACGCCTTCTATGAGGCGCTCTGGGAGAGCGTGCAGCGGCACGGTAGCTGGCAGGGCGAGATCTGGAACCGTCGCAAGAACGGCGAGATCTTCCCCGAGTGGCTGACCATCAGCGCGGTGCGCGATGACGCCGGCGAGCTGACCCACTACGTGGCCACCTTCAACGACATCACCCGGCGCAAGGCGGCCGAGGAGGAGATCCACCAGCTCGCCTTCTTCGATCCCCTGACCGGGCTGCCCAACCGCCGACTGATGCTGGATCGCCTCTCCGGTGCGCTGAAGGACAGCTATCGCAGCGGCCAGTTCGGTGCGCTCTTCTATCTCGACCTGGACAACTTCCAGCGGGTCAACGACACCCGGGGGCACCGGGTCGGCGATGACCTGCTGCAGCAGGTCGCCCGGCGGCTGAATCGGGTGCTGCGCGAGACCGACACCCTGGCGCGGCTGGGCGGCGACGAGTTCGCCGTGCTGCTGCACGATCTCGGGGGCGATCAGGCGCACGTGGCGGTGGTGGCCGAGCGTATCGCCTACAAGCTGCTCGGCACGCTGCGCTCGCCGATGCGCCTGGCCGACGACGAGCTGTCGGTGACCGCGAGCCTTGGCATCACGCTCTATCGCGAGCGCGAGACGACCCTGGAGCAGGTCCTCCAGCAGGCCGACATGGCGCTCTACAAGGCCAAGGAGGCGGGTCGCGACACCCTGCGCTTCTTCGATCCGGCGATGCAGGCACAGCTCCAGCAGCGTGCCCGGCTCGAGGCCGACCTGCGTCAGGCGCTGTCCCGGGGCGAGTTCCTGCTCCACTACCAGCCTCAGGTGGGGGGCGATGGTCGGATGATCGGCGCCGAGGCGCTGCTGCGCTGGTCGCACCCGACGCGCGGCATGGTCTCGCCCGCCGAGTTCATCCCCCTGGCCGAGGAGAACCGGCTGATCGTGCCCATCGGCGGCTGGGTGCTGGAGACCGCCTGTCGGCAGCTGGCGGCCTGGGCCAGTGATCCGGCCATGGCCGAGCTGACGCTCTCGGTCAACGTCAGCCCCGAGCAGTTTCGTGAGCCGGGCTTCGCCGAGCAGACGCTCTCCATCCTGTCGCGCACCGGGGCCCGGCCGTCGCGTCTCAAGCTCGAGGTCACCGAAAGCCTGTTCGTCCATGATCGCGACGAGGCCCGCCAGACCATGCAGCGCCTCAAGGCGCACGGGGTGACCTTCGCCCTGGACGACTTCGGCACCGGCTACTCCTCGCTCTCCTACCTCAAGCGCCTGCCGCTGGACCAGCTCAAGATCGATCAGTCCTTCGTGCGCGACCTGCTGGAGGACGAGGCCAGCGCGGCCATCGTCGCCAGTACCATCGCGCTCTCCCGCAGCCTGCAGCTGGAGGTGCTCGCCGAGGGCGTCGAGAACGAGGCCCAGCGGGCCTGGCTGACCGCCCACGGCTGCGCGGCCTTCCAGGGCTATCTCTTCAGCCGGCCGGTGCCGGTCGAGGCGCTGGCGGCGACCTGCCCAGCCACCTGATTCTCGCTCCGCGATGCGACGGGCGGCCCTGCTGGGCCACCCGTCGTCGTTGGGGGCCGGTGAAGCATCACGTCTTCAGGTGCTGGCGGGCCTCCTCGGCGCTCTCGTAGATGTGCGGCGGGACGGCGCGCTCCTCCAGGGCATGGCCGAGCTTGCGACGCATGAAGCCGCTGGTGGTGTAGCGGGTCACCCGGGTGTAGAAGCGCGCCTCGAGGCCGCGCACCATCTCGGTGTAGGGGGCGAGCAGGGCATCGTCGATGCGGAAGTGGTCGTAGTTGACGATCGCCTGGACCCGGCGGCCCAGGGGAGCGAGGCGGCGTTCGACCTCCTGCTCGATGGCGTCGATGTCCGCCTGGGAGGCGACGCGAAGGTGCTCGAAGTTGATGAAGAGCACGTCGTCCTTCTCGTCGAGGCTGAAGCGCTCTGCCAGCGGCCGTTCCAGCAGTTCCTCGGCGAGCCCCATGGGTGCCTCGTGGAAGATGCGCGCGTCCATCCGGCGCGGCGGCTCGGGCATCAACGGGATGAAGTCCATCAGCGCCAGCACGTCGTGCTCCAGATCGACGCCGGGGGCGATCTCGGTGAGGGCGAGGCCTTCCGGGGTGAGTTCGAACACGGCCCGCTCGGTGATGTAGCAGACCGGCTTGCCGTCCGCGGCGGCCAGCGCCCCGCTGAAGGTGCGCTGCTCCACCTCGGTGACGAACTTGCTCTGGCCCCCCGCGGGCAGCTTCAGCGCCCCGTCGACGACGGCGAGCGTCTCCTTGGTGGCCACGAAGGTGCCCATGAACACCACCCGGCGGGCGTTCTGACTGATGTTGATGAAGCCACCGGCGCCGGCCAGGCGCGGGCCGAAGCGGGAGACGTTGACGTTGCCGGTGGCGTCGACCTGCGCCATGCCGAGGAAGGCGATATCGAGCCCGCCGCCGTCGTAGAAGTCGAACTGGGCCGGCTGGTCGATGATCGCCTGGGTGTTCAGCGCCGCGCCGAAGTCCAGCCCGCCGGCCGGCAGGCCGCCGATCACCCCGGGCTCGGCGGTCAGGGTCAGGTGCGCGAGCAGGCGCTCCTCGCTGGCCACCGCGCCCACGCCCTCGGGCATGCCGATCCCCAGGTTGACCACGCTGTTGGGCCGGAGCTCGAAGGCCGCGCGCCGGGCGATGATCTTGCGCACCGAGAGCGGCAACGGCTCGGGCGTCGCCATGGGCGCGCGGATCTCGCCTGAGAAGGCCGGGTTGTAGGCGGTGTTGAAGGTCTGCCAGTGGTGCTCCGGGTCCTCGCAGACGACCACGCAGTCGACCATCACGCCGGGGATCTTCACGTCCTTGGGGTGCAGGGTGCCGTGCTCGGCGAGGCGCTCCACCTGCACGATCACCACGCCTCCTGAGTTGCGCACCGCCGTGGCGATGGCCAGCGCCTCCAGGGTCAGGGCCTCGCGCTCCATGCTGACGTTGCCCAGGGTGTCGGCGGTGGTGCCGCGCAGCAGCGCCACCTGCAGCGGCAGGGCCCGGTAGAAGAGGTACTCCTGGCCGTCGATGGGCAGCAGCGAGACGCGCTCATCAATGGTGACGTCGTTGATTCGGCCGCCGCCCAGGCGCGGGTCGACGAAGGTGCCGAGCCCCACCCGGGTGAGGGTGCCGGGCTTGCCGGCGGCGATGTCGCGGAAGAGGTGCGAGATCACCCCCTGGGGCAGGTTCCAGGCCTGGATGCGCCCCTCGAGGGCGAGGCGCTGCAGGGCAGGCACCAGCCCCCAGTGGCCGCCGATCACCTGCGCCACCAGCCCCTCATGCCCCAGGTGGTTGAGCCCACGGGTCTTGCCGTCGCCCTGGCCGGCGGCATACATCAGGGTCAGGTCGCGGGGCTGGCCGGTCTCCAGGAAGCGCTCCTCGAGGGCCACGGCGAGCCCCTCGGCGAAGCCGATGCCGACGAAGCCGCCGGTGGCCAGGGCATCGCCGTCGCGGATCAGGTTCACGGCCTCGCGGGCGGAGACCACCTTGCCCTTCTCGGCGAAGGGCTGGCGGGAGAGCAGGGGATGGGGCATGGCCGGCGTCCTGGTGAGGTGTGTTGTGATGGTGCCTTCACGGTAGCACGCCGCCTGACGGACGGCGGGGCTTGCCAGCGGCAGGGGAGTGGCGAATACTGTATATGAATACAGTATCAATGGGGGTGCCCATGACCTCGCCGACGTCTACCGCCGTGCGGCCGATCGGCCGCGCGGTGGCGCTGCCGGGAGCGGCGACCCAGCCGCTGATGGGGTGTCGGGTGCGGGCCGGTTTCCCGAGCCCGGCCGATGACCATCTCGACGTGGAGATCGACCTGCATGCCCACGTGGTGCGCCGCCCGGCCGCCACCTACTTCGTGCGCGCCGAGGGCGACTCCATGCTCGGCGACGGCATCCATGACGGCGACCTGCTGGTCGTGGATCGCAGCCTGGAGCCGCTGCCCGGCCGGGTGGTGGTGATCGCCGTGGACGGCGAGCCCACCGTGAAGCGCCTGGAGCGTCGCGGCGAGCGGACCTTCCTGGTGGCGAGCAACCCGCGCTTCGCGCCGATCCCCCTGGCCGGGCGCGAGTGCCAGGTGTGGGGCGTGGTCACCCATGTGCTGCATGCCCTGCCGGGGGGCGAGTCGTGATCGCGCTGGTCGACTGCAACAACTTCTACGTCAGCTGCGAGCGGGCCTTCGCCCCGCGACTGGAGGGGCGGCCGGTGGGCGTGCTCTCCAACAACGACGGCTGCGTGGTGGCGCGCTCCAACGAGCTCAAGGCGCTGGGGGTGGCCATGGGTGCGCCCCTGCACCTGCTGCCGCCGGCCATCCGCCGCCAGGCGGTGCTGCTCTCCAGCAACTACGCGCTCTACGGCGACATGAGCCGGCGGGTCAACCGGATCCTCGACGAGTTCTCGCCGGACGTGGAGGCCTACTCCATCGACGAGAGCTTCGTGGGTTTCACCGGCTTCGCGACGGAGGGCCTGGAGGCTCACGCCCAGCGGCTGCGTGAGACGGTACGCCGGGATACCGGCATCCCGGTCTGCGTGGGGCTCGCGCCGACCCGGGTGCTGGCCAAGGTGGCCAATCACGCGGCCAAGAAGCAGGCGGCCTTCGAGGGCGTCTGCCGGCTCGAGGTCGACGCCCCCGCCACCCGTGCGCTGCTCGAGAGGCTGCCGGTGACCGAGCTGTGGGGCGTGGCGCGACGCACCGCCGAGCGGCTGGCACTGATGGAGATCCACACCGCCTGGCAGCTGCGCGAGGCCGATCCCAAGCAGATCCGCCGCCACTTCTCGGTGGTGTTGGAACGCATCGTCTGGGAACTGCGCGGTCGCCCGGCCATCGTGCTCGATGACCTCACCGAGCCGCGCCAGCGCATCATGGTCTCGCGCTCCTTCGGGCGGCTTACCGGCGCCTTCGCCGACCTGCAGGAGGCGGTGCGCCAGCACGCCGCCCGGGGCGCCGAGAAGCTGCGTGGCCAGGGCAGCCAGGCCCGGGCGGTGATGGTCTTCCTGCGCACCAACCCTCACCGGGTCGGCGAACGCCAGTACCGCAACAGCGCGGTGGTGCCGCTGCCGGCCCCCAGCGACGACAGCCGAGCGCTGCTCGCGGCCGCCGCCCGGGGGCTCGAGGCGATCTTCCTCGAGGGGCCGCGCTACCAGAAGTGCGGGGTGATGCTGCTCGACCTGGTGGAGGCCGAGCGCCATCAGCTCTCGCTGCTGGCGCCGCGCAGCGAGGCCGAGCGTGGCCGCAGCCAGCGGCTGATGGCGGCGGTGGATCGGCTCAACCGCGAGATGGGGCGCGATACCGTGCGCTTCGGCCTGCCGCGGGCGGGCACCGCCTGGGCGCTGCGCTGCGAGCGGCGCACGCCGCGCTATACCACCCGCTGGGACGAGCTGATGCGCGTCCGCACCGGCTGAGGCACCCGCCGGCGAGGCGACGCATCAGGTGTCGGCCCACATCCGCAGCAGGTTGGCGAGGCTCTTCGAGAGGGTATCGAAGGTCGGCGTCTTGCCGCTCTCCTCGAAGAGTCGCCGGCGGGTGGTGTCCAGGTCGAAGAGCACCTCCCGCTGCTGGGGATCGCGGACCAGGCTCTGCGCCCAGCCGACCGCCGCCAGGCGCTCGCCCCGGGTGACCGGCTCGACCCGGTGCAGGGTCGAGGAGGGGTAGAGCACCAGCGAGCCGGCCGGTAGCTTGAAGGTCTGCTCGCCGCCGGTGGTCTCGATCAGCAACTCGCCGCCGTCGTAGCTGTCCGGGTCGCCGAGGAAGAGGGTGAAGGAGATATCGGTGCGCATGGCGCCGCCGGGGCTGCCCATGATCGCGTCGTCGACGTGGTTGCCGTAGCTCATGCCCGGCTCGTAGCGGCTGAACATCAGCGGCTTCATGCGTCGCGGACGCACCGCCATCTGGAACAGCGCATGGCGCTGGAGATGGCCGGCCACCTCCTCGCGCAGCGCGCTCACGGCGGGGTGGCCGCCCTCGGCCTGGCGGTTGTGCTTGACCGTGCGGGCATGCCAGCCGGCGGTCTCGCGCCCGTCCTGGAAGGGCGTGTCGGCCAGGGTGGACTGGATGCGCTGAAGCAGTTCCTCGGGAATGATCTGGGCGATGCAGAGGATCACGATCGACTCCATGGGGATGGGGGTGGCACCCAGTATATCTGAATGAAAAGGATTTGCGTTCCGTGTGCCGACGGTACTATCGTTTCATCGCGGTGTCTGCCGCCCAACTTCATGTCACGATACCCATGCAACGAGAGGAAGCGCGCATCATGGCCACTACCCGCACCAAGCTCTGGATCGGCGTCGGAACGAGTGTCCTGCTGGGCACGGCGAGCGCCGGCTGGGCCGACAGCGTCGAGGCCCACGAGGGCGAGATGAATGCCGCCGAGCAGAGCCAGCACCACGAGGGTGGCGAAGGCGGCGAGCAGGGCCGTCACCACGAGGGTGGCGAAGGTGGTGAAGGCGGCGAGCAGAGCCAGCACCACGAGGGTGGTGAAGGTGGTGAAGGCGGCGAGCAAAGCCATCACCATGAAGGCGGCGAAGGCGGCGAAGGCGGCGAAGGCGGCGAAGGCGGTGAAGGTGGCGAAGGTGGCGAAGGTGGCGAAGGTGGCGAAGGCGGCGGCCTGGGCCCCGACCCGCTGGCGGTCTTCTCCGGCTGGGATGCTGCCCAAGGCGGTGAAGGCGGTGAAGGCGGTGAAGGCGGTGAAGGCGGTGAAGGCGGTGAAGGCGGCGAAGGCGGTGAAGGCGGCGAGAACGCCACCGCGCCCGCCGACAATCCCGGCGTCACCTACACCCGCCTGGCCATGATGCAGGGCCACCTCGAGGTCGCCCGTGAGCTCTATCGCCAGGGCGAGCAGGATGCTGCCGTGGTGCATTTCGCCCACCCCCTCGACGAGCAGTATCCGTCCGTGGAGTCGGCCCTGGCGTCCCGGGGCGTCGACGAGGCCGTCCAGTCCTCGCTCGAGACCCTCGAGCAGGGCGCCCGTGAGGGACTGGCCTGGGAGGCGCTCGAATCACGCTACGCCGAGGTCGAGACCACGCTCGAGGAGGCCATGGCCACCACCGAGGCAGCGCTGCTCGAGGATCCCGCCTTCATCAGCCGGGTGCATCGCGCCCTGGTCACCGCCTCGCTGTACGAGTATGCCGAGGCCGTCGAGGAGGGCGAATTCACCAACGTCGTCGAGTATCAGGATGGACGCGGCATGATGCAGGTGGGACGCCAGCTGCTCGAGCGCCAGGGCGAGGTGTTCGGCGCAGGCGAGGACGCCGAGGGCTACCAGGCCCTGCTGAGCGCCTACGACGAGGTGCTGCAGGCCTGGCCATCGGCCGAGGCCCCGGCACAGCCGGCGATGAGCTTCGGTGAGCTCTCGGGTGCCGTCTTCCGCCTGGAGCAGCTGCTGGGCGACTACTGAGGCACGATCCGTCGCCGTCATGCCGCGGGCATGGCGGCGGCACGGCAACCGACGAGATCGCCGACGCGTGGCGTCAGCGAACGCCCATCCGGCACATGACGCCCTTGGCAGGCTGCTACCCTGTGAGTCTGCCAAGGAGGACAGCATGCGATACATGGCGATGGTGCTGCTGCTCCTGCCGCTGATGGGGCAGGCGCAGATCATGAAATGCCCGGACGGCGCATACCGCGATCGCTGCTCGGGGGGCGAGGCCTTCCAGGGCGGCGGCGTCTCCCGCTACGCGGCGCCCGAGCCGCAATCGTTCTCCTCCCTGCCCGACACCGACCGCTCTCGCGCTGGTGGCGACCCTCAAGGCACTGCGTCAAGGCGCCCCTCGTCGGTGCCGCGCTCGGTGAGCGAGCGAGCCAGGGACATGGGCATCAGCCGTAACGCGCTGGTAAAGGCCCGCAGCCGCGGCATCATCCTGATCGGCATGGAAGAGAAGGACGTGATCGACATCCTCGGCCGGCCGGACGACGTGGATACCAGCGGGGGATATGGCTCCCGTTGCAAGACGATGCGCTGGTACGACCGCCGAGACGACCTGCCCGATTACGTCAGCAACTGCGATGGTCGGGTCGATTACTTCAGCAACGGGTGATCACCGGCTCCATCCTTTTCGTCGCTTGCTGCCTAGGGGACAACTCGAGCGCCCATGATGAAAAACGGCCACCGCCCCGATGGGCGAAGTGGCCGTTTTTCTATAGTTTTTTGGTGCCGCAAAGAGGACTCGAACCTCCGACCTACGCATTACGAGTGCGTTGCTCTACCAGCTGAGCTATTGCGGCGGCAGGGGGCAGGATAGCGCCGGGTCGGGCGCACTGCCAAGGGTCAGGAACGCAGCCGGGTCAGTCCCTCCTGGGCGCTGGAGGCGACCAGCCGGCCCTGGCGGTCATAGAGGCTGCCGCGGGCGAAGCCGCGCGCCCCGCCGGCCCAGGGGCTGTCCATGTCGTAGAGCAGCCAGTCGTCGACCCGCACGTCGCGATGGAACCAGAGGGCGTGATCGAGGCTGGCGATCTGCAGCCGGGGGTCGCGAAACGCGATGCCGTGGGGCACCAGCGAGGTGGTCAGCAGGTTGAAGTCGGAGCTGTAGGCGAGCAGGCTGCGCTGCAGCGCCTGGTCGTCGGGCAGCTCGCCCACCAGGCGAAACCACAGGCGCTTGCGGGAGGCCTCGCCGGGCTCGGCGCTCTCGTCGATGCGCAAAAACTCGATGGGGTGGCCGGGGAAGCGCTCGAGGCGGGCGTCACCTTCTTGCAGGGTCTCGGGCGCGGGCACCGCGGGCGCCGTGGTCTGGTGCGCGATGCTCTGCTCCGCGCCCTGGAAGGAGGCGCTGCAGAAGAAGATCGGCCGCCCCTTCTGGATGGCGGTGATCCGGCGCGTGGTGAAGCTGCCGCCATCGCGCACCGCATCCACCTGGTAGACCACCGGACGGTGCGGGTCTCCCGGGCGCAGGAAGTAGCCGTGCTGGGAGTGGACCCGCCGGCTCGGGTCGACGGTCTGGCTGGCGGCCGAGAGGGCCTGGCCCAGCACCTGGCCGCCGAACAGCTGCGGCAGTCCGAGGTCCTGGCTGCGGCCGCGAAACAGATTCTCCTCCAGGGTCTCGAGACCGAGCAGGTCCACCAGGGCGTTCAGGGCATCGGGTGTCATCGTTCCTCCGAGCGGTGGCGTGCAGGGACGCCACCGGTATCATACGATCGTCTTAATGCCATCCAGTCTACGGGAGTTCCGCACAGTGCGCAGCGACGAGTTCTACATGCATCGGGCGCTGGACCAGGCCCGGCGGGGCCTGGACGCCGGCGAGGTGCCGGTGGGCGCGGTGGTGGTGGACGCCACGGGCGAGATCGTCGGTGTCGGCTTCAATGCTCCGGTGGGCGGCCATGATCCGAGTGCCCACGCCGAGATCCAGGCGCTGCGCGCCGCCGGCGAGCGGCTCGGCAACTACCGGCTGGACGGCTGTACCCTCTACGTGACCCTCGAACCCTGCCTGATGTGTACCGGGGCGATCATCCATGCCCGCCTGGCCCGGGTGGTCTACGGCGCGGCCGAGCCGCGCAGCGGCATGGTGGAATCGAAGGCCAATCTCTTCGCCCAGCCCTGGTATCACCACCGGGTGACGGTGGAGGGCGGTGTGCTGGCCGCCCGCGCCTCACGGCTGCTCAAGGCGTTCTTCTCCGCCCGCCGCGGCGGTCACGAAGGTGGCGACGGCGCGGCCGGCTAGAGGACCGGCGGAATCTGCTCGAAGAGCTCGACGTCGGCCCGGTCAGGCCGCCGGGCATTTAGCTCGTGGAACTGCTCCTGGCTGCGATCGAGGTAGGCCAGGATCTCGTAGTAGCGGCGGATATTGCGCACGTAGATCACCGGCTCGCCGCCCCGGGCGTAGCCGTGGCGCGTCTTGCTGTGCCACTCGCGTTCCTGGAGCAGGGGCAGTGACTCGCGTACGTCGCGCCAGCGGTCGGGATCGCCGCCTCGCATCTCGGTGATCTTGCGGGCGTCGTAGAGATGGCCGAGGCCGACGTTGTAGGAGGCCATGGCCATGAACAGGCGGTCGTCACCTTCGATCGATGCCGGCAGGCGCTCCTCGACCTGGCGCAGGTAGCGGGCACCGCCGTGGATGCTCTGGGCGGGGTCGAGGCGGTTGTCGACGCCGAGCTCGCCGGCGGTGGCGTTGGTGAGCATCATCAGGCCGCGCACCCCGGTGGGGGAGGTGGCCCGGGGCTCCCAGTGGGATTCCTGGTAGCCCAGCGCGGCCAGCAGCTTCCAGTCGAAACCGGTGTTGCGGGCGGCCTCGCGGAACAGCTCGCCGAAGCGGGGCAGGCGCTCGCGGGCATGGGCGATGAAGGTGCGGGCCCCCACGTATTCGAGGTAGTCGTCGTGGCCGAAGTAGCGGGCAACCAGGGCGTCGAGCTCGTTGTCGCGGCGCAGTGCGTCGAGGAAGCGGTTGGCTTCGCCGACCAGCCCCAGCCCGCGGCCGGCGGGGAAGGCCCAGGCCAGGGAGAGCGGTTTGCCGAGCGTGAAGCCGTCCTCGACCTCGGGGAAGAACAACCGGTTGAGGCGAAACTGGTGCTCGAAGATCACCGCGGCGTCCAGGGTGCCGTCGGCCACCTGGCCGAGCAGCTCGGCCACCTCCAGCTCGGCGGACTCCTTCCAGCTGAGCCACGGGTGCTCCACCTGCAGCTCACGCAGCACCCGGTCGGTGCCGGAGCCGCGCAGGGTGCCGATCTCCAGCCCTTCCAGTTCCGCGATGTCCTCGGGCGGATGCAGGCCGCGGCGATAGACCAGCAGCGGCTGCAGCGGCATGATCGGTCGGCTGAACAGCACGCCCTCGAGCGTCGGGTTCAGGGGCAGGGCGGCCGCGCCCAGGTCGCCCTCCTCGCGCACCGCCTCGAGCACGCCGGGGATGTGGTGGTCGGCGTCCAGGGTCAGGCTGACCCCCAGGTGATCGGCGAATCGGCGCACCAGCTCGTACTCGAACCCGGTCGGGCCCTCGCGCCCCTCGTAGTAGGTGGTGGGGGTATTGCGGGTATGCACGCTGAGAAAGTCCCGGGCGAGCACCTCCTCGAGGTGCGACGCCTCCGGGGGGCCGCCGCGGTGGGGCAGCAATGCCAGCAGCAGGGCACTGCACATCAGGACGGTCCCGCGCCAGTGGCGCCGGGAAGGGGCGGTCGCGAATGCGGGCATAGGGGCGGCGTGCGGCGATGAGACCCTCAACCATAACCAGCTAATCGATGGCTGTCACCTTCGCCGATTTCTCGCGCCCGGTGCTTTCCAGTATCATGTGCGCTCGTTGCCGCCGGCCGCGGCCCCGAATTCCCCCCTGTATCAGAGGCTCCAGGATATGCTCGAACTGCGAGGCGCGCCCGCCCTATCTGCTTTCCGTCATGCCAAGCTGTTGGACGCCCTGCGCGCATCCGTTCCCGAGGTCGAGTCCCTGCAGGCCGACTACGTCCACTTCGTCGATCATGACGGTGACCTGGACGAGGGCGAGCGGCGTCTGCTGGAGCAGCTGCTCGACTACGGCCCCGCGCGCGAGGATGCGCCCCATGGCGAAGGCCAGCTGTTCCTCGTGGTGCCGCGCATCGGCACCCAGTCCCCCTGGTCCTCCAAGGCCACCGACATCGCCCACAACTGCGGGCTTTCCCGGGTGCAGCGTATCGAGCGCGGCATCGCCTATCGGGTCAAGGTGGCCGGCACGCTCGCCGAGGCCGCCTTCGAGAGCCTCCAGGCCGCCCTGCACGACCGCATGACCGAGACCGTGCTGGCCGATCCCTCCGACGCCGCCCGGCTCTTCGCCCATCACGCCCCGGCGCCGCTGGGCAGCGTGGACATCCTCGACGGCGGCCGTGAGGCCCTCGAGATCGCCAACGTCGAGCTGGGTCTGGCGCTGGCCGAGGACGAGATCGACTACCTCTGCGAGGCGTTCCGCGAGCTGGGTCGCAACCCCGCGGACGTCGAGCTGATGATGTTCGCCCAGGCCAATTCCGAGCACTGCCGCCACAAGATCTTCAATGCCGACTGGCTGATCGACGGCGAGGCCCAGGAGCGCTCGCTGTTCAAGATGATCAAGAACACCCACGAGTGCTCGCCCGGCGACATCCTCTCCGCCTACAGCGACAACGCGGCGGTGATCCGGGGCTCGGAAGCGCCGCGCTTCTATCCCGCGCCGCTCACCGGCCAGGGCGAGGAGCGCGCCGTCTACGGCGCTTCCCAGGAGCCGATCCAGATCCTGATGAAGGTGGAGACCCACAACCACCCCACGGCCATCGCACCGCATCCGGGCGCGGCTACCGGCGCCGGCGGCGAGATCCGCGACGAGGGCGCCACCGGCATCGGCGGCAAGCCCAAGGCGGGCCTGACCGGCTTCACCGTCTCCAACCTGCGCATCCCCGAGTTCGTGCAGCCCTGGGAGGCCTTCGACTACGGCAAGCCCGAGCGCATCCAGTCGGCGCTTCAGATCATGCTCGAGGGGCCGATCGGTGGCGCCGCCTTCAACAACGAGTTCGGCCGCCCGAACCTCGCCGGCGTCTTCCGCACCTACGAGCAGGACGCCCTGGGCCGTGACGGCATCGAGCGGCGCGGCTACCACAAGCCGATCATGCTGGCCGGCGGCTACGGCAACATCCGCGACGGCCACGTCCAGAAGGGCGAGATCCCGGTCGGTGGCAAGCTGATCGTGATGGGCGGCCCGGCGATGCTGATCGGCCTGGGCGGCGGCGCCGCCTCGAGCATGGCCTCCGGCGCCTCCAGCGCCGACCTGGACTTCGCCTCGGTGCAGCGCGGCAACCCCGAGATGGAGCGCCGCGCCCAGGAGGTCATCGATCGCTGCTGGGCGATGGGCGACGACAACCCGATCCGCTTCATCCACGACGTCGGCGCCGGCGGGCTCTCCAACGCCCTGCCCGAGCTGGTCAAGGACGGCGAGCGCGGCGGGCTGTTCGACCTGCGCGCCGTGCCCAATGCCGAGCCGGGCATGAGCCCGCTGGAGATCTGGTGCAACGAGGCCCAGGAGCGCTACGTGCTCGCCGTGGCCCCTCAGGACCTCGAGACCTTCGAGGCGCTCTGCGCCCGCGAGCGCTGCCCCTATGCCGTGGTCGGCGAGGCCACCGAGGCCCACCACCTGGCGGTCACCGATGGCCACTTCGAGAGCCAGCCGGTGGATCTGCCGATGAGCGTGCTGTTCGGCAAGCCGCCGAAGATGCAGCGCGAGTTCACCCGCCAGACCAACACCCTCTCCGGCGTGATGCTCGACAACCTCGACCTGCGCGAGGCGATGGACCGGGTGCTGCGCCTGCCCGCCGTGGCCTCCAAGAGCTTCCTGATCACCATCGGCGACCGCTCGATCACCGGCCAGGTGGCCCGCGACCAGATGGTCGGCCCCTGGCAGGTACCGGTGGCCGACGTCGCCGTGACCACGGCGAGCTTCGACACCCATGCCGGCGAGGCGATGGCCATGGGCGAGCGTCCGCCGGTGGCGCTGATCGACCCGGCCGCCAGTGCACGACTGGCAGTGGCCGAGGCGATCACCAACCTGGCCGCCGCGCCGATCGAGAAGATCGAGGACATCAAGCTCTCGGCCAACTGGATGAGCGCCGCCGACCACCCCGGCGAGAACCAGGCGCTGTATGACGCCGTGCACGCCGTGGGCATGGAACTCTGCCCGGCCCTGGGCATCGCCATCCCGGTGGGCAAGGACTCGATGTCCATGCGCACCGCCTGGCAGGAGGAGAACGGCTCGAGTGAAGAGCAGGGCGAGGGCGTGGAGAAGAGCGTCACCTCGCCGCTGTCGCTGTCGATCACCGGCTTCGCTCCGGTCACCGACGCCATGCGCACCCTCACGCCCCAGGTCAACCTGGAGCAGGACGAATCCGATCTGCTGCTGATCGATCTGGGCGCCGGCAAGAACCGCCTGGGCGGCTCGGCGCTGGCCCAGGTCTACGGTCAGGTGGGCGACGAGTGCCCGGACCTGGACGATCCCGAGGACCTGCGCGCCTTCTTCACGGTGATCCAGGGGCTCAACGCCGAGGGCAAGCTGCTGGCCTACCACGACCGCAGCGACGGCGGCCTGCTGGTGACCCTGCTGGAGATGGCCTTCGCCGCCCACACGGGCCTGGAAATCAAGCTCGACTGGATGATCGACGAGCCCGTCGACGCCCTCAACGCGCTCTTCACCGAGGAGCTCGGTGCGGTCATCCAGGTAAACCGGAAGGATACCGAGGAGGTGCTGGCGCAGTTCGCCGCGGCGGGCATCGAGACCTGCGGCGTCATCGCCCGGCCGCGCTACGACGACCAGGTGCGTGTGACGCTGTTCGAGGAGCCGCTGCTGGAGACCACCCGGCTGCTGGCCGAGCGCACCTGGGCCGAGACCAGCTACCGTCTGCAGGCGCTGCGCGACAACGCCGAGTGCGCCAAGAACGAGTTCGATGGGCTGCTCGACGGCCGCGACCCGGGGCTCTCGGCCCAGCCGACCTTCGATGTCGACGAGGACATTGCGGCCCCCTTCATCAACACGACTCGCCCGGCCGTGGCGGTGCTGCGTGAGCAGGGCGTCAATGGCCAGCTGGAGATGGCCTGGGCCTTCGACAAGGCCGGCTTCGAGGCCGTCGACGTGCACATGAGCGACATCCTCGAGGGGCGGGTGAGCCTGGAGGCCTTCAAGGGCCTGGTGGCCTGCGGCGGCTTCTCCTACGGCGACGTGCTGGGGGCCGGCGGCGGCTGGGCCAAGTCGATCCTCTTCAACCCCCGTGCCCGGGAGCAGTTCGCGACCTTCTTCGAGCGCGACGACAGCTTCTCGCTGGGCGTGTGCAACGGCTGCCAGATGCTCGGCCAGCTCAAGGAGCTGATCCCGGGTGCCGAGGCCTGGCCGCGCTTCGTGCGCAACGAGTCCGAGCAGTTCGAGGCGCGGGTCTCGATGGTGCAGGTGGAGGAGAGCCCATCGATCCTGCTCGCCGGCATGGAGGGCTCACGCCTGCCCATCGCCGTGGCCCACGGCGAGGGCCGGGCCGAGTTCCGCGACAGCGCCCACCTGCGCAGCCTGCAGGGCAGCGGCCAGGTCGCCCTGCGCTTCCTGGACAACCACGGCCAGGTGACCACCCGCTATCCGGCCAACCCCAACGGCTCGCCCTCCGGCATCACCGGCCTGACCACGCCGGACGGCCGCGTGACCATCATGATGCCGCACCCGGAGCGGGTCGTGCGGGCGGTGACCAACTCCTGGCGTCCCGCCGAGTGGACCCAGGATGGGGCCTGGATGCGCCTGTTCCGCAACGCCCGGACCTGGCTGGGCTGATTCGCGAGGTGCGGCGCCGCTCGCGCCGTCGATGAAACGCCGACGCCCGGGACCTGGTCCCGGGCGTCGGCGTTTGATGGTGCGATGCCGACCCGACGGCGGTGTCGGCGCGACGATCAGCCGCGATCGTCGTCGGCGGTATCGCGGTGCTTCAGCTGTTCCTCGAGCTCCTCGATGGCGTGGCGGAACTGCGCCTGGAAATGATCGAAGCGGCCGAAGTCGTAGTTACACTCGGCGCAGTGAACGTGGTACTCGTCCTTGCGGCCGGGCGGGAATCGCTTCATGCGATGGCCGCACTTGGGACATTCCGGGCTGGTCTTCACTTTCATCTGCGCCTCTCCTGTTTCGGCTATGGGCAATCGATTCTTCCCTTGGTCCCTTTAGATATCATGGCGAAAGGCCACGAGGTCAAGGCCCGTCCATCGCCGGCTGTGCCCTGTCGTTAAAATGAAAAATAATTCCACTTCTGTTGCCTTGCCGGCCGGGGCGGTCTATAAGAGCGCTCGAGGCGGACGGCACGGGGCCGGATGCCGCCATTCGAGGGAGCGAGACGACGATGCATGAAGGGCTGAGCCTGCTCTACGTGGGTGCGGTGCTGGTGCTCAACGGCCTGTGGATGATGGGACGCATCGAGGATCGCGAGATCCAGGTGATCAACTTCTTCGTCGGCGGGGTGAGCCTCGCCGTGGCCGCCTATGCGGCCTTCGGCCCCGGGGCCGATGCCGCCAGCGTGCGCACCGCGGCCATGACGCTGCTGTTCGCCCTGACCTACCTCTGGGTGGCCATCAATCGCCGCAACGGCAGCTCCGGCCACGGCCTGGGCTACTTCTGCCTGTTCGTGGCGCTCACCGCCCTGCCCACCGGGCTCCTGCAGCTCGCCGTGGCCGAGGGCCTGTGGGGCTGGTGGTCGGGTGCCAACTGGCTGGCCTGGGCGTCGCTCTGGTTCGGCTTCTACCTGATGCTCTGCCACCGCCCGCACCTGCAGCCGCTGATGGCGCGCACCTCCCTGACTCAGGGGCTGGTGACCGCCTGGGTGCCGGGCTACCTGCTGTTGCAGGGCCTGATCAGCTGAGTGCGCGGGACGCCTGACGCGGACGCCGCCGCCCGGTAGGATGGCGGCTTCGCCGACAGGAGGTGGCCATGCCCGAAACGTCCGTGCCCCAGCTGCGCCCCTACCAGCACCAGGCCGTTACCCGGGTGGTCGAGCACTTCCGGGCCTCCGACGAGCCCGCGGTGGTGGTGCTGCCCACCGGTAGCGGCAAGTCGCTGGTGATCGCCGAGCTGGCGCGCCTGGCACGGGGGCGGGTGCTGGTGCTGGCCCACGTGCGCGAGCTGGTCGAGCAGAATCACGCCAAGTACCAGGCCTATGGCCTCGAGGCCGATATCTTCAGTGCCGGCCTGGGGCGCAAGGAGAGCGGCCGCCAGGTGGTGTTCGGCTCGGTGCAGTCGGTGGTGAGGAACCTGGAGCGCTTCGACGAGGGCCAGTTCACCCTGCTGGTGATCGACGAGTGCCACCGGGTCTCGAGCGAGAAGGAGGCCAGCTATCGCCGGGTGATCGACCGCCTGCGCCAGGCCAATCCACGACTCAAGGTGCTGGGGCTGACCGCCACGCCCTATCGGCTGGGTCAGGGGTTCATCTACCATCGCCACCACCACGGCATGGTGCGCGGCGACGAGGCGTGCTTCTTTCGCGACTGCGTGTTCGAGCAGCCGCTGCGCCTGATGGTGCGCCAGGGCTACCTGGTCGAGCCCCGGCGGGTCGATGCCGCCGTCGAGCGCTACGACTTCTCGGCACTGGCGCCGTCCTCCAGCGGGTTCTTCCGCGAGGAGGAACTCAATCGGGTCGTCGCCGGCAGCCGCGCCACCCCGGGGATCATCGCCGAGGTGGTCGAGCGCGCCCGGGAGCGCCGCGGCGTGATGCTCTTCGCGGCCAGCGTGGCCCACGCCGAGGAGATCCTGGGCTACCTGCCGGCCGGCGAGGCGGCGCTGGTCACCGGGGCGACCCCCTCGGCCGAGCGCGAGCGCCTCATCGCCGCCTTCAAGGCCCGCGAGCTCAAGTACCTGGTCAACGTGGCGGTGCTCACCACCGGCTTCGACGCCCCCCACGTGGACCTGATCGCCATCCTGCGCCCCACCGAGTCGGTGAGCCTCTACCAGCAGATCGTCGGGCGCGGCCTGCGCCTCTCGCCGGGCAAGGCCGACTGCCTGATCCTCGACTACGCCGGCAATCCCTGGGACCTCTATGCCCCGGAGGTGGGCAGCCCCAAGCCGGACGGCGACAGCGAGCCGGTGCAGGTGCCGTGCCCCGAGTGCGACCACCCCAACCTCTTCTGGGGCAAGCGCGACGGTGAGCTGGTCATCGAGCACTTCGGGCGGCGCTGCCAGGGGCTGGTGCCTTCCACGCGCGCCCGCCCCCGCGCGACAGACACGACGTCCAGATCGGCAGCGCCGGCGATGGAGCAGTGCTCGTTTCGCTTCCGCTTCAAGACCTGCCCCGACTGCGGCGCCGAGAACGACATCGCCGCCCGGCGCTGCCACGGCTGTCAGGCGCTGCTGGTAGACGCCGACGACAAGCTCAAGGAGGCGCTCAAGCTGCGCGACGCCCGGGTGCTGCGGGTCGGCGGGATGCAGCTCGAGGCCACCGTCAACGGCCGCGGACTGCCGCGCCTCAAGGTCACCTACCACGACGAGGAGGGCGTGACCCTCGCCGAGTGGTTCGCCCTGGAGACGCCGGCCCAGCGCGGCGCCTTCGCCGCGGCCTTCCTGCGTGACCACCTGCGCGCACCGGGCGCTCGCTGGTCGCCCACCACGCCGGAGGAGGTGATCGCCGAGCAGCGCCGGCTGCGCGCGCCGGACTTCGTGGTCGGGCGCAAGGTCGGGCGCCACTGGCAGGTGCGCGAGAAGCTCTTCGACTACACCGGGCGCTATCGCCGGGCCGACTCGCTGGCGTGACAGGCGCCGTGAGCGCCCGCCGCAGCGTCATTTCGGGCCCTCCAGGGCCCGCCAGCGATTACCCTCCCGGCCCCGAAGTTGCTAGACTGCACGGTCGATCATCCGCCGTGCAGTCGAGAGGCCAGGCCCCGCGTGAGCGATACGCCCCAGAGTGAAGCGCCCGAGCGGGCCGACAGCGATGCCGTCCAGGCCGACGTGCTGGGCCGCCTGTTCGACGAGCCGATCACCGAGCTGCCCGAGGATCTCTACATCCCGCCGGAAGCCCTGCGGGTCTTCCTGGAGGCCTTCGAAGGGCCGCTGGACCTGCTGCTCTACCTGATTCGCCGCCAGAACCTGGATATCCTCGCCATCGACGTGGCGGCCATCACGCGCCAGTACATCGAGTACGTGGAGCTGATGAAGGCCATGGAGATCGAGCTGGCCGGGGAGTACCTGCTGATGGCGGCGATGCTCGCCGAGATCAAGTCGCGTACCCTGCTGCCGCGCCCGCCCAAGGAGGGCGACGAGGACGACGAAGAGGACCCGCGCGCCGAGCTGATCCGCCGCCTGCAGGAGTACGAGCGCCTCAAGCATGCCGCCGAGGCGCTGGCCGAGCTGCCGCGCCTGGGTCGCGACTGGTTCCCGGCGCGGGCCGCGCTGCCGGCCCTCGAGGCGCGGGTGATCCACCCCGACGTGGAGCTCGACGAGCTGCTCGGGGCGCTGGCCGGCATCCTGCGCCGCGCCGAGCTCAACCAGGCCCACCAGATCAGCCGCGAGGGGCTCTCGACCCGGGAGCGCATGCTGGCGATCATGGCGAAGCTGACGCGGGAGCACTATACCCCCTTCGAGGCGCTGTTCACCCTCGGGGAGGGGCGCGCCGGGGTGGTCGTGACCTTCATGGCGATCCTCGAGCTCGCCAAGGAGGCGATGATCGAGATCGTCCAGAACGCCCCGCTCTCGCCGATCCACGTGCGGGCGCGGTTGGACGAGGAGGCGGCCTTCGAGGAGGAGGCCCTGGAGGACGAGGCGGGCGACGAGAGCCCCTTCGATGAAAGCCCCTTCGACGACGCGCGCCACGATGATGACTACGAAGGGAGCGAACCGGCATGACCGCCATGGAATCCCCCAATGCCCTGGACGATATCCTCGAGGCCGCGCTGCTGGCGGCCGGCGAGCCATTGGGGCTGGATCGCCTGGAGGGGCTCTTCGACGAGCACGAGCAGCCGCCGCGTCGCGCGCTGCGCGACGCCCTCGAGCGGCTCGGCCTGCGCCACGAGCGGGGCGCCCTGGAGCTGCTCGAGACCGCCTCGGGCTATCAGCTGCGCATCCGCCCGCGGCTCTCGCCCTGGGTATCGCGGCTATGGGACGAGCGTCCCCAGCGCTACTCCCGGGCGCTGCTCGAGACCCTGGCGCTGGTCGCCTACCGCCAGCCGGTGACCCGCGGCGACATCGAGGAGGTGCGCGGGGTGTCGGTGAGCGGCTCGATCATGCGCACCCTGCTCGATCGCGGCTGGGTGCGCGTGGTGGGCCACCGCGACGTGCCGGGCCGCCCGGCGGTCTATGCCACCACGCGCAGCTTCCTCGACGACTTCGGCCTGCGCACTCTCGACGAGCTGCCGCCGATGCACGAGCTCAAGCAGTTCGAGGAGCCGACCCTCGAGGAGGAGGCGCCGCCGCCCCAGCACGACCTGCTGGCCCAGGCCGACGCGCCGGTGGATGACGCCGACGCGGAAGACGAGACCGACGACAAGACTGACGACGGGTCAGATGACGAGACGCCACCGCCCGAGGAGGGCGGTGAGGTCGATGCCGAGAGCGCCGAGACGGTCTCGGAGACGACCAATACGACGGCCGGGAGGGCCGACGACGACCACGCCGGGACGGCGTCCGAGCGGGCAGGGCTGAGCTTCGCCGATCTGGAGGCTCGCCTGTCCGAACGTGCCCGGGGCCGCGTCGACGATGACGCTGCCGCGGGGACGGAATCCACATCCAGTGAGAATGATGACCGATGAGCACTACCACCGAGAAACTGCAGAAGGTCCTGGCCCGTGCCGGGCTGGGTTCGCGCCGCGAGATGGAAACGGCCATCGCCGACGGCCGGGTCAAGGTCAACGGCAAGGTGGCGACCCTGGGCGACCGCATCGAGACACGCGACCGGGTCGCCCTCGACGACCGTCCGGTGACCCTGCGCGCCGCCGAGGAGGTGCCGCGGCGGGTGATCATGTACAACAAGCCCGAGGGTGAGCTCTGTACCCGCAAGGACCCCGAGGGGCGCCGCACCGTCTTCGATCGCCTGCCGCGCCTCAAGGGCGAGCGCTGGATCGCCATCGGCCGCCTGGACATCAACACCAGCGGCCTGCTGCTGTTCACCACCGACGGCGAACTGGCCAACAAGCTGATGCACCCCTCCACCCAGGTGGAGCGCGAGTACGCGGTGCGCGTCATGGGCGAGGTCACCCAGGCCAACGTCAAGGCGATGGTCGAGGGCGTGATGCTCGACGACGGCCCGGCGAACTTCACCGACGTGCAGGAGTTCGGCGGCGAGGGCATCAACACCTGGTTCCACGTGGTGATCATGGAAGGCCGCAACCGTGAGGTGCGCCGGCTGTGGGAGTCCCAGGGTCTGACCGTGAGCCGCCTCAAGCGGGTGCGCTACGGCAACATCTTCCTCGACAAGCGCACCAAGGCCGGGGAGTGGGTGGAGCTCTCCCAGGACGAGATCGATGACCTGGCCACGACGGCCGGCCTGGCGGCGCGCAAGGTGCCGGAGCTGACCCCGGACGAGAAGAATCGCTGGAGTCGCGACAAGCACAAGCGCCGCCCGGTGCAGGCCATGCGCAAGCCGAAGAATCAGCGTCAGCGGTGACGCGTCGCGTTCTGTTCGACGAAAGGCAAAAATCGCTTGCCATCACGGGGGCGGATCAGTAATATCTGCACCCGTTCGGAAGGGTCGTTAGCTCAGTTGGTAGAGCAGTTGGCTTTTAACCAATTGGTCGTAGGTTCGAATCCTACACGACCCACCATCCGAACCTGAGACCATGGCGACTGAGCCGCCATGCGTCATGGGTCGTTAGCTCAGTTGGTAGAGCAGTTGGCTTTTAACCAATTGGTCGTAGGTTCGAATCCTACACGACCCACCAGATTCGACGCCCTCGCTTCCCCCGGAAGCGGGGGCGTTCTGCGTTGGGGCGCCCGATGCTGCTCGAGCCCGGCCGGGGACGTTCGCGCTGCGAGACTTTCTCCCCGGAATCGAACAATGGGCGGGCATTCTGGTCTAGAATGGCGTTGGGTCGGCCATCGCGACAGACGCAGCGGTTGACCCTCTGGCGTGTGGCCCCGTGCGGAGTGCACGAGCGGCGACACCTGGTGCATTGCAGGGGGAGCCCCTGCCGGTCACAGTGGTAGACACGATGACGATCATGACTTCCCGTGCCGATCTGCGCGAGCAGCTGGCACGCACCTATTGCCCCACCCGCATTCCCGCCGAGGATGAGGCGCGCATCGACGAGATCAAGGCGCTCCTCGAGGCCAACAATGCCGTGCTGGTGGCGCACTACTATACCGACGATGCCATTCAGCAGCTGGCCGAAGAGACCGGCGGCTGCGTGGCCGATTCCCTGGAGATGGCGCGCTTCGGCGCCCGCCACGAGGCCGATACCCTGGTGGTGGCCGGCGTGCGCTTCATGGGCGAGACGGCCAAGATCCTCTCCCCCGAGAAGCGCGTGCTGATGCCGACCCTGGAGGCGACCTGTTCGCTGGACCTGGGCTGCCCGGCCGATGAGTTCAGCGCCTTCTGCGATGCCCATCCCGATCGCACCGTGGTGGTCTATGCCAACACCTCCGCGGCGGTCAAGGCGCGCGCCGACTGGGTGGTGACCTCGTCCATCGCGGTGGACGTGATCGAGCACCTCCAGGCGCGCGGCGAGAAGATCCTCTGGGCCCCGGACAAGCACCTCGGCGGCTACATCCAGAAGCAGACCGGCGCCGACATGCTGCTCTGGGATGGGGCCTGCATCGTCCACGAGGAGTTCAAGGCCAAGGGCGTCGAGGACTTGAAGTCGCTCTATCCCGATGCCGCGGTGCTGGTGCATCCGGAATCGCCGGCCTCGGTGGTGGAGCTGGCCGACGTGGCGGGGTCCACCTCCCAGCTGATCACCGCGGCGAAGGAGCTGCCCAACGAGCGGCTGATCGTCGCCACCGATCGCGGCATCTTCTTCAAGATGCAGCAGGCGGTGCCGGAGAAGACGCTGTTCGAGGCGCCCACCGCCGGCAACGGCGCCACCTGCAAGAGCTGCGCCCACTGTCCGTGGATGGCGATGAACGCCCTGGACAACCTGGCCGGCGCGCTGCGCCAGGGAACGGGGGAGGTGTTCGTCGACGACGCGCTGCGCCTGGCCGCCCTCAAGCCGCTGGAGCGGATGCTCAACTTCAAGAAGTAGGCGGTCCAGCCGCTCGGTGACGGGCGGCGGGTGCCGAGGCAGAAAACGAGAAACCCTGCTGGATGCTGAATCCAGCAGGGTTTCTGTTTGTCGACGCTCCGGCGGCTGGTCGCCTTTTGCTCGGTGCTACCGGAACTCCTCCAGCGTCTCGCGATAGCCGAGGAAGGCCTCTCGACGCTGTTCGATGGCGCTCGCCGCGGCGGGTTCGCCGCGTTGCCGGGCCACGTCCTTGGCCACCTCGAGCTGGCGAATGGCGCGGTCGATGCGGCCGGTGAGCTGGAGCTGCTCGGCGCGGGCCAGGTGGCCCCAGGCTTCCCGGCCGCTGCGCCCGGCGGCCTCGGCGAGCAGCGTGAACACCTGCGGGTCCTCCGGGCGGCGCTCGGCCAGCTCGCGCAGCACCCGGTAGGCCTCGTCGGGATCCCGCTGCAGCAGCGCCTCGCCGAGCAGTCGGCGGGTCGGCGCGTAGTCCGGCATCAGCCGCAGCTGACGCCGGCTGCGTGCGATGGCGTCGTCGGTGCGTCCGGCGGCGAAGGCCACCTGGGCCGCGGTGGCCGGCAGCATCGCGAGGTCCGGGTGCGCGCGGGCCAGGGCGTCGAGCTCGCCCAGCGCCCGGTCGGTGCGCCCCGCGCGGGCGTCGATCAGCGCCGACAGGTAGCGGCGTGCCGCCGCGGGGGCCTGGTCCTGGGCCAGCTGGGTGGCGGCCTGCTGGGGATCGCGCTCATGGATCGCCAGCAGGGCGCGGGCCCTGATCAGCGCGTACTCGAGCGGCTCGTCGCGCGGCGTCGCCACGGGCGTCTGGCTGGCACGGGCCTCGGTATCGCTGATGCGCGATTCGGTCATGGGGTGGGAGAGCAGGAATTCCGGCGGGTTGCCGCCCTGCAGGCTGACCATGCGCTGCATGGCGCGAAACATCTCGACCATGGCGTCCGGGTCGTAGCCGGCCCCGGCCATCGCCTGCAGGCCGACGCGGTCGGCCTCCTGCTCGAAGCGCCGCGAGTAGCGCAGCTGGTCCTGGATGAGGGCCGCCTGGCTCCCCATGACGGCGGCGATGCCGGCATCGCCGCCACTCCCGGCGGCGATCAGCATGCCGGCCAGCATGGCCGCCATGGTCGGGATCTGGGTCTGCTCGGCGCGCTCGCGGCCGCGGGCGTAGTGGCGCTGGGCGAGGTGGCCGAGCTCATGGGCGACCACCGAGGCGAACTCCGCCTCGCGCTCGGCGAAGGCGAACAGCCCGGCGTTGACGCCGATCACCCCGCCCGGCACCGCGAAGGCGTTGAGCAGGCGGCTCTCCACCAGGGTGACGACGGTACGCGCCTGGGTGAGGCCGCTGTGGGGCAGCAGGCGGGCGACCAGCGACTCCACGTAGTCCTGGGCGATGGCGTCCTGCCATTCGGGCGCGCGGGCGCGGAACTGGCGCAGCCAGGCGCGACCCAGGCGCAGCTCCTCGCCGCTGATGGCCTGGCTGCCGCCGTGGGTGAGACTCGGCAGGCCGTAGTCGCCGCTGGCGATCGGGGTGCCGCCGCGGTCGGTCAGGTCGGGCGCCTCGAAGGGGGCCGCGGACTGCGCCTGAGCCGGCAGGGCGAGTGCCAGGCAGAGGGCGCTGGCGGTGAGGCAGGTTCCGGTTCGACGCAGCATGGCCATCCTCGTCACGGGGCGAAAGCAGGGGCGGACGTTCCGCTCTGACATTGATTCGGTCCGCAAAGTGCCTTTAAATCGCAGGAACTTGCGTGTGGGCCCGTCGGCCTGCACGACTCACTGCATTCTCCCGGGAGACAACATGGCGCTGCAACCCGACGACCTGCTCGATGCCCGCGGTCTTCCCTGTCCGCTGCCGCTGCTCAAGGCCAAGCAGGCCCTGTCACGCCTCGCGCCCGGTCAGCTGCTCGAGATCCAGGCCACCGACGCGGGCTCCTGGCGCGACTTCGAGACCTTCGTGGCCCAGAGCCCCCACGAGATGCCGGCCAGGGAGGAGCGGGGCGAGGTCTACCACTACTGGATCCGCAAGGGGGGGGCATCGCCTTCATGACCCTGAGGTCGGTATTCCGTAGCTGGATCGAGCACTACTTCTCCGACGAGGAGGCGGTGATCCTGCTGGTGGTGCTGGCGCTGGGCTTCGCCGTGGTGATCTGGATGGGCCACATGCTGGCGCCCTTCCTCACTGCGCTGGTCATCGCCTTCCTGCTGCAGGGGGCGGTGAACGGCCTGACGCGTCGCCGCGTGCCCCACCTGATGGCGGTGATCCTGGTCTTCCTGGGCTTCATCGGCGTGTTGCTGGCCATGGCGCTGATCCTGATGCCGCTGATCTGGACGCAGCTGGTCAACCTGATCCAGGAGACGCCGCGGATGTTCGCCAGCGGCCAGCAGCTGCTCGATGACCTGCAGGCGCGCTATCCGCAGCTGGTGACGCCGGACCAGATCCAGAACTGGATCGGCATGGCCGGCCGCGAGGTGACCCAGCTCGGCCAGCGTGCCCTGACGCTGTCGCTGGCCTCGCTGGGCAACGTCCTGGCACTGATCATCTACCTGGTGCTGGTGCCGATCCTGGTCTTCTTCATGCTCAAGGATCGCGACCGCCTGGTGGGCTTCACCGTCTCGCTGCTGCCCCAGCGGCGCGACCTGATGACCCGCATCTGGCAGGAGATGGACGACCAGATTGCCAACTACGTGCGCGGCAAGTTCACCGAGATCATCATCGTCGGCGGCGTGGCGTTCTTCACCTTCGCCTTCTTCGGGCTGCCCTACACGGCGCTGCTGGCGGTGCTGGTGGGGCTGTCGGTGCTGGTGCCCTACATCGGTGCCGCGGTGGCCACGCTGCCGGTGGCCGCGGTGGCGGGCTTCCACTTCGGCATCAGCGATCAGTTCCTCTACGTGATCGTGGCCTACGGCGTGATCCAGGCGCTGGACGGCAACGTGCTGGTGCCGATCCTGTTCTCCGAGGCGGTCAACCTGCACCCGGTGTCGATCATCCTGGCGGTGCTGTTCTTCGGCGGCATCTGGGGCTTCTGGGGGATCTTCTTCGCGATCCCCCTGGCGACCCTGCTCAAGGCGCTGGTCTACGCCTGGCCGCGGGGCATCAAGCAGCGTCACCGCCAGGAGGCGTCGGACACGCCCGTCGAGCCCTGAGGCGACCCGCTCGGGCGGGTCCCATAGGGCGCCGCCCGACGCGCGATGCTGGGGGCGTCAGCCGGCGTGCACGGCCTTTGCCGCCTCGAGGACCTCCTCGACGTGGCCCTTGACCTTGACGCCGCGCCACTCGCGGGCGAGCCGGCCCTCGGCATCGATCAGGAAGGTACTGCGCTCTATCCCTAAGTGCTCCTTGCCGTAGAGCTTCTTCAGCTTGATGACGTCGAACAGCCGGCAGACGGCCTCGTCCTTGTCGGAGAGTAGCGCGAAGTTGAACCCCTGCTTGGCCTTGAAGTTCTCCTGGGCGCGGATGCCGTCCCGGGAGACGCCGATGATCACCGTATTGGCGGCCTCGAACGCCTCCTTGCGATCGCGGAAGTCACCGCCCTCGGTGGTGCAGCCCGGGGTGCTGGCCTTGGGGTAGAAGTAGATCACCACCTGCCGGCCGCGCAGCTCGGAGAGGGTGAGGGTGGTTTCGCCGGTGGCGATGGCGGTGAAATCGGGGACGGGCTCGCCGAGGCTGACGCTCATGAAACGACTCCTTGCAGGGGGTGTGGAATGGTAAAACACCGCCGGTCGGACGGCGCGGGTGGGACCCATGAGCGTCGATTACACGCAAGGCGCGGCGAACTGTAAAGTCGCGGCTGTACAGGCTCTCGAGGCCTGAGTACCATTTGGCCCCTGGCCCCGGGGCAGGTCCCGGCGCTTCCCGGGGGCCGGCAGGCCGTGAATGCAGGTGAATCGAGAGGAATCGAGAGGATGATCACTGGAAGTATCGTCGCGCTGGCGACGCCGATGAAGGTCAACGGCGATATCGACTGGGAGGCCCTGCGCCGCCTGGTGCACTTTCATCTCGACAACGGCACCGATGCGATCGTGGCGGCCGGTACCACCGGCGAGCCGACGACCATGTCCTTCGCCGAGCACTTCGACGTCATCCGCACCGTGGTGGAAGAGGTCAACGGACGCATTCCGGTGATCGCCGGCACCGGCTCCAACAACACCACCGAGGCGGTCGAGCTGACCCGCTACGCCAAGGAGGTCGGGGCCGACTACTGCCTGACGGTGGCGCCCTACTACAACAAGCCGACCCAGGAAGGCCTGTTCCAGCACTTCAAGGCCATCGCCGAAGCCAGCGACCTGCCGGTGATCCTCTACAACGTCCCGGGCCGCACCTGCTCCGACATCTACAACGAGACCGTGATGCGCCTCGCCGAGGTCGACGGGATCATCGGCCTCAAGGATGCCACCGGCAACCTGGAGCGCGCCGAGGACCTGATCGCGCGCCTCAAGGGCAGCGACTTCATGCTCTACTCCGGCGACGACGCCACCGCCTGCGACTTCATGCTGATGGGCGGCCACGGCGACATCTCGGTGACCGCCAACGTCGCGCCGCGGGCCATGCACGAGCTGTGCAGCGCCGCCGTGGCCGGCGATGCCGACAAGGCCCACCAGATCAACACCCGCCTGCTGCCGCTGCACACCAACCTGGGCGTCGAGTCCAACCCGATCCCGGTCAAGTGGGCGCTGCATCGCATGGGCTACGTGGAGCCGGGCATCCGCCTGCCGCTGACCTGGCTCTCCGAGAAGTACCACTCCACCGTCAGCGAGGCCCTGCAGCTGGCGGGGATGATCGACGACTGAGCGGTGCCCGGCATCGCACTCCGCACAACACGAGGCAAGGTGGACGCATGAACTCTGCGCTGAAAGGGATGCTGGTGGCGACGGTCGCACTGGCCACGGTCGGTTGCGCCCGTGATGGTTACTATCACGATCGCAACCTCGACTACGCCGAGGCCGAGGAGACGGCGCCCCTGGTGCTGCCGGAGGCCCGCAACCCGGCGCGCTACCGCGATGCCATGCCGGTACCCGAGGTGAGCGGCGCGCGTCCCGCCGAGGACGGCGTGGTGGAGGCACCGCTGCCCCAGGCCCTCTCGCCGGGACGTGCCCGGGAGCGCGGCTACGTCGAGCGCCGCGAGATCGCAAGCGACGCCTGGCTGGTGGTGGGCGCCGAGCCGGCCTCGGTGTGGCCGGAGCTCGAGCGCTTCGCGCAGGCCCGCGGCCTGGACGTCGTCGCCCGGGATCCGAGCCGCGGCGTGCTTTCGACCGAACAGGCCCGGCTGAGCGTCCGCCAGGGGCTGCGCCGCGGTGACAGCGAGCTGCACTGCGAGCGCGGCGGCAGCGTCGATGCGGGCTGCCTGCGGGCGCTGGAGCGCCACTTCCAGTCGCTCAGCGCCTCGGCCAGCGCGGCGTCGCTGACCGCCCAGCGCCCCGAGGTGCAGGACCGCGCCCGCTTCGAGCAGCGTGGTGACGACTGGCAGGTGATCCTGCCCTACGACATCGATCGCCTGTGGGCCGAGCTCAGCCACCAGCTGGAGATCGACTTCGCCGTCGAGGGCCGCCGTGAACTGCGTGAGCGCGATCCGAGCGCGCACAGCTTCCTGGTCGACTACCTGACCCGCGAAGGGCGCGAGCAGGGCCTGCTGAGCTCGCTGGCGTCCCTCGAGCTCGGCGCCGAGCCGCAGCCGGTGCGGCTGACCCTCGAGGCCCGTGGCCCCGAGCAGAGCGTGCTGCGCGCGGTGGGCGTCGGCGAGGCCGGCGCGCTCTCCGAGGAGGATCAGCGCGAGCTGCTCGAGCGGGTGGCGGGCCTGCTGCGCTGATGAACGATGCGGCGTCGGGTGGCCTGACCTTCGCCTCCCTGGGCAGCGGCAGCAAGGGCAACGCCACCCTGGTCAGCGACGGCGAGACGCACCTGCTGGTCGACTGCGGCTTCGGCCTGAAGGAGACCGAGCGCCGCCTGGCCCGGCTGGGGCTGCACCCCCGCCAGCTCGACGCCGTGCTGGTGACCCACGAACATGGCGATCACATCCGCGGCGTCGGGCCCCTGGCGCGCCGTCACAAGGTGCCGGTCTACCTGACGCCGGGCACCTGGCTGTCGGGTCGGCTCGGCGAGCTGCCGCACCGTCACTGGATCACCCCCCAGGCGAGGTTCGCCATCAAGGGACTTTCCATCGACCCGATCACCGTGCCCCACGATGCCCGCGAGCCGGTGCAGTTCTGCATCGCCGGTGGCCGCCGTCGGCTCGGCCTGCTCACCGACCTGGGGCACCCCAGCGCGCATGTGGTCGAGGCCTTCGCCGGCTGCGACGGCCTGGTGCTGGAGTGCAACCACGATCGCCGGATGCTCGCCGAGGGGCCCTATCCCGCCAGCCTCAAGCGACGCGTGGGCGGCGACTGGGGCCACCTGGCCAACGTCCAGGCAGCCTGGCTGCTGCAGCGGCTGGGGCTCGACCGCCTGCAGCGCATCGTCTGCTCGCACCTGTCCGAACACAACAACCGCCCCGAGCTGGCCCTGGAAGCCCTGGTGCCCCTGCTCGACGGCGACGACTCCCGGCTGAGGATCGCCGCCCAGGACGATGGCCTGGCGTGGCAGACCCTCGGCTGACCGACCATCCTTACCCGTATCCTCGCCTCTGGAGGCTCCCATGGAAAAGCGCCAAGAACTCTTCGCCGGCAAGGCCAAGTCGGTCTATGCGACCGACGATCCGGACCGCCTGATCCTGCACTTCCGCAACGACACCAGCGCCTTCGACGGCCGTCGCGTGGAGGCGCTCGAGCGCAAGGGCCAGGTCAACAACCGCTTCAATGCCTTCATCATGGGCAAGCTGCAGGAAGCGGGGATCCCCACCCACTTCGAGAGCCTGCTCTCCGATGACGAGTGCGTGGTCAAGAACCTCGAGATGATTCCGGTGGAGTGCGTGGTGCGCAACATCGCCGCCGGCAGCCTGGTCAAGACCCTCGGCGTCGAGGAGGGGCAGACCCTCACTCCGCCGACCTTCCAGCTGTTCCTCAAGAACGACGAGCTGCACGACCCGATGATCAACGAGTCGCTGGCCGAGACCTTCGGCTGGGCGACGCCTGAGCAGCTGGCCGAGATGAAGGCGCTGACCTTCCGCGTCAACGAGGTGCTCAAGGCGCTGTTCGAAGACGGCGGCATGCTGCTGGTCGACTACAAGCTCGAGTTCGGGCTCTTCCACGGCAAGATCGTGCTGGGCGACGAGTTCTCCCCGGACGGCTGCCGCCTGTGGGACGCGAAGACCCGCGAGAAGCTCGACAAGGACCGCTTCCGCCAGGGGCTCGGCAACGTGATCGAGTCCTACGAGGAGGTTGGCCGGCGGATCGGCATCGACTTCTCTTGAAGACGCACTGATTCATTGCTGCGCTCGATATCCTGGCCGCCGGCGGTGCTCGCCATCCTCATGTAGCAGGCTACATTCCGGTGGCTGTGCTCCGGCGGCGGCCAGCCTCTCATCGCTCGCGACATGAATCAGCACATCTTCTTGCCATGTGGATCATTCAGACTAGCCCGGTCGAAATGATCGAACGGCATACGATGACGCCCTCTACGGAGGGCGTCGTCGTATGTGTCCTTGTCTACATTGTCACTATCTCGACGACCTCCAGGCGCGTCTCGCCCGCGGCGTCGGTCTGGGCCCGGAAGCGCACGTCCACGTCGCGCAGGCGCACCCCGTAGACCCGTTCCTCGGCGCCCCGGCGATAGGCCGGGCGCGGATCCTGGGCGAGCACCTGGCGGATCAGCGCGCGCAGGCTGTCGCCGTCCTCGCGGCGCGTAAGCACCGCCTCGGCCGCCGGGGAGAGCGCCACCGCCAGCGTCGGCGGCGCCTCGGGGGCGAAGCCGGCGCGCGCCTCGGGGCGCGACTCCGCCCAGGGCAGGTAGGGCTTGAGGTCGAGCACCGGGGTGCCGCTGACCAGGTCGGCGCCGCGCAGGATCAGCCGCACGCCGCGCTCGGTATCGATGTCGACGAGCTCCACCAGCGAGAGCCCCAACCGGTTGGGGCGGTGGGTGCTGCGGCTGGCGAAGACGCCCACCCGGGCGTTGCCGCCCAGGCGCGGCGGGCGCACCAGCGGCGTCCAGTGCTCAGGGCTCTGGTGGAAGACGAAGGTCAGCCAGAGGTGGCTGAAGGCGTCGAGGCCCCTCACCGTCAGCGGATCGTCGAAGGGCGGCAGCAGCACGAGGCTCGCCCGGGCCTCACTCGCCAGCCCCGGCTGGCGCGGAATGCCGAACTTGTCCGGGAAGTCGCTCTCGATGACGCCGACGGGCGTCAGGTCGAAGGCGTCGGGCAGGGCGGGGCGGTCGTTCATGGCGTATCCTTGCGCTTTTCCGTCGCGGGGATTGGCCCCGAGGCAGGGCTTGGGTAGTCTGCTGGCCTGATCATCATCGCAGGAAGCTCACGCATGCGTCATGCCGACCATCCCACCGACGGCGCCGAGCCGCCCATCGAGGCTCGCCCCGAAGCGCGCCGTGGCCCGCGTATCGTCTACCGGGCCGCGCGCGTCCGCGACGCCGCCGACCAGGCCGAGGTGTTTCATCACGCCGTGATGCAGGGGGCGGCGGGGCACTACACGCTAGCCGAGCGTGAGGCCTGGGCGATGGCCCTGCCGCGGGATGCCAGTGCCTGGTCGGCGCGCCAGGCGCTCTTCACCACCCTGGTGGCCGACTGCGAGGGGCGCTGCGTGGGATTTCTCGAGCTGGATCTGCTCGAGGGGCGGATCGAGACCCTCTACGTCTGGCCGTCGCTGGGCCGACGCGGCATCGGCTCGACGCTGCTGGTGCATGCCGAGCGGATGCTGCTGGAGCAGGGGGTGAGCCGGGCCCGGGTCGAGGCCAGCGCCGTGCTGGCGGATGGCCTGGTGCGCCGCGGCTGGACCCGGCTCGGCGACGAATGGGTCGAGCGCGGCGGCGAGCGGCTCTATCGCCAGTGCCTGGAGAAGCGTCTCGTCGCCGTCGAGACCTGAGCGGTCTCCGGGTCGCCCGTGGGAGTGTCAGCCCGGTTCGTCGATGAAGCGCATCGACAGGTCGATGGCCTTCAGGTCCTTGGTCAACGCGCCGCTGGAGATGCAGTGAACCCCGGTCTCGGCGATGGCGCACAGCGTGGTCTCGTCGACGTTGCCCGAGGCCTCCAGGGTGGCGCGGCCGGCGTTGCGGGCGACCGCCTCGCGCATGTCGTCGAGGCTGAAGTTGTCGAGCATGATGACATCGGCGCCGGCGGCCAGCGCCAGGTCAAGCTCCTCGAAGGTCTCCACCTCCACCTCCACCGGCAGATCACGGGCGATGTCCCGGGCCTCCTTCACCGCCGCCTCGATCCCTCCGCAGGCGGCGATATGGTTCTCCTTGATCAGGAAGGCGTCATAGAGGCCGATGCGATGGTTGTGGCCGCCGCCGCAGGTCACCGCGTACTTCTGCGCCAGGCGCAGGCCGGGCAGGGTCTTGCGGGTGTCGAGCAGGCGCACTCCGGTGCCTTCGAGCAGGTCCACGTAGTGGCGGGTTCGGGTCGCCGTGGCCGAGAGGGTCTGCAGCAGGTTGAGCGCGGCGCGCTCGCCGGTGAGCAGGCTGCGCGCCGGCCCCTCCAGCTCGAGGAAGGCCTGGCCGGCCTCGAGGCGGTCGCCGTCGGCGGCCTGCCAGTGCAGGCTGACCCGGGGGTCGAGCCGCCGGAAGAGCTCATCGACCCAGGCCACCCCGCAGAGGATCGTCGTCTCGCGAGTGATCACCCGCGCGCGGGCCATCTGCTTCTCGGGAATCAGCTGGGCGGTGATGTCGCCGGGGCCGACGTCCTCGGCCAGCAGCCGAGCGGCACTGTCACGGATCTCTTCGGCAATGGCGTCCTGATAATGCATGGCGGGTCCATCTCTGTGCGGGGAAGCTTGAGCGGGTCATTATAGGGGAAACTCATGCATCGACGTCAGGGAAAAACCATGCGCATCGACGACGGCTGGCTGGTGCCGGCTCGGCGGCTTCGCTCGCCCAACCAGGACGACCGCCCGGCGGGGGAGGTCTCGCTGCTGGTGCTGCACTCGATCAGCCTGCCGCCGGGCGAGTTCGGCGGCGAGCATATCGAGCGGCTCTTCACCAATCGGCTTGATCCCGCGGCGCACCCCTTCTTCGCCACGATCGCCGAGCTGCGCGTCTCGGCCCATCTGCTGATTCGCCGCGACGGGGAGTGCGTGCAGTTCGTGCCCTTCGAGGCGCGTGCGTGGCACGCCGGGCGCTCGCGCTGGCAGGATGGCGCCCTCGAGCGCCGAGCGCTGAACGACTTCGCCGTGGGGATCGAGCTGGAGGGGGACGAGGTGACGCCCTATACCGGCGCCCAGTACCTGGCCCTGGCAAGCGCCACGGCGGCATTGCTGGCGCGCTATCCGGCGCTCACGCCGCGTCGCATCACCAGCCACGCCCGGGTTGCCCCGCTGCGCAAGAACGACCCCGGCCCGGCCTTCGACTGGGCCTACTTTCGCCAGGAGCTTGGAAAAATACGTACTTAGGCACCAACGCGATGCGCCGGCTGCGCCACGCCGGCGTCGGGCGAGTCGCGCGGGGTAGTGCGCCTACAGCGGCTGGACAGCGACAAGAATCCGGCCGGTTTCGACGCAAAAATGCCCGCTAATCCCCTACGCTGCGGTGCAATATGGGAATTTGAAAAATATTTCCACTCTATCTTGAATTGGCAGGGACCAGCGTTTACGGTATCTTCGCGCCATCAGCAGGGCACCCTGTACATTGTCTTGTAAAACAACTACAGGCCTGACGCGATGGGGCGCCAACCCCGATCATGAGTGCCATTTCGCCCCTCTGCGGGGCTGTAGTACCCCACCGTCATTCGGAGAGACGTCTATGAGTCTGGAAACAAGAGAAGATCTCGATCCGGTCGAAACCACGGAATGGTTGGATTCCCTGGAATCGGTCCTGGATCGCGAGGGCGAGGATCGTGCCCGGTACCTGATGACTCGCCTGGCCGACCGGGTGCGGCGTGATGGCATGCAGGTGCCCTTCTCGGTGACGACCCCGCATCGCAACACCATTCCGGTGCACCGCGAGGCGCCGATGCCGGGCGACCTGTTCATGGAGCGTCGCATCCGCTCGCTGATCCGCTACAACGCCATCGCCCAGGTCATCCGCAACAACCGCGCCAACCCGGGCCTGGGCGGGCACATCGCCAGCTTCATGTCGGCGGCGACCCTGTATGACGTGGGCTTCAACCACTTCTTCCGCGCGCCGAACGGCGACTTCGAGGGCGACCTGGTCTATATCCAGGGTCACGTGGCGCCGGGCGTCTACGCCCGCGCCTACCTCGAGGGCCGCCTCACCGAAGACCAGATGGACAAGTATCGCCAGGAAGTGGACGGTGACGGCCTCTCGTCCTACCCGCACCCCTGGCTGATGCCGGACTTCTGGCAGTTCCCCACGGTATCCATGGGCCTCGGCCCCATCCAGGCCATCTACCAGGCCCACGTGATGAAGTACCTGGATTCCCGTGAACTCAAGAACATGCACGATCGCAAGATCTGGTGCTTCATGGGCGACGGCGAGTGCGACGAGCCGGAGTCCCTCGGTGCCATCCACCTGGCCAGCCGCGAGAAGCTCGACAACCTGATCTTCGTCATCAACTGCAACCTGCAGCGCCTCGACGGCCCGGTCCGCGGCAACTCGCGGATCATGGACGAGCTCGAGGGCGTCTTCCGTGGCGCCGGCTGGAACGTGCAGAAGGTCGTCTGGGGCCGCCTGTGGGATCCGCTCTTCGAGAAGGACACCAAGGGCATCCTGCAAAAGCGCATGGATGAGGCGGTCGACGGCGACTACCAGAACTACAAGGCCAACGGCGGCGCCTACACCAAGGAGCACTTCTTCGGGAAGTACCCGGAGACCGCCGAGATGGTCAAGGACATGTCCGACGAGGACATCTGGAAGCTCAACCGTGGCGGCCACGACCCGTTCAAGGTCTATGCGGCGTACCACGAGGCGACCCAGAACGCCAACGGTCGTCCCACCGTGATCCTGGCGCACACCGTCAAGGGCTACGGCATGGGCGGCGGCGACGGCGAGGCCGCCAACGAGGCGCACCAGGTCAAGACCATGGAGTACGAGGCGCTGCGTCGTTTCCGCGACCGCTTCGGCATTCCGCTGACCGACGAGCAGCTCAAGGAGGTGCCGTACTACAAGCCCGAGGACGACTCCCCGGAGCTCAAGTACATGCACCTGCAGCGTGAGCGCCTGGGCGGCTACCTGCCGAGCCGTCGCAACGACTTCGAGTCGCTGCCGATCCCGGCGCTGGAAGACAAGACCTTCGCCTCCCAGACGGGCGGTTCCAAGGGGCGCGAGGTCTCCACCACCATGGCCTTCGTGCGCATCCTGAACGGCCTGGTCAAGGACAAGAAGATCGGCGAGCGCGTGGTGCCGATCATCCCCGACGAGGCGCGCACCTTCGGCATGGAGGGCATGTTCCGCCAGCTCGGCATCTACACCTCGGAAGGGCAGAAGTACGAGCCGGTGGACAAGGGCCAGATCATGTTCTACCGCGAGGATCAGAAGGGTCAGATCCTCGAGGAGGGCATCACCGAGGCCGGCGCCATGTCGGCGTGGATCGCCGCCGCGACCTCCTACTCGAACAACGCCACGACGCTGCTGCCGTTCTACGTCTACTACTCGATGTTCGGCTTCCAGCGCATCGGCGACCTGGCCTGGGCCGCCGGCGACATGCAGGCCCGCGGCTTCCTGGTCGGCGGCACCGCCGGTCGCACCACCTTGAACGGCGAGGGGCTGCAGCACCAGGACGGCCACAGTCACCTGCAGGCGTCGATGATCCCGAACTGCCGCAGCTACGATCCGACCTACGCCCATGAGGTGGCGGTGATCGTCCAGGACGGCCTGAAGCGGATGTTCACCGACAAGGAGAACTGCTTCTACTACCTGACGGTGATGAACGAGAACTACGAGCAGCCGGCGCTGGAGGAAGTGCCCGCCGACGACATCATCAAGGGCATGTACCTGCTGCGCGAGACCCAGGGCAAGAAGGGCCGCGTGCAGCTGATGGGCTGCGGCACCATCCTGCGCGAGGTCGAGGCGGCCGCCGAGATGCTCGCCGAGGAGTGGGGCGTGGGCGCCGACATCTGGAGCGTCACCAGCTTCAACGAGCTGCGTCGCGAGGCCCTGGAGATCGACCGTCAGGCCTTCATCAACCCCGAGGCCGAGGTGGGCAAGCCCCACGTCACCGCCTGCCTGGAGGGCCGTGAGGGTCCGGCGATCGTCTCCACCGACTACATGAAGCTGTTCGCCGACCAGGTCCGCGCCTGGGTGCCGACCGACTACCATGTACTGGGCACCGACGGTTACGGCCGCTCCGACACCCGCGAGAAGCTCCGTCACTTCTTCGAGGTCGATCGTCGCTTCGTCACCGTGGCCGCGCTCAAGGCGCTGGCCGACCGCGGCGAGCTGGATCGCAAGGTCGTCGGCGAGGCGCTCAAGAAGTACGGCATCGATCCGGCCAAGCCCAACCCGCTTGCGGTGTGAGGCGTCGCCCGAGCGATTCGGTGGCATGGCGGGCCCGCGGGCCCGCCCCCGTCAAGAGTTTGAAGGAGCGCGACCTTGAGTAGCGAAATCATCAAAGTTCCGGACATCGGTGGCGATACCGATGTCGAGATCATCGAGATCGCGGTGGCCGAGGGCGACGTCATCGCCCCCGAGGACACCCTGATCACGCTGGAATCCGACAAGGCCAGCATGGACGTGCCGGCGCCCAAGGGCGGCAAGGTGCTGAAGGTCCTCGTCAAGGAGGGCGATACCGTCTCCGAGGGCGACGACATCGTCGAGATCGAGGCCGAGGGTGGCGGCGACGCCGACGCCGGTGGCAAGGAAGAGGCCGAGCAGGCCCCCGAGTCCGAGCAGGCGGCCGAGCCCGCGCCGGAGCCGGAGAAGCCCGCGGCCAAGCAGAGTGGCGGCGGCAAGCAGACCGTCGAGATCAAGGTGCCCGACCTCGGTGGCTCCGCCGACGTGGAGATCATCGAGGTGGCGGTGGCCGAGGGCGACCAGGTCGACGCGGAAGACACCCTGATCACCCTGGAGTCCGACAAGGCCTCCATGGACGTGCCGAGCCCCCAGGCCGGCAAGATCGTCAGCCTGACCGTCAAGGAGGGCGATACCGTCTCCGAGGGTGACGTCATCGGCACCATGGACGTCGAGGACGCGGGTACCGGCGAGGGCAGCGGTGACGCCGAGCCCGCCGAGTCGGCGCCCGCGCCGGCCGAGAGCGCCCCGCAGGACGAGGCCCCGGCCGAGGAAGAGAGTGCCGGCGGCGGCGAGCCGGAGCGCAAGGAAGTCCGCGTGCCGGACCTCTCCGGTTCCGCCGACGTGCCGATCATCGAGATCGCCGCCAGCGCCGGCGACGAGGTCGACGAGGAGGACCCGCTGATCACCCTGGAGTCCGACAAGGCCTCCATGGACGTGCCCAGCCCCTACAAGGGCAAGCTCCTCGAGCTGACCGTCAAGGAGGGCGACACCGTCTCCGAGGGCGACCTGATCGGCTACATCGAGGTAGCGGGCAGCAAGCCCGCCGCCAAGCCGGCGGCGAAGGCGCCCGAAAAGAAGGCGGAGAAGCCGCAGCAGAAGGCCGAGGCGCCGGCCGCCAAGGCCTCCGGGACGCCCGCCGGCTCGCCGAGCCCCGAGGCGCAGATGGCCGCCCACAAGCCGCGCGACGGCAAGCTGGTGCACGCCGGTCCGGCGGTGCGCATGCTGGCCCGCGAGCTGGGCGTCGACCTGGGGCTGGTCAAGCCCAGCGGCCCCAAGGAGCGCGTGCTCAAGGAGGACGTCCACGCCTACGTCAAGCAGGTCATGGACGGCAAGGCGGCGACGCCCGCCGCGGCGGCACCGGCCGCTGCCGGCAGCGGCATTCCGCCGATCCCGGACCAGGACTTCAGCCAGTTCGGCGAGGTGGAAGAGAAGCCGATGGGTCGCCTGATGAAGATGGGCGCCACCAACCTGCACCGCAGCTGGGTCAACCTGCCCCACGTCACGCAGTTCGACGAGGCGGACATCAGCGAGCTGGAGGCCTTCCGCAAGTCGATGAAGGCCGAGGCCGAGGCGCAGGGTGCCAAGCTCACGCCGCTGCCCTTCCTGATCAAGGCCTGCGCCTTCGCGCTGAGGAAGTACCCGCAGTTCAACGTCAGCCTGAAGAGCGACGGCGAGACCGTGGTGCACAAGAAGTACGTGCACATCGGCATCGCCGTGGACACCCCGGACGGCCTGATGGTGCCGGTGATCCGCAACGCCGACCAGAAGTCGCTGATCGAGCTGGCCAAGGAGTCAGTGGAACTGGCCGGCAAGGCGCAGTCGAAGAAGCTCAAGCGCGACGAGATGACCGGCGGCTGCTTCACCATCTCGAGCCTGGGGTCCATCGGCGGCACCGCCTTCACGCCGATCGTCAACGCCCCGGAGGTCGCCATCCTCGGCATCTCCAAGGCGCAGATGAAGCCGGTGTGGGACGGCGCGGCCTTCCAGCCGCGGCTGATGATGCCGCTGTGCCTCTCCTACGACCACCGGGCGGTCAACGGCGCCGATGCCGCGCGCTTCACCGCCTTCCTGGGTCAGGTGTTGACGGACATCCGCCGTCTGCTGCTGTAAGGCAGGCGTCGACCCGAGCACTCGACCCACGCAACGGCGCCGCAAGGCGCCGTTGTCGTTTGCGGGACACTCCCCACGCAGGGCTTGGCTCAAGCGGGGCAGACCAAAGTGCAACTTGGTCGCAGGGGCTTGATGCCGAACTCTTTTTTTCCTCTTTAACGACCTGGATCGGGGGCCTTCGCTTGTCTGCGCCCGGCGGCGCGGTTATCGTTCGCTCCTTACCTTTCTTCGTCGACCAGAAACACACTTATAAGGAGCAGTCAGATGCGTTTGATCCTTTTGGGCGCCCCGGGTGCCGGCAAGGGTACCCAGGCCCAGTTCATCTGCGAACGATTCAACATCCCGCAGATCTCCACCGGCGACATGCTGCGCGCCGCGGTGAAGGAGGGCAGCGAGCTGGGGCTCAAGGTCAAGGAGATCATGAACAGCGGCGGCCTGGTGTCCGACGACATCATCATCGCCCTGGTCAAGGAGCGCATCAGCCAGCCCGACTGCGCCAATGGCTTCCTGTTCGACGGTTTCCCGCGCACCATCCCGCAGGCCCAGGCCATGCGCGATGCCGAGGTGAAGATCGATCACGTGCTGGAGATCGCCGTCGATGACGAGGAGATCGTCAAGCGCCTGGCCGGCCGCCGCGTCCACCCGGGCTCCGGTCGCGTCTACCACCTCGAGTACCAGCCGCCGAAGGAAGAGGGCAAGGACGACGTCACCGGCGAGGCGCTGATCCAGCGCGACGACGACCGTGAGTCCACGGTGCGCAACCGCCTGGCGGTCTACCACGAGCAGACCGCGCCGCTGGTCGACTACTACCAGCAGTGGGCCAAGGAAGCGCCCGAGGCGGCGCCGGCCTACCATCGTGTCGAGGGCGTGGGCAGCATCGACGACATCACCGGTCAGGTGATCGAGGCCCTCGAAGGCTGAGTCTCGCCTCCAGTCTCATTCGTGCACTGCACGTCGCCGAAGGCCCGCATTCGCGGGCCTTCGTCGTAGGCGGCGGCGCGCGTATAATGCGCGGACATTTCTCGCCACGACGTGATGTCCCATGCCGATCCTGCTGGCCCTGGACGCTTCCTCGAGCGCCTGTTCCGCCGCCCTGCTGCGCCGTCGCGACGGCCACGCCGACGAACTGATCTCACGCTTTGCCCTGACCCCGCGGGAGCATACCCGCCGCCTGCTGCCGATGGTCGACGAGGTGCTCGCCGAGGCGGGCCTCGCGGCCTCGGCGCTCGACGCCGTGGCCTACGGGCGGGGACCGGGCTCCTTCACCGGGCTGCGCATCGCCGCCGGCGTCGCCCAGGGCCTCGCCTTCGGCCTGGACCGCCCGATGGTCGGCGTCTCGACGCTCGAGGCGCTGGCCCTGGGCGGGCACCGTCGCTACCACTATCGCCGGCTGATCACCGCCCTGGACGCCCGCATGGGGGAGATCTACGTGGCCGCCTGGCAGTGCCACGACGGCCGCGTGGAGGCGCTCTCGGAGGAGGCGGTGATGCCTCCGGAGCGGCTGCGCCTGCCCGAGGGGCAGGGTGACGCCGACTGGGTCGGCATCGGGTCGGGCTGGAATTTCCGCGAGCAGATGGACGTCGAGGTGCAGGCGGGGCTCGGCCTCTGCCTGCCCGAGGTCGAGGCCGAGGCCGCCGACATGGCGCTGCTGGCCATGGAGGCGCTGGCGCGGGGCGAGGCCCGTCCGGCGCACGAGGTGCAGCCGGTCTACCTGCGCGACCAGGTCGCCTGGCAGAAGAGCCGATGAGCCGCGTCGCGGTCCGCGATTCCGCGCTCTATCCCCTGGCCCGGCGCCTGGGGCTACCCATGGTCGATGAGGGCGGCGCGGACGAGCCCGAACTGACCCTGGCCCGCCAGTCCGATCGCCTGGTGCTGGCCGGCGACCCGCACCGCTACGGTCATCCGCTGGCGGTGGACTTCGTCGCCGGGCGCGCCGCCCACCGGCGGCGCTTCGGCGGCGGTCGCGGCCAGCTCGTCGCCCGCGCCTGCGGCCTGGCCAAGGGCGTCACGCCCTCGGTGGTGGACGCCACCGCGGGGCTCGGCCGTGACGCCTTCGTGCTGGCGAGCCTGGGCGCCGAGGTGCTGATGGTGGAGCGGGTCGCGGCGATCTTCGCTCTGCTCGAGGACGGCCTGGCGCGTGCCCTGGCCGATCCCGAGACTCGCGAGATCGCCGCGCGCATGCACCTGGTGCATGGCGATGCCGGCCGCGCGCTGTCCACGCTGGTGGCGAGCCGCGAGGTTGCCCCCGAGGTGATCCACCTCGATCCGATGTTTCCCCACCGCGAGAAGTCCGCGCTGGTCAAGAAGGAGATGCGGCTCTTCCGCACCCTGGCCGGCGACGACCCGGACGCCCCGCGGCTGCTCGAGGCGGCGCTCGACGTGGCGACCCATCGGGTGGTGGTCAAGCGACCGCGCAAGGCGCCGCCCCTGGAGGGCCCGCCGCCGCGCCACGTCATCGCGGACAAGACCAGCCGCTACGACCTCTACGTGCATCGCCGACTCGGCGCCTGAGCGCGCTCCTCGCCTCTCACCCTTCATCTTTCATTCTTCACCTCGGCGGCTGACCAGCTGCAGTCGATGGCGCAGCGCCGGGTCGAACAGCGCCCGGCTTTCCCGGGCCGCCTCGCGCAGCGCCTCGTCGAACGTCAGGCGGCCGTCGTCGGCGGCGAGCCATCCGCAGGCCGTCAGGCTCTCCACCAGGCCGGCGAACAGCCGCGCATCGAAGAACTCCGGGGCGTCGCGTCCCGAGAGCAGGGCCAGCCGCTCGGCCAGCAGCCGGCTGCGCTCGGTGAGGGCCTCGGCGGTGAAGTGCCCCGAGGGCTCGCTCAAGAGCACCGAGAGCAGCAGGTAGCCCCGCTCCAGCGAGGGCTGCATCAGCGCACCGAGCATATCGAGCTGCTCCCCGGCCGCCAGCGACTCCCGGGGCCGCCGCCAGCCCTCGCCCTCGCGCTCCAGGAGGCCCTCTTCGCCCAGTGCCTCGAGCATCGCGGCCAGGTCGTCGCGTAGCGCGGGGGCGGGCTCGATGGAGAGCTCCCGGGCGAGTATCGGCCAGCCGGGGCCGAGCAGGGCCGCGAGGTCGTCCAGGCGGTGGGCGGCCTGGTGTCGGAAGGCGAAGGCGGTGAGGCCGGCGAGGGCGAAGAGGTGCAGCACGTTGTTGCGGTACCAGCCCAGCAGCCCGGCCTGGCGCTCGTCGGCGACGATGATGTCGCCCAGCGGATGGGGGTGACGGTCGATCATGCCCAGCGTCGCCACCTGCTCGATCCACGCCTCGGGCGTGCCCGTCGGCAGGCTCGCGTCGCGACCGCCCGGCAGGCGCCGCTGCAGGGCCACCAGCAGCGCCAGCTGCTGGGTCAGCAGCCCGACCTCGATGGCGCGGTGGGGCGTGGCCAGCAGCACCAGGGCGACCAGGTTGACCGGGTTGAGGGCGGCGGCGGCGTTGATGCGCCGCGAGAGCGTCTCGCCGAGCGCCGGCACGATCCGGTTGAGCCAGGCCGGGCGCGGCGCGTCGGGCGCCTGCCGCCAGCCCGGTACCTGGGCGTCGAGGAAGGCGGAGAGCGACAGCGGCTCGCCGACGTTCACGTCCACCCGCCCGTGGGGCTGGCGCAGCCGTCGCGTCACGCCGGCGAGCGCCAGCGGCGACTCCCGGCGCTTTTCGGCCCCGCGCATCTCGCGTTGATAGCTGGCGTTCTCGAGGATGCGTTCGTAGCCGAGATAGACGGGCACGAAGAGCACATCCCGGCCGCCCTCCCGTCGGCTGCGCAGGAAGGAACGCAGGGTCATGGCGAGCATCCCCGGGCGGGCCGGCAGCAGGCGGCCGCTGCGCGAGCGCCCCCCCTCCATGAAGTACTCCAGGGGATGGCCCCGCGACAGCAGGCGGTGCAGGTACTCGTTGAACACCGCCGCGTAGAGGCGATTGTCGCGGAAGCTGCGGCGCATGAAGAAGGCGCCGCCGCGGCGCAGCAACGGGCCGATCAGCGGCATGTCGAGATTGCGCCCGGCGGCGATGTGCGGCGGCATCAGCCCCTCGCGGTAGAGCACGTAGGAGAGCAGCAGGTAGTCGATGTGGCTGCGGTGGCAGGGCACGTAGACCAGGGCGTGCTCGCCGGCCAGGGCCTTGACCCGCGACAGGCCGCGCACCTCGACGCCATCGTAGAGGCGGTTCCACAGGCGCCGCAGGGCGCCGGCCATGAAGCGCATCACCGGGTAGGTCATGTCGGAGGCGATCTCGCGGCCGTAGCGGCGGGCGCGTCGGGCGATCCGCGGGCGCGTTGCCTTCTCGGCCGCGGCCACCTCGCCGATGGCGCGCTGCACCTCGGCGCTGGCCACCACGCCGTCGATCAGCGTGCGTCGATGGGAGAGATCGGGGCCGAGTACCCGGGTGCGGGTGCGCCGAAAATGCCCTCTCAGCAGCCGGGCCACCTTGCGGTTGGTGAGCGCCGGGTCGCGGTCGTCATCGAGCTCGGAGAGGCGCAGCGGCGCGCCGAACTGCACCTCGACGTCGCGCCCGTTGACCGCCACCGAGAGCAGGCGGCGCAGGCGCCCGGTGAGACGCCAGCTGTCGGCGGCCAGCAGGTGCCAGACGCCGAAGCGTTTGCCCGGGGCGCGCCCCCAGAAGACGCTCACCGGCACCAGCTGCACGTCGTGGGCGGGATCGCGACGGTACTGTTCTATCAGCGGCTGGAAGGGCGCCGTCGGTCGCCGCCCGCGGCGCCTCAGGCGGCGCCCCGGGGCAGGCAGCGCCAGGCAGGCGGGCACGGTCACGCTCCCCGTGCGGCGTCGTCCGCTGGCCCCCGGCAGGCCGTGGGTGCGGGCCAGGGTCTCCAGCAGCAGGGTGTCGGAGAGCGCCGGGCGCGACAGCACGTAGAGCACCGGCAGCGTCGGTTCCAGCGGCAGCGCCGTGGGGGCGGGCTCGATCAGCCGGGTCCGGGTCCAGCGCCTGATCAGCGGCGTGAGCGCCGCGCGCAGGGCGCCGGCGAGCATGCGTGCAAGGCCCATCCGTCTGCCCCGTCCGGAAATGAGCCGTCAGTATAACGCTCCTCGTCCCGTCGGGCAGGGATGGCCTTTTCCCCGGGCGGTAAACATGCGTCAATGCCGTAAAGGGTGGGCGACAGGGACGGAGCCATGCACGGCATGTGGCGAGACGGCAATCACTTCGCGCTGCTGCCCGAGGCGGCGCGCTTCCTGCCGGCGATGTTCGAGGCCGTCGATCGGGCTCGCCACTTCGTGCTGATCGAGCTCTACCTGATGGAGACGGGGCGGCTGGCCACGGCCCTCTCCGAGTCGCTGCTGAGGGCCGCCGAGCGCGGCGTGTCGGTGATGCTGCTGCTCGACGGCTACGGCGCCATGGGCTTCGACGAGGCCGACCGCCGGCGCCTGGAGGCCGGCGGAGTGGCGCTGCGCTTCTTCAATCCCCTGGGGTTCGAGTCGCCGGTGCGCAACCTCACCCGGGATCATCGCAAGCTGGTGGTGGTCGATGGTGCCGAGGCCTTCACCGGCGGCTTCGGTGCCGTGGACGAGTTCCTGGATGCCTGGTACGAGGTCGCGGTGCACATCGAGGGGCCGGTGGTCGGCGACTGGGTGCGGCTGTTCTGCCGCGTGTGGGACTCGCCGCTGAGCCGCGGACCCGGTGCGGCCTCGCTGGTGAGGGGCATCGAGCTGTCCCCTTACCGCGACGAGGGCTATCACGGCATGCGCGGACGCGTGGTGTGGGGCCAGGGGTATCGCTATCAGGCGATCCGCCACTCCCTGCATCGTCGGGTCGCGGCGTCGACCCGGCGGCTGTGGATCTGCACGCCCTACTTCGTGCCCACGCTCACCCTGCGCAGGCGCCTGGCGCGGGCGGCGCGGCGCGGCGTCGACGTGCGCTTGCTGCTGCCCGGAGAGCTGCACGACCACCCCGGCGTGCGCTATGCCGGACAGCGCTTCTACGGCCGGCTGCTGCGCGCCGGGGTGCGCATCTTCGAGTTCCAGCCCACCTTCATCCACGCCAAGTTCTCGCTGGTCGACGACTGGGTCAGCCTCGGCTCCTGCAACTTCGATCACTGGAGCCTGCAGTGGAACCTGGAGGCTAACCAGGAGGTGGACGATGCCCGCTTCGCCGCCCGGGTTGCCGAGCTCTTCGAGCGCAACTTCGCGACCAGCGAGGAGATCGATCCCGCGGCCTGGGCGAGGCGGCCGCGCTGGCAGCGCTTCAAGGAGTGGCTGTTCGGCCTGGTGGACGGCCTGCTGACGCGGTTGACCTAGCGTCGTGCCGGGCGCTCGGCGCCCGACGCTCAGCGCTTCCCCTTGCCGCGACCGGCGGGCGCCTTGCGCCGAGGCTTGGGCTTGGGCGTCTCCGGCGGCACGCGATAGTGCAGGTAGAGATCGAGCAGCAGCTCCGGCAGCTGGCCGACCAGGCTCTCCAGTCGCGCACTGTCGCCGGCCAGTTCGGCCATGTCGGGCTCGTCCTCGAACAGCCCCGAGAGCAGCATGAAGGGCAGCAGCAGGGTGGCGGCGGCCTCCTCGTCGTCGTCGAACCAGGCGGCCTCGTCGAGGAACACGCCCTCCATGAAGCCGGCACACCAGTCGCCGATCGGCGTCTCCTCGGGCGCCAGCTCACCCAGTTCGAGCTCGAAGGGCAGCTCCGGCAGCCCGCCGCCCTCCAGCACCTCGATGGCGTTGCCGCGCAGGCTCTCCAGCAGCCCGAGGATCGCCTCGCGCTCGGCGTCGTCCTCGAAGGTCGGCTCGCCATGGAAGAGCTCGGCGACCCAGGTCGCGGCCGGCACGTCGCGCGGCGCCACCGCCAGCGCGACGAGGAAACCGTGGGCGCCGATCAGGTCCAGGGCGTCGGCATCGACGCGCTCGGAGTCGAGGAAGTCATCCAGCAGGTCGAGCTCCTGGTCCTCGAGCAGCGGCTGGGGGAGGGGCGTTTCGGCATCGGACATGACGGCTCTCGCAGGGAAACGGTGCAGGGTGGACGGAGTGACGCCACGGGCGCGGTGCCCGGGCTTGTCGTGTCGAGACAGACCGGCCATTCTAGCATCCCATGATGGCTCCCGCGCTTCCCGACCCCGATACCGCCCGACTCGATGCCCTCGAGCGCGAGGCCCTGCACCGCGCCCTGATCGAGCGGGTCGAGGCGGCCTGGCGGCTGTGCCGCGAGGTCCATCCGGCCCTGCCGCGCCCGGCGGTGTGGCTGGACCTGCGCGGCAAGTCGGCCGGCCAGGCCCATTTCGGGCGCGGCGGGCTGCGCTTCAATCCGGTGCTCCTCGACGAGAACCGCCGGGCCTTCCTGGTCGAGGTGGTGCCTCACGAGATGGCCCACTGGCTGGTGCATCACCTCGAGGACGGCCCCCGGGCGCGTCCCCACGGTCGCGAATGGCAGACCGTGATGCGCTCGCTGTTCGGCCTCGTCCCCAGCACCACCCACCGCTTCGATACCCGGCGGGCGAGTCCCGCCCCCTATCGCTACCGCTGCGCCTGTCGCGAGCACGGCTTCACGGCGCGTCGCCACGCCCTGGCCCGTCGCGGCAGCCGCTATCGTTGCCGTCACTGCGCTCAGACCTTGGTCTATTGCGACCGCTCGGTGTTTGAAAAGACCGTTTAAGTCATTGTTATAAAAAAGAAATTTGATCATACCAATGTCTAAGGGGAAGGCCGCGCCGGGACGTATATGCTGGTGGACAGTTTTATGGAGTCGGTTCGTCCAACAACAACGCGGCCGGCAACATCCACCAGGAGGGCGCATCCTCCCGGACAGAGGCATATCCATGACCGAGCATCAGAACGTCTACCCGGTAAGCGACGACTTTGCCGCCAAGGCCAACGCCGACAAGGCCACCTACCAGGCCATGTACCGGCAGTCGGTGGACGACCCGCAGGGGTTCTGGGGCGAGCAGGCCAAGCGCCTGGATTGGTTCAAGGCGCCCACCAAGATCAAGCACACCTCCTTCGATGCCCACAACGTGGACATCCGCTGGTTCGAGGACGGTACCCTCAACGCCAGCGTCAACTGTCTCGATCGTCATCTCGAGACCCGCGGCGACCAGCCGGCGATCATCTGGGAAGGCGACGATCCCAAGGATGACAAGACCCTCACCTACCGTCAGCTCCATGAGCAGACCTGCCAGCTGGCCAACGGCCTGAAGGAGCTGGGGGTCGGCAAGGGCGACGTGGTCACCCTCTACATGCCGATGATTCCCGAGGCCGCCATGGCGATGCTGGCCTGTGCCCGCATCGGCGCGGTGCACTCGGTGGTCTTCGGCGGCTTCTCGCCGGACGCCGTGGCCCAGCGCGTCATCGGCGCCCAGTCCAAGCTGATCATCACCGCCGACGAGTCCGTGCGCGGCGGCAAGCAGGTGCCGCTCAAGGACAACGTCGATGCCGCCCTGACCCGCGATGGCACCGAGGTCTGCGAGAACGTGCTGGTGGTCAAGCGCACCGGCGGCGAGATCGACTGGAAGGATGGCCGCGACGTCTGGTACGAGGACGTCGTCTCCAAGCAGTCCACCGACTGCCCGGCCGAGGAGATGAACGCCGAGGATCCGCTGTTCATCCTCTACACCTCCGGCTCCACCGGCGCGCCCAAGGGCCTCAAGCACACTACCGGCGGCTACCTGCTGCATGCCTCCCTGACCCACCGCTATGTCTTCGACTATCAGGACGGCGAGGTCTACTGGTGCACCGCCGACGTGGGCTGGGTCACCGGCCACAGCTACATCGTCTACGGCCCGCTGGCCAACGGCGGCACCACCCTGATGTTCGAGGGCGTGCCGAGCTATCCGACCCACGGCCGCATGGGCGAGGTCGTCGACAAGCACAACGTCAGCATCCTCTACACCGCCCCCACCGCGGTGCGGGCGCTGATGGCCCACGGCGACGACGTCATGGCCTCCAGCCAGCGCGACAGCCTGCGCCTGCTCGGCTCGGTGGGCGAGCCGATCAACCCCGAGGCCTGGGAGTGGTTCCATCGCGTGATCGGCAACTCGAAGTGCCCGATCGTCGATACCTGGTGGCAGACCGAGACCGGCGGCATCATGATCGCCCCGCTGCCTGGCGCCACGGACCTCAAGCCGGGCTCCGCGACCCTGCCGTTCTTCGGCGTGATGCCGGCGCTGGTCGACAACGAGGGCAACGAGCTCCAGGGCGCCACCGAGGGCAACCTGGTGATCCTCGACTCCTGGCCGGGGCAGGCGCGCTCCATCTGGGGCGATCACGATCGCTTCGTGCAGACCTACTTCTCGACCTACAAGGGCATGTACTTCACCGGTGACGGCTGCCGCCGCGACGAGGACGGCTACTACTGGATCACCGGCCGCGTCGACGATGTGCTCAACGTCTCCGGTCACCGCATGGGCACCGCCGAGATCGAGTCCTCGCTGGTGGCTCATGAGGCGGTGGCCGAGGCGGCCGTGGTCGGCTTCCCCCACGACATCAAGGGGCAGGGCATCTACATTTACGTCACCCTGGGCGACGGCTTCGAGGAGAGCGACGAGCTCAAGAAGGAGCTGACCCAGTGGGTGCGCAAGGACATCGGCCCGATCGCCTCGCCGGACGTCATCCAGTGGGCGCCGGGGCTGCCCAAGACCCGCTCGGGCAAGATCATGCGCCGTATCCTGCGCAAGATCGCCGCCAACGAGTGCGACGGCCTGGGCGACACCAGCACCCTGGCGGATCCCTCGGTGGTCGATGAGCTGATCGAGCATCGCGCCAATCGCTGAGGGTGGCGTCCCGGCGAGACAGCGGTAACCGAGCCGGCCCCACGGGGCCGGCTTCTTCATGTCGTGGCGATGGCGGGGAAGGGCCCGCGACCCGATCGGGAGTTCATTGTTTCTCGCCTCTTGGGAATCGCCGGGGCCATGGGGTAACATGCGACTACAATAGAGAGCCCAGCATGGCGGTCGTCGGTCCGCCGCCCGAGGAACCGGAGGAAGATCCATGGCCTTTGCCCAGAAATTCATCGTTGCCGATGACCATCCGCTGTTCCGCGCGGCCCTGACCCAGGCCCTGCGTCAGCTGGCGCCCCAGGCCGAGATCGTCGAATCCGATACCATGGAGGCCACCACCGACGTGGTCACCCGGCATCCCGATGCCGACCTGATCCTGCTGGACCTGCACATGCCGGGCGCCCACGGCTTCTCCGGCCTGATCCAGCTGCGCGGCCAGACGCCGGACATCCCGGTGGCGGTGGTCTCGGGCAGCGACGAGGTCCACGTGGTGCGCCGCGCCATCGACTACGGCGCCTCGGGCTTCATTCCCAAGTCCTCGTCGCTGCAGCTGATCGCCGAGGCGGTGGGCGAGATCCTCGACGGCGAGGTGTGGTTGCCGGCCGAGATGGCCGACGCCCTCGGCGAGGCTAACGAGGACGAGACCAAGTTCGCCGAGGCGATCGCCTCGCTGACCCCCCAGCAGTTCCGGGTGCTCAACATGCTCACCGAGGGGCTGCTCAACAAGCAGATCGCCTATGAGCTCAGTGTCTCCGAGGCGACCATCAAGGCCCACGTCACCGCCATCCTCAGAAAGCTCGGCGTGCACTCCCGTACCCAGGCGGTGATCGCCGCCCAGAAGCTCGAGGTCGAGCCGCCCAAGGTCGAGTCCTGACCCGGGGCCTTCACTCGCCTCGCACTGCACGCCTGATAACGCCCCGCCGGATCGCCTCCGGCGGGGCGTTGCGTTGATGGGGCTTTCGCTAGCGGAGCTTTCGTGAGCGGGCCTGTGCTCGATCGGGCCTCGACCGAACGAGCACTGGCCGCCTGGTCGCGGCGCTAGGAGTGTCGCTCCGCCCGGCTGGCCTGCAGGGTGCGGGTGAGCAGGGCGCGCAGCGCGGCTGGGCGCACCGGCTTCAACAGCAGCTGATAGCCCGCCCGCTTGATCTCCTCGGCGACCTCCTCGGTGCGATCGGCGGTGATCACGATGCCCGGCACGGCCACCTCCAGCCGATCGCCCAGGGCCTCCAGGGCCATCAGGCCGGTGACCTCGTTGTCCAGGTGGTAGTCGGCGAGGATCGCGTCCGGGCCGCCGTCCAGGTGGCGTAGCACCGACTTGGCGCCGCCGATGGTCGTCGCCGTGAAGACCTCGCAGCCCCAGCCCGAGAGCATCGCCTTCATGCCCTCGAGGATCAGCGACTCGTTGTCGATACACAGGATGCGCGTGCCGTCGAGCTTGTTGCCGGCCCGCTTCGGCGCGGCGTCCTCGGCCTGCTGGGTCGCGGTGCGCGGTGCCACCGTCGGCACGCTGACCGAGAACATGGTGCCGACGCCCTCCCGGGAGCGCACCCGGATGGGGTGGTCGAGCACCCGGGCCATGCGGTCGGCGATGGAGAGGCCGAGCCCCAGCCCCTTCTCGCTCTCCTTGTGCCGGGTGGCCTGATCGAGGCGCCGGAACTCCTGGAAGATCTCGGCCTGCTTGGCCTCGGGAATCCCCGGGCCGGAGTCCCACACCTCGATGGTGAGCCGGTCGCCGTGGCGGCGACAGCCCAGCAGCACGCGACCCGCCTGGGTGTAGCGGATGGCATTCGACAGGAAGTTCTGGACGATCCGGCGCAGCATCTGGGGATCGCTGTCGACCCACTGGCCGGTCGGCACCACCACCAGGTCCAGCCCGCGCTCCTCGGCCATCACCGCGAACTCGGCACGCAGCGGCCGGATGATGTCGGCCAGGGCGAAGTGGCTGCGCCGCGGCGTCAGGGCGCCGGCATCGAGCTTGGAGATGTCGAGCAGGGTGCCGAGCAGCTCCTCGGCGGCCTGCAGGGAGTTGTCGATATGGCCGATGGTGCGCTTCATGTCCTCGGCGTCCATCTCCTGGGCCAGCGCCGAGGTGAAGAGCCGCGCGGCGTTGAGCGGCTGCAGCAGGTCGTGGCTGGCGGCGGCCAGGAAACGCGTCTTGGAGGCGTTGGCGTCCTCGGCGAGCTGCTTGGCCTGGCGCAGGGCCAGCTCCGCCTCGGCACGCACGCGGTTCTCCTGGCGCAGCGCGGCGTTGGCCTCGGAGAGCGCCTGGGTGCGCTCGCGCACGCGCTCCTCGAGGGTCTCGTTGGTCTCCTTCAGCGCGATCTCGGCCCGCCGCCGCTCGGTGATGTCCTGATAGAGGGCGAAGAAGCCGAGGATGGCCCCGCTGTCGCCGAAGTGCGGCGTGTAGGTGACCAGCATGTAGCGCCGCGCCTCGCCGATGGGCAGCGAGACCTCGAAGTTCACCCGCTCGCCGGCCAGCGCGCGCTCGATCCAGGGGGCCCGCTCGCGGGCCATGTCGGGGGCGATGACCTCATCGATGCGCTTGCCGATCACGGCGTTGCGGTCGATCTCGAAGGCCTGCTCGTAGGCGCGGTTGGTGAAGAGGTAGCGACACTCCTTGTCGAAGTAGGCGATCAGCGCCGGGACGTTATCCGTGTAGATGCGGATGTTGTTCTCCGAGCGGATCAGCGCCTCCTCGATGCGCTTCTGCTGGGTGATGTCCTGGTAGGTGTAGACGAAGCCTCCGCCCGGCATGGGGTTGCCCTGGACCTCCAGCACGCTGCCGTCCTGGCGGTAGCGCACGTAGCGGTGCGGCTGGCCCTCGCGGATGTTGTCGATCAGCAGCCGTACGTGCTCCTCGGGGTCGCCGGGGCCGTACTCGCCGTTGTGGGCGTTGTAGCGGAAGATCTTGTCCATCGGCGCGCCGACGCGGATCAGGTGGTCGGGGAAGCGGAACAGCTCCAGGTAGCGCTGGTTCCACACCACCAGGCGCAGGTTCTGGTCGACCACGCTGATGCCCTGGTTGATGTTCTCGATGGTGGCCTGCAGCAGGGCGCGGTTGAACTCCAGTACCTGGGAGGCCTCGTCGACGATGGAGATCACGTCGGAGATGCCGATGCCGCGGCCCTGCAGGGCGGAGTTGACGACGATGCGTGCCGAGGAGGCGCCGAGCACCGAGGCGAGGAAGCGTTCGGTGAACTGGATGACGTCGATGGAGGCCCGGGTGTTGTCCTCCAGCGGCTTGCCGGTGCGCCGGGCATAGTCGTCGAAGGCGCGGCTCACCTGGCCGGCGCCCAGGAAGCGCTCGCACAGCACCTTCAGATCGCCCACGGTGGTGGCGCCGGTCCAGGGGCGGTTCACCGAGGTCTGGCGGGTCTCGACGCTGTCGACGAACAGCGAGGCCTGGATGCGCTCGACCACCCGCTGCGGGGTCATCTGGGAGACGAAGATGTAGCAGAAGAGGTTCACCCCCAGCGAGAGCATCACGCCATGGGTGAAGCTGTCGCCGACGTTGAGGCCGAACAGCGAGGTGGGGGCCAGCCAGGCGATGTCCAGGGGGCCGCCGTCGGCCCAGTCGAGCGGCAGCACGCCGGTGGTGATCATGGTCGGCATCAGCAGGCTGTAGGCCCAGATGGCGAAGCCGGCGTTCATGCCGACGATCACCCCGAGCCGGTTGCCGCGTTTCCAGTAGAGGCCGCCGATCAGCGCCGGGGCGAACTGCGCCGCGGCGGCGAACGAGAGCATGCCGATGTTGGCCAGCGAGCTGAACTCGCCGATCATGTGGTAGACGCCGTAGGCCATCGCCAGGATCACCACGATGGTGATGCGCCGGGCGCGCAGCACCAGGCGGCCGTAGTCGCGGGGCTTGGTATCGAACCAGCGCAGGCGGAACAGCGCCGGGATGACGATCTCGTTGGAGATCATGATCGAGACCGCCACGGCGGCGACGATCACCATGCCGGTGGCCGCCGAGAAGCCGCCGATGAAGGTCAGCAGCGTCAGCCAGGCGTTGTCGGCCGCCATCGGCAGGGCGAGCACGTAGGTGTCGGGCTCGATGCGGCTCTCGGAGAAGATGGTCAGGCCTGCCGCGGCGATCGGGATGACGAAGAAGGCGAAGGCCAGCAGGTAGAGCGGGAAGAGCCAGCGCGCCTTGGTGGCGTCGTCGCGGTGGATGTTCTCGACCACCGCGACGTGGAACTGGCGGGGCAGGCAGAGGATCGCCAGCATCGCCAGCAGGGTCTGGGCCCAGAAGCTCTGGCCGAAGTCCTGGTCGGCGAGCTGGCGCTGCAGCGCCAGCTGTTCCTCGGCGCGGCCCAACAGGTCGCCCAGGCCGTCGAACATGCCCCAGGTGACGTAGGCCCCCAGCGCCAGGAAGGCCACCAGCTTGACCAGCGACTCGAAGGCCACGGCGTGGATCAGCCCCTCGTGGTGCTCGGTGGCATCGGTGTGGCGGGTGCCGAAGAGGATGGCGAAGGCGGCCATCACCACCGCCACGTAGAAGGCGGTGTCGCCGAACAGCGGGGCCCGGGTGATGTCCGAGGCCGAGGTGATCACGCTGAAGGAGGTCGAGACCGCCTTCAGCTGCAGGGCGATGTAGGGCAGGGTGCCGATCAGCGCCACCAGGCTCGCGAAGGCCGCCAGCGACTGGGTCTTGCCGTAGCGCGAGGCGATGAAGTCGGCGATGGAGGTGACGTTCTGGTGCTTGGCGACGCGGATCATCTTGGCCAGCACCGGCCAGAACAGCAGCAGGGTGAGGATCGGCCCGACGAAGATGCTGGCGAACGACCAGCCGGACGTGGCCGCCTGGCCCACGGCGCCGTGGAAGGTCCAGGAGGTGCAGTAGATGGCCAGCGCCAGGCTGTAGATCACCGGGCGGCGTCGGCTCGCCCCGTGCTGGCGGGCGTGGCGGTCGCCGCGCCAGGCGATGGCGAACAGCACGGTGATGTAGAGCAGCGAAACGACGATCAGCAGCCAGCCGGCGAACATGCACTCAACTCCCTTCCGAAGGCGCCCATTCTAGGGCAAGGCCGGTGCGCTGGGCAGCCGTCTCACGGTTCAGGCCCGTGGGCAGAGCACCCCATAGAGCGGGGCGGACGGCTCGAGGCGGCGCATCGCCTCGGTGGCGGGAGTGCGCGCCTCGCCCTCGAGGGGCAGCATCTCCCGGGTCGCGCAGTTCATCAGCCAGGCCTGGTGGCTCACCTGATCCACGTACTCCTTCTCGAAGCGGTAGAGCAGGAACTCGACCAGCCGTTCGCCGTTCGCCCGGCTGACCGCCAGCTGGTCCTGCTCGACGATGGTGAAGGCCGTGGTCATCGGGAAGAGGAAGGTCCAGGGGCGCCAGAAGACCTGGCTCTGCTCCACGTCGACCACCTCGGCCGAGTCGGGCAGCTGCTGGCGCTTGTGCTCGAACCAGGAGTACTCGTGGTGGATCTGGTAGGCCAGCATGCCGAGGCCGGCGCAGACCGGGACGATCCAGCGCGGCAGGCGCTTGCCGCTGGCCAGGCGCAGGATCAGTCCGACCCCCGCGGCGCCGAGGCCGGCGAAGACCGCCGCAATCAGGTGCCAAATCATAGATCATTCATCCTTAAAGCAATCGGGCTTCCCTGAGGAAGCCCGATCGGGTGAGGTTCCAAGGCCCGGACTGGCCGGGCCAGGGGGCCATTATGGCCCAGAAGGTCCTAAGACGTCAGTGCCCGGTAGCGACACCCGCGCCCTTGGGATAGCGAACGCTCTCCACCAGGTCCTGGATCTCCTGCGGAGGCTCCTCGGTGGCGTTGGAGACGGTGAAGGCGACCGCGAAGTTGAAGATCGCGCCGACCGCACCGAAGGAGAGCGGTGAGATGCCGAAGATCCAGTTATCCGGCGTGTTGGGCAGCATGTTGGTGCCCGGAATGAAGAGCCAGCCCAGGTAGGTGAAGATGTAGAGCAGGGTCGTACCGAGACCGGTCAGCATGCCCGCGACGGCGCCCTTGTTGTTCACCCGCTTGGAGAAGATGCCCATCATCAGCACCGGGAACAGCGAGGCACCGGCGATCCCGAAGGCCAGGGCGACGGTCTGCGCCGCGAAGCCGGGCGGGTTCAGGCCGAGGTAGGTCGCCAGCAGGATGGCACCGGCCATGGAGATGCGTGCCGCCAGCATCTCGCCTTTCTCGGTGATCTTCGGGTTGATCATGGTCTTGATCAGGTCGTGGCTGACCGCCGAGGAGATGGCCAGCAGCAGACCGGCGGCCGTGGAGAGCGCCGCGGCGATGCCGCCCGCCGCGATCAGGCCGATGACCCAGCTGGGCAGGTTGGCGATCTCGGGGTTGGCGAGTACCAGGATGTCGTTGTTGACGTTGAGCTCGCTGCCGTTCCAGCCGCGCTGTTCGGCGGTGTCGGCGAAGGCCTCGCTGCCATCGTTGTAGACCTGGATGCGACCGTCGTTGTTCTTGTCCTCGTACTGGATCAGGCCGGTCTCTTCCCAGGTCCGCACCCACTCGGGACGCTCCTCGTAGCGGATCGGGTTGGTGGCGGCGTCCTCATAGCTCTCGACCTGGCCGGCCATGTCCGGATAGACGGTGGTCATCAGGTTCAGGCGCGCCATGGAGCCCACGGCGGGCGCGGTCAGGTAGAGCAGGGCGATGAAGACCAGGGCCCAGCCGGCGGACCAGCGCGCGTCGGCCACCTTCGGCACGGTGAAGAAGCGAATGATGACGTGGGGCAGGCCCGCGGTACCGACCATCAGCGACAGGGTGAACAGCACCATGTTCAGCTTGTTGTCGACGTCGGCCGTGTAGTCGCGGAAGCCGAGCGCGTTGACCACGTCGTCGAGCTTCTCGAGCAGCGGCACGCCGGACTCGGTGTGGGTGCTGAACATGCCCAGCCCCGGAATCGGGTTACCGGTCAGCTCCAGCGCGATGAACACCGCCGGGATGGTGTAGGCGATGATCAGCACGACGTACTGGGCGACCTGGGTGTAGGTGATGCCCTTCATGCCACCGAACACGGCATACAGGAAGACGATGAAGGCGGCGATCCAGATGCCCCAGGTGTTGCTGACCTCGAGGAAGCGCGAGAAGGCCACGCCGGCACCGGTCATCTGGCCGATGACGTAGGTGATCGAGGCGACGATCAGGCAGATGACCGCGACCAGGCGGGCGGTGTTGCTGTAGAAGCGGTCCCCGATGAAGTCCGGCACCGTGAACTTGCCGAACTTGCGCAGGTAGGGTGCCAGCAGCATGGCCAGGATGACGTAGCCCCCGGTCCAGCCCATCAGGAAGGTGGAGTTGGCGTAGCCCCCGGAGGCCAGCAGGCCGGCCATGGAGATGAAGGAGGCGGCGGACATCCAGTCGGCGGCGGTAGCCATGCCGTTGGTGACCGGATGCACGCCGCCGCCGGCGACGTAGAAGTCCTTGGTCGACCCGGCGCGTGCCCAGATCGCGATGCCGATGTAGAGGGCGAACGAGGCCCCTACGAACAGCAGGTTGATGGCAAACTGACTCATGCTGGCTTACTCCCCGAGTCCGAACTGTTTATCGAGACGGTTCATCTTCCAGGCGTAGAAGAAGATGATGCCGATGAAGGTCAGGATCGATCCCTGCTGGGCGAACCAGAAGCCCAGGTCCGTTCCTCCTACTGGAATGCCAGCCAGCAGCGGGCGAAACAGGATGGCGCAGCCGTACGACACGAAGGCCCAGACGATCAGGCACCCCGTGATCAGGCGTACGTTCGCCTTCCAGTAAGCAGCGGCATTAGACTTGTCGTCTGCCATAGTGTTGCTCTCCACTTGTTGTTGAGATTGGAAAGTTGTCCGGAGTGTTTGCATCACTCATCAGGACAGTCGTGCCGACGGAACAGCCTCGATGGCGGAGTCTGGACCGGCTGTCATCGGGTGGCCCGCGGCCGGTCCTCGTAATGTGTCGACGCGGGAATGCCCTGTATGGCTCATGCACAAGTCTGGGCAGCAAACGCCTAAAATAAATCCCAGACTTTCGTATCATGATGTCAAACCGATGCAGGGTCTTTTTTTGAAAGACTTTTTAATCAATGGCTTGCGTCATTATTTAGAAAGCGTTTTTGTTCCCTTTGGGGTGCGCATAGGACGATGGTATAGCCCGGAAATGTCGCCGGGTTGAGGGGCGTCGGAGCGCGGTGTTTGACCATGGTCTAAGGCGGCCAGGTTAGGACGATTGTCTAGGTCTTTAGGCCACTCCGACTTTGCTATCTTTAAGGCTTGCTGGACGCCGAGTGTGCCGAGGTCAGCGGGGTGGTCAACGCCGCGCAACGAGGACAGCCCCATGGTCGATGTAGAACTCTCCCACCCCCCCTTCACCTTCCTCGACGAGGAAGGTCGCGAGCGCGTTCGCCGCAGCATCGACCTGGCCTATTACGACCGCGAGGAGATCATCCTCGATGCCGGCCAGGCCGGCGAGTATCTGTTCCTGATCCACAAGGGCGAGGTCGCCGAGCTGGACCCGACCCTGCCCGGCGCCCAGTCGCACATCGGCCACTACACGGCCGGCGACCTGTTCGGCGCCATCAGCATCCTCAACGGCAAGAGCCGCTATCGCTTCCGGGCCGAGCAGGAGTGTCTCTGCTACCTGCTGCCCAAGGGCGTGTTCAAGCAGCTCTGCTCGGCCTACCCGGCCTTCGCCGAGTTCTTCCGCCAGCGCCTGGCCCAGAAGACGCGTCTGCTCACCGAGCGTCGCGCCGAGGGCGGCGTGACCATGGCGGGCTTCATGCTGGCCCGCGTCAGGGAGTGCATGCGACCGCCCCTGCTGGTGGCGGCCGGCACCCGCCTGGCCGAGGCGGTGCATACCCTGAATGACAGCCATGCCGACAGCCTGCTGGTCGAGGGCGAGCAGGGGCCGGGCATGGTCACCAAGACCGACCTGCTCAACGCCCTGGTCCTCGAGGGCCTGACGCAGCAGAGCCCGGTGCAGGACGTGGCGCACTTCGCGCTGGTCACGGCGACGCCCGAGCAGTACCTGTTCGAGGTGCTGGTCCAGATGACCCGCTTCAAGGTGGAGCGGGTCGTGGTCATGGAGGACGACCGGCCCTGTGGCGTGGTCGAGCTGACCGACGTGCTCAGCTACTTCTCGAGCCGCAGCTACGTGGTGAGTCTGCAGGTGGAGCAGGCGAACAGCCTGGAGTCGCTGGCCACCGCCAGCCGCCGAACGCCGGAGCTGGTCAAGGCGCTGATGGCCCAGGGGGTCAAGTTGCGCTTCGCCATGGGGCTGCTGGCCGCCCTCAATGGGCGCATCATCAACAAGGCCTGGGGCTTTCTGATCGACGAGCGTTACCACTCGGAGAGCTGCCTGATGGTGATGGGCAGCGAGGGACGCGGCGAGCAGATCCTGAAGACCGACCAGGACAACGGCCTGATACTGGCCGACGATCTCGACTGGCCCGACTGCCAGGAACAGATGCAGCGCCTCACCGAGACGCTGATCGAACTGGGCTACCCGCCGTGCCCCGGCGACATCATGGTCTCCAACCCCGAGTGGGTGGGCACCGAGAGCCAGTGGCGCGGGCGCATCGCCCAGTGGGCGGCGAAGCGCGACGGCGAGAGCCTCATGCGCCTGGCGATCCTGCTCGACGCCCATGCCGTGGCCGGCAACGCCTCGCTGCTCGCGCGGCTGCGCGAGGAGCTCTTCGAGCGCTGCAGCCGCGACGAGATCCTGCTCTCCTACTTCGCCCGCACGGCGCTGCGCTTCTCCACGCCGCTGACCCTGTTCGGCTCGCTGAAGAAGCCCCAGCACGGCGTGGACATCAAGAAGGGCGGCATCTTCCCCATCGTCCACGGGGTGCGCACCCTGGCGCTCGAGCGGCGCATCACGGCGACCTCGACGCTTGAGCGGCTCGAGGCGCTGGTCGCCGATGGCCGCCTGGAGGAGCGCTTCGCGGAGGACCTGGGCGAGGCCCTGTCGCTGTTCACCGAGCTGAGGCTTCGCCAGCAGCTCGAGCGCCTCGACGACCCTGAGGGCAAGGGCGAGGAGCCCGACCGGGTGGTGGTGCAGGAGCTCTCCTCCCTGGAGCGGGACCTGCTCCGCGAGGCCCTGCATATCGTCAAGGAGTTCAAGCAGCGGATCTCGCACCGCTTTCACCTGGAATATTCCTGACCGGCGACGCGCTCGCCGTCGAATGTCTCACCGACGCACCACGACACCAGGAGGTTTGACCGATGCTCAGGGCCCTGCGCCGCGCCGCCGATCGACGCCGTCAGGTAGACGGCGATCACGGCTGGCTCTTCGCGCCCTATACCGGCGAGGAGCTGGTCGCCATCGACTGCGTGACCACCGGTCCCGACCCGCGTCGGGCCGAGCTGGTGTCGCTGGCCGCGGTGCGCCTGCGCGGTGACCGGGTCCTGACCAGCGACTCCCTCGACCTGCGGCTCGCCCGTCCCGCCAGTCTCTCTGGCGATTCGATCCGCCTGCACGGCCTGCGCGGCATCGACCTGGCCGAGGGGGCCGGCATCGACGAGGCGCTGGCACAGTTCCTGGACTTCGTCGGCAATCGCCCACTGATCGGCTGGCGCCTGGACGATGACCTGACGCTGCTCAACCGCTACCTGCGGCCGCGCTTCGGCTTCGACCTGCCCAACGCCTGCATCGACGTGGCCCAGGCCTACTATCGCCGGCTGAACCGCCACCACCCCGAACTCGCCACCCGGCCGCGCTTCGAGCAGGTGGCCGAGCGCCTGGGCGTGCCGGTGATGGGGCGGCACACGGCGCTCGGTGACGCCGTGACCACGGCGCTGATCCACCTGCGCCTGACGCGCAGCCCGCCCGAGGTCGAGCGTTTCAGCTGATCCTCGCGGCACGGGCGGGCCCTCGTCGCCTGTCGGCGGCGAGAATGGTAGGATAGCGCCCGCCATTTTCCAGCCGCCCAGGCAGCGCCGATACCATGCCAGACGCCCTGATGTTCGATCCCCGCGAGACCGCCCCGCGCCCCGTCGCCGACCCCGCGACCCCTCCCGACGAGCTCGATGCGTCGGACAAGCGCGCGTTCAACAAGCTGCAGAAGCGGCTGCGTCGCCAGGTGGGCAACGCCATCATCGACTACGGGATGATTCACGAGGGTGACCGGGTGATGGTCTGCCTCTCCGGGGGCAAGGACAGCTACACCCTGCTGGAGATCCTGCGCAGCCTGCAGCGCAACGCGCCGGTGAACTTCTCCCTGGTGGCGGTCAACCTGGATCAGAAGCAGCCCGGCTTCCCCGAGCACGTGCTGCCCGAGTACCTGGACAGGCTCGACGTCGAGTATCACATCCTCGAGCGCGACACCTACTCGGTGGTCAAGGAGAAGACGCCCGAGGGCAAGACCACCTGCGCGCTCTGCTCGCGGCTGCGGCGCGGTTCCCTTTACGGCTTCGCCGAGGAGATCGGGGCCACCAAGGTGGCGCTGGGGCACCACCGCGAGGACATCCTCGAGACGCTGTTCCTCAACATGTTCTTCGGCGGCAGCCTCAAGGCGATGCCCCCCAAGCTGCTCTCCGACGACGGCCGCAACATGGTGATCCGGCCGCTGGCCTACTGCCGGGAAGCCGATATCGCCGAGTTCGCCCGCTGGATGGCGTTCCCGATCATTCCCTGCAACCTCTGCGGCTCCCAGCCGAACCTGCAGCGCCAGGTGGTCAAGGAGATGCTGGCCGAGTGGGAGGTCAAGCATCCGGGGCGGCTCGAGAGCATGTTCAAGGCGGTCACCAACGTGGCACCCTCCCAGCTGGCCGACCGGGAACTCTTCGACTTCGCCGGCCTCGAGGAGAAGCAGGCGCGCGTCAATGCCGATCGCATCGCGCTGCACAACGAGCCCTGATCCGCGGCGGTGACACTTCGTGTCATCAAGGGGCTTCAGCAACGTGAGATCGCCCAATAGGCGAGCATGAAAAAAACCCCGGTGACCTCTTCGGTCGCCGGGGTTTTTCGTGTCGGGACGGGCGTGGCGCCTAGCGGCAGCCCTCCTGTTCGGCCACCTCGATCAGCGCCTCCAGGTCGAGGATGTTGACCTCGCGACCGGAGACGGCCACCAGGCCCTGGGACTGGAAGCGACTCAGGATACGGCTGACGGTCTCCACCGCGAGCCCCAGGTAGTTGCCGATGTCGGCCCGCGACATGGAGAGCCGAAAGCTGTAGGGCGAGTAGCCGCGCCGCCGGAAGCGGTCGGAGAGGCTGGTGAAGAAGGTCGCCAGCCGCTGGTCGGCGGTCTTGCGCGACAGCAGGCGCATCATGCGGCGGTCGTCGCGCATCTCCTTGCTCATGCTGCGGTAGAGCTGGCCGCGCAGCTCCGGCAGGGACTCGGAGAGGGCATCGAGGCGATCGAAGGGGATCTCGCAGACCGTGGTGGTCTCCAGCGCTACCACCGTGCCCGGATAGCGCTCCTCGTCGATGCCGTCGAGGCCCACCAGCTCGCTGGGCAGGTAGAAGTTGGTCAGCTGGTCCTCGCCGCTGCCCTCGGTGGTCACCTGCTTCAGGCTCCCCGAGCGCACCGCGAAGACGCTGGTGAACGGGGTGCCCTGGCGAAACAGCGCCTCGCCCTTCTTCAACGGCGGTCGACGGCGGATGATGGCCTCGAACTGGTCCATGTCCTTCACTTCGAGTGCCAGCGGCAGGCAGAGCGAGCTCAGGCTGCAGGTCTGGCAGCGTGTCTCGTTCAACAGGGGACGGCGCCTGACGGTCGCTGAGTCGGGCATGCTCTCCTCCATGAATGATGACTCAGGTCATAGTATGGGGGATTGTCGCCCACTGGCAAAGCACCCCTTAGGAGGTAGGCGATGCCTGCCGTGGCGATGGCGCGGGGAGGTAGGCGTCGAAGGCGCTGGCCAGCTGTCTGACCACCAGCCGACCGGCGGATGTGACCAGGAGTCGCTGGCCATGGCGTTCCACCAGCCCTTCTCCCTCGGCGAGTGCCAGGCGTGAGAGGGGTTCGGCGAGGTGGGCCGTGGCGTCAAGGCCGAAGGCGTCGCCGAGGGACGCCAGGTCGAGATGGAGGTCGCACGTCAGCTGCTCGATGGCGGCGCTGCGCAGCCGGTCGTCCAGGCTCAGGCGGTGTCCGCCGGCGGTGGGCAGCTGGCCCCGGTCCAGGGCCGCCTCGTACGCCTCGAGCCGCTGCGGGTTGCGCACGTGCAGCGCCTCCAGTCGGGAGACCGCCATCACCCCCAGCCCCACCAGGTCGTGGCGCTCGCGCCCGGCCTCTAGGGCCTGGGCGAGGCGGTCATCGCCCCGCACGAAGCGGTCGTGGCCGAGGTGCACGTAGCCTGCGGCCGCGAGCCTCTCGATGGCCGCCTGCAGCATCCCCTGAACTTCCTGCGGGGCGGGCAGGTCCTCGGGGCGGATCCGACGCTGCCGGGGGAAGCGCTCGGGCTGGTGGTGGTAGTGAAACAGCGACAGCCGCGACGGCGCCATGGCGATCACCTGCTCCAGGGTGGCGGCGAAGCCGTCGCGGGTCTGGCGGGGGAGGCCGAGGATCAGGTTCAGGTTGACGGAGGTGAAGCCCAGCCGGTCCGCCTCGTCGAGCAGCTGTTCGGTCAGGTCGCGACCCTGCTGGCGATTGATCGCCTGCTGGACCTCGGGATCCAGGTCGAGCACCTCGAGGCTCAGCCGGTTGAAGCCCAGCGCCTCGAGATGACGCAGGGTGAAGACATCGGCCTCGCGGGGGTCGATCTCGATCAGGTACTCCCGGTCACGATCGCCGGCCAGCCGGAAGCGGGCATCCAGACGATCGATCAGGTCGCCCATCTGGTCCAGGGTCAGGAAGGTCGGCGTGCCGCCGCCCCACTGCAGGGCGCGGATCTCCCGGCCAGCGTCCAGGTGGCGACCGGTCAGCACCATCTCGCGGTCGAGGCGGCTGAGATACGCCTCGGCCAGGCGGGTATCCGAGGTGGTGACCGGCCGGCGGGTGCAGTGAAAGCAGGCCTGCTGGCAGAAGGGCAGGTGGACGTAGAGCGACAGTGGGCGCGCCGCGGCGTTGCTGTGCTCGAGTGCCCGGCGATATTCCTCGGCGCCGATGTGCTCGCCCATCGCCTGGGGCGTGGGGTAGAAGGCATAGGCGGGGGCCGGCGAGGCCGCCGCGAAGGGGGCCTCGCTACCGGATGCGGTAAACGCGCGAGCGGGCATGGTCGGCCCTCCGGAGGGAAACATGCCTTCATGCTAGCGAGGCCCCCGTCGCGGCGCGTTGAGCTGCGTCAAGCGAAGCCGCGATCGGCGCTCAGTGCATCGACGCGCCGGGCAGCAGCGTCCACAACTGCCAGAGGGCGAAGGCGATGATCGACAGCGCGGCCAGGGTGCGGGTGGCCGGATGGCGGATCAGGGCGCCGAGTTGGCGTGCGGCGAGGCCGGTGGCCAGCAGGGCCGGCAGGGTGCCGAGGCCGAAGGCGCCCATCAGGGTCGCGCCGCGCAAGGGGTCGGCGATCGCCAGGCTCCAGGCGAGCATCGAGTAGACCAGGCCGCACGGCAGCCAGCCCCAGACGGCGCCCAGGGCGAATGCCTGGGGCACCCGCACCACCGGCATCAGGCGCCGCCCCACGGGCTCGAGGTGACGCCACAGGCGCCTGCCGACCGCTTCGACCCTGAGTAGCCCCTTCCACCAGTCGGCGATGTAGAGCGCCATCAGGATCAGCATCACCGCGGCCAGCGCCTGCAGTCCCAGGCGCGCCTGGGGGCTCAGGGCGATCAGCGTGCCGAGCCCCGCCGCCAGGGCGCCGGCCATCATGTAGCTCGTGATGCGGCCCAGGTTGTAGCCGAGCAGCAGCCCCGAGAGGCGGGCCGGACTTCGCATGCTGGGCGGCACGGCGAAGGTCAGGGCGCTCATGATGCCGCCGCACATGCCGATGCAGTGGGCGCCGCCGAGCAGGCCGAAGACGAAGGCCGCCGCCAGCGGGGGAAGGTCGAGGCCGGTGGGATCCATCAGTCGCGGCGGCCGTCGTCTCGGCGGTCCTCGTCGCGAGGCGCGTCGGCACCGGGATCGGCGTCGGACGAATCGCGCGGCTGGCGTGGCTGGCGCGGGCGATCGTTCTCGTCCTCGTCGAAGAGGATGCGGTAGGCGGGGCCTTCGAGGTCCTCGAACTGATCGTGGCGGACGGCCCAGAAGAAGGCCCAGACTGCCAGTCCCAGCAGGATCAGCGAGAGGGGGATCAGCAGGTAGAGGATGTTCATGCGTTCACCAGCCTGGGGGAGTCGGCGCCGGCGGGGCGATCGGGTCCGGCGCGAGTCAGGCGCAGGGCGTTGCCGACGACGACCAGCGAGCTCGCCGACATGCCGATGGCGGCGAGCCAGGGGGGCACGAAGCCCATCGCCGCCAGGGGCAGCGCCGAGACGTTGTAGATCAGCGACCACGCCAGGTTCTGGCGGATGATGCGCCGGGTGGCGCGGCTGGTCGCGATGGCCTCGACGATACGCCCCAGGCGCGGGCCGAGCAAGACGGCGTCGGCGCGGGTGCGGGCGAGGTCGGTGGCGCCGTTCATGGCGATGGCCACGTCGGCGCCGGCCAGCACCGGCACGTCGTTGATGCCGTCGCCGACCATGGCCACTCGTTCGCCGGCGGCCTGCAGCGAGCGGATGCGCGCCAGCTTGTCCTCCGGGGAGGCCGCCGCCTGCCAGGTCGCGATACCCAGACGCCGGGCCAGGGCCGCCACCGCCGACTCGGTGTCGCCGGAGAGCAGCTCCACCGCGAGGCCGCGCGCCTTCAGGGCCTCGACGGTCTCCCGGGCATCCTCGCGCAGGCGATCGTGAAGGCAGAACCAGGCGCGGGGAGCGCCATCCTCGGCCAGCAGCAGCCACTGGCCCTCGCCGGGCGGGGCGGGCACTGCCTCGGGGGCGGCGAAGGTCGGCGTGCCGAGCCGCCAGCGACGCCCGGTGATGCGGCCCTCCAGGCCCTGGCCGGGGCGGCTCAGTACCTCGTCGGCGGTGACGGTGGCCTCGCGGAAGGTCCGGAAGGCGCGGGCGATGGGGTGCTCGGACTGCGCCTCCAGGGCGGCCGCCACGGCACGCGCCTGCGTCTCCTCCAGGGCGTCGCCGATCGGCCGGGTCTCCACCAGGCTCATCTCGCCGCTGGTCAGGGTGCCGGTCTTGTCGAAGATCACCCGATCGAGCTGCGACAGCGCCTCCAGGGCGTCGGCACGGGTGATCAGCACCCCGCGGCGGTGCAGCCGGCCGTGCCCCGCGGTCAGGGCCGTGGGCGTGGCCAGCGCCAGGGCGCAGGGGCAGGTCACCACCAGCACCGAGAGGGTGACCCACAGCATGCGGTCGGGGTCGATGAACCACCAGGCGACGGCCACGCCGACGGAGATCAGCAGCACCTGCAGCACGAAGTGATGCGCCATGCGCGCCGCCAGCTGGGCGATGCGCGGCCGGCTGGCGAAGGCGCGGTCGGTGAGATCGACGATGCCGGCGACCCGGGCCTCGGCCCCGGCATGGGTGACGCGCACCGTCAGCGGGCTCTCGATGTTCTGGCTGCCGCCGGTGACGCGATCGCCGACGCGTCTCGTCACCGGCAGGTATTCGCCGGTGAGCATCGACTCGTCGAGGCTCGATTCGCCGCTCTCGATCACGCCGTCGGCCGGCACGCCGTGACCGGGCTTGACCAGCACCCGGTCGCCGGCGGCGAGCTCGCTGGAGGGCAGGATGCGCTCCTCGCCCGCCTCGGTGAGGCGGATCGCCGAGAGGGGCAGGGCACCGGAGAGGGCGTTGCCGCTGTGGCCGCTGCGCCGCCGGGCGCGCACCTCGATGTAGCGGCCGAACAGCAGGAAGAAGGTGAACATGGCCACCGAATCGAAATAGACGTCGCCGTGTCCGACGATCACCGCATAGCCGCTGGCCAGGTAGGCGCCGCCGATGGCCAGCGACACCGGCACGTCCATGCCCAGGGTGCGGGTCTTCAGGTCGCGCAGGGCATTGGCGAAGAACGGCTGAGCCGAGAAGAGCACCACCGGGGTGGCCAGGGCGAAGGAGAGCCAGTGGAAGAGGGCGTCGAAGTCGGCGCCGAGCTCGCCGGGATCCGCCACGTAGATCGGGATCGAGAACATCAGCACCTGCATCATCGCCACCGCGGCGATGATCAGCCGGCGCACGTTCATGCGCTCCTCGTGCTGCAGCCGGCTCTGGGCCGCATCGGGCTCGTAGGGCTGGGCCGGGTAGCCGATGGCGGCCATCTCGGCGAGGATCCGCGACAGGGCCACCCGCTCGGGGTCCCAGCTGACCCGCAGGCGATGGTGGGAGAGGTTGACGGCGCTGGCCTCGATGCCGGGAAGGGCGTTGAGGCGGTGCTCGATCAGCCAGGCGCAGGCCGCGCAGGTGATGCCGTCCACCGCCAGGGTGGCGTGCACGCCGCCACCCTCGGCGTCGGGATGCACGAAGCGCGCCTGCAGGCCGGGGTCGTCGAAGACCGCCCAGGTCTCGGCGTGCACCGCCTGGCGATCATCCGGCCGCTCGGGCAGCTCGGTGCGAAAGCGGTAGTAGCTTTCGAGGCCGCCGTCGATGATGGCGTGGGCCACGGCCTCGCAACCGGGGCAGCACAGCGGCTGGCGCTCCTCGTCCAGGGTGATCGACCAGGGCGCGCCCACGGGGACCCGGCTGCCGCAGTGGTAGCAGCCGGGCGCGTCGGTCGTCGGGGAGGGCGTGGCGGTCGCGGTCATCTAGATGCCGGGGGAGAGCGAGATCTCGCCTTCCGTCGGGAAGCGCGCCTCGCCGGTCAGGCGCCACTCGGCGTCCCGGCCCTCGGTGGGCTGCAGATGCAGGTACCAGCGGTAGTTCAGCGGCTGGTCGATCGAGGTCACGTAGCGCCCGTCGCGCACGTGCTCGAGCACCAGCGAGCGGTCGCGGCTGCTCTCGGTGGGGAAGATCAGCTCGAGATGGAGCCGCTCCGGCCGGCGCTCGCCCGCCAGGTCGATGACGATGTCGCCGGTGCGGGGGTCGGCGCGCATGACCGCCTCGAGGCCCAGCTGGCGGGCGTGCTCCTGCTTGGCCAGCTGCTCGTTGATGGCCAGTCCCTGCTTGTAGTAGTCCTGTTCCACCGTGCCGTCGTAGAAGTGAATCGACAGCACCAGGTAGGTGACGCTGAAGGTCACCGACGAGGCCAGCAGGCCGATCAGGAACCACGGCCAGAACTGCTTGTACCAGGGGGGGATGCTTTGCGGCTCCGCACTCATCAGCGGGTCTCTCCTAGGAAACGGCTGTCACGTTCGATGGCGATGTCGGCATCCGTCGCCTCGAGGCGCAGGATGATCTCGGCGCTGGGCCGGTCGATGGACTCGGGCGGCGCGCTGGCCTGGACCACCAGCTGGCGTGATTCGCTGGCCGGCACGCTGACCTCCTGGGTGTCGAGGGTCAGGCCGGGCAGACCGGAGGCCTCCAGCCGGTAATCGTGCGCGCGATTGTCGAGGTTGCGCACGGTGATGGTGTAGACGTTGCTGATGCGCCCGTCGCGGGTCATCTGGAACAGCTGGGTGCGCTCGCGCTCGACGTCGAAGCCCAGCGGCGTGCGGTCGGCCACCGCCCAGGCGAAGACGCCGATCATCACCAGCAGGGCGGCGAGGTAGCCCATCAGGCGCGGGCGCAGGATGTGCGTCGGCCGGCCCTCGAGGGCGTTCTCGGTGGTGTAGCGGATCAGCCCGCGAGGGTAGCCCATCTTATCCATCACGCTGTCGCAGGCGTCGATGCAGGCCGCACAGGTGATGCACTCGTACTGCAGGCCGTCGCGGATGTCGATGCCGGTGGGACAGACCTGCACGCAGAGGTCGCAGTCGATGCAGTCGCCATGGCCGGCGGCCTGTGCCTGCTCATGACTCAGCGTCTTCTTGCGCGGGCCGCGCGGCTCGCCGCGGGCGCTGTCGTAGGAGACGATCAGGGTGTCGCGGTCGAACATCACCGACTGGAAGCGGGCGTAGGGGCACATGTAGATGCACACCTGCTCGCGCAGCCAGCCGGCGTTGAGGTAGGTGAAGACCAGAAAGAAGCCGACCCAGAAGTAGGACCAGCCGTGGGCCTCGAGGGTCGGCAGCTCCACGACCAGGTCGCGGATCGGCGTGAAGTAGCCGACGAAGGTGAGGCCGGTGGCCAGCGCGATCGCGAGCCAGATGGCGTGCTTGGCGCCCTTGCGCCACAGCTTGTCGGCGTTCATCGGCTGCTTGTCGAGCTTGATGCGGCGGTTGCGCGAGCCCTCCAGGCGATGCTCGACCCAGATGAACAGGAAGGTCCAGACGCTCTGGGGGCAGGTGTAGCCGCACCAGACGCGCCCGGCGAAGACCGTGATGAAGAACAGGCCGAAGGCGCAGATGATCAGCAGCCAGGAGAGCAGCATGAACTCCTGGGGATAGAAGGTCGCCGAGAAGATGTGAAACTCCCGACCGGGCAGATCGAACCAGATGGCCGGCCGGTCGCCCCAGGGCACCCAGGGCAGCAGGAAGAAGGCCAGCATCAGCGCCCAGTTGGACGCGCGCCGCAGGCGCTGGAAGAAGCCCTTGATCTCGCGGACGTAGATATGCCGCCGGCTCTCGTACATGTGCTGGGTGACCGCCTCGTTCGGCGCGTGGTGCTGCACCGGATCCGGGGTGACATCGTGGGTCGGGATCTTCTCGCTCATGGCAGGCTCGTGGCTGGCAAGGAGGGGAGGGCCGTCGGGGGTAACCCGCTGCGGATGGTCGACATTGTATCGGGGCGGTCGCATAACGAGAAAGGGTGCGACCGGAGGCCGCACCCTTTGCATGCCGTCATCGATCGCCGGCTCAGTCCTGGCGGCTCAGGCCGTAGACGTAGGCGGCGACGAGGTGCACCTTGTCCTCGCCGATGTAGGCGGCCTGTGCCGGCATATGGCCGTTGCGGCCGTTACGCAGGGTCTGGCGCACCGAGTCGGCCAGCGACTGGCCGGGGGCCCGATAGAGCCAGGCATCGTCGGTCAGGTTGGGCGCGCCCAGCGCCTGGTTGCCGGTGCCGTCGGGCATGTGACAGGCGGCGCACACCGAGGCGAACACGCTGGCACCCTGCTCGGCACGCTCGGCATCCTCGGCGTTGCCGGAGAGCGAGAGCACGTGCTGGGTCACGTTCTCGATGTTCTCGCTGCCGAGCTGCTGCCAGGAGGGCATCAGGCCGTTACGCCCGTTGTTGAGGGTCTGGACGATGTTCTCCGGCGCACCGCCATACAGCCAGGCGTCGTCGGTCAGGTTGGGGAAGCCGTAGCCGCCCTTGGCGTTGGAGCCGTGGCAGATCGCGCAGTTGTTGAGGAAGATGCGCTCGGCGACCTGCATCGCCTCGCCGTCCTGGGACAGCTCCGGGATCGGCACCTCCTGGTACTGGGCGAAGATCGGTGCGAAGCGCTCCTCGGCGCGGGCGACCTCCTCCTCCCACTGGCTCTCCTGGCTCCAGCCCAGCAGGCCGGAGAAGTTGCCGAGGCCCGGGTAGAGCACCAGATAGCCCAGCGAGAAGATCACGGTGCCGACGTAGAGCTGGAACCACCAGCGCGGCAGTGGGTTGTCGTACTCCTCGATCCCGTCGGCGGCATGGCCCGTGGTGTCGACGTTACCCTCGGCATCCGGGGTCTTGTCGGTCTTGCGGTTGGCGAAGAGCAGCCAGGCGCTGATGCCGATGGTGCCCAGCGTGATGACGATGATCCAGGCGCTCCAGAAGCTGGAAAGGGAGTCACCCCAAAAATTGTTCATGTGTTCCTCTCTCCCTTGTCGTGTCGGGAATCGGCCTCTCGGGAGGCGTTCTTGTCACGGTGCGGCGGTTCATCCTCATCGGCGAAGGGCAGGTTGGCCGCCTCGTCGAAATCCGGCTTGCGTCGCTTCGAGTAGGCCCACAGCGTGAGCCCCGCGAAGGCGATGATCAGCAGGATGATGATCACCCCGTTGACGATCCCGTTATCCATGATCAGCGCGAATCCTTGAGCACGGTGCCGAGTTGCTGCAGGTAGGCGACCAGAGCGGTGATCTCCCGCTCGCCGCGCACCTCCTCGCTGGCGTTGGCAATCTGCTCGTCGGTGTAGGGGACGCCCAGGGTCTGCATCACGCGCATCTCGTCATCGATGCGCTCGCCGCTCAGCGTGTTCTCGAACAGCCACGGGTAGGCCGGCATGATCGATTCCGGTACCACGTCACGCGGGTTGTAGAGGTGGGCACGGTGCCAGTCGTCACTGTAGCGGCCGCCGACGCGGGCCAGGTCCGGCCCGGTGCGCTTGGAACCCCACAGGAAGTTGTGCTCGTAGACCTGTTCGCCGGCGACGCTGTAGGGGCCGTAGCGCTCGGTCTCGGCGCGGAAGGGGCGCACCATCTGCGAGTGGCAGCCGACGCAGCCCTCGCGGCGATAGACGCCGCGGCCCGCGAGCTCCAGGGCGGAGAGAGGCTCGAGGCCCTCGACCGGCTCGGTGGTCTTCTTCTGGAAGAACAGCGGCACGATCTCGGCCAGGCCCCCGAAGCTGATCACTACCAGGATCAGCACGGCGAGCAGACCGACGTTCTTTTCGACTATCTCGTGTCTCATTGGTGTCTCGTTCCCTGGTTGGCTCAGGCGGTCTGCGGAATCGGCTGACGGGCGCCTTCACCGCGCCGCACGGTCATGTACACGTTGAAGGCCATGATCAGCATGCCGGCCACCCAGCACAGGCCACCGATCAGTCGCACGATGTAGCCCGGGCCGCTGGCTTCCACCGACTCGACGAAGGTGTACATCAGGGTGCCGTCGGGGTTCACGGCGCGCCACATCAGGCCCTGCAGGATGCCGTTGACCCACATGGCGGCGATGTAGAGCACGGTGCCGATGGTCGCGAGCCAGAAGTGCACCGCGATCAGGTTCACCGAGTGCATTTCGGTGCGGCCGAACAGGCGCGGGATCAGGTGGTACATGGAGCCGATGGTGATCATCGCCACCCAGCCCAGGGCGCCGGCGTGGACGTGGCCGATGGTCCAGTCGGTGTAGTGGGAGAGGGCGTTGACGGTCTTCACCGCCATCATCGGGCCCTCGAAGGTGGACATGCCGTAGAAGGAGAGGGCCACCACCAGGAAACGCAGGGTCGGATCGGTGCGCAGCTTATGCCAGGCGCCGGAGAGGGTCATCATGCCGTTGATCATGCCGCCCCAGGAGGGTGCGAGCAGGATGATCGAGAGCACCATGCCGAGCGACTGGGTCCAGTTGGGCAGCGAGGTGTAGTGCAGGTGGTGCGGGCCGGCCCACATGTAGACCATGATCAGCGCCCAGAAGTGGACGATGGACAGACGGTAGGAGTAGACCGGACGCTCGGCCTGCTTGGGCACGAAGTAGTACATCATCCCGAGGAAGCCCGCGGTCAGGAAGAAGCCCACCGCGTTGTGGCCGTACCACCACTGGGTCATCGCGTCGATGGCGCCCGAGTAAAGGGAGACCGAGTAGGTCGAGGTCACCGGGATCGAGGCGCTGTTGACGATGTGCAGCACGGCCACGGTGATGATGAAGGCCGCGAAGAACCAGTTCGCCACGTAGATGTGGGAGGTCTTGCGCAGCTTGATGGTCCCCAGGAAGACGATGGCATAGCTGATCCAGACCACGGCCAGCAGGATGTCGATCGGCCACTCGAGTTCGGCGTACTCCTTGGTGCTGGTGAGGCCCAGCGGCAGGGTGACCACCGCGGAAAGGATCACCGCCTGCCAGCCCCAGAAGGTGAAGGCGGCCAGCTTGTCGGAGAACAGTCGTACCTGGCAGGTTCGTTGCACGACGTAGTAGGAGGTGGCAAACAGCGCCGAGCCGCCGAAGGCGAAGATCACGGCGTTGGTGTGCAGGGGGCGCAGTCGGCCGAAGCTCGTCCACGGCAGTCCCAGGTTCAGTTCCGGCCATACCAGCTGCGAGGCGAGGACGACACCGAGGGCCATGCCCACGATGCCCCACACCACCGTCATGATCGCGAACTGCCGAACTACCTTGTAGTTGTAGGTCGGGTGTTCAAATGCTGTGCTCATGTCAGGTTCCCATCGAACGCGGTTTGGGGGTGTCCCGCGGCATTCTGCCTCGGGGTGACCTCCGCAGGATGATGCAGGTCTTTAACCAAGGGTGATTCTAGCGCAGGCGTCCGGCAAGCTGAACACGCCAATGTGTTGATTTATGAACTCAAGGAGGCCTAAATTGTCGGACTGTTTTTGTCGGGATTTTCCGCCCATCGGCCGGTCAACCCTCTCCCGACGACTGCTCGATGGCGAGCAGGGATGCTGGAATATTGAGGGATTCGGCCCGCTGGAAGTATGCGGCGAAGGTCGTGTCGGTCGATTGCTTATCGCTCACGGAGCCGGAGCGGGCCAGGATTCAACCTTTATGCAACGGTTGCGCCAGGGCCTCGCCACTGTCGGCGTGCAGACCCTCGCCTTCGAGTTCGATTACCTGCAGACGATGCGCCGTGAAGGGCGTCGTCGCCCCCCGCCGAAGGTCGAGCGCCTGGTCGATGAACTGTCCCGGTGGTGCGACAGTGTGTCGCACCGCGACCTTCCGCCACTCTGGCTGGGAGGGAAGTCCATGGGGGGCCGCGTGGCCAGCATGCTGGCGGCGCGAGACAGCCACCGAGCGTCCGCCCGAGGGCTGGTACTGTGCGGTTATCCCTTTCATCCTCCCGCCAAGCCGGAGCGACTCCGTCTCGCTCACTGGCCATCACTCGCCTGTCCGTCCCTGGTGGTACAGGGCAGTCGCGATCCCTTCGGCACCCGCGAACAGGTCGCCGGCTATGCGCTGCCCGAGGTGGCACATCTGCACTGGCTCGAGGATGGCGACCACGACTGGAAACCCAGGCGCGCCTCGGGCCGCGATCAGACGGCGCTGATCACCGAAGCGTGCGATACGATCGCCGCGTTCATGAGCGAACATTCCTGAAAGCCGCGCGGCGCGGGCGATGTGGCCAAGTGGATGAAAGCGCGGCGATTCTTCTTCGCGACGAGGTTCACCCTGACAGCGCAAAAAGCGTTGACATTGATCCGGTCCCCTGTAGAATGCAGCGCCACGTGACCGGGGGTGGTTAGCTCAGCTGGGAGAGCACCAGCCTTACAAGCTGGGGGTCACAGGTTCGAACCCTGTACCACCCACCATTGCCACGGCAATGACCCGATTACGTAGTAGAAGATAGCAGCGGACCGGTAGTTCAGTTGGTTAGAATGCCGGCCTGTCACGCCGGAGGTCGCGGGTTCGAGTCCCGTCCGGTCCGCCAACATCTTCTTCGTCGCAAGTCGTCTTGCGGACCGGTAGTTCAGTTGGTTAGAATGCCGGCCTGTCACGCCGGAGGTCGCGGGTTCGAGTCCCGTCCGGTCCGCCACGATGGCCTGAGACAGCAGTAGCAAAAGTTGCAGTAACGCGTGGGTGATTAGCTCAGTTGGTTAGAGCACCAGCCTCACATGCTGGGGGTCACTGGTTCGAGTCCGGTATCACCCACCACGCGGACCGGTAGTTCAGTTGGTTAGAATGCCGGCCTGTCACGCCGGAGGTCGCGGGTTCGAGTCCCGTCCGGTCCGCCATCTGCACACGAATTCTTCAGCCCCGAGGCCCTTTGGCCCCGGGGCTGTTTCGTTTTGCGGCGATATCTTTCTCGTTGCTCGGTTTCCCTCCCTCGTCGGTTCGCCTGTTTTTCGCCTGTTCCTGCGATGAATCTTTGCGTCTTGCGTTGCGACTATCATACAGTTGTTTGAAATCGTCGCCGTTTCGACCATGAGGATCCCGCCGTGAGTGCTTACCCCCAGCTGTTCCGCCCCTTGAGGGTCGGCCACTTGACGCTCCCCAATCGGGTGCTGATGGGCTCGATGCACACCAACCTCGAGGAAGCCCCCGGCGGCTTCGAGCGGCTGGCAACCTTCTATGCCGAACGGGCCCGGGAGGGGGTGGGCCTGATCGTCACCGGCGGCATCGCGCCGCTCGCCGAAGGCGCCGTCTTCCAGGGCGCCGCGACCCTGGAGCGCCCGGATCAGCTGGCGGATCACCGCCGCGTGGTCGAGGGCGTGCACGAGGCCGGCGGACGCATCTGCCTGCAGATCCTGCATGCCGGCCGCTATGCCTATACCCCGGAGCTGGTGGCGCCGTCGGCGATCCAGTCGCCGATCACCCCCTTCATGCCGCGTGAACTCACCTCCGAGGAGGTCGAGGCGCGCATCGAGGCCTACGTGCGCTGTGCGACCCTGGCTCGGCAGGCCGGCTATGACGGGGTCGAAGTGATGGGCTCCGAGGGCTATCTCATCAACCAGTTCCTCTGTCCGCGCACCAACCATCGCGATGACGGCTGGGGCGGCAGCGTCGAGAATCGCCAGCGCTTTGCCGTGGAGATCGTGCGGCGCATCCGCGAGGCGGTGGGCGAGGCGTTCCTGCTGATCTTCCGCCTGTCGATGATCGACCTGGTGGAGGAGGGCAGCAGTCGCGAGGAAGTCCTGGCCCTGGGGCGCGCCGTCGAGGCCGCCGGCGCCGACCTGATCAACACCGGCATCGGCTGGCACGAGGCGCGGGTGCCGACCATCGTCACCAGCGTGCCGCGCGCCGCCTTCACCGAGGTGACGCGGCGCATGCGCGAGGCGCTCAGCGTGCCGCTGATCACCACCAACCGCATCAACATGCCCGAGGTGGCCGAGCGGGTATTGGCCGAGGGGCATGCCGACATGGTCTCCATGGCGCGCCCCTTCCTGGCCGACCCGGCCTGGGTGAGCAAGGCCGCCGCCGGGCGCGACGACGAGATCAATACCTGCATCGCCTGCAACCAGGCCTGCCTGGACCAGGTCTTCGAGGGGCGGCTGACCTCCTGTCTGGTCAACCCCCGCGCCTGTCACGAGACCGAGCTGGTCGTCACCCCGGCCGAGCACGCGCGGCGCGTCGCCGTGGTGGGTGGCGGCCCGGCGGGGCTGGCCGCGGCCGTGACCGCCGCCGAGCGGGGACATGCGGTGACGCTCTTCGAGCGGGCCGGCGAACTTGGCGGCCAGTTCAACCACGCGCGGCGCATCCCCGGCAAGGAGGAGTTCGACGAGACCCTGCGCTACTACCGGACGATGCTCGACAAGCACGGCGTGGAGGTGCGGCTGAACGTCGAGGCCGGGGTCGAGGACCTAGGGGGCTTCGACGCGGTGGTGCTGGCCACCGGCGTGCGCCCCCGCCGGCTCGCGCTGCCGGGCATCGAGCATGCCATGGTGATGAGCTACCCCGAGGCCATCACCCATCCCGAGCGGGTCGGGGCGCGGGTGGCGATCATCGGCGCCGGCGGCATCGGCTTCGACGTGGCGGAGCTGCTGACGCATGTCGGTCATCCTTCGCAGGATGTCGCGACCTGGTGCGACGAATGGGGCGTCGACCTGGCCATGGCCGAGCGCGGCGGGCTCAAGGCGCCGCAGCCGCCCGCGACCCCGCGCCGGGTCTTCCTGCTGCAGCGCCGCGCCTCCCGGCCCGGCAAGGGACTCGGCAAGACCACCGGCTGGGTGCATCGCGCCTCGCTGGCCCACCGCGGGGTCGAGGCGATCGCCGACTGCGAGTATGTCGGCATCGACGACGACGGCCTGGCGCTGCGCGTCGCGGGTGAGCCGCGCCGGCTCGAGGTCGATACCGTGGTGGTGTGTGCCGGTCAGGAGTCGGTGCGCGAACTGCTCCAGCCGCTGCGCGCGGCCGGTGTTGGCGTGCATGTGATCGGCGGCGCCGACGAGGCCGCCGAGCTCGATGCCCGACGGGCCATCGCCCAGGGCACCCGCCTCGCCGCGGGCCTCTGAGGCGCCGAGCGGCGCCCGCCCTCGCGGGCCGCTCGGCCGCGCTTCGCCGCTTTTCTCTCGCTCCGCCCCCGATCGGCGTCTCCGCGTCGCTTACTGTCCACTGGCCGCCGGTGTCGCCGGCGGTAAGCGTCGTTGCAGCGTTTAATCTCTCGACAATCTTCATGAACCGACGGGCGCTCACGGGCTCTCAGTGTTGAGGGCTCGGGAGCGTTGATTGGTGGGCTAAACCGTTATCCGCTGATGCTGTCTACGCTGAAGAGACCCCATCCCGGCTTTATCATCACCATGTCGTCGTGGCCGGGGAATCGGGCTTTAAGGAGGCATCGATGAGCATCTTCGACCATGTGCAGAACCGCTTCTCTCGCGTCCAGCAGGAAGAGATGAGCCTGCAGGAGTATCTGGAACTCTGTCGCCGAGAACCGGTGGCCTACGCCACTGCCGCCGAGCGGATGCTGGAGGCCATCGGCGCACCGGAGGTGATCGACACCGCCAAGGACCCGCGACTCTCGCGCATCTTCTCCAACAAGGTGATTCGCCGCTATCCGGCCTTCGCCGAGTTCTATGGCATGGAAGAGGCCATCGAACAGATCGTCGCCTACTTCCGCCATGCCGCCCAGGGGCTCGAGGAGCGCAAGCAGATCCTCTACCTGCTGGGGCCGGTAGGCGGCGGCAAGTCGTCGCTGGCCGAGCGCCTCAAGCTGCTGATGGAGAAGGTGCCCTTCTATGCCATCAAGGATTCCCCGGTCTATGAGTCCCCGCTGGGGCTGTTCTCCCCCGAGGAGGACGGTGAGCTCCTGGAGAAGGAGTACGGCATCCCCCGGCGCTACCTGAGGAGCGTGATGTCGCCCTGGGCCGCCAAGCGACTCAAGGAGAACGGCGGGGATATCTCGCAGTTCCGGGTGGTGCGTCTCTACCCCTCGCGGCTCAACCAGATCGCCATCTCCAAGACCGAACCCGGCGACGAGAACAACCAGGACATCTCCTCGCTGGTCGGCAAGGTGGACATTCGCCAGCTCGAGCTCTATTCCCAGGATGACCCGGACGCCTACAGCTTCTCCGGCGGGCTGTGTCGTGCCAACCAGGGGCTGATGGAGTTCGTCGAGATGTTCAAGGCGCCGATCAAGGTGCTGCATCCGCTGCTGACGGCGACCCAGGAGGGCAACTACAACCCCACCGAGGGCATGGGCGCGATCCCCTTCGACGGGGTGGTGCTGGCGCACTCCAACGAGAGCGAGTGGCAGACCTTCCGCAACAACCGCAACAACGAGGCCTTCCTCGATCGCGTCTACATGGTCAAGGTGCCCTACTGCCTGCGGGTCACCGAAGAGATCAACATCTACAGGAAGCTGCTCGAGCACTCGTCGCTCAACGAGGCGCCGTGCGCCCCGGATACCCTGCGCATGCTGGCCCAGTTCACGGTGCTCTCGCGGCTCAAGGAGCCCGAGAACTCGAGCATCTACTCCAAGATGCGAGTCTACGACGGCGAGAACCTCAAGGACACCGACCCCAAGGCCAAGTCGATCCAGGAGTATCGCGACAGCGCCGGCGTCGACGAGGGCATGGAGGGGCTCTCGACGCGTTTCGCCTTCAAGATCCTCTCCAAGGTGTTCAACTTCGATAACCACGAGGTGGCGGCCAACCCGGTGCACCTGCTCTACGTGCTCGAACAGCGCCTGGAGCAGGAGCAGCTGCCCAGGGAGACCTTCGAGCGCTACCTGCGCTTCATCAAGGAGTTCCTGGCGCCGCGCTACGTCGACTTCATCGGCAAGGAGATCCAGACCGCCTATCTCGAGTCCTACTCGGAGTACGGCCAGAACATCTTCGACCGCTACGTCACCTATGCCGACTTCTGGATCCAGGATCAGGAGTACCGCGATCCCGAGACCGGCGAGTTCCTCGACCGCCAGGCCCTCAACGAGGAGCTGGAGAAGATCGAGAAGCCGGCCGGCATCTCCAATCCCAAGGACTTCCGTCACGAGGTGGTCAACTTCGTGCTGCGGGCCCGCGCCCAGAACAACGGCATGAACCCCAGCTGGCAGTCCTACGAGAAGCTCAGGGGCGTGATCGAGCACAAGATGTTCGCCAATACCGAGGAGCTCTTGCCGGTGATCTCCTTCAACGCCAAGGCCTCGACCTCGGACCAGAAGAAGCACGAGGATTTCGTGGCGCGGATGGTCGACCGTGGCTACACCGAGAAGCAGGTGCGGCTGCTCTCCGAGTGGTACCTGCGGGTGCGCAAGTCGCAGTAGGGCGAGGAGGTCGCCATGACCTATTTCATCGATCGACGAGCCAATGCCAAGCACAAGAGCGCGGTGAACCGCCAGCGCTTCCTCGACCGCTATCGCACCCATATCAAGCGCTCGGTCGAGGAGGCGGTGAATCGCCGCTCGATCACCGACATGGAGCGGGGCGAGAAGGTCTCGATCCCGGCGCGGGACATCTCCGAGCCGGTCTTCCAGCACGGCCCAGGGGGCAAGCGCGCCATCGTCGCTCCTGGCAACAAGGAGTTCGTCGAAGGGGACCGGCTGCGTCGCCCCGGCGGCGGAGGCGGCGGCGACGGCGCGGGGGAGGGCGGCGCCTCCAATCAGGGCGAGGGCATGGACGAGTTCGCCTTCACCCTGTCGCGGGAGGAGTTCCTCGACTTCGTCTTCGACGGCCTGGAGCTGCCCCATCTGGAGCGCAAGAACCTGGTGGACCTCGACGAGGTGCGCCAGGTGCGGGCGGGGGTCTCCCGGGACGGGACGCCGGCACGCATCAACATCGTGCGCTCCATGCGCGAGGCCCAGGCGCGGCGCATCGCCATGCGTGCACCGATTCGCCGGGCCCTGCGCGAGGCCACGGAGGCGCTGGCCGAGGAGGAGCGCAAGGACCCGGTGCTGCGCAATCCGGCCCGCATCAGTGCCCTCAAGGAGGAGATCGAGCGGCTGGAGAAACGCCTCGAGGCGGTGCCCTTCATCGACACCTATGACCTGCGCTACAACAACCTGATCGACCAGCCCCAGCCGTCGAGCAAGGCGGTGATGTTCTGCGTGATGGACGTCTCGGGCTCGATGACCCAGGCCCACAAGGACATCGCCAAGCGCTTCTTCCTGCTGCTCTATCTGTTCCTGGAGCGCAACTACGAGAAGGTCGAGCTGGTCTTCGTGCGCCACCACACCGCGGCCAAGGAGGTCGACGAGGAAGAGTTCTTCTACTCCCGGGAGACCGGCGGCACCATCGTCTCCAGCGCCCTGACGCTGGTCGACGAGATCATCGAGGCGCGCTATCCCTCCGGGCAGTGGAACCTCTACGTGGCCCAGGCCTCGGACGGGGACAACTGGGACGACGACTCCGTCGCCTGTCGCAAGCTGCTGGTCGAGCGACTGATGCCGCGGCTGCAGTACTTCACCTACGTGGAGATCACGCCCCATGCCCACCAGGCGCTGTGGGAGGAGTACGAGCGCGTCGAGGCCGAGTACGACGCCCGCTTCGCCATGCGCCAGATCGTCGAGGCCGGCGACATCTACCCGGTCTTTCGCGAGCTGTTCAAGCGCCGAGCCGCCTTCTGAGGCGGCCTGAGGAGGCAGCATGACCCGACGTCAGCCCATCGCCACCGGCTCCGACTGGAACTTCGAGATCCTCGACGCCTTCGAGAACGAGATCGCTCGCCTGGCCGATGAGTACCGCCTGGATACCTATCCCAACCAGATCGAGGTCATCACCACCGAGCAGATGATGGATGCCTACGCCAGCGTGGGCATGCCCGTGGGCTACCACCACTGGTCGTTCGGCAAGCAGTTCCTGGCCGTGGAACAGGCCTATCGGCGCGGCCAGATGGGGCTCGCCTACGAGCTCGTCATCAACTCCGACCCCTGCATCGCCTACCTGATGGAGGAGAACACCCTGATGATGCAGGTGCTGGTCATGGCTCACGCCTGCTATGGCCACAACTCCTTCTTCAAGGGCAACTACCTGTTCCGTACCTGGACGGACGCCTCCTCCATCGTCGACTACCTGGTGTTCGCCCGGAAGTACATCAGCGAGTGCGAGGAGCGCCACGGCGTGGAGGCGGTGGAGCAGCTGCTGGATGCCTGTCACGCCCTGCAGAACTACGGGGTCGATCGCTACAAGCGGCCCTCGCCGATCTCCGCGGCGGAGGAGTCGCGCCGCCAGGCGGAGCGTGAGGCGCACCTCCAGGCCCAGGTCAACATGCTGTGGCGGACCATTCCCGGGCAGCTGCCCGCGGACGCCCTGCCCGGCATGGTCGACCAGGAGGACCCGCTGGGCCTGCACGAGGGTGGCCGCTATCCACCGGAGCCCCAGGAGAACCTGCTCTACTTCATCGAGAAGAATGCCCCGCTGCTGGCCCCCTGGCAGCGCGAGGTGGTGCGCATCGTGCGCAAGCTGGCCCAGTACTTCTATCCCCAGCGCCAGACCCAGGTGATGAACGAGGGCTGGGCCTGCTTCTGGCACTACACCCTGATGAATCGGCTCTTCGACGAGGGGCTGGTGGATGAGGGGCTGATGCTGGAGTTCCTGCAGTCGCACACCTCGGTGGTCCAGCAGCCGGCCTTCGACAGCCCCTACTTCAGCGGCATCAACCCCTACGCCCTGGGGTTTGCCATCTTCACCGACCTGAAGCGCATCTGCGAGGACCCGACCCAGGAGGATCGCGAGTGGTTTCCCGATACCGCCGGCAGCGACTGGCGCGAGACCCTGGAGTTCGCGATGCGCAACTTCAAGGACGAGTCCTTCATCCAGCAGTTCCTCTCGCCCAAGGTGATGCGTGACCTCAAGCTGTTCATGGTGGTCGACGATGATCAGGAGGAGATGCTGGAGGTGGCGGCGATCCACGACGAGCGCGGCTACCGGCGCATTCGCGACTCCCTGGCCACCCAGTACGCCCTGGCGGTGCGCGAACCCAATATCCAGATCTACGCGGCGGATATCCGCGGCGACCGCTCGCTGACCCTGCGCCACGTCCAGGACGGTCGCCGTCCGCTGGCGCGCAGCGTCTATCCGGTCATCCGTCATCTCCACCAGCTGTGGGGCTTCCCGGTGCGGCTGGAGTCGGTGGAGGATGACGAGGTGGTGCGCCGCTACCACTGGCCCCTGGCCGATGAGGAGCACCGCGAGTGACGGCGCTCGGATCGTCGCGCCAACAGGCGCCACGGCCGGGCAGCGAAAGGAGAGGCAGCGAACGGTCCTGACGTGAATGGCCCCAACGAAAAAGACCCGCGCCTCGGCGCGGGTCTTTGGGTCTCGGCGGACGACGGGGTATCAGGCCTTGGCTGTCCAGGACTGGCACCAGCCGCCGGGCTCGACGCTGTTCTGGGGGAACAGCTGACAGCCCTGGCTATCCGCCTGGTAGAACATGCAGTTCTGGCACTCCTCGCCCTCTTCGTAGGCGGGGTGGTCGCTGGCCTCGCTGGCGACCTTGACGTAGTTCAGGGCCTTGGCCTGCTCGGCGCTCGGGTCCAGGGCGGGGAGGTCCTGGGCGAAGGCGCTCTTCGACAGGATACCGGCACCCAGGGGCAGGGCAGCGAGGCCCAGCAGGCTGTTACGCATGAAGTCACGACGATTGCGGTCGGCCATGGTCTCTCCTTGTCATCACGGTAGGGACGAATCGTGGCGGGGCATGCTTGGTGCCCGCGCTCTGTGCGCTCTTGGCTTCGAGCGCTGTCTGTTCGGTGTCTTGCTTGCCAAGCCGTGCGGCTCGGGTCTTGCGTGTCGCGTCTGGCGCGACGGATGGCGCCTTGCACCACCCTTGTTCCGACCGGCGTTCGCCGGCGGAGTTCGACCGTTCCATGGTAGTCAACTCAATGAGGCATCGCGAATCGCACGGGGGCCATGCGGCAATCCGCCGCGCGGCCGGGCGGGGGCGAAGCGCGAGGCGACGGTCGGCCCGGCGCCGGTGCAGTGCCCGCGCCGGCGCTGCTATACTCGCGCCAGCTGCGGTGGCCCCCGGCCGACCGGAACCTATGCGCGCGAGAGCGCCTTGAGCAGGGAGAAGTGCGATGCAGAATGCCGTGATTCTGATCAATGCCGAGCAGGGCCAGGTCAAGGCCGTGGCCGAGCGGCTGGCCGACGTGGAGGGGATCAGCGAGGTCTATTCCACCTGCGGCCGCTATGACCTGGTGGCCATCGCGCGGACCCGCGACTTCGAAAGCCTCGCGGAGCTGGTCACCGGGCGCCTCAATGCCGTCGAGGGCATCCGCGACACCGAAACCCTCAACGCCATGCAGGTTCACTCCCGCCATGACCTGGAGACCATGTTCTCGCTGGGCTGGTGAGAGGTGCGGTGACCCGACGACCGCCGGCTTCGTCGTGAACGGACAGGGATGGTGCAGGCATGGCAGCAAGACGAAGGCGCGGTGGCCAGCGCTGGCGACACCGGGCGCGTCGTTTCGGCATCACGGCCCTGTTCCTGGCGGTCGCCACGGGGCTCTGGCACCTCCAGGAGCGTGAGCTTCGCGACGAGCTGAGCTGGCAGGGTGTCACCACCTGGCAGGACCTCACGCCGCTGACCTTTCATCGCGTGCTGCGTAACGACGGCTTCCTGGTGGGCTGGTCCGACGTGCGCGTCAATCCGCTCTGGGTCGGCTACCAGCTGCGGCGGGTCGAGGATCCCGAGGCCGGGCCGCGCCCCGCCTTTCGCCGCGACTGGCGGGCCCTGTGGCCGATCGCCCCGGAGAGCTACTTCGGCAGCGGCTACGACCGTGGTCATCTCGCGCCCAACTATGCCATCGCGGCGGTTCACGGCAGCGGGGCCCAGCGCGATACCTTCCTGATGAGCAACATGACCCCCCAGCGGCCCGAGCTCAATCGCCGCCTCTGGCAGCGGCTGGAGGAGGTGGTGATGGATCACTTCGTGCCGCGCTTCACCGCCCTGCAGGTGATCACCGGGCCGATCTTCCCCGAGCGCTTCCGGGACAACGTGCTCAACCGCGTCGGGCTGGTGGAGGTGCCCGAGGCCTTCTACAAGATCCTGGTGGTGCCGGGGGATGAGCCCCGGGCGCTGGCCTTCATCATGCCGCAGCGGGTCTCGGGCGACGAGCCGCTGGACGACTTCCTGGTGAGCATCGACGAGGTGGAGGCGCGCACCGGCCTGGACTTCCTGCCGCGGCTCGCGCCGGCGGCGGCCGAGGACCTGGAGGGGCGGGTCAACACCGCCGGCTGGGGCCTCGAGGCGGTGGCCAGGTTGCCCGGGCGCTTCTGAGCGGGCACAAAAAAACCGCGATCCATGTCGCGGTTTTTTGATAAGGCATCGATGTAAGGCTCGTCTGCATGACGCGAGAAGTGGTGCCCAGGAGAGGACTTGAACCTCCACATCCGTAAGGATACTAGCACCTGAAGCTAGCGCGTCTACCAATTCCGCCACCTGGGCGCATCATGCGGTCGTCGTGTTCGGGCGTATCGCGTGAACGATGGTGCCCAGGAGAGGACTTGAACCTCCACGTCCGTAAGGACACTAGCACCTGAAGCTAGCGCGTCTACCAATTCCGCCACCTGGGCGAACACGTGCGACTCGAGCTGACAAAGAGCGTGGGAGAGAACTCCCGGATATCCGATCGGCGAGCGAGGGGATATCGATGGTGCCCAGAAGAGGACTTGAACCTCCACGTCCGTAAGGACACTAGCACCTGAAGCTAGCGCGTCTACCAATTCCGCCATCTGGGCAGGCGAGGCGTATGGTACCGGATTCGTTCGATGATGCAAGCGCCCGGGCGATGAAAAAGGCGGTTTTTTTGTTGCCGGCCGGGGGTTCGTGGTGCCGCCATGGTTGGGTGATGGGGGCGCCAGCGCTATACTGCGCGCATGACAAACGACTCGAAACGCCAGAAGACACGCGCCGGACGCCGTCCCCGCGCCCATTCGATCACGCTGCTCATGATGCCGCCAAGGATGCCCTCCGCATGACCCACTGGACGCTCAGCGACGATCCGCACGCGAAACGCGAAGCCCACAAGTACGACAAGCCTGCCCCCAGCCGAGAATACCTGTTGGCGCGCCTCGAAGAGGCCGGCAAACCGATGACCCACGAGGCGATGAGCCAGCAGCTGGGTCTCGAGGACGAGGATCTCCAGGAGGCGGTGCGGCGTCGCCTGGCGGCGATGGAGCGCGATGGCCAGGTGCTGCGCAACCGTCGCAATGCCTATGCGCTGATCGACAAGCTCGACCTGATCAAGGGCAAGGTGCTGGGGCACCGTGACGGCTTCGGCTTCCTGCTGCGCGATGACGGCAAGAAACCGGACCTGGTCATGCCGCCCCGCCAGATGCGCCGCGTCTTCCACGGCGACCACGTGCTGGTGCGGGTCAGCGGCCGCGATCGCCGCGGGCGTGACGAGGCGACCATCGTCGAGGTGCTGGCGCGCAACACCCAGGAGATCGTCGGCGTCTACCGGGCCAACACCCCGGAATTCGGGGTGCTGATCCCCGAGAACTCGCGCATCACCCAGGAGATCATCATCCCCCACAGCGCCTGCGGTGGCGCTCAGGATGGCCAGGTGATCTCCGCGAGGATCACCCAGCAGCCCGAGACCCGCGTGCAGCCGGTGGGCGAGGTGATCGAGGTGCTCGGCGAGCGCATGGACCCGGGGATGGAGATCGATATCGCCATTCGCAGCTATGAGATTCCCGCCGAGTTCCCGCCCGAGGTGCACGACCAGATCGCCGGCATGTCGGCCGAGGTGGCCCAGGCGGACAAGGCGAATCGCATCGACCTGCGGCATGTGCCGCTGGTGACCATCGATGACGAGAGCGCCAAGGACTTCGACGACGCCGTCTGTGCCTGGAAGACCAAGTCGGGCAGCTGGAAGCTGCTGGTGGCCATCGCCGACGTCTCCCACTACGTGCGTCCCGGCAGCGCCCTGGATCAGGAGGCGATCACCCGCGGCAACTCGGTCTACTTCCCGGGGCAGGTGGTGCCGATGCTGCCGGAGCTGCTCTCCAACGGGCTCTGCTCGCTGAACCCGGCCGTCGATCGCCTGGCGCTGGTCTGCGAGATGAACATCTCCCAGAGCGGGGCGATCAGCCGCTACCGTTTCTATGAGGCGGTGTTCCAGTCCCATGCGCGCCTGACCTACAACAAGGTCGCCGCCATCCTCGACGACGAGGGGGAGCAGGGCGAGGCGCTGCGCGAGGAGTACAGCGAGCTGGTGCCGTCGCTCAAGAACCTGCACTCGCTCTATCGGCTGCTGCGCGAGGCTCGCGTGGAGCGCGGGGCCATCGACTTCGAGACCACCGAGACGGCGATCGTCTTCAACGACGAGCGCAAGATCGAGAAGATCGTGCCGCGCAGCCGCAACGACGCCCACAAGATCATCGAGGAGTGCATGCTGGCGGCCAACGTCGCCACGGCGCGCTTCCTCGACAAGCACGACCTGCCGGCGCTCTATCGCATCCACGAGAAGCCCTCGCCGGAGCGTCTCGACAAGCTGCGCCTGTTCCTCAACGAGCTGGGCCTGTCGCTGCCGGGCGGCGATGACCCGAGCCCGCAGGACTATCGCGACCTGGCCGAGGCGATCAAGGGCCGCGACGACGCCGACGTGATCCAGACCGTGATGCTGCGCTCGATGAGCCGGGCGGTCTACTCGCCGCAGAACGACGGCCACTTCGGCCTGGCCTATCCGGCCTATGCGCACTTCACCTCGCCGATCCGCCGCTATCCGGATCTGCTGGTCCACCGCGCCATCCGCTCGGTGATCCGTGGGCCGCGCCAGACCAACACCGTGCTGCGCGCCGAGGGCGCCGCGGTCGAGCCGCCGAGCAAGTGGTCGCCCTATACCTTCGAGCAGATGCTCGAGCTCGGCGAGCACTGCTCGATGACCGAGCGCCGTGCCGACGATGCCACCCGCGACGTCGAGGACTGGCTCAAGTGCGAGTTCATGTCCGACAAGCTCGGCGAGGTCTACGACGGCAGCATCGCCTCGGTGACGCAGTTCGGCATCTTCGTGCGCCTCGATGAGGTGTACGTCGAGGGGCTGGTGCACGTCACCTCGCTGCCCTCCGACTACTACCACTACGAGCCCGAGAAGCATCGCCTCAAGGGCGAGCGCAGCGGCATCAGCTATCGCCTCGGCGATGGTGTCTCGGTGCAGGTGGCCCGCGTCGACCTGGACGATCGCAAGATCGACTTCGAGCTGGCCGACGAGAAGCCGCGTCCCAAGCGTCAGCCGCGCAAGCCTCGCGGCGGCGCCGACAAGGGCGGCGATGACAAGTCGGGCAAGGGCGGCAAGCGTCGCCGTGGCCCGCGGCGGTCGAAGGGCCGCGGCTGATGGCGGCAGGGCACAGGAAGCCGCGCGCGTCGCGCGGGGCGCCGCGTCGGGCCCCGTCGACGCCCGGCGGGCTCGAGGCCGTGTTCGGCGTCCACGCGGTGCGGGCGCTGCTCGATCGCGGCGAGACGCCCCGTGAGGTCTGGGTGCAGGAGGGCAGCGCCGGCGCTCGCCTGGCCGAGCTGGTCGAGGCCGCGCGCCAGGGCGGCGCGCGCCTGCAGTCGCGCCCCCGTGACGAGCTCGACCAGCTCGCCCAGGGCGCCTCTCACCAGGGCATCATCGCCTTCGCCACGCCGCTCGCCTTCGAGGGCGAGGCGTCGCTGTGGCTGCGGCTCGAGGGCTGGCCCCACGCGGCGCCGCCGCTGCTGCTGGTGCTCGACGGCGTCACCGACGTGCACAACTTCGGCGCCTGCCTGCGCAGCGCCGATGCCGCCGGGGTCCACGGGGTCATCGTGCCCAAGGACAAGGCGGCGCCGCTCAACGCCGCGGTGCGCAAGGTCGCCTGCGGGGCCGCCGAGAGCATGCCGGTCTACCAGGTCACCAACCTGGCGCGGACGCTGGCCAAGATGAAGGAGTTGGGGGTCTGGATCACCGGCACCGCCGGCGAGGCCGAGTCGAGCCTCTATGAGGCCGATTTCACCGGCCCCGCGGCCCTGGTGATGGGCGCCGAGGGCAAGGGCATGCGGCGGCTGACCCGCGAGGCCTGCGACACCCTGGTCAAGCTGCCCATGGCCGGCAGCGTCTCCAGCCTCAACGTCTCGGTGGCCACCGGGATCTGCCTCTTCGAGGCGGTGCGCCAGCGCCAGGGTGCAGGCAAGGGCGGCTGAATCGCCCTTGCCTTGCCAGGCGCGGCACATATCACTAGAATACCTGCGCCCGCTCGTCCTGCGAGCGGGCATTCCTGTCTTCTGACAACCCGTCTTTTGACAATCACTCCTTGCTTCCCCTGAGCGACCCGAGGTCGTCACTGTGGAAGCTGCCAAACCGCAAGGAGATCCCATGCGTCACTACGAGATCGTCTTCATGGTCCACCCGGACCAGAGCGAGCAGGTCCCGGCCATGGTCGAGCGCTACACCGGCCTCGTCACCGAGAACGGCGGCACCGTGCATCGCCTCGAAGATTGGGGCCGTCGCCACATGGCCTACCCGATCAACAAGATCCACAAGGCTCACTACGTGCTGATGAACGTCGAGTGCAGCGGCGAGACCCTCGACGAGATCGAGAACATCTTCCGCTTCAACGATGCCATCATCCGCAGCCTGGTGGTTCGCGCCAAGGAAGCCGTCACCGAGGCCTCTCCGATGATGAAGCCGGTGGAAGAGAAGCGTGTTCGTCGCGACGAGAAGCCGCGCAGCACCGAATCCGCCTGAGCACACCCATCGCACCTCTGAAGGAGTCTTCCCATGGCACGCTTTTTCCGTCGCCGTAAGTTCTGCCGCTTTACCGCTGAAGGCGTGAAGCAGATCGATTACAAGGATCTGGACACGCTCAAGGCCTACATCACCGAGACCGGCAAGATCGTTCCCAGCCGTATCACCGGGACCAAGGCCCGTTACCAGCGCCAGCTGTCCACCGCCATCAAGCGGGCACGCTACCTGGCGCTGCTGCCCTACACCGACAGCCACCAGTAAGCACTGCGCGTGATGTTGCCCGTCGCCCGCTGGATGATGCGCGGCACGCCCTACGCGGCCCTGGGGGCCGCGGCGGGCACCGCCATTCCCTGGCTCTTCTGGCTGGGTGCCGCCGTGGTGGGCCTGGTCACGCTGCGTCAGGGCATGGCCGCCTCGCTGCCGGTGATCCTCGCCGCGGCGGCACCCGCCGGCCTTTGGTGGACCCAGGGAGACGTCATCCCGCTCGCCAGCGTGCTGCTGGTGACGCTGATGGCGGTGGTGCTGCGCGCCCGGTTGAGCTGGAGTGAGGCGATCATCGCCGGCACCCTGGCCGGGGCGGGCATGATCCAGCTGGGCATCTTCCTGCCACCGGGCGGGGCCGCCTTCGTGCTGGAGCAGCTGCGCCAGGGCTCGCCGGATATCGCGGCGATGCTCAGCGAGCTCTCGGCCCAGGGCATGGATACCGAGCATCTGGCCGGCCTGATGATCAGCGGCGTGACCGCGCTGATCGTGCTGCTCGCCGCCGTGGCCTGCCTGGCCCTGGCGCGCGGCTGGCAGGCCGGGCTCTACAACCCGGGCGGGTTCCGCGAGGAGTTCCACGCGCTGCGCCTGCTGCCCCGCGAGCTCGCCATGCTGGTGATGCTCGGGGTGCTCGGCGCCGTGCTGGGGCTCCCGGCCCTGGGCATGCTGGCCTGGGTGCCGCTGCTGGTGGCCGGCATCGCGCTGGTGCATGGTGTTATCGGATTGAAGGGAATGAACGGGCTGTGGCTGGTCGCCTTCTATGTGCTGCTGATCACCACCTGGCCCATGATTCTCATTGTGCTGCTCATGGCCTTCATCGACACGTTCACGGACTTCCGTGGACGACTGGCCCGCAGCCACTGACAAGAGGTTTACGAGAATGGACGTCATTCTGCTCGACAAGATTGGCAAGCTGGGCGGTCTGGGTGACCAGGTCACCGTCAAGCCCGGTTACGGCCGCAACTACCTGGTGCCCTACGGCCTCGCCGTGCCGGCCACCAAGGACAACATCGAGGCCTTCCAGGCGCAGCGTGCCGAGCTCGAGGCCCAGGCCGCCGAGCGCAAGGCCGAGGCCGAGGCGCGTGCCGAACAGCTCAACGACATCGAGCTCTCTCTGGTCTCCAAGGCCGGCGACGAGGGCAAGCTGTTCGGTTCCATCGGTCCGCGCGATCTGGCCGAGGCCATCTCCAGCGCCGGGATCGAGGTCGCCAAGAGCGAAGTGCGCATGCCGCAGGGTCCGATTCGCCAGACCGGCGAGTACGACATCGACCTGCACCTGCATGCCGAAGTCGACGCCACCGTGCGTGTGGTGGTGGTGGCCGAGTAAGGTCGCTGCCCGGCACGCGCCTCGGGGCGTGCCGCGTCAAGAGGGGGCGAGGAGCGAATCCTCGCCCCTTTTTTGTCCCTTTTCTTGCCTCGCCCGCCATCGGGTAGAATGAGCCTGCCCCTTTCCCTCCTGAAGGTCCGCGCACCATGAACGAACCCGTCGCCATCGACCAGGAAACCGCCGCCCTCAAGGTGCCGCCCCACTCCGTGGAGGCCGAGCAGTCGGTGCTCGGCGGGCTGATGCTCGACAACCAGGCGTGGGATAACGTGGCCGACCGCCTGGTGGCGGACGACTTCCATCGCTACGAGCACCGGCTGGTCTTCAACGTCATGGCGGGCCTGGCCGAGTCGGGGCGGCCGCTGGACGTGGTGACCCTCTCCGAGGCCCTGGAGGGGCGCGACCAGCTGGATACCGTGGGGGGGCTGGCCTACCTCGCCGAGCTGGCGCGTAACACGCCCTCGGCCAGCAACATCCGCGCCTATGCCGACATCGTTCGCGAGCGCGCCACCCTGCGCAAGCTGATCCGCGCGGCCAGCCAGATCGCCGACGGCGCCTTCAGCCCCCAGGGACGCCCCGCCGACGAGCTGGTCGACGAGGCCGAGCGGCTGGTCTTCCAGATCAGCGAGGAGCGGCCCAAGTCGGGCGGCCCCATCGGCATGAGCGAGCTGCTGACCAAGGCGGTCGATCGCATCGACGAGCTGTTCAACATGCAGGGCGAGATGACCGGCCTCTCGACCGGCTTTCGCGACCTCGACGAGATGACCTCGGGCCTGCAGCCCTCGGACCTGGTGATCATTGCCGGGCGCCCCTCGATGGGCAAGACCACCTTCGCCATGAACCTGGTCGAGCACGCGGTGATCTCGAGCGACAAGCCGGTGATGGTGTTCTCCATGGAGATGCCCGCCGAGTCGCTGATGCTGCGCATGCTCTCCTCGCTGGGGCGTATCGACCAGACCCGGGTGCGCACCGGCCAGCTGGAGGACGAGGACTGGCCGCGCCTCACCTCGGCGGTCAACCTGCTCAAGGACAAGCAGCTGTTCATCGACGACACCGCGGCGCTGTCGCCCAGCGAGATGCGCTCGCGCATCCGCCGCGTGGTGCGCGAACAGGGCAACCTGGGGTTGATCATGATCGACTATCTGCAGCTGATGCAGATCCCGGGCTTCTCGGAGAACCGCACCGGCGAGATCTCGGAGATCTCGCGCTCCCTCAAGGGGCTGGCCAAGGAGTTCGGCTGCCCGGTGGTGGCGCTCTCCCAGCTCAACCGCTCCCTCGAGCAGCGTCCCAACAAGCGCCCGGTGATGTCGGACCTGCGCGAGTCCGGCGCCATCGAGCAGGACGCCGACATCATCGGCTTCGTCTATCGCGACGAGGTCTACAATCCGGATAATCCCGACAACCAGGGGCTGGCCGAGGTGATCATCGGCAAGCAGCGTAACGGTCCCATCGGCACGGTGCACATGGCCTTCATCGGCAAGTACACGCGCTTCGAGGACCTGGCGCCGGACAGCTATCGCGAGGCCTTCGGCGAGTGACGGCGGCCTTGAGTCCCGTCCTCGGCCCCGTATAATGCCGTTCCCTTGAACCCCACAGGCAGGAGACACCATGGCAGGCGGATTTCGACGCGGCAATCGCCAGCGGACCCCGAAACTCGAGGGGCGCGGCGAGCTCCAGTCGATGGAGCGTGAAGGTCCCTTCAAGGAGTGGCTGGGGATGCCCGACCTCTATCGCTACCACCTGCAGGTGGATGGCGAGGCGTACAGCTATCAGACCGAGGACTCCGAGCTTCCGGTGAAGGTCGGCGACAAGGTGGTGTTCCGCTACAAGGAGACCAAGGCCGGCAAGTGGGTCGACCGTAACTCCCTGGGCAAGGCCATCGACCCCTCCGAATATCAGTAGGCCTGGAACCTCGCGCGGGAGCCAGGGTCACTGGAAGGTAACATCGGCGACACGTGATCGTCATCGGGGCGCTCCAGGCTGTCCCGAACGTGTACCGACACCACCGACCGGACATCAGGAGGATGGCCCATGGATTTCCAGGCGTTGAAGGCCTTCGTGGCTGACCACGACAATTTCGAGATGCGCGTGATCGGCCATGCCGGCAGCCGCTTCTACCAGGTCGAACTCGAGGACGTGGAGGGCGGCCGCCACATGCTGACCCGCGCCGGCAAGCCGATCCTGTTTCGCTCGCTGGACGACGTCTACCTCGAGCTGCGCCGGGCGGGCATCCACCGCGCCTACCTGGTTCAGCACGTGCCCCACGACGAGGTCGTCGGGCGCGAGGCGCACTATCACGATCCGCTGACCTCGCGCATGCCGCTGGTCTTCTGACCCCGCGCTTCCGAGCGACTTCCCTCCCCGAGCTAGCGCTTCCCCCGCCGTGCCAGCCAGCGACCCAGGCGCAGACGACGGCGGGCAAACCCGCGATAGCCCGCGTCCATCACCCCGCCGATCCCCGGCAGGGTGCTCAGCCAGACCAGCCGTCGATAGCCCAGCACCGCATAGAGCGCGCGGCTGGCGTCCATGCCCACGTACCAGCGTCCGTCCTCGTCGCGAACATGCAATCGGCCCATCATTGCCGAAAAGCTGGCGCCGAGACGCGCGGCATCGAAATCCGTCGCCTGGATGTCCACCAGCCTGACCCGCTCGCGGCGCGGATGGCGCGACAGCCAGGCGACCTCCCGCTGGCACAGCGGACAGTGGCCGTCGTGGAAGAGGGTCACCGGGGCGCGGGCGGCGAGCGTGGCGCGTCGGGTCATGGCGTCGTCTCCTTGGCGGTGGTGGGATCCTCGCTGGCGTCATGCGTCTCGGCATCGCCATAGCCCGCACGATGTACCCCTTGGCCGTAGGCGGGTCCGGCATCGAGCCGTTCGAGGAAGGCCCCGGCCTGGTCACGCAGGGCCGCACGCTTGTCATCGCTCATGCGCGACAGGCTGCCGTAGATCAGCTTCATGCGCGGGTTGGCGCCGAGGGTGTCGGCGTGACGCTCGAGGAAGTCCCAGTAGAGGCTGTTGAAGGGGCAGGCGTCGGGGCCCGTGGCCTGCTTCGGGTCGAAGCGGCAGTGCCGGCAGTGATCCGACATGCGATCGATGTACTTGCCCGAGGCGCAGTAGGGCTTGGAGCCCATCAGCCCGCCGTCGGCGTGCAGCACCATCCCCAGGGTGTTGGGCAGCTCCACCCACTCGCAGGCGTCGGCGTAGACGGCCAGGTACCAGTCGCAGAGGGCTTCGGGGGCCACGTCGCAGAGCAGCGCGAAGTTGCCGGTGACCATCAGCCGCTGGATGTGGTGGGCGTAGGCGTGGTCGCGGGTCATCTCGATGGCGCGACGCAGGCAGCGCATCTCGGTGTTCCCGTCCCAGAAGAAGCTCGGCAGGCCCCGTCGGGCGCCCAGGGCGTTGCCGCGCTTGTAGTCGGGCATGCGCGTCCAGTAGATCCCGCGCACGTACTCCCGCCAGCCCAGCACCTGGCGGATGAAGCCCTCCACGGCGTTCAGCGGCGCGCGCCCCTCGTGGTACTCGCGCTCGACCGCCTCGCACACCTCCCGGGGCGAGAGCAGCCCGAGGTTGAGCGCCGCGGAGAGCCGCGAATGGTAGAGAAACGGCTCGGCATCGCTGATGGCGTCCTGCAGGCGACCGAACTCCGCCAGCCGGTGCTCGAGGAAATGCGCCAGCTCCTCCAGCGCCTGGTCGCGGGTGACCGGCCAATGGAAGCCCGCGAGGGTGCCGAAGTGATCGCCGAAGCGCTCGGCCACCAGGGCGAGCACCGCCTCGGTGGTGGCGTCATGACGGTGCTCGGGCGGCGCGGGCGGGTGTATCGCGTCGGGCAGCGGCTCGCGGTTGTCGTGATCGAAGTTCCAGCGGCCGCCGGCGGGCTCGTCGCCCTCCATCAAGAGCCCAGTCTGGCGGCGCAGCAGGCGATAGAAGTGTTCCTGGCGCGGGGCCTTGCGCTCGCGGGCCCAGGCGTCGAAGGCCTCGGGGGTGGCGAAGAAGCGATCGTCCTCGATGAGCCGCCAGGGCGGCTCGGCCTCGGCCCGCTCGCGCATCGCCTGCCATAGTCGCCACTCGCCCGGGCGCACGGCGCGGATCTCGTCGCAGCCGTAGTGGGCGGCCAGGCGCTCGGCCTCACGGATCAGGTCCTGGGCGTTGTCGGCGTCCTCCAGGGCGCTGTAATGCACGAACAAGCCGCGCTCGCGCAGCGCATCGGCGAAGTGGCGCATGGCCGAGAAGATCAGCGCGATCTTCTGGGGGTGGTGGGGCACGTAGCTCGTCTCGGCGCCTACCTCGCACAGGGCGATGACCGCCTCGTCCGGCAGGTCGCGCAGGCTGGCGAGGTCGTGGCTCAGCTGGTCGCCGAGGATCAGGATCAGCGGTTTGGGCATAAATTGACCAGGAGTTATACAAATGATTGTCATAGTATAACTCGATTCCGCGATGGTGCCCGTCGATGGTAGGCTTTAGCCTGCCTCGCACTCAGCGATCCCGTTCACTCGTGCTTTCACAAGGATGACTTCATGGCCGCCCCCGAGACGTCGCTCGCCGCCTCCGACCACGACCAGCCCCGGGCGGATCGCCCGCCCCACGCGCCCGCCGACCACCCCGCCGTCCCGCGGGGCAAGGTGGGCGTGGTGCTGGCCAACCTGGGCACGCCGGATGCCACCGACTACTGGTCGATGCGCCGTTACCTGAGCGAGTTCCTCTCCGACAAGCGGGTGGTCGACTACCCGGACTGGAAGTGGCAGCCGCTGCTGCAGCTGATCATCCTCTCGCGTCGGCCCTTCAAGTCCGGCGAGGCCTACCGCGGCATCTGGAACACCGAAAAGGACGAGAGCCCGCTGCTGACCATTACCCGGGAGCAGACCCGCAAGGTGGCCGAGGGGCTGGGCGAGCGCTTTGGTGACCGGGTGGTGGTGGACTTCTGCATGCGCTACGGCAATCCCTCCACCGACAGCGTGCTGCGCCGCCTGCAGGCCGAGGGCTGCGAACGGATCCTGTTCTTCCCGCTCTATCCCCAGTACGCCTCGCCGACCACGGCCACCGCCAACGATCAGGCCTTCCGCACCATGATGAAGCTCAAGTGGCAGCCCTCCCTGCGCACCGTGCCGGCCTACTTCGAGCATCCCGCCTATCTCGACGCCCTGGCCAACTCGGTGCGCGAGGCCTATGAGGCCGCCGAGACGCCGCCGGAGGTGCTGGTGGCCTCCTACCACGGCGTGCCCAAGCGCTACCTGCTGGAGGGCGACCCCTACCACTGCCAGTGTCAGAAGACCACGCGCCTGCTGCGCGAGCGCCTGGGCTGGGAGGCGTCATCCATCCAGACGGCCTTCCAGTCGAAGTTCGGGCCCGAGGAGTGGGTGGGGCCGGCCACCGTGGAGCATGTCGCCGAGCTGGCCCGCCAGGGCAGGAAGCACATCGCGGTGGTCTCGCCGGCCTTCTCGGCCGACTGCGTGGAGACCCTCGAGGAGATCGAGGAGGAGATCCGCGACGCCTTCCTCGCGGCCGGCGGCGAGACCTTCACCTACGTTCCCTGCCTGAACGATCGCGACGACCACATCGCCGCGCTGCTCGCGGTGATCGAGAACGAGCTCGGCGGCTGGGTCTAGCGTCGCGCCGGAACGGTCACCGCTCCGGGTGCGGGACGGGCTTCTCGCCGACCTCCTCGCGATAGAGCTCCACGGGCTTGCCGACGGTCTTGGGCACGTGCTTGAGCTTGAGGTGAAGGCCCGTCTTGGCGAGCAGGTGGGCGCTCACCGGTGCGGTGATGAACAGGAACAGCGTGATCAGCATCTCCTGGATGATGGGGGCGCCCTGGATGGTCGAGAAGTAGAGCATCGAGCTGATCAGGATGCAGCCGATCCCCAGCGTCGTCGACTTGGTCGGTCCGTGCAGGCGCATGTAGAAGTCGCGCAGGTGGGCCATGCCCAGCGAACCGATGAAGGCGAAGATGCCGCCGGCGATCAGGAAGAAGGCGATGACGCCCTCGAGAATGACGTAGACGTTCATGGTGGCTCCGACGTTGCTGGCCTATTCGATGATGTCGCCGCGCAGGATGTACTTGCAGACCGCCACCGTGCTGATGAAGCCGAGCATGGCGATCAGCAGTGCGGCCTCGAAATAGATCTTGGTGTTCAGCCACAGCCCCATCAGCACGATCAGCGCGATGGAGTTCACGTACATGGTGTCCAGCGCCAGGATGCGATCGGGCATGTCGGGCCCGGCCGTCAGGCGATAGGCGTTCAGCAGGATGGATATCAGGATCAGCGTGATGCTGATCTTCAGGGCGATGTCTAGCATTCGTAGATCTCCTTCAACGGCCGCTCGTAGCGCTCGCGTATCGTCTCGATCAGCGCGTCCTCGTCCTCCATGTCGAGGGTATGGATCAGCAGCGACTTGCCGTCCATGCGCAGGTTGGCCGATACCGTGCCCGGGGTGAGGCTGATGGTGTTGGCCAGCAGCGTGATGGTGAAGCGCTCCTCCAGCATCAGCGGGTAGACGACGAAGGCCGGGCGCATGCGCTGGCGCGGATTGATGATCAGCCAGGCCACCTGGATGTTGGCGATCAGGATGTCGCCGAGCACGCGCGCAACGAAGCGCAGCAGCAGCCAGGGCCGCGCCACGTGGGGCTGGGCGTCCCAGAAGCGGTAGGTGGCCATCGGAATGAGCAGGGCCAGCACCCCACCCAGCAGGATCTGCCCCGGCGCGATGCTGCGGGCCATCAGCAGCCAGACGACCAGCAGCAGGATCGACAGCAGGGGGAGGGGGAGCCAGCGACGAGGCGTGATCATGGGGACTCTCCGGCATCAGACAGGACGGCGCGCACCAGCACATCCGGGTCGGCCAGCTGGTCGGCGGTGGCGCGGGTGTAGTCGCTGACCGGGCCCGCCAGGGCGACCAGCAGCGGCGAGGCGGCAAGCAGCCCGCCGACGCCGAGCCAGCGCGTGCGCGAGAGCGCCTCGCCGCCGGCCTCGCCGTCATGGCTGCGCCAGAACAGCGTCGAGCCGGCGCGCGAGAGGGCGACCAGCGTGGCCAGGCCCGTGCCGAGCAGGATCGGCCACAGCCACGGCTGCTGCCAGGGCGCGGCGGCATCGAGCAGCAGGGCCTTGCCGATGGCGCCCGACAGCGGTGGCAGCCCGGCCACGGCGATCGCCCCGACGAAGAACAGCCCCGCCAGCAAATGGCCGTCGCGCAGCGGACGCCCCTTGACCAGTCGCGTGCCCGCCTTGCCCCGCTGCAGGCCGATCATCTCGGCCAGCAGGAAGAGCGCGCCGGTGATCAGGGTGCTGTGCACCAGGTAGTAGAGCAGGGCGGAGACGGCCTCCGGCGAGCCCATGCCGATGCCGGCCAGCAGCGTGCCCACCGAGATGACCACCAGGTAGGCGACCATCAGGCGCAGGTCGCGGGCGGCCAGCACGCCGATGCCGGCCACCACCATCGTCGCCAGCGACAGCCACCATACCCAGGGGCGCTCGAGGGCCTCCAGTCCCCCGGCCTGCTCGCCGAAGATCAGCGAATAGACCCGCAGGATGGCGTAGATGCCGACCTTGGTCATGATCGCGAAGAGCGCGGCGACTGGGGCCGGGGCGGCGGCATAGGCCCGCGGCAGCCAGAAGTAGAGCGGCAGGATGGCGGCCTTGAGGCCGAACACCACCAGCAGCATCAGGCCGCCCGCCGTGACCAGGCCCGCGCGTTCGGCGGGCAGCTCCCCCAGGCGCACGGCCATGTCGGCCATGTTGAGGGTGCCGGTGGCACCGTAGAGCACGCCGACGCTGATCAGAAACAGCGACGAGCCGACCAGGTTGAGCACCACGTAGTGCACCGCCGACTGGATCCGCGACTTGCCGCCGCCGTGGATCAGCAGCGCGTAGGAGGCCAGCAGCAGCACCTCGAAGAACACGAAGAGGTTGAACAGGTCGCCGGTCAGGAAGGCGCCGTTGATGCCCATCAGCTGCAGCTGGAAGAGGCCGTGGAAGTTGCTGCCGCGTTCGTCGTCGCCGGCGCAGGCGAAGATCACGCAGCCCAGCGCCAGCACCGAGGTGACCATGATCATCAGGGCCGAGAGGCGGTCGAGCACCAGCACGATGCCGAACGGCGGCTGCCAGCCGCCCAGCGCGTAGTAGGTGACCTCGCCGCCGGCGGCGAGGGCCAGCATCAGCGTCGCCACCGCCACCAGCAGGGCGGTCGCGGCGACGCCCACCCGGCGGTGGGTGCGCATGGCGCCGTGTCGGCTGCGCAGCAGGATCAGTCCCACCACCAGCGGCAGGACGACGGGGAGAACGATCAGGTGCTGCATCACCGGTGAGGCTCCTCTCGCTTGCGACCGTCGACGTGGTCATTGCCCAGCTCGCTGCGGGCGCGCATGGCCAGGATGACCACGAAGGCGGTCATGGCGAAGCCGATCACGATGGCGGTCAGCACCAGCGCCTGGGGCAGGGGGTCGGCGAAGTGGGACTGGCCATCGATGATCGCCGCACCGCCGGTCGTCAGGCCTCCCATGGAGAACAGGAAGAGGTTGACCGCATAGGAGAGCAGGGTCAGCCCGACGACGACCGGGAAGGTCCGACCGCGCAGCGTCAGGTAGAGCCCGCAGGCGGTCAGCACGCCGGTGGTGATGGCGTAGAGGCTTTCCATCAGTGTTTCTCCTTGCTGGAACGGGACAGGTTCTCGTCGCTGGCCGGGGCGCCCTTGGCCGGGCTGTGCGGCGTGGTGACCTTGCCCAGGTTGGCCAGGATCATCAGGGTGGCCCCGACCACCGCCAGGTAGACCCCCAGATCGAAGAGCAGGGCGGTCGCCAGCTCGAAGTCGCCGATCACCGGCAGGTGGAAGTGCCCGAAGGCCGAGGTCAGGAACGGTTCGCCGAACAGCCAGCTGCCGAGTCCCGTCAGGGTCGCGATGCCGACGCCGGCGATCGCCACCGGCTGGTACTCGAACTGCAGCCGCTCCTGGGCCCACTCCACGCCGCGGGCCATGTAGAGCAGGATCATCGCCACCGCGGTGACCAGGCCGGCGATGAAGCCACCGCCGGGCATGTTATGGCCGCGCAGGAAGATGAACGCCGAGACCAGCAGCGCCAGCGGCAGCAGGGCCATGGAGATGGAGGTGAGGATCGCCGGGTAGCGGTCCGGCGACCACAGCCGGCCCTCGGTGTCGCTGTGGGGCATGAACAGGCGCAGGCGACGCAGCAGCTTGAAGATGGCGAGGCCCGCCAGGGCCAGCACGGTGATCTCGCCCAGGGTATCGAAGCCGCGGAAGTCGACGAGGATCACGTTGACCACGTTGTGGCCCCCGCCGCCGGACACGCTGTTCTCCAGGAAGAAGCTCGAGAGGCTGGCGGTGTCGCGGGTCAGCACCGCGTAGTTGAGGCTGGCCACGGCCATGCCCAGGGCGCCGGCCAGCACGATGTCGCGCACGTTGCGCGTCGCCGAGGTCTCGCGGGAGGTGCGCTGGGGCAGGAAATAGAGCGCCAGCATCAGCAGGATCATGGTCACCACCTCCACCGACAGCTGGGTCAGCGCCAGGTCGGGCGCCGAGAAGCGCGCGAAGGTCAGCGACACCACGAGCCCCACCACCGAGAGCATCAGCAGCGAGATCAGGCGATAGCGGTGGGTGGCGGCGGTGGCGATGCCGCCGAAGATCAGCAGCCCGGCCCCCACCAGCAGCACGCCGTCGACGGGCTGGTTGCCCTGGTCGCCGGTGAGCAGCGGCATGCCGGAAAGGCCGAGCCCCGCCACCACCAGCGAGGCCAGCAGCAGCAGGCCGACGTAGCGCTGCTGGGAGCCGTTGTCGATGATGCGCAGCGTCGTCTCGGCCCAGGCGGAGAGCCGCTGCACGGCGCCCTCGAACACCAGGCGTGCGTCCACCGGACGAAAGCCCTTGAGGAAGCGCTGCAGGTCGGCATGGCGGGCGTACATCGCCACGCCGGCGACCAGCGCCACCCCGCTCATGGCGAGCGGCAGGTTGAACCCGTGCCAGATCGCCAGGTGGAAGCTCATCGCCTCGCCGAGCACCGGCATCAGTGCCAGGCCCAGCAGGCCCTCGGCCAGGACCGGGGCGAGGCCCACGAGCACGCAGATCACCACCAGCAGCGCCACCGGGGCGCGCATCAGCCAGGGCGGCTCGTGGGGCGACTTCGGCGGCGCCTCGCGGGCCGGCTTGAAGAACACCGCATGCACCAGGCGCAGCGAGTAGGCCACCGAGAGGACGCCGCCCAGGGTGGCGAGCACCGGCAGCAGCCAGCTCAGCCCGCCGAGCACCGGGGTCTCCAGGGTCTCGGTGAAGAACATCTCCTTGGAGAGGAAGCCGTTGAACAGCGGCACCCCGGCCATGGCGGCGCCGGCCAGGGTGGTCAGCAGGGCGGTGATCGGCATGGCGCGCCTGAGCCCGCCCAGGCGCTTGAGTTCCCGGGTGCCGGTCTCGTGGTCGATGATCCCGGCGCACATGAACAGCGCCGCCTTGAAGGTGGCGTGGTTGAGGATATGGAAGAGGGCGGCGAGCACCGCCATGGGGCTGCCGATCCCCAGCAGCACGGTGATCAGGCCGAGGTGGCTCACCGTGGAGAAAGCCAGGATGCCCTTGAGGTCGGTCTTCATCAGCGCGAACCAGGCGCCGTAGAGCATCGTCGCCATGCCGATGAGCGAGACGATCACCGTCCACAGCTCGCTGCCGGCGATGGCCGGATGCAGGCGGGCCATCAGGAAGATGCCCGCCTTGACCATGGTCGCCGAGTGCAGGTACGCCGAGACCGGCGTGGGGGCGGCCATGGCGTGGGGCAGCCAGAACTGGAAGGGGAACTGCGCCGACTTGGTGAAGGCACCGAGCAGCACCAGCCCGAGCATCCAGGGGTAGCGCGGGTCGGCGAGGATCGCGCTGCCGCTCTCGAGTACCACCTGCATGTCGTAGCTGCCGACCATATCGCCCAGCAGCAGCAGGCCGGCGAGCAGCGCCAGGCCGCCGGCGCCGGTCACGGTCAGCGCCATGCGCGCGCCCTTGCGGGCGTCGCTCCGGTGCGACCAGAAGCCGATCAGCAGGAAGGAGGAGAGGCTGGTCAGCTCCCAGTAGAGCCACAGCAGCAGCAGGTTGTCGGCCATCACGATGCCGACCATGGAGGCCATGAAGAGGATCAGGTAGGCGTAGAAGCGCCCAAAGGGCTCTTCCGGCGACAGGTAGAAGTGCGCGTAGAGCAGGATCAGCAGGCCGATGCCCATGATCAGCAGGTTGAAGAGCACCGACAGGCCGTCCAGCCGGAAGGCGAGCTCCAGGCCGAGGGCGGGCACCCAGTCGACGGCGACGCGCAGCGTCTCGCCGGCCGCCAGGGTCGGCAGCTGGCCGAGGGTCATCGCAAGCGCCAGCGCGGGCAGCGCCGCGGTGGCCAGGGAGCAGAAGCGTCGCCCACGTTGCGCGGTGAACGCGGGCACCAGAACCCCCAGCAGGGGCAGCAGGGCTATCCACAGCAGTGTCATCGATCGGTCATCCTGCGCGGGTTCGGAAACGGGGAGGGCGTCTGAATCACGCGCCCGGGGAACAGGATGAGGCAAGCGACACACGATCGCACCCCCCGTCCCTGGGTCAAGGCCCCCCATGGCTTGGCTCCTTGCCACTTTACCGCAAAGCGAATTCCCTCGCTGCCTCCTTGCCTTTCAACACTTTGTCTCTCTAGAGTGGGTAAACCTCATCGACGGGGCACGCCGCTGTCGCGCGTCCCATCGTCACAGGGAGGGTGGCCGATGCAACTTGCCGTGCTGGGAGGCTTCGCGATGGCGAGCCTGGCCCCACTGCTGCATCAGTGGTTCGGGGCCCACACGCCGCGGGTCATGGCCCTGCTGCCCGCGGCGATCGCGGCCTGGCTGATCGGCCAGTGGCCGGCGATCGCCGGCGGCGAGGTCCTGCTGCTGGAGTGGGCCTGGGTGCCGGGGCTCGATATCACCCTGACCTTCCTGATCGACGGCCTCGCCTGGCTGTTCGCCCTGCTGATCACCGGGATCGGTGCCCTGGTGCTGGTCTACACCGGGGAGTACCTGCGCGGGCATCGCGACCTGCCGCGCTTCCTGGTGGTGATCACCGCCTTCATGATGTCGATGCTCGGCCTGGTGCTCGCCGACAACCTGGTCACGCTCTTCGTCTTCTGGGAGCTCACCAGCATCACCTCCTACCTGTTGATCGGCTTCAACCACACCGATCCCGCCGCCCGCAAGGCGGCCCTGCAGGGGCTCTTCGTCACCGTGGGGGGCGGGCTGGCGCTGCTGGCCGGCTTCGTCATGCTCGCCGAGGCCGGTGACAGCTGGTCGCTTGCCGAGCTCGCCCAGCGTGGCGAGACGCTGCGCGCCCATGCGCTCTACACGCCGCTGCTGCTCTGCGTGCTGGTGGGTGCCTTCACCAAGTCGGCGCAGTTCCCCTTCCATTTCTGGCTGCCCAACGCCATGGCCGCGCCTACGCCGGTCTCGGCGTACCTGCACTCGGCGACCATGGTCAAGGCGGGCATCTACCTGCTGGCGCGCCTGCACCCGGCGCTGGGCGGCACCGAACTCTGGGTCACCAGCCTGTCGCTGGTCGGCGCGGTGACCATGGTCACCGGCGCCTTCCTGGCGATCCAGCACACCAACGTCAAGACGCTGCTGGCCTACTCCACGGTGATGGCGCTGGGTACCCTGACCATGCTGCTCGGTCACGACACCCCCGAGGCCCTCACCGCCTTCGTGGTCTTCCTGCTGGCCCACTCGCTCTACAAGGGCGCGTTGTTCATGGTCGCCGGCATCCTCGATCACGAGACCGGCACCAAGGACGTCACCTTCATGGGTGGGCTGCGCCGGGCGATGCCGCGCACCGCCATCGTGGCCTGCGTCGCGGCCCTGTCGCTGGCCGGGCTGCCGCCGCTGCTGGGCTTCGTGGGCAAGGAGGCGATGCTCGCCTCGGTGCTCTCCGTCGATAACTGGCGGCCGCTGATCCTGCTGTTCGCCTTCACGGCTGCCTTCCTGACCCTCGCCGTCGCGACCATCGTCGCCCTGCGCCCCTTCTTCGGCGCGCCGCGTCAGACCCCGAAGACGCCTCATGAGGCGCCGTTGGCCATGCTCGCGGGGCCCGCGCTGCTGGCCGCCCTGTCGCTCGTCTTCGGTCTGGCGCCGGGCCTGCTCGACCCGCTGGTGGCCGCCACCCTGGCCGGCATCGGTGCGCCCGAAGCCGAGGTGCATCTGGCGCTGTGGCACGGGCTCAACCTGCCGCTGGCGCTGTCGCTTGGGAGCCTGGCGCTGGGGCTTCTGACCTTCCGCCACTGGGATCGCCTGCGGTCGCGGCTGAGCTGTCTCGCTCCGATCATGGCGCGCGGCCCCGAGGCCGGCTACGAGGCGCTGATGGCCGGCATGGTGGCCTTCGCCGACTGGCAGACGCGGCTGCTGCAGAACGGCCACATCCGCCACTACCTGGCCATGACCCTGCTGGTGCTGGTCGGCCTGGTCGGCCATGCGCTCTTCTTTCGCCACACCCTCGAGTTCGACGTTGCCCTGGACCTTTACCTGCACGAGGCCGGGGTCGCCGGCCTGATGGTCGCCGGGGCCCTGGCGGCCTGCGTGATGCGCTCGCGCCTGGCGGCGGTGGCGGCGCTCGGCACCATGGGCTTCTCCATCGCGCTGACCTTCGTGCTGTTCAGCGCCCCGGACCTGGCGATCACCCAGCTGCTGGTCGAGACCCTGACGGTCATCCTGCTGGTGCTGGTGCTGTTTCGCCTGCCGCGCTTCGCCACCCTCTCCTCGCCGCTGGAGCGGCTACGCGACCTCGTGGTGGCCGTGCTCACCGGCGGGCTGATCACCCTGCTGATGCTTGCGGTGCTCTCCGGGGAGCGCCTGCCGCGCATTTCGGACTACATGGTCGCCAACAGCCAGCCGCTCGGCCACGGCCACAACATCGTCAACGTCATCCTCGTCGACTTCCGGGCGCTCGATACCCTGGGCGAGATGTTCGTGCTGGCGCTGGCGGCCATCGGCGTCTATGCCATGCTGCGCTTCCACGCCCGGGACGATCATGCTCGGCATCAGGGGGCCCGGCGCATCGCGCCGCCGAAGGAGCGCGACGATGGCTAGATCGGGCACCCTGATCCTCAATGCCGCGGCGCGGCTGCTGCTGCCGCTGCAGCTGCTCTTCTCGCTGTTCCTGCTGCTGCGCGGCCACGACGAGCCGGGCGGCGGCTTCATCGCCGGCCTGGTGGCGGCGGCGGCCTTCGCGCTCTATCTGTTTGCCTTCGGGCGCCGCCCCCTCAACCGGATGCTCGCGGTGTCGCCGCGCGACCTGGTGGCCATGGGGCTGCTGCTCGGGGTGGGCTCGACGCTGCCCGCGTGGTGGGTCGGTGAGCCCTTCTTCACGGCCCAGTGGTGGACCATCCCGATCATCGACTTCAAGGCCTCGACGGTGCTGATCTTCGATATCGGGGTCTACCTGGTGGTGGTGGGCTCGGTGCTCACGGCGATCACCGCCCTGGTCAAGACCGACCAGCACGACGACGAACGCTGAGGAGGCGCCATGGAACCCCTGATAGCCGTCGCGATCGGCATTCTCTTCGCCGCCGCCGTCTACATGATGCTGCGTCGCTCCATCGTCAAGCTGGTGATCGGGCTGATGCTGCTCTCCAACGCCGCCAACCTGCTAATCTTCGCCACGGCCGGCCTGAAGCGCGGCGCTCCGCCGCTGGTCCCCGAGGGGCTCTCCGCACCGGCGGGCGCGGTGGCCGATCCGCTGCCCCAGGCGCTGGTACTCACGGCCATCGTCATCGCCTTCGGGGTGCTGTCGTTCGCCGTGGTGCTGGTGCGGCGCGCTTGGGAGATCGTGGGCGCCGATGACCTGGACAAGATGAGGGATACCGACACGTGACGCCCCAGATCGCGCTGCCCATCCTCATCCCGCTGATGGCGGGGGCCGTGTCACTGCTGTTCTGGCGCTCCCGGAGCATGCAGCGCTTCATCGCCGTGGCCGGCACGGCGAGCCTGCTGCTGACCAGCCTGTGGCTGCTGGCCACGGTCCAGCGCGACGGCATCCAGGTGATGCACATGGGGGGCTGGACGGCGCCCTTCGGCATCAGCCTGGTGGCCGACCTGCTCGGCGCGATCATGGTGGTGCTCACCGGCATCATCGGCTTCGCCGTGGCGCTCTTCTCGCTGGCCACGGTCGGGCGCGGCCACGAGGCCTACGGCTACTTCCCGCTGATGCACCTGCTGCTGGCCGGGGTCGCCGGCGCCTTCCTAACCGGCGACATCTTCAACCTCTACGTCTGGTTCGAGGTGATGCTGGTGGCCTCCTTCGCGCTGCTGATACTGGGCAGCGAGAAGGCGCAGATGGAGGGGGCGATCAAGTACGTCACCCTCAACCTGGTCTCCTCGGTGACCTTCCTGGTCGCCGTGGGGCTGCTCTACGGCATGGTCGGCACGCTCAACATGGCCGACATCGCCCGTCGCCTGGCGACCCTCGAGGACGACGGCATGGTCGACGTCCTGGCGATGATGTTCATGGTGGCCTTCGGTATCAAGGCGGCGGCCTTCCCGCTGTTCTTCTGGCTACCGGCCTCCTACCACACCCCGCCGGTGGCCGTCTCGGCGCTGTTCGCCGGCCTGCTGACCAAGGTCGGGGTCTATGCGCTCTACCGGGTGTTCACGCTGATCTTCCACCACAGCCCCGGCTACACCCACGAGATCCTGCTGTGGGGGGCGGGCTTCACCATGCTGTCGGGGGTGCTCGGCGCGGCGGCGCAGTTCGAGTTCCGCCGCATCCTGTCGTTTCACATCGTCAGCCAGATCGGCTACATGATCCTGGGACTGGCGCTGTTCACCCCCCTGGCGATCATCGGCGGGGTCTTCTACATCATTCACCACATCATCGTGAAGACGAACCTGTTCCTGGTCAGCGGCATCGTCCATCGACTGCGCGGCACCTACCAGCTTAAGTCCCTGGGGGGCTTCTATCGCAGCCACCCCTGGCTTGCCGTGCTGTTTTTGATCCCGGCGCTGTCGCTGGCCGGCATGCCGCCGCTGTCGGGCTTCTTCGCCAAGTTCATCGTGATCCGCGCCGGCATCGAGGCAGAGGCCTACGGCGTGACCTTCATCGCGCTGCTGGTGGGGCTGCTCACCCTCTACTCGATGATCAAGATCTGGGCCGAGGTGTTCTGGAAGGCGGCGCCGGAGGAGGAGTCCGCCGATGCCGTGCCGGCGGTCGAGCCGCGAGCGATGTGGCTGATGTCGGCGTCGGTGGCGGGCCTGGCGCTCTGCACCCTGTTCATCGGCCTCAATGCCGGGCCGATCTACGCCCTGGCCGAGGCCTCGGCGGGCCAGCTGCTGGCACCCGAGCGCTACATCGAGGCCGTGCTCGGCACGGCGGGGGAGGACACGCCATGATCGGCGCCGCCTGGAACCTGATGCTCGGCTTCGCCTGGATCGTGCTGACCGGCGACTTCAGCGGCCGCAACCTGCTGGCCGGCCTGCTCTTCGGCTACCTGGTGCTGGCGCTGATCCAGCCCCAGGTGCCGGCACTGGCCGGGCATGCCCAGCGCCTGCCGCGGCTGATCCGCTTCATCGGCTTCTTCCTCAAGGAGCTGGTGATGGCCAACCTCAAGGTCTCCTACGACATCATCACCCCGACCTGGTACATGAAGCCGGGGGTGATCGCCATGCCGCTGCGGGCCACCACCGAGTTCGAGATCGCCCTGGTCGCCAACCTGATCTCGCTGACCCCGGGCACCCTGAGCCTCGACGTCTCCGATGACCGCCGGGTGCTCTACATTCATGCCATGTTCCTGGACGACGAGCCGGCGCTGCGGCGCAGCCTGGCGGAGCTCGAGCGACGGGCGCTGGCCCTGTTTCACTAGCGAATGCCCGTTTCTGTGGCGAATATTTCTGTGGCGAATAAAGGAGGTGCTCGGTGTCCCCCGTGATCCTTGTGAGCCTGGCGGTGATGGTCCTGGCGCTCTGCCTGGCCTTCGTGCGCCTGTTTCGTGGTCCCAGCCTGCCGGACCGGGTGGTGGCCCTGGAGCTCTTCTCGTCGATCCTCGTCGGCACCATCGGGGTGGTCGCCATCGCCACCGACGTGCCGAGCCTGCTGGACGTGGCCATCGTCATGGCGCTGATGGCCTTCATGGCCACCATCGGCTTCGCCCGCTTCCTGGAGCGCGGAGGGCCCCGCGATGATTGAACACCTCGAGGGCGGCCTGGTGCTGGCCGGCGCATGCTTCATGTTCCTGGCGGCGCTGGGCGTGTTGCGCCTGCCCGACCTGCTCACCCGCATGCACGCCACCACCAAGGCCGCGACCCTGGGCACCGCCCTGATCATGCTGGCGGTGGCGCTGCACTTCGCCGAGGTGGCGGTGGTGGCGCGCGCCTTCGGGGTGATCCTCTTCATCATGATGACCGCCCCGGTGGCGGCTCACGTGATCGGCCGGGCGGGCTACATCGTCGGCGCCCGGCTGTGGGCAGGCACCGTCAAGGACGAGCTGAAACCCCACTTCGACCCCCTGACCCGCGACTTGAAGAGCGGCGCGCCGGCCGAGGAGCAGGAGCGCCGCCGCCCAGACGAGCCCGACGCCTCCTGAGGCACGCCCCCGTGCCCGATTCGCCATGGGGCCGCCTTCGGGCGGCTCCTTTTCGTCGGGCCTCGGAGTCATGGCCGCCGGGACGAGGCCTGAGCGTCAGTGAGGGATGCGGGGCGCTCGCACGCCTCGACGGTGGTGGCGGAGCGTATTTATTTGTACAAATGCTGTACTATTAAATAACTCTGTCCACCTATGAGGCTGCCCCCATGCACCGCAAGCCGCATCTCCCGCACAAGGTCTGCGCCCACTGCGCACGCGCCTTCGCCTGGCGACGCAAGTGGGCACGCTGCTGGGAGGAGGTACGCCACTGCAGCGAACGCTGCCGCCGCGAGGCCCGGCGCCAGGAGCGATCGTCATGAGTCGGACACTGATATGGCTGCGCGGGGACCTGCGCCTGGCCGATAACCCGCTGTTCACCTTCGCCACGCCTCCGGAGGCACTGCTCTGCGTCGTCGCGCTGGATGAGGCCTGGCTCGAGCCGCCGCCCGGGCTCGAGACCCCGCGCATCGGGCCGGCTCGGCTGCGCTTCCTGTGGGAGAGCCTGATCGCGCTGCGCGGCGAGCTGCTCAGGCGCGGCAGCGACCTGCTGGTGCGCATCGGGGATCCCGTCGAGGCGGTGGCGGCGCTGGTCGACGCATACGCCATCGACGAGGTGCGGGTGCGTGCCGACCCCGGCTGGGACGAGCAGCAGGCCCACGCGCTGCTCTCCTCGCGGCTGGACGAGAGGGTGACGCTGCGCCGCTTCGACACCGGAACGCTGCTCGACGAGGCCTCGCTGCCCACGCCGCTCGCCGACCTGCCGGGGAGCTTCTCGGCGTTTCGCCGCCGGGTCGAGCGGGCCTGGACGATCCCCGAGGCCGTCCCGGCACCGGTGACCCTACCCGGCTGGCCGGAGGGCGCGCCGCGTGGTTTTCCGCCGCTCGGTCAGGTGTGCGCCCGGGCGGCCGCCTGGGCCCCGGACGAGCGCGGCGAGTTCGCCTTCGCCGGCGGCGAGGCGGCGGGCCGGGCGCGCCTCGATCACTACCTCTGGCAGAGCGGGGCCATCGCCCGCTACAAGCAGACCCGCAACGGCCTGGTCGGCGCCGACTTCTCCACCCGGCTCTCCCCGTGGCTCGCCCACGGCTGCCTGTCGGCGCGCCAGGTGCACGATGCGGTAGGCGCCTGGGAGGCCCGGCACGGCGCCAACGAGTCGAGCTACTGGGTCGTCTTCGAACTCCTGTGGCGCGAGTACTTCCACTGGGCGGCGCGCCAGGAGGGCGCGGCGCTCTTCGGTGCTCGCCGCCTCCCCGCGCCGGACGACGGCTTTCGCGCCTGGTGCGAGGGCCGCACCGGGGTGCCCTTCGTGGATGCGGCGATGCGCGAGCTGGCCGCTACCGGCTGGCTCTCCAACCGTGCGCGTCAGAACGTGGCGAGCTTCCTGGTCAACGAGCTCGAGGGCGACTGGCACCTGGGGGCGGCCTGGTTCGAGGCCTGCCTGGTCGATTACGATGTGGCCAGCAACTGGGGCAACTGGCGCTACGTGGCGGGCGTGGGGCGCGACACCCGCGACCGCTGGTTCAACGTCCTCAAGCAGGCGCGGGACTACGACCCCGCGGGTCGCTACGTCGCCCACTGGCAGCCCGAGCTCGCCGAGCTGCCGCCCGGTCAGGCCCGGCACCAGCCCTGGCGGGTAGCGCCCACGCGCTTTGCCTCGCCGGTGGTGGAGGCGCCGGGCTGGCGCGACTGGCTGCTGCCCCGTGGCGCGGCGGAGGACTAGCGGCAGCATCCCGCGCCTCTCATCGACGCCGTTCTCGCTCTCCCCATCCCCTCGCGTTTCACCCGCACAAGGAGTCGACATGATGCTCAACGCCGCGCCCCGCCTGCCCTGGATGCTGGGCCTGGCGGGCCTGATCCCCTTCGTGGCGACCGCCGCGGCCACCTGGCTGGCGCCGATCGCCTGGCAGGTCGTCGCGATCCGCGCCTTTCTCGGCTACGCCGCGGTGATCCTCTCCTTCCTGGGCGGCGTGCAGTGGGGCGTGGCCATGTCCCGGGAGCGCCCCGGCGAGGCGCCCTTCCGGGCACGCATGCTGCTCGCCATGGTGCCGAGCCTGCTGGCCTGGCCGGCGCTGTTGCTGCATCCGCTCACCGGCGCCTGGGTGCTGGGCGCGGGCTTTCTGCTGGTGCGCTTCCACGAAGGCTCCCGTGACGGCCGGATCCAGCTGCCCGACTGGTACCAATCCCTGCGCACGCTCCTGACCCTGGTGGTGCTGGCCTGCCATGGCCTCGTGATCTGGCGGCTCACCGGCGCCTGATCGGGCTTTCCTGTCGCGCGGATCTGGGCGATGATCGGCCGGTTGATGGACCTCTCCCGCAGGAGCAACGATGAAACGGATGCTGACCCCCCCTCTGCTGATGGCCCTGCTGGCCGGCTGTCAGGCGGCCCCGCCCAACGAGGCCCGAGCGCAGACGCCCGAGCCGGCGACCACGGTGGCCGTCGCCGAGACCGAGCAGCCGGGGGCGGCGACGGCCGCCGCGGCGAACTTCCAGGACTGGCTGTCGCGCTTTCGCCGCGAGGCGCGTGCCGAGGGCATCTCCGAGGCGACTCTGGCCCGAGCCCTGGAGGGCCTGCGCTATCGCCCGCGGGTGATCGAACTCGACCGCTCCCAGCCCGAGTTCGTGCGGCCGATCTGGCAGTATCTGGACAGCGCCGTCTCGTCGACCCGGGTCTCCACCGGGCGCGCGCGGTTGGACGAGCATCGCGCCACGGCCCGGGAGATGGAGCGTCGCTACGGGGTGCCGGCCGAGGTGATCGTCGCCATCTGGGGCATCGAGAGCAACTACGGCGGCAACTTCGGCGACTTCTCGACCCTGGAGGCGCTCGCGACCCTGGCCTATGACGGCCGCCGCCGCGACTTCGCGCGGAGCGAACTGCTGGCGGCGCTGCGCATCCTCGAGGCGGGGGATATCTCGCCCGAGCGCATGATCGGCTCCTGGGCCGGCGCCATGGGACACACCCAGTTCATCCCCTCGAGCTTCGTGGCCTACGCCGTGGATGGCGACGGTGACGGGCGCCGCGATGTCTGGGGCAGCATCCCCGATGTCATGGCCTCCACCGCCCACTACCTCGACCGCGCCGGCTGGCAGGCGGGCGAGTCCTGGGGCGTCGAGGTGCGCCTCCCCGAGGGCTTCGACTACGCGCGCACCGAGCTGGACCATCGCCTCTCGAGCGCGGAGTGGGCCGAGCAGGGCGTTCGCACCCTCGACGGTGCGCCGCTGCCCGACGTCGGTGCCGCCTCGGTGATCGTGCCCGCCGGCGCCGAGGGCCCGGCCTTCCTGGTCGGCCGCAACTTCCGGGCGATCCTGCGCTACAACAACGCCACCAGCTACGCCCTGGCGGTGAGCGCGCTCTCCGACGAGATCGCCGGCCGCGAGGGCGTGGTGCAGGCCTGGCCCCGGGAGCAGCAGCCGCTGAGCCGCGGCCAGGTGCGCGAGATGCAGCGCCTGCTCAACGCGCGCGGCTTCGCGGTGGGAACGCCGGACGGCATCATGGGTCCCAATACCCGTCGCGGCCTGCGCGCCTTCCAGGACGCCATCGGCACCACGCCGGATGGCTTCGCCACCCTCACCCTGCTCGAGCGCCTGCGGCGCTGAGCCTCGTTTAGGAGGTGATCATGATTCCGACCCGTTACTGTGCACCGTTGCTGGCCGCCCTGCTCGCGAGCGCGGCGCCGGCCGTCGCCGACGACGATGCCGGCCGCGTCTTCGGCTGGGTGGAGAAGGCGACCCTGGAACCCTCGGGCGTCGAGGTGAAGGCCAAGCTCGACAGCGGGGCGCTGACCTCGTCGCTGGACGCCCGGGACATCGAGACCTTCGAGAAGGAGGGTGACGACTGGGTGCGCTTTCGCCTGAAGCTCGAGGACGAGGCCAGCGGCGAGACCTTCACCGAACTCATGGAGCTGCCGCTCTATCGCGACCTGCGGGTGCGCGGCGCCGGCGGGGTCGACGAGCGGCCGGTGGTGCTGATGAACGTCTGCCTGGGCGATACCGTCTACGAGGAGCAGTTCAGCCTGCGCGACCGCGAGGAGATGAACTACCCGCTGCTGCTCGGGCGCCGCTCCATCGGCCACCTCGGCCTGCTCGACGTGCGCGAGACCTTCCTCACCGAGCCCGACTGCGACGACGACTCCCCCTTCGTCGCCCACGATCCCGACGAGGCGGAGTAGCGCCGCCGTCGTCGCCCCTTCGCGGCCGCCCCCGGCCGCGAGGGGGCCGGGAATCAAACGCAACGGCGCTGGCTCAGAAGAGCCGGGCGAGCAGGGCGGTGACCGCGGTCTCCACCCGCAGGATGCGCGGTCCCAGGTGAATGCCCTGGCAGCCGGCCTCCAGCAGTCGCTCCACCTCCCACGGAATGAACCCGCCCTCCGGCCCCACCAGCAGCAGCGCCGGCTCATCGAGCCCGCGGGGGCAGTCGTCGGGCATGCCCGGGTGCGCCACCAGCCCGCGCCGCCCCTCGAGCAGCCCCGGCAGCCGGTCCTCGACGAAGGGGCGAAAGCCCTTGGCCAGGGTCACCTCGGGCAGTCGCGTGTCGCGCGCCTGTTCCAGGCCCAGCACCAGGTGGCGGTGGATCTTCTCGTCGTCGAGCTCCGGCGACTGCCAGTAGCTCTTCTCGACCCGACGGGTGTTGAGCAGGGTGATCTGCTTCACGCCGAGCGCCGTGACGTGCTCGAGGCTGCGCGCCAGCATCCGCGGGCGGGGCAGGGCGAGCACCAGGTGCACCGGTAGCGCCGGCGGCGCCGGCTGGTCCAGCGCGGAGACGTCGAAGGTCGCCTCGTGATCGTCCAGGGTCAGCAGCTCGCCGCGTCCCAGCGCTCCCCCCGCGATGCCCAGCGTAAGGGTGTCCCCGGGACGCGCGCGATGGACCTCGCGCAGGTGCGCCAGTCGGCGCGGGTCGCGGACCCGGGCCAGGCGGTGGTTCTCGATGTCCTCGGGGGAGAGCAGGATCAGGTTCATGGCGCCTCGCCGCATTAGAGACTGAATGGGGGCTATGTCTTGCATGGATGGTGTCGCGGTGCACAATAGCGCTACGGGGGCAGCCGCCCTCACCGAACAAGGAGCAGCGCCGTGCGCGTGATTCGCAAGTATGCCAACCGCAGGCTCTATGATACCGAACAGAGCCGCTACGTGACCCTCGAGGATCTGCGCGGCCTGATCATCGACGAGGTGCCCTTCCGGGTCGAGGATGCCAAGAGCGGCGAGGACCTGACCCGCACCATCCTGCTGTCGATCATCATCGAGCAGGAGCAGGCCGACGGCGACGCCCAGGTGTTCTCCAACGACCTGCTGGCGCAGTTCATCCGGGTCTACGACATGGCCCAGCCGCTGCCCCTGGCGCGCTATCTGGAACAGGGCACCAAGCTGATGCTCGAGCAGCAGCACCGCATGCAGGATCAGTGGCAGCAGGCCATGCGCCACTCGCCCATGGAGCTGATGCGCGAGATGGCCGAGGAGAACATGAAGTTCTGGCAGAAGACCATCAGCCAGGCCGGCACCTCGAGCGACGACGACTCGGGAAAGGGCAAGCCGTAAGCGGCGCCGCGCCTCAGTTTCTGACATAATGCCGCGATGTTTCTCGCACGGTTCTGAGGTAGTACAGCGGATGAAGGTCCTGATCATCGGCGGCGGTGGCCGCGAACACGCCCTGGCCTGGAAGGTCGCCCAGTCACCCCGAGTGGAGACGGTTTTCGTGGCCCCCGGCAATGCCGGAACGGCCCGGGAGCCGGGGCTCACGAACGTCGATATCGGCGTCGACGACCTCGCGGGCCTGGTGGCCTTCGCCCGGGACGAGGGCGTCGCGCTGACCATCGTCGGCCCCGAGGCGCCGCTCGTCGCGGGGGTGGTCGACCGCTTCCGCGAGGCGGGCCTGGCGATCTTCGGCCCCACGGCCGGCGCGGCCCAGCTCGAGGGCTCCAAGGCGTTCACCAAGGACTTCCTGGCCCGTCATGCCATCCCCTCCGCCGACTACCAGACCTTCACTGCGGTGGAGCCGGCCCTCGAGTATCTCGCCGAGAAGGGCGCGCCCATCGTCATCAAGGCCGACGGCCTGGCGGCGGGCAAGGGCGTGATCGTGGCGATGACCGCCGCGGAGGCCGAGGCGGCGGTGCGCGACATGCTCGAGGCCAACGCCTTCGGTGATGCCGGCGCCCGGGTGGTGATCGAGGAGTTCCTGCAGGGCGAGGAGGCGAGCTTCATCGTCATGGTCGACGGCGAGACCATCCTGCCGATGGCCACCAGCCAGGACCACAAGCGCGCCTTCGACGGCGATGCCGGCCCCAATACCGGCGGCATGGGCGCTTACTCCCCCGCGCCGGTGGTCACCGACAGCGTCTTCGAGCGCATCATGGCGCGGGTGATCCGTCCCACGGTGCAGGGCATGGCCGAGGAGGGCCACCCCTACACCGGCTTCCTCTACGCCGGCCTGATGATCGACGCCGAGGGCAACCCCCGCGTGATCGAGTACAACTGCCGCTTCGGCGACCCCGAGACCCAGCCGATCATGCTGCGGCTGCGCTCCGACCTGGCCGAGCTGTGCCTGGCCGGGGCGCGTGGCGAGCTGGCCGGCTTCACCTGCGACTGGGACCCGCGTCCCGCGGTGGGGGTGGTGCTGGCCGCCGGAGGCTACCCGGGCAGCTACCGCAAGGGCGATGCCATCGACGGGCTCGATGCCGCCGAGGCCACCGGCTGCCGGGTCTTCCACGCCGGCACGGCCGAGCAGGACGGCCAGGTGGTGACCGCCGGCGGCCGGGTGCTCTGCGTCACGGCGCTGGGCGACGACGTGGGCGCGGCGCGCGACCTGGCCTACCGAGGCGTCGCCGAGATCCACTGGCCCGAGGTGCTCTGCCGCCGCGATATTGCCCACCGGGCCATCGCCCGGGAGCGCGGCGACGCTTGACGACGAAGGACTCCGAACAACAATGACAGGAGCGAGGATGGAGCGTGTCCGACTGAGTTTTCCCGTCGACGAGGTGATGCACCGTCACCCGCTGACGGTGCGCATCACCGACATGAATTACGGTCGCCACCTGGGCCACGATGCGCTGATCTCGCTGCTGCACGAGGCGCGAGTCGCTGCGCTGGCCTCCCGGGGGCTCCACGAGTGGGACCTCGGCGGCTTTCCCTGCGTGGCGGCCGATCTCGCCGTGCAGTACCAGGCCGAGACACGCTGGCCCGATGCGCTGGTGGTGGAGACCGCCATCCCGGCGCCGGCGCGCAAGGCGATCGGGGTCTACCACCGCATCCTGCGCGAGGCCGACGACGCCACGGTAGCCACCGCCCGGATCAACCTGATGCTGATCGATCCCGCCACCGGCCGACCGGTGGCGATCCCCGAGGCGCTGCGTGACACCCTGGCGGGGGCGCGCTGATGTCACGGGAGTATCCGATCATCGCCCTCACCGGCTCCTCCGGGGCCGGCACCACCACGGTGAAGCGCACCTTCGAGCGGATGTTCGCCCGGGAGGCCGTGCATGCCGCCTTCGTCGACGGCGATGCCTTCCACCGCTATACCCGCCAGGAGCTGGCGCAGATCCTCCTCGACGAGCCAGACCGCAAGGACGAGCTCTCCCACTTCGCGGTGGAGGCCAACCTGCTCGACCGGCTCGAGGCGCTGTTCCGGGAGTATGGCCAGCACGGCAACGGTTCCTACCGCCACTATATCCACGCCGAAGACAAGCAGATGATCGAGGCCGGCTACCAGGTCGGCACCTTCACCGAATGGCAGTCGCTGCCCTGCGGCACCGACCTGCTGTTCTACGAGGGGCTGCACGGGGGGCTCGTGACCGCCGAGCTCGACATCGCCCGCCACGTCGACCTGCTGGTGGGGGTCGCGCCGACCATGAACCTGGAGTGGATCCAGAAGATCGATCGCGACATGCGCCACCGCGGCTACTCCCAGGAGGCGGTGATCGACACCATCCTGGGGCGCATGGACGACTACGTGCGCTACATCCAGCCGCAGTTCTCGCGCACCCACATCAACTTCCAGCGGGTGCCCACCGTGGATACCTCGAACCCCTTCGAGGTCCAGGACATCCCCACCGATGCCGAGTCCTTCGTGGTGATCCGCTTCCGCGATCCGGCCACGGTGGACTTCCCCTACCTGCTGGCGATGATTCAGGATGCCTTCATGAGCCGCCCGCACACCCTGGTGGTGCCGGGCTCGCGGCTGTCGCTGGCCATGGAGCTGATCCTCGGCCCACTGGTGCGCCACCTGCTGGCCCAGCGACGCTTTCGCTGACTTAGGCCCCCCTCACCCAAGGAGAACCGCCCATGGATTGCCTGTTCTGCAAGATCATCGATCGCGAGATTCCCGCCGACATCGTCTATGAAGACGATCACGTGCTCGCCTTCAACGACATCAATCCCCAGGCGCCGACCCACATGCTGATCGTGCCCAAGCGCCACATCGCGACCCTCAACGACATCGAGGAGGAGGGCGATCTGGCGCTGGTGGGACGCCTGCAGTTCACCGCCGCCAGGCTCGCGGCCGAGCAGGGCTTCGCCGAGGACGGCTATCGGGTGGTGATGAACTGCAACGATCATGGCGGCCAGACCGTCTATCATATTCACATGCACCTGATGGGCGGTCGTCGCTTTACTTGGCCGGCTGGCTAGCCGGCGCCCTGCGGCCAAGGCCGCGCGTGATTCGGCGTACGACGCATCAGGTGCATTCTCGAGAGATTTCGTCATGACCCGCTCCCTAACCCGTGCCGACAACCTGATCCACCAGTTCGATACCGTGCTGAGGACCCTGGTGCCCCACGCGGCGAGCCCCTCGCGGGCCTCCCCGGCGACGCCGGAGGTGCACGACGAGCCGATGAGTGCGGAGGAGCGCCACCACGCCGCGGGACTGATGCGCATCAACCATACCGGCGAGGTGTGCGCCCAGGCGCTCTATCAGGGCCAGGGGATGACCGCCAAGCTGCCCGAGGTGCGCGGCCAGATGGAGCAGGCCGCCCAGGAGGAGATCGACCACCTGGCCTGGTGCGATGAGCGGCTCCAGGAGCTCAACGATCGCCCGAGTCTGCTCAATCCGCTGTTCTATGCGGCCTCCTTCGGGCTCGGCGCCGCGGCGGGCGCCATCGGCGACCAGGTGAGCCTCGGCTTCGTGGCCGCCACCGAGGAGCAGGTCGGCCATCACCTGGAGGAGCACCTGGTCAAGCTGCCGGCGAGCGATCATCGCTCCCGCGCCGTGCTGCGCCAGATGGCCATCGACGAGGCCCACCACGCCCAGCTGGCGCTGGAAGCGGGGGGTAGCCGCTTCCCCGCCCCGGTCAAGCTCGGCATGAAGCTGATGTCCAAGGTGATGACCACCAGCGTCTATCGCGTCTAGGCGCTGGGCTGACGTGGCCGAGTCGGCTCGCTCCGACCCGTTCAGAGGCATCAAGAAACCCCGCCAGGAACGCCTGGCGGGGTTTCTCGTTGATGCCACCGGCGCGGGCTTGGCCGCGCCGGTCGCCGCTCACTCCTCGACGATGGTGAAGGAGTGGGTGATCTCCACGCCGCCCTTGACCAGCATGATGGAGGCGCTGCAGTACTTATCGGCGGAGAGCTCCACGGCACGCGCTACCTGCTTCTCCTTGAGGCCGCGGCCGCTGACGGTGAAGTGCACGTGGATCTTGGTGAAGACGCTCGGCACCTCGTCGCTACGCTCGGCCTCGAGGCTCGCCACGCAGTCGGTCACGTCGGCCCGGGCCTTCTCGAGGATGTTGAGGACGTCGAAGGAGGTGCAGCCGCCCATGCCCATCAGCAGCATCTCCATGGGGCGCGGGCCGGTGTTGCGGCCGCCGTGGTCGGGCGGCCCGTCGATGACCACGCTGTGGCCGCTGCCGCTCTCAGCAACGAATTGGCGTCCATCGGTCCATTTCACGCTGGCTTTCATCGGGTCGGCATCCTTCGGTTGAGTTCGGTGACTGCAGGCTCGGCAGCATAGCAGCTGACGGGCGGCGGCTCAGCCTCGTTCGCGGGTTCCGGCGACAGGCCTCGAGGGGGCGCTGTAAACCCGTCCCTGGGCGCTACCGACGCCTTCCTTGGCGTAGGACCCCCTCTTGGGCCTATCCCCGGCGCCTTACGCTTAGACTCTGGAGTGATGCTCCGCTCGAAGATGTTGGTCCAGTGCCCTCAGCCGCTCTGGGGTGCCGACATCGACCCAGGCTCCGCGGTGGTGGGTGCCGCCGACGCGGTCCTCGGCCATGGCGCGCCGAAGCAGCGGTGCCAGGCCGAAGGCGCCGGGGGCCTCGCAAGCCACCAGCGCCGGGTCGAGCAGGCTCACACCGGCGAAGGTGAGGCGCGGCGCCCCCTCGGCGTGCACCCGGCCGCGCGGGTCCAGGTGGAAGTCGCCCGCCGGGTGGTGGTCGGGGTTGTCCACCAGCACCAGGTGGGCGAGGTCGTCGCCCAGGGCGGGCAGCGACGACGGGCAGAGATCACACCAGACGTCGCCGTTGATCAGCAGGAAGGGGGCGTCGCCGAGCTGCGGAAGCGCCTGGCGGATGCCGCCGCCGGTCTCCAATGGGGTCGCCTCGCGGCTCCAGGCGATGTTGACTCCATGGGCCGCGCCGTCGCCCAGGGCGTCGATGATCTGCTGTGCCCGGTAGCTGACGTTGATCACCACATCCTTGATGCCCGCGGCGCGCAGGCGCTCGAGGTGGTGAACGATCAGCGGGCGGCCGGCCACCTCCAGGAGCGGCTTGGGGCAGTGGTCGGTGAGCGGGCGCATGCGGGTGCCGAGCCCCGCGGCCAGGATCATCGCCTTCATCCGCGGGCCTCCAGGCGCGCCGCGAGCGCCGGGCGAAAGCTGTCGGCGAGCCAGGTGCGAAAGCCCTCGTGGCCGGGCAGGCCGGCGAGGCTCTGCTCCAGATGATCGAGGAAGTGCGGCAGGCGCTCTAGATAGCCCTGGCGAGCGTCGCGCAGGGTCAGCCGGCAGAAGATGCCGAGCACCTTGAGCGAGCGCTGGGCGGCCATGGCCTGGACCCGCGCGAGGAAGGTCGCGGCGTCGACGTCCTCGGCCAATCGGCCGTCGGCGATGGCGCGGACGCGGAAGGCCTCGGTCCAGGCGGCGAAGCGCGCCGGCGTGAAGCGGCAGTAGCGCCCGCGCAGCAGCGAGATCAGGTCGTAGCCGATCGGGCCGGCCACGGCGTCCTGGAAGTCGATCAGGTAGAGGGCCTCGTCCTTGACCATCAGGTTCATGGCGTCGAAGTCGCGGTGCACCGCGACCACCGGCTGGGCGAGGGCTGATTGGATCAGCGCCTCGCGAAGCGTCGCCCACTCCGGCGGCGGGGCGAGGCCCAGCCACTCGCCCAGGCACCAGTCCGGGAAGAGGTCGAGCTCGCGGCCGAGCAGGGCGGCATCGTAGGTGGGCAGGCCGTCGGCGGGGGCGCGGTTCTGCAGGTCGTGAATCAGGTCGAGGGCGCGCTCGTGCCAGGCCAGGGTCGCCGGGGCCTCGTCGCCCGCGAAGCGGTCCTGCAGGGGCGTGTCGCCGAGGTCGTCGAGCTCGATAAAGCCCGCGTCGAGATCCACGCCGTGCAGCGCCGGTACCGGCAGGCCGGCGGCTCCCCACTGCTCGGCGATGGTCACGAAGGGGGCGCTGTCCTCCTGCTCGGGCGGGGCATCCATCAGGATGCGGGTGGTGCCATCGGGCAGCGCCAGGCGGAAGTAGCGCCGGAAGCTGGCGTCGCCGGCGGCGAAGCGCAGGCTGACGGCCTCCGGGGGCAGGCCGTGGCGCCTGGCCGCCCAGGCCTGCAGCCGCTGCGCTCGCGTGGAATCGGTGGCCTCGGGCATCGTCGTCTGGCTCCTTGTGAGGGGGCGGGTACGGTTGACGGCCCCGTGGGGGCCCCGCATGCTGAGCTCCCGACATCGTCGGCGATGACAGGGCTCGCGCCGGCAGCACAGGCCGGGTGCGGCCTGTATAATACCGATTCACCTCCCCAAGGACATCGTGGAGCATGGGCAAGCGACACTCGTGGACATGGACGGCCCTGACAGGCCTGGCCGGCGCCGGCCTGGCGAGCGGGCCACTCTCGGCGGCGCCACCCGAGTCGCTGCCGGCGGCCCAGCTGGACTGGCAGCCCTGGGGCGAGACGCGCCCGGCGGACGCCCTGTGCCGCGGCCGCTACGTGATGCCGGACTACCGCCTGCCGCCGCCGCCCGGCGAGAAGGTGGCGAGCGAATCCGACCGGGCCGACTCGGGCGAGGATGGTGAGACGCGCCTCGACGGCGAGGTGCTGCTGCGTCGCGGCGACGCCCAGCTCGAGGCGCCTCGCGTGCGGGTGCCCGCCAGCCGCGAGACAGCCTACGCCGAGGGGCCGCTGACGCTGCGCGACCGCAACCTGCTGGTGCGCGGCGCCTCGGCCGAGTTCTCCCTGAACAGCGACGCCGCGAGCATCGACACGGCCCACTACGTGGCCCACGAGCAGCGCCTGCGCGGCGATGCCGTGCGCCTGGCCCGCCTCGACGGCGAGCGCTACCGCCTCACCGAGGCGAGCTTCACCACCTGCGAGCCCGGCAGCGACCTGTGGCGCCTGGTCGGCAACGACATCCTGCTCGACCGCGAGAGCGGCGTCGGCACCGCCAAGCATGCCCGGCTCGAGGTGGGCAAGGTGCCGGTCTTCTACTGGCCCTGGGTGCGCTTCCCCCTGGACGAGCGTCGCCAGACCGGCTTCCTGTGGCCGCTGCTGGGGCTCTCCGCCGACTCGCTCGACTACGCCCAGCCCTTCTACTGGAATATCGCCCCGGACCAGGACGCCACGATCACGCCGCGCTATATCAGCGATCGTGGCCTGCTGCTGGGCGGCGAGTACCGCTACCTGTTCGAGAACCACGGCGGCCAGATCGAGGGCGCCTACCTGGCCGACGACGACGGCGATCCGGACGACGAGCCGAGCTACGAGGGCGAGGAACGCTGGTACCTCGACTACCGGCACGCCGGACGCCTGGATGCCCGCACGCCCTATCGGCTGCGCTATGGGGCGGCCAGCGACGGCAGCTACTTCGACGACTTCGGGCGCGACTTTGGCGAGGGCGACACCGCCTACATGGAACGCCTGGCCCAGGTCGATCATCGCGGCGATACCTGGCGGCTGCAGGCCAAGGCCCAGGGCTACCAGAAGCTCGATGATCCGCTGCTCGAGCGCGACAAGCCCTTCTATCGCCTGCCGAGTCTCACGGCCGATGCCCGCTGGTCCCAGCGGAGCGGTTTCTACCAGCAGTGGCGCTCCAACGTCACCCACTTCTGGCGCGACGTGGACGAGTCGCGGGTCCCCATTCGCGAGGCCGCCAACGGCACGCGCCTGCACCTGGCGCCGGCCACCGGCTGGCGCTGGGACGAGAGCTGGGGATACTTGGAGCCGCGCGTTGAATGGCTCGCCACCGCCTACGAGCTGGATTACGGCGAGCGCGAGACCGACCGCGACGAGAGCCTTACCCGCAGCGTGCCGGTGGCCAGCGTCGACGGCGGCCTGGTGTTCGAGCGCGAACTCGCGCTGGGCGGGCGCGACTACCGCCAGACGCTGGAGCCGCGGGTCAACTACGCCTACGTGCCGGCGCGGGACCAGACCGAGTTTCCCGACTTCGACACCGCCGAGCGCGCCTTCTCCTGGAACCAGCTCTGGTCGCCCTACCGCTTCAGCGGCAGCGACCGGGTGGGGGACCTGAATCGCGTCTCGCTGGGGCTCGAGTCGCGGCTGCTGGCGGACGAGAGCGGCCGCGAGCGCGTCTCCATCGGGGTGGGCCAGGCCTACTACCTGGAGGATCGCACCATCGACATGGCGGGCGATCCTGACACCCTGCCGCCTGAGTCGAACTTCGAGGCCAACTATCGCGCCACCCGGGAGCGATCGCCGCTGGTCACCCGGGCCGACTGGCAGATCAGCGAAGCGTGGCGGACCCGCTGGCAGTGGCTCTACGACGATCACCTGGAGCGCACCGAGAGCACCTCGCTGGGCCTGCAGTACCTGGCGCCGGCCGGCCACGTGCTGAACCTCGGTTACCGCTGGCAGGTCCAGGGGTTCGATCCCTCCCAGGAGGACGAGGATCGGCTGACCTACAACCGCGAGGAGTACGACCTGTCGTTCGCCCTGAAGGCCAGCCGGCAGGTCGACCTGATCGGTCGACTGCTCTACGACAACACCAACGACCGGGCCCTGGAGCAGCTGGCGGGTGTCCAGTGGAACGACTGCTGCTATGGTCTGCAGCTGGTCTGGCGCGAGTGGATCGACGACAACGACACCGCCAACACCATCGAGGACGACCAGACCGATCGCGGGATCTTCCTGCGCTTCGTGTTCAAGGGGCTGGGAGGCGTCGGCGGCGAAGCCGACGGCTACTTCCAGCAGGCGATTCCGGGCTACCGGGGCGCGTCCCTGGGCCGCCTGTGAGACATTCGACACCGACGAGAGGAAAGAGAGACATGCGCAGCCGACGTATCGCCACCCTGGCGCTGGCCCTGTGCCTGACCGGCCTGCCCCTGACGGGGCTGGCCCAGGAGTCGGCCTACGCGGGCCGTCAGCCGCTGGATCGCATCGTGGCGGTGGTCAACGAGGGCGCCATCATGGCAAGCCAGCTCGACAACCGCGTCGCCCAGGTCCGCAGTCAGCTCGAGGGCCGCGGGCAGGCGATGCCCCCCGATGAAGTCCTGCGCGAACAGGTGCTGGAGCGCATGATCGTCGAGGAGATCCAGCTGCAGATGGCCCGTGAGGCCAACCTGAGCGTCGACGATACCGAGCTCAATCGTCAGGTGCGGGCCATCGCCGAGGGCAACGGCATGACCCTGGAGCAGTTCGCCGACGCGCTCGAGGCCGATGGCCTGTCGCTCGGTGTGGTGCGCGACCAGGTGCGCCGCGAACTGCTGATGCGCCAGCTGCAGCAGCGCCGCGTCGCCAGCCGGGTCGACCTCTCCGAGCGCGAGGTGGATCGCTTCGTGGAGCAGCAGGGCGTCAGCCGCGACCAGGCGCGCCAGGCGCTGTTCCAGCGCAAGGTCAACGCCGAGATGGAAGAGTGGATCCAGGAGATCCGCAGCCGCGCCTTCATCGACGATCGCCTCGAGGCGCGCTGATGTCGCCGGCGGATGCGCCCGTGCTGGCCCTGACCTGCGGCGAGCCGGCGGGCATCGGGCCCGAGCTCGCCGTGATGCTGGCCGCCGACGGGGTCCCCCCGGCCCGGGTGGTGGCGGTGGGCGATCCGGCCCTGCTCGCCGAGCGCGCCGCCATGATCGGTCGCGAGGTCGAGATCCTCGAGCTCGCTCGCGACGCGGCGCCGCCCGCGCCGCGCCGTGGCGTGCTGCCGGTCTGGCCCGTGGCGCTGCGCGCCCCGGCGCGACCCGGTGAGCTCAAGGTCGCCAATGCCGCCCACGTGCTCGAGACCCTCGACGTGGCGCTGGCCGCCTGCCGCGCCGGCCGGGCGGCCGGCATGGTCACCGCGCCGCTGCACAAGGGCGTGATCCTCGACGCCGGCCATGCCGGCTTCAGCGGCCACACCGAGTACCTGCGCGACGCCTGCGGGGTCGACGAGGTGGTGATGATGCTGGCCACCGACAGCGCCCTGCACGCCCGCGAGGCGAACCGAGAGGGCGGGGCGGCCCTGCGAGTGGCGCTGGCCACCACCCACCTGCCGCTGCGCGAGGTGGCCGATGCCATCACCGGGCCTCGCCTGACTCGCCTGCTGCACATCCTGCACGACGACCTGCGGCGCTGGTTCGGCGTGGACATGCCGCGCATCGCCGTCTGCGGCCTCAATCCCCATGCGGGGGAGGGCGGCCACCTGGGGCGCGAGGAGCTGGACATCATCATCCCGGCCCTCGAGGCCCTGCGCGCCGAGGGGCTGACCCTTGACGGCCCCCTGCCGGCCGATACCCTGTTCACCCCGCGCCACCTCGAGGGCGTCGACGCGGTGCTGGCCATGTATCATGACCAGGGACTCCCCGTGCTCAAGTACGCCGGCTTCGGTCGCGCCGCCAACATCACCCTGGGGCTGCCGCTGGTGCGCACCTCGGTGGATCATGGCACCGCGCTGGACCTCGCCGGCAGCGGCCGCGCCGACCCGGGCAGCCTGCGGGTCGCCGTGGCGCTGGCCGCCGAGATGGCGAGTCGCGACGGCCGTGGCTAGACGAGACGTCGAGCCGTTCGAGGGGCGTCGGGGATAGACCGAGGCGGAGGTCTGATGCCAGGGAAGGCATCGGTAGCGTACAGGGAAGTATCCACAGCGCCTCCGCGAACGGTCTATCCCCGGGTCAGCCCCGACACGGCGGCGATGCGACAGTAAGAATCTCCAGAGACATAAGGACACCCCGAATGGCATCCCGCCCCCCGGTTCATCAGGCCCGCAAGCGCTTCGGCCAGAACTTCCTGCGCGACCACGGCGTCATCTCGCGCATCGTGCGTGCCATCGGCCCTCGTCCCGGCGACCGGCTGGTTGAGATCGGCCCCGGCCAGGGCGCCCTGACCGAGCCGCTGCTCGAGGCCGCCGACGGCCACCTCGAGGTGATCGAGCTCGACCGCGACCTGATCCCCGGGCTGCGGGTGCAGTTCTTCGACAAGCCGGGCTTCATCATCCACGAGGGCGATGCCCTGAAGGTGGACTTCCGGGCGTTGAGGGGCGACGGCCCGGCGCTGCGCGTGGTGGGTAACCTGCCCTACAACATCTCCACGCCTCTGATCGTCCACCTCCTGTCGGCCGGCGAGGCCGTGGCCGACATGCACTTCATGCTGCAGAAGGAGGTGGTCGAGCGGCTGGCCGCCGCGCCGGGCGGCCCCGACTGGGGGCGGCTGTCGGTGATGGCGCAGTACCACTGCCGCGTCGACGCCCTGTTCACGGTGCCGCCGGAGGCCTTCGTGCCCCGGCCCAAGGTCGACTCGGCGATCGTGCGCCTCACTCCCCACGAGAGCCTGCCCCATCCGGCCCGGGACGAGGCACTGCTTTTCGACCTGGTGCGCCAGGCCTTCGGTCAGAGGCGCAAGACCCTGCGCAACAACCTCAAGGGGCGCATCGATGCCGCGGCCCTCGAGGCGCTGGGCATCGACCCGGGACGGCGCCCCCAGACGCTGGACGTCGAGGAGTTCGTGCGCATCGCCAACCACCTGGCCGCGGCCGGGGAAGGAGAGGCCTCATGACGCCGACGATGCCCGAGGGGCTCGAGAACGCCATCCGCGTCGACGTGGCGCCGGATTTCCGCCTGGACGAATCCGACCCCGACGAGCAGCGCTTCGTCTTCAGCTACACCGTCACCGTGCACAACGCCTCCGACCACAGCGTCCAGCTGCTCGCCCGCTACTGGAAGATCACCCAGGGCAGCGGCAAGGTGCAGGAGGTGCGCGGCAAGGGGGTGGTCGGCCAGCAGCCGCTGATCGGCCCCGGCCAGAGCTTCCGCTACACCAGCCGGGCGATCCTCGACGGCCCGGTGGGGGTGATGGAGGGCGCCTACACCTGCGTCGACGCCGCCAGCCAGCGCCCCTTCGAGGTGGCGATCTCCCCCTTCCGGCTGGCCGGGCCCAACCAGGTACACTAGATCCCGTGACACGCAGCGCAACGGAGCCGACATGACCACCTATGCCATCGGCGACCTGCAGGGTTGCCACGAGGAATTCGTCGCCCTGCTCGAGCGGCTCGACTTCGACCCGCGCCGCGACCGGCTGTGGCTGGCCGGCGACCTGGTCAACCGCGGCCCGGGTTCGCTCGCCTGCCTGCGCGAGGCGATGGCGCTGGGCGAGGCCGCAAGCGTAGTGCTCGGCAACCACGACCTGCACCTGCTGGCGGTGGCCCGGGGCGGTGCCCGGGAGAGCCGCAAGGACACCCTGGCGCCGATCCTCGCCGCGCCGGACCGCGAGCGCCTGCTCGACTGGCTGCAGACGCGCCCGCTGCTGGTGCGTCGAAGCTCTGCGACGCAGGGCGAGACCGTGATGACCCACGCCGGCCTGCTGCCCCAGTGGTCGGTGGCGAAGGCCGCGGGCCTCGCCGCCGAGGCCGAGGCGCGGCTCGCCGGCGAGGGAGCCGGTGCCTTCCTCGAGGCGATGTACGGCAACGAGCCCGCCTGCTGGCGCGACGACCTCGACGGCATCCCGCGGCTGAGAATGATCGTCAACGCCTTTACCCGTATGCGCTTCCTGGACGCCCAGGGCTGCCTCGACTTCGCCGCCAAGGAGGGGCTCGACCGCGCCCCGGCGGGCTTCGCCCCCTGGTTCCAGTACCCACGCCAGGATGACCCCTGGCTGCTGTTCGGCCACTGGGCGGCGCTCGAGGGCGAGACGCCCGAGAGTCGCGTGCGCGCCGAGGCGCTGGACACCGGCTGCGTCTGGGGTCGCCGACTGACCGCCCTGGCGCTCGAGAGCGGTCGGCGCATCAGCGTGCCGAGCCGCCAGTGAACCGACCGAGACGCTCCCCGACGACGAGATATCCTTCATGACCACCGCTCCCTTTCACCATCTCGACATCGCCGCCCTGGCCGACTGGCTCGAGGGCGATACGCCCGTCACCCTGGTCGATATCCGCGACCCTCAGAGCTATGCCCAGGGGCGCGTGCCCGGCAGCCAGCGCCTGGGCAATGACACGGTCGAGGCCTTCCTCGACCAGGCCCCGCGCCAGGCGCCCTTGGTAGTGATCTGCTATCACGGCCACTCCAGCCAGCAGGCCGCGGCCTGGCTGGCCGGCCAGGGCTTCGCCGAGGTCTACAGCCTCGATGGCGGCTTCACCGACTGGCAGCATCGCCACCCCGACCGCGTGGAGCGCTGAGCCATGACCGGGAGCGACGACCGCCATCTCGAGGGGCTCGAGGTCTATCGCGTCGGCGGGGCGGTGCGCGATGCTCGCCTGGGCTGGCCGGTCAAGGACACCGACTGGGTGGTGGTCGGCGCCACCGCCGAGGAGATGCAGCGCCGCGGCTTCAAGCCGGTGGGGCGCGATTTCCCGGTCTTCCTGCACCCGGTGAGCCACGAGGAGTTCGCCCTGGCGCGCACCGAGCGCAAGTCGGGCCACGGCTACACGGGGTTCGTGGTGCATGCGAGCCCCGAGGTCACCCTCGAGGAGGACCTGGCGCGGCGCGACCTGACCATCAATGCCATGGCCGAGACCCCCGAGGGCGAGCTGGTCGACCCCTACGGGGGGCTCGCCGACCTCGAGGCGCGGCAACTGCGCCACGTCTCGCCGGCCTTCGTCGAGGATCCGCTGCGGGTGCTGCGCACCGCGCGCTTCCTGGCCCGCTACGCGGGGCTCGGCTTCGTCATCGCCGAGGAGACTCGCGCGCTGATGCGCTCGCTGGTGGCGAGCGGGGAGCTGGCGCACCTGGTCGCCGAGCGGGTCTGGGCCGAGACCGAGAAGGCGCTCTCCGAGCCCTGGCCGGAGGTCTACTTCCAGGTGCTGGCGGCGTGCGGGGCGCTGTCCGTGCTGATGCCGGAGCTGGCCGAGGATGACGCGGACCTCGACGCGGCGCTGGGGCGCCTGCACTGTCTGCCCGAGGACATCGAGGCCGAGGCGCAGGTGCGCTGGCGCTGGGCGCGCCTGGTCGAGCATCTGGACGACGAGGAGCGCGGGACGCTCTCCGAGCGGCTGCGCCTGCCCCGGGCGCACCGCGAGCTGGCCAGCCAGGCGGCCAGGACCCGGACGCTGTGTCGGCGGGTCGCGACCCACGGGCTGTGCGGGGCGCAGGTGATGCGCTGGCTCGACGGCATCGATGCGTGGCGCCGCAGCGATCGGGTGGCGCCGCTGATCAGCCTGGTGAGCCTGGAGGCCCCGGCGCTGGCCGAGGACCTGGCCCTGTCATGGCGGCTGGCGGCGCAGATCCTGCCCAAGGCGCTGGTGGCGGAGGGCTATCAGGGGCGCGCGCTCGGCGAGGAGCTGGCGCGGCGGCGCTGGGAGGCCATCGAGGGGGCGCTCGCCGATCCCGAGGCATGATCCGGGCGGGCGGGGCTACGGCTCCGCACGGGAGAGCCACCGTCCCCGCCAGGTGAAGTCCACCGGCCAGAGGCGCTGCTCGCCGGCCGCGAAGCGCGCCCAGTGGTCGCGATAGGTCTCGCCGGTGAGGGGATGGCGCGCCTCGGGCAGCAGCTCGGCCAGCGGCTGGAGCACGAAGGCGTGATGCAGGATCTCGCCGCGGGGCAGCACGACGCCGTCGTGGTCGCCGCTGAGCGCGCCCACGGTGAGCAGGTCGATGTCCAGGGTCCGCGGGCTGAACTTGGGCACGTCCTTGCGCCGGCCGTGGGCGAATTCCAGGCGCTTGCACCAGGCCTGCAGCTCGCCCACCGAGCGCTCGCTCTCGAAGGCCACCACCAGGTTGTAGAAGTTGCGACCGTCCTCGAAGCCCACCGGCTCGCTCTCGAAGACCCGCGAGACGTCGAGCCGCCCGAAGCTCTCCGCCAGCGCGTCGAGGCAGGCCAGGACGTGATGCTCGCGTTCGATGTTGCTGCCGATGCTGACGGTGACCCGGGCCATCAGGTGTCTCCCGGCCGGGTGCCGCGCTCGATGGCGACGCCGACCGCGCGGGCCGCGGCCACGGCGCCTGGCTTGCGCACGGTCAGGCGCAGCCAGGCGATGGCGAACTCGGCGCGCAGGGTCTCGGCCAGGCGCTCGGCGAAGGTTTCCACCAGGGCGAACTTATGCGCCTCGGCGAACCCGGCGATGCGCTCGCTGATGGCGGCATAGTCGAGGGTCTGGGCGATGTCGTCGCCCGCCGCGGCGGGGCGGATGTCGGTGCCCAGCTCGAGATCGAGGCGCAGCGTCTGGGTGATGGTGCGCTCCCAGTCATAGACGCCGATCACGGTGTCTACCTCGAGCGCGTCGATCAGCACAAGATCCATCGGGGCTCCCCGGTCATTGGTGGTTGCGGCCTTGGTCGTTGCGGACCTGGTGGATGCGGGCAGGGTGGGCGAGGGCCGCCTGCAGGCCCCAGATTGTACGCCAGCGCACTCCCGGACGACACCGCGGGCGCCAGGCCTGTCGTCCCTGATCCCTGGCTGGCAGAATCGAGGCATCATTGCGGAGGAGCCCGCCCGTGGAGGCGCCACTCGACCTCATCCTGCCGCTGATGGCGATCGGCTATCTCAGCGGCACCTGGCTCGGCGCCCTCGCGGTGTGTCGGTGGGCCGGCGTGGGCGACCCGCGGCTCGCCGGCTCGGCCAATCCGGGCTTTTCCAACGTGCTGCGCCTGCACGGTCCGCGCCTCGCCCTGGCCACCCTGGTCGTCGACGTGGTCAAGGGCATGCCGGTGCTGTGGCTCGCCATGGGGCTCGGCCTGCCGCCCTGGGGGCTGGGGCTCGTCGGGCTCGGCGTGCTGCTGGGGCATGCCTATCCGGCCTGGCACCGCTTTCGCGGCGGCAAGGGGGTGGCCAGCGCCTTCGGTGTGATGCTGGTGCTCACGCCCTGGGTGGCGCTCTGCTGTGCCGCGCTCTGGACCCTGCTGGCCTGGCGGGTGCGCACCGCGGCCGTGGCGTCGCTGTCGAGCGCCGCCATGGCGCCGCTGGCCAGCATCTGGCTGGCGCCGGAGTTCGTGGGGGTGGTGATGGTGTTCACGCTGCTGGTGCTCGGGCGCCATGCGCTCAATATCCGCCGGCTCGGGCGGGGGGAGGAGTCTGGGCTCTAATCTTCCCGCGCTTTCACATGATGCTTTGGCTGCCCAAGCCGACCGGGTAACGAGACGCGCGATCCCGGGAACGAAACCCTGCCACGTCGCTTGCCGCTCGCACTTCGGGGCACAACATAATCCCTCACGGGTGCCCCTCCCTCGACATCCCTGTCGATTGACGTGCGCGGCGGCGCTCGTCGCCAGCGTTCCCGGGTAGATATCGCTTCGCTTCGTTACCCGCCCTTCAACGCGGTCCTGCGGCGGGCGCCTGAAGCTCATCCATCGGCCAGCGCGGCACCGCCTTCATGATGCCGGTCTCGTCATGCTCGCCGGCCAGCAGTCGCTGGGCGCTGTGACCATAAAGAGCGCGATCATCGCGGGTTTCATGCCTTGGCGGGCGCTTCCAGGCCGTCCATCGGCCAGCGCGGCACCGCCTTCATGATGCCGGTCTCATCATGTTCGCCGGCCAGCAGGCGCTGGGCGCCCACATAGGCGATCATCGCCCCGTTGTCGGTGCAGAAGCGGCCGCGCGGGTAGTAGGCCCGGGCGTCGCGCTTGGCGCACTCGCGCTCGAGCCGCTCACGCAGCCGCACGTTGGCGCTCACGCCGCCGGCGACCACCAGGCGCTTGAGGCCCGTCTGGTCGAGGGCGCGGCGGCACTTGATCACCAGGGTGTCGACCACCGCCTCCTCGAAGGCGCGGGCCACGTCGGCGCGTGCCTGGTCGTCGAGCGCCTCGGCGCGCTCCAGCTGGCGGATGGCGGTCAGGGTGTGGGTCTTGAGCCCCGAGAAGCTGAAGTCCAGCCCCGGGCGGTCGGTCATGGGGCGCGGGAAGCGCAGTCGCTTGGGGTCGCCCTGCTCGGCCAGGCGCGCCACCTGGGGGCCGCCGGGGTAGGCGAGCCCCAGCATCTTGGCCGCCTTGTCGAAGGCCTCGCCCGCCGCGTCGTCCACCGACTCGCCGAGCAGGCGATAGCGGCCCAGCCCCTGCACCTCGACCAGCTGGGTGTGGCCGCCGGAGACCAGCAGCGCCACGAAGGGGAAGCCGGGCGGCTCGTCCTCCAGCATGGGCGCCAGCAGGTGGCCCTCCATGTGGTGGACGCCGAGCACCGGGATGTCCAGTGCCCGGGCCATGCCGTGGGCGGTGCTGGCGCCGACCATCAGTGCGCCGACCAGGCCGGGGCCGGCGGTGTAGGCGATGGCGTCGAGCTCGCCGCGGGTCAGGCCGGCCTCGTCCAGCACCTGCTGGATCAGCGGCAACAGCCGGCGCGTGTGGTCGCGGGAGGCGAGCTCCGGCACCACGCCGCCGTACTCGGCGTGCATGGCGATCTGGCTGTAGAGGGCGTCGGCGACGAGGCCGCGCCCGGTGTCGAAGAGGGCGACGCCGGTCTCGTCGCAGGAGGTCTCGATGCCCAGTACGCGCATGATATCGGCTCGGTAATGCGTGGATGGCGGCATTCTACGCATTTTGCCCCCGGTCGGCAGCAGGGAAACGATTTGCACGAGCCCGGTCGGGCGACTAGAATGTTGTCCGCTGCAAGACTGGGTCGTGCACCCAGGGGCCATTCCCCGCGTATTCACGCATCGTTCCGGTTCGCCTGGCGATCTCGGAGCGTGTTTCGTGGTGGTGACGGACCCCGCCGGGTGTGCGTACAAACCGAACTCAAGTTACCCAAGGTAGGTGAGTGCTTAATGCCTTCTGTCAAAGTACGTGATAACGAGCCGTTTGACGTCGCGCTGCGTCGCTTCAAGCGTTCCTGTGAAAAGGCCGGTGTCCTCTCGGAAGTGCGTCGTCGCGAGCAGTACGAGAAGCCGACCGCAGAGCGCAAGCGTAAGGCGGCCGCGGCCGTCAAGCGCCATGCCAAGAAGCTTCAGCGTGAGCGCAAGCGTTTCGAACGGCTCTATTGATCCGTACTGGAGTCGGTGAGGGCATCCGGCCCATGCCGTCTCAAGAGGGACGCCAAGCGGCCGCCTAACGGTGGCCGCTTGTTTTTGTCGCCTCCCGTTCGCTTTCCCGCTCCTCGCAGGTGGCCCGCATGTCCGGTCAGATCCCCCAGCGTTTCCTCGATGATCTCCTGGCCCGCGTCGACGTGGTCGAGGTGGTCGGTGAGCGCGTGAAGCTGAAGAAGGCCGGTCGCAACCACTCCGGGCTCTGTCCCTTCCACCAGGAGAAGTCGCCGTCGTTCACCGTCAGCGCCGACAAGCAGTTCTATCACTGCTTCGGCTGTGGCGCCCACGGCAACGCCCTGCGCTTCCTGATGGAGTACGACAAGCTGCGCTTCCCCGAGGCCGTGGAGCAGCTGGCCGGCCGGCTCGGCTTGGAGGTGCCCCGCGAGGGCGCCGACGATCCGCGGGCCCAGGCCCGCGAGCGCAAGCGCAAGGAGGGGGTCAATCTGCTGGAGCTGTCGGCCAGCTACTTCCGCGAACGGCTGAAGATGCCGGAGGGCGACAGCGCCCGTCGCTACCTGGCCGATCGCGGGCTGTCGCCGGAGGTCCAGCAGACCTTCGGCATCGGCTGCGCGCCGGCCGGCTGGGAGGGGCTCAAGCGCCACCTTTCCGAGCGCGGCATCGCCGAGTCGGTGCAGATCGAGTACGGCCTGCTGGTGCATCACGAGGACAGCGGGCGCACCTACGACCGCTTCCGCGACCGGGTGATGTTCCCGATCCGCGATATCCGCGGGCGCACCATCGCCTTCGGCGGCCGCGTGCTGGGCGATGCCAAGCCCAAGTACCTCAACTCCCCCGAGACGCCGGTGTTCCACAAGGGGCGCGAGCTCTACGGCCTCTATGAGGCGCGCCAGGCCGATTCGCGGCTCGAGCGGGTGGTGATCGTCGAGGGCTACATGGACGTGGTGGCGCTGGCCCAGTTCGGGATCCGCAATGCCGTGGCGACGCTCGGCACCTCGACCAGCGAGGAGCACCTGAGTCGGCTGTTCCGCATGGTCGGCGAGGTGGTGTTCTGCTTCGACGGTGATCGCGCCGGCCGCCAGGCCGCGACCCGGGCGCTGGAGACGGTGCTGCCGCAGATGATCGACGGTCGCCAGGCGCGCTTCATGTTCCTTCCCGAGGGAGAGGACCCGGACACCCTGGTGCGCCGCGAGGGGCCGGAGGCCTTCGAGGATCGCATCACCTGCGCCAGTCCGCTGTCGGAGTTCCTCTTCGATCACGCGGCCGAGGGGCGCGACCTGGGTACGATCGAGGCGCGGGAGCGCTTCGCCAGCCAGGTGCTCGCGGCCATCGGCAAGCTGCCGGAGGGGGTGCTGAAGTCGTTGCTGCTGGGAGAGCTCTCGCGGCGCACCGGCGTCGACCAGTCGCGCTTCGAGGCGCTGGTCGTGCCCGCTGATGCGCCGCCGTCAGAGGAGCCGCCCCTGGTGCCTGAGGCCGAGTGGCGCCCCGAGGACGAGGGGCACGAGGCGCGCCCGGCGCCCAACAAGGGGCGGCAGGCGCTCGGCCTGATGGGGCGCGTCCTGCAGCTGCTGGTGCACGAGCCGCGGCTGGTGGAGCGCCTGCCCGAGGAGGCCGACTGGTACCCCGAGGCGGACCCGGAGGCGCGGCTGTGTCGTGAGGTCGAGCGGCTCTTGCGGGCGGGGCGCTACCGCAGCGCCCAGGTGCTGCTGGCCCACTTCCACGGCACCCCCGAGGGGGAGCGGCTGGCCGCGCTGGCGCGCCGCGAGCTGCTGATTCCGCCCGGGGCGCGAGCCGCCGAGCTGGACGGGCTGGTCGAGCATTTCCAGCGCCATCGGCTGCGCTCGTCGCGGCAGGAGGAAGTCGACGCCTTGCTGTCCAAGCAGCAGAGGGGCGAGCGGCTCTCCCAGGAGGATCGGCAGCGACTGATGACGCTGCTCGCCGACCCGACCGGGTGAAGCGGCGCGGGGTCTCGAGTATGCCCACGTGGCAGCGGGGGTTGAATTTTCTGCCACCATCACCACATACGAGGGAGCTGCCTGTGGAAGGCGCAACCTCACAACCTAACACACCTGAATGACCGCGCAAATACACCGAACTGGCAGGAAGGCGGCCTTACCCGCTATACTGTCCGGCTTATCGAGTTTTCACCGCCTCAGTACTTCAGGTGCTTCATTCTTCTTCGTCGAGATAGGGTTTCTATGGCTGGAAATGCGCAGCAGCAGTCACGTCTGAAGGAGTTGATCGCGCGCGGCAAGGAACAGGGCTTCCTGACCTATGCCGAGGTCAACGACCACCTTCCCGAGGATATCGCCGACCCGGATCAGGTGGAAGATATCATCGGCATGATCAACGACATGGGCATCAGCGTCGTCGAGGAAGCCCCCGATGAAGATACCCTGATGATGTCGGATCACTCCACCGACGAGTCGGCCGCCGAAGAGGCCGTCGCCGCGCTCGCCGCGGTGGAGAGCGACGTGGGTCGCACCACGGACCCCGTGCGCATGTACATGCGCGAGATGGGTACCGTCGAGCTCCTGACCCGCGAGGGCGAGATCGAGATCGCCAAGCGGATCGAGGAGGGCACCCGCGAGGTGATGTCGGCGCTGGCCTACCTGCCCGGCGCGGTCGACTCCATTCTCGACGCCTACGATGCCACTCAGGACGAGGAGGCGCCCGGCCGCCTCTCCGATCTGTTCTCCGGCTTCATCGACCCCGACGAGGGGATCCCTGGCGTCGCGGAAGCGGAAGTGCCCGAGGAGGAGCCCCGCGACGAGTCCGAGAGCGATGCCGAGGACGACGACGATGCCGAGGCGGAGGAAGAGAGCGTCGGCGGTCCTGATCCCGAGGAGGCGCGGGCCCGCTTCGAGCAGATTCGCGAGCAGAACGCCGCGGCCCAGGCCGCCATCGAGGCCCAGGGTCGCGCCTCGAAGCCCGCCCAGGAAGAGCTCGCCCGCCTGGCGCAGCTGTTCTCGCCGATCAAGCTGGTGCCCAAGCACTTCGAGCGCCTGGTCGGCCAGGTGCGCATCAGCGTCGAGCAGGTGCGGGCCCAGGAAAAGGCCATCATGCAGCTCTGCGTGAAGAAGGCCAAGGTGCCGCGCAAGACCTTCATCAAGGCCTTCCCGGGCAGCGAGTCGCGTCTCGAGTGGCTCGACGAGTTCAGCGCCGCCAACCCGAAGTATGCGGCGCGCCTGGAGCCGCTGCGCGGCGATATCCAGCGCTCCCAGCGCAAGATCGCCTTCGAGGAAGAGATGATCCAGCTGGCGGTGACCGAGATCAAGGAGGTCAATCGTCGGCTCTCCATCGGCGAGGCCAAGGCGCGCCGGGCCAAGAAGGAGATGGTCGAGGCCAACCTGCGCCTGGTGATCTCCATCGCCAAGAAGTACACCAACCGCGGCCTGCAGTTCCTGGACCTGATCCAGGAGGGCAACATCGGCCTGATGAAGGCCGTCGACAAGTTCGAATACCGTCGCGGCTACAAGTTCTCGACCTATGCCACCTGGTGGATCCGCCAGGCGATCACCCGCTCGATCGCCGACCAGGCCCGCACCATCCGTATCCCGGTGCACATGATCGAGACCATCAACAAGCTCAACCGCGTGTCGCGGCAGATGCTGCAGGAGATGGGGCGCGAGCCGACGCCCGAGGAGCTCGGCGAGCGTCTCGAGATGCCCGAGGACAAGGTCCGCAAGGTGCTCAAGATCGCCAAGGAGCCGATCTCCATGGAGACGCCCATCGGTGACGATGACGACTCCCACCTGGGCGACTTCATCGAGGACGGCACCATCCTGCTGCCCATCGACTCGGCGACCGGCGAGGGGCTGATCGAGGCCACCCGCAACGTGCTCGGCGGCCTCACCGCCCGCGAGGCCAAGGTGCTGCGGATGCGTTTCGGCATCGACATGAACACCGACCACACCCTCGAGGAGGTCGGCAAGCAGTTCGACGTCACCCGCGAGCGGATCCGCCAGATCGAGGCCAAGGCGCTGCGCAAGCTGCGTCACCCGTCGCGCTCGGAGCCGCTGCGCTCCTTCCTCGACGAGTAAGCCGCCGGCGACCGCCCGAACGACGACGCCCGCAGCCACCGGCTGCGGGCGTCGTCGTGTGTGGGTCTCTTGTCGGGAGGGTGGCGAGGCGCTGGCCTGCCTAGAGGAAAGCGGCCGGAGCGCGCCGGCCCCGGGCTCGCCTCAGTCGGCCTTGAGGTGGCGCCAGCGGCGCACCAGCAGCACCAGCTCGATCATGGCGAAGAACAGCAGGGTATAGCCGAACAGCTCGGTGACCTCCTCGGCGGCGTCCTTGAAGGTGCGCAGGTAGGCGTCGCCGAGGATCGCCTGCCACATCTCGCTGCGCCCGAAGAGCCGCGAGTAGACGTAGGTGGTCAGGAAGCCCGCGGCGAACAGGCCGAACGAGAAGCTGTTGGCGTAGCGCGCGAACTCGCGGGCGAAGGCGTGGCGGCCGCGGATCACCGCGAACAGGATCGGCAGCACCAGCAGCGCGACCAGGGTCTGCCAGGCGCCGTCGAACACCCAGGCATCCAGCCAGGCATCCTGCTCGCGAATCAGCGAGGCCAGCGGCAGGGCCAGCAGCAGCAGGGAGACGTGGGTCAGCCGAGGGCTTATCAGGCGCACGTAGAGCGCCAGGCCGGCGCTGGCGGCGAGCAGCAACGACTGGGCGGGCTCGACGAAGCCACGCTCGGAGAATCGCTGGCCCTCGAGCCCCAGCGCCTCGAGCATCACGCCCTGCATCAGCAGGCCGATCAGGGCGATATAGAGCAGGGCGCGCAGGCAGGTGGCGCGAAAGTCGATGGGCGTGGGCACTTCGGGGGGGAGATGGCGTGGCATGGGCGTCTCGGGGCGAATCACATTCATTGGTGAATGTATATGATACTAGGGTCGCCCGCGGCTGCCTATCGATTACGAAGCATCTATTACGTCGCGTCTATTCCGCCCCGTCCGGCGAGCGCCGGGCCTCCTCGACGAGCCAGTCGTGCACCGCGGCGACCCGGCGATCGTCGAGCGCCCCCGGGGCATGGACGATGCCGTAGTGCATGCCGGTCGGCACGCGCTGGGCGAAGGGCGCGATCAACTCGCCGCTGCCGAGCTCTCCTCGGATCAGGGTCTGGCGGGCGATGGCGACGCCCATGCCGGAGATAGCCGCCGCCATGGTCAGGTGGTGGCGGTTGAAGGTATAGCCCCGGCGCAGGTTGAGCGGCGGCGCCGCGATGGCCTCGAGGTAGCGCTCCCACTCGGCGTGCTCGTGACTGCCCCGCCAGGCCGTGACGTCATGCAGCAGCGGGTACCAGGCCAGGTCGGCGGGGTGGCGCAGGGGCGGGCGTCCCCGCAGCAGGGCGGGGGCGCAGACCGGGAAGATCCGCTCCTCCATCAGCGGCGTGATGGCAAGCCCCGGGGCGTGGCCGTCGTTGAGGTCCAGCGCCAGATCGAAGTCGCCGTCGCGCAGCGAGACGCTGCTGTCCTCGGCGGTGACGTGCAGCTCGATATCGGGCAGGCGCGCCTGGAGCCGCGGCAGGCGGGGCATCAGCCACTTGTGCAGGAAGGAGGGCACCGAGCGCAGCCGGATCACCCCGCTCATCACGCCGCTGCGTAGCCGCCGCACCTCGAGCCCCACCGCCTGATAGGCCTCGTCGACCACCGCCGCCAGGCGTCGCCCCTCCTCGGTCAGCTCCAGTCGGCGCGGCCGGCGGAGAAACAGCTTGAACCCCAGCCGCTGCTCGAGCTGCTTGATCTGCTGGCTGACGGCGCCGGTGGTCACGTGCAGCTCCTCGGCCGCCCGCGTGAAGGAGAGGTGGCGAGCGCTGACGGCGAAGACCTTCAGCCCGGCGTGAGTCTGGGCGTTGAGATGCGGGTTCATGGTTTAGTCATTCTATACCGTGGGCCAGATATTCTCGATTGTCGGTCCCTCACTTCGCCGCCATGATGAGGCCAACTATCGGCAGGCGTCGAGTGGCTTTAGTTTAACTGTCTGATGAACGATCAGGCGGCCGCAAGCCCTGAAAGCCGAAACGCCGAAACGCCGGAGCTCCGGAACGCCGGAACGCCCGGCCCAGACACGAGGCATCATCATGGCAATCAGCGTCTTCGACCTGTTCAAGATCGGCATCGGTCCGTCCAGCTCCCATACCGTCGGCCCCATGCAGGCCGCCTACGACTTCGTGCAGGCGCTCAAGCGCCAGGAGCTGCTCGAGCGCGTGGCGCGCATCGAGGTGCACCTGCACGGCTCGCTCTCCGCCACCGGCAAGGGGCACGGCACCGACCGCGCCATCATCATGGGCCTGATGGGCGAGCGGCCCCAGCACATCGATCCGGCGATCGTCTCGCCATGCATCGAGGAGCTGCTCGAGTCCCAGGCCCTGATGCTCGACGGCCGCCTGGCGATCCCCTTCCACTGGACCCGGGACCTCGAGTGGCACGACGAGAGCCTGCCCTACCACCCCAACGCCATGACGCTGGTGGCCCACGGTCACTCCGAGGAGCTCTATCGCAACGTCTTCTACTCGGTGGGCGGCGGCTTCGTGATCGACGAGGCGCAGGCCGCCAGCGGCGAGCTGGATACCGACACCACGGCACTGCCGTATGACTTCAACAGCGCCGGCGAGCTGTTGGCGCTGTGCCGGATGCACGGCCTGCGCATCAGCGAACTGATGATGGAGAACGAGAAGGCCTGGCGCAGCGAGGCCGAGATCCGTGCCGAGCTGTGGCGCATCTGGGAGGCCATGCAGGCCTGCGTTCAGCTAGGCTTCGAGGGCCAGGGCGTGCTGCCCGGCGGGCTCAACGTCCGGCGCCGTGCCGCGGCCCTGCATCGCCGCCTGGAGGAGATGGAGAGCAACACCAACCTGATCTCCACCACCTTCTCGGCGATGGACTGGGTCAACGTCTTCGCCCTGGCGGTCAACGAGGAGAACGCCGCCGGCGGGCGCATGGTCACCGCGCCGACCAACGGCGCGGCGGGCATCATCCCGGCGGTGCTGCACTACTACATGAAGTTCCAGGACGGCGCCGACGAGCGCTGTGTGGTGGACTTCCTGTTGACGGCGGCGGCGGTGGGCATCCTGTGCAAGAAGAACGCGTCCATCTCCGGCGCCGAGGTGGGCTGCCAGGGCGAGGTCGGCTCGGCCTGCGCCATGGCGGCGGCGGGGCTGACCGAGGTGCTGGGCGGCTCCCCGGCCCAGGTGGAGAACGCCGCCGAGATCGGCCTGGAGCACAACCTGGGCCTGACCTGTGACCCGGTGGGCGGGCTGGTGCAGGTGCCCTGCATCGAGCGCAACGCCATCGCTTCGGTGAAGGCCATCAACGCCACCCAGATGGCGCTGCGCGGCGACGGCGAGCACTTCATCTCGCTGGACAAGGCGATCCGCACCATGCGCGACACCGGCGCCGACATGCAGGAGAAGTACAAGGAGACCTCCAAGGGCGGTCTCGCGGTCAACGCCATCGAGTGCTGACGACGCCTCGACACGCGACGATGTCGTGAGCGGTGCGGCCCCGCGGGCCGCCGAGCGAATCAGGCGCGATGCCCCGCAGGGGGCGTCGCGCCTTTTTTGTGGCACATGTTCGTCCTGCATAGTTTGCAAGCTATTGATAGCGCGGGCGTCTACACCATTGGTCGAGTTCCGGCGTTCTCCTGTTGCCCCGCCGCCCTCGCTCCTCTAGCTTACGTTAACGTAAAGTGCAGAGAGTTCTCCGGGGTCGCGTGATACGGCATCACGGGCCCTCGATGCCGGCACCGCCACAACAACGATAACGGCCGACAACAACGACAACAGCATCTACGGCGGATCGCGCCAGCGATCCAGAGAGGACCCACCATGACCCAGGAGTTCATACTGGAAACTCGCGGGTTGACCAAGGAGTTTCGCGGCTTCACCGCCGTGGACGACGTCAATCTGCGGGTCCAGGAAGGGCATATCCACGCCCTGATCGGCCCCAACGGGGCCGGCAAGACCACCGTCTTCAACCTGCTCACCAAGTTCCTGCCGCCCACCCGCGGCGAGATCCTCTATCGCGGCAAGCCGATCACCAACATGCGGGCCAACGAGATCGCCCGGCTCGGCCTGGTGCGCTCCTTCCAGATCTCGGCAGTGTTCGCCCACATGACCGCCATGGAGAACGTGCGCGTGGCGCTGCAGCGCCGCCTCGGCACCTCCTTTCACTTCTGGAAGTCCGAGAAGAGCCTCGAGCACCTGAACGAGCGGGCCATCGAGCTGCTCGACGAGGTCGGCCTCAAGGAGTACGCCGACGTGCTCACCGTGGAGATGCCCTACGGCCGCAAGCGGGCGCTGGAGGTGGCGACCACCCTGGCGCTGGATCCCACCCTGATGCTGCTCGACGAGCCGACCCAGGGCATGGGCGCCGAGGACGTCGATCGCATCGTCGAGCTGATCCGGCGCGTCTCGAAGGGCCGCACCGTGCTGATGGTGGAGCACAACCTCAGCGTGGTCAGCCGCCTGTGCGACCGCATCACCGTGCTGGCCCGCGGCAGCGTGCTGGCCGAGGGCGACTACGACGCCGTCTCCCGTGACCCGCAGGTGCGGGAAGCCTACATGGGCAGCGATGCCGAGACACAAGAGGAGGCCAGCGCATGAGCCAGGCAGCACAGACGCTCGGCGAGTACCAGGATCGTGACGGCGCCGAGATGCTGCGCATCGGCGACCTGCATGCCTTCTACGGCGAGTCGCACATCCTGCACGGCGTCGACTTCGACGTGAAGCGCGGGGAGCTCGTGACCCTGCTGGGGCGCAACGGCGCCGGGCGCAGCACCACCCTCAAGGCGATCATGAACATGGTTGGCCAGCGCACCGGGTCCATCGTCATCAACGGCACCGAGACCCTCGACATGAAGCCGCACCGCATCCCGCGGCTCGGCGTGGGCTACTGCCCGGAGGAGCGCGGCATCTTCTCGAGCCTCGACGTCGAGGAGAACCTGCTGCTGCCGCCCACGGTGCGCAGCGGCGGGATGGGGATCGACGAGATCTACGCCATGTTCCCCAACCTCTACGAGCGGCGTCGCAGCCAGGGCACCCGGCTCTCCGGCGGCGAGCAGCAGATGCTGGCCATGGCCCGCATCCTGCGCACCGGCGCCCGGCTGCTGCTGCTCGACGAGATCACCGAGGGGCTGGCACCGGTCATCGTCCAGGCGCTGGGCGAGGTGCTGATCAAGCTCAAGGAGCGCGGCATGACCATCGTGCTGGTGGAGCAGAACTTCCGCTTCGCCGCGCCCCTGGCCGACCGCCACTTCGTGATGGAGCACGGCCGCATCATCGAGGAGATCAGCGCCGCCGAACTGCCCGCCCGGCGCGAGCACCTCAACACCCTGCTGGGGGTCTGACGGCGTTGCCGTCCGGCCCTCGGTTTCTGCACCGCAAGCATCCGCATCGACAACAACAAACGGCCCATCGGGCCACGGAGATGATCATGACCTTCAATCGGAAGACGCTCGCCACCAGCATCGCCCTCGCCGCCGCCACCCTGGTTACCGGCGCCGCCCAGGCCCAGATGAGCGACGATGCCGTGCGCATCGGCTATCTTGCCGACATGTCCGGCACCTATCGCGACCTGGCCGGTCCCGGCGGCCTCGAGGCGCTGAAGATGGCCGTCGAGGACATCGGCGGCGAGGTCAACGGCGTGCCCATCGAGGTGTTCAGCGCCGACGACCGCAACAGCGCCGACGTGGGCGCCAACACCGTGCGCGGCTGGGTCGACCAGGAGAACGTCGACCTGGTCGCCGGCATGGTCGCCTCCTCGGTCTCCATCGCCGTGAGCAAGGTGCTGGAGGAGGCGGGGGGACTCGCGATCATCTCCGGCTCCGCGGCCTCGAGCATCACCAACGAGCACTGCACGCCGAACCACCTCCACTGGGTCTACGATACCTATCCGCTGGCCAACGGCACCGCCAAGGCCGTCGTCGATCAGGGCGGCGAGACCTGGTTCATGCTCACCGCCGACTACGCCTTCGGCCATGCCCTGGAGGCCGACGTGACCAAGGTAGTGGAAGAGAACGGCGGCGAGATCGTCGGCGGCGTGCGCCATCCCTTCCCGACCAGCGACTTCTCCTCCTATATCCTCCAGGCCCAGGGCTCGGGCGCAGATATCGTCGGCCTGGCCAACGCCGGCTCCGATACCGTCAACGCCATCAAGACCGCCAGCCAGTTCGGGCTGACCCAGACCGGCCAGCAGCTCGCCGGCCTGCTGATCTTCCTCAACGACGTCCACGCCATGGGCCTCGAGGCGACCCAGGGCCTGCTGCTCACCACCGGCTGGTACTGGGACATGGACGAGGCGTCCCGCGAGTGGGCCGAGCGCTACTTCGAGCGCGTGGGTCGCATGCCGACCATGGTCCAGGCCGGCGTCTACTCCAGCACCATGCACTACCTCAACGCCGTGGAGGCCGCCGGCACCGACGAGGCCCAGGCGGTTCGCGCCCAGATGGCCGAGACGCCCGTCGAGGACTTCTTCGCCCGCAACGGTCGCATCCGCGAGGATGGCCGCATGGTCCACGACATGTACCTCGCCGAGGTGAAGTCGCCGGAAGAGTCCACCGGCGAGTGGGACCTCTACGAGATCAAGAGCACCATCCCCGCCGAGGAGGCCTACCGCCCGCTCGCCGAGAGCCAGTGCAAGCTGGTGCAGAACTGAGCGAGTCGAGGCAGGGCGGCGGCCGTGGCCGCCGCCCTCTGACGGGAGGAGCGTGACATGACGATGATATTCGGGGTGCCGTTGGCGGTGTTCATGGGCCAGCTGATGCTGGGCCTGATCAACGGTGCCTTCTATGCCCTGCTGAGCCTGGGGCTGGCGGTGATCTTCGGGCTGTTGAAGATCATCAACTTCGCCCACGGGGCTCAGTACATGCTGGGTGCCTTCGCGGCGATGCTCGCCCTGGAGTACCTGGGCATCAACTACTGGGCCGCGCTGCTGCTGGTGCCGCTGGTGGTGGGGGTCCTGGGGGTGGTGATCGAGCGGCTGGTGCTGCGGCGCATCGCTCACCTCGACCACCTCTACGGGCTCCTGCTCACCTACGGCCTGGCGCTGATCTTCGAGGGCACCCTGATCAACATCTTCGGGGTGTCGGGGTCGAGCTATCCCACCCCCGAGGCGCTGCAGGGCGGCCTGAACCTGGGCTTCATGTTCCTGCCGACCTATCGCGCCTGGGTGCTGGTGGCGGCGCTGGTAGTCAGCGGCGGCACCTGGTTCATCATCGAGCGCACGCGCCTCGGGGCCTACCTGCGGGCCGGCACCGAGAACCCGGCGCTGATGCAGGCCTTCGGCGTGAACGTGCCGCAACTGATCACCCTGACCTACGGCTTCGGCGTGGCGCTGGCCGCCTTCGCCGGCGTGCTGGCGGCCCCGCTCTATCCGGTCTCGCCGACCATGGGCTCGAGCCTTTTGATCGTGGTCTTCGCGGTGGTGGTGATCGGCGGCATGGGGTCGATTCTCGGCGCCATCATCACCGGCCTCGCCATGGGGCTGATCGAGGGCCTCACCAAGGTCTACTACCCCGAGGCGGCCAACACCGTGATCTTCCTGGTGATGATCCTGGTGCTGCTGCTGCGTCCCTCGGGTCTCTTCGGTAAGGAGGCATGACGTGATGGCCACGACTCAACACCTGACCCCCGCCATGCAGCGCCAACGCAGCGCGCGGATGCGCCGCAACATGCTCTACCTGGTGCTGCTGGGGCTGGCGCTGCTGGCGCCGCTCGCCATCTACCCGGTGTTCCTGATGAAGGTGCTGTGCTTCGCACTCTTCGCCTGCGCCTTCAACCTGCTGCTGGGCTTTGCCGGGCTGCTCTCCTTCGGCCATGCGGCCTTCCTGGCCACCGGCGGCTACTTCACCGGGATCATGCTCTCGAGCTACCCGGGCCTGACGCCGGAGGCGGGCATCCTGATCGGCACCCTGGCGGCGGTGGTGCTGGGCACTTTCTTCGGGGTGCTGTCGATCCGCCGCCAGGGCATCTACTTCGCCATGGTGACCCTGGCGCTGGCGCAGATGGTGTACTTCTTCTTCATCCAGGCGCCCTTCACCGGGGGCGAGGACGGCCTGCACGGCGTGCCACGCGGCGAGCTGTTCGGGCTGATCAGCCTCTCCGACAACCTGCCGATGTACTACTTCGTGCTGACGATCTTCGTGATCGGCTTCGCGATCATCCAGCGCACCGTGCACTCGCCGTTCGGGCAGGTGCTCAAGGCGATTCGCGAGAACGAGCCCCGGGCGGTGTCGCTGGGCTACAACGTGGATGCCTACAAGCTGGTGGCCTTCGTCATCTCCGCGGGCCTGGCCGGTCTCGCCGGTTCCACCAAGACGGTGGTTTTCCAGCTGGCCTCGCTGACCGATGCCCACTGGCACATGTCCGGCGAGGTGATCCTGATGACCCTGCTGGGCGGGGTGGGCACCCTGTTCGGCCCGGTGGTGGGGGCGGGCCTGGTGGTCAGCCTGCAGACCCAGCTCGCGCAGTCGCCGCTCGGCAACTGGGTGAGCGTGATCCTCGGCGCGATCTTCGTGATCTGCGTGCTGAGCTTTCGCAGCGGCATCGTCGGCGAGATCGGCAAGCTGGTGCGCAAGAACTTCAAGTAGGACGTCACGGCAGGAACGCCATCGGGCGCCCCACGGGGCGCCCGATGGCGTTCTGACTGGCGCCCGGGGCGGCGGGCGTCACAGGACGCCCTTGGCCTTGGCCGTATGGGTGGCGATGGCATCCATCAGCGGTGGCGACAGGCAGTCGTAGGGTTCCAGGCCCAACGCCTTGAGCCGGCCGCGGACCCTGTCCATGTCGTCCGGGTTGGCGCCCGACTCGATGATCGAGGAGACGAAGGCGGCGAACTCCGGCGCCGCCCAACCCGTGTCGTCGGAGAGTTCCGTGTGGATGAAGTCCAGGCCGTGGAAGGGGTGGGCGGTATTCTCGATGCGGCCGAACATGTGAACCCCGCACTCCTTGCAGGCATGACGCTGGATGGCGGCCGAGGTGTCGACGACTTCCAGCTTGTCCTCGTTGGCGGTCACGCTGAGGTGGTCGCGGGGTATCACGGCGACCATCGAGAACAGGGCCCCCTCGGGTTTCCAGCATCGGGTGCAGCCGCACACATGATTGTGGGCGCACTGCGCCGTGACGGTCACCTCGACGGGGTTGTCGCTACAGTGGCAATGCAGGGTGCCGCCGTTGAAGCCGTCGCTCCCGGCACGCACACCGCTATCCACGGCGGGATGGATGTTGATCTCGCTCATCGTCTTCACTCCGGTGGGGCAGTGGCTGCTGCGGAAGGTGTCAGCGTGGTGGTCTCGGGTCGTTCCCGGCCCTGCCGAGCGTTGTGGGCCAGGCGTCGCCGGTCGGTTTTCCCACCCTCATCAGTGTAGAACGCTGCGGAGGCTCTGACCCCGATTCAGCCGCTCGAGGGTCGGCTCCTTCCCGACGCGACCGAATGGACAGCGGGCAGGGTCGGGTGGCGCTTCATGAGGCATGGGCTCAGCGCCGCCTCGGCAGCCGCGCGGGCAGGCGCTCGACCAGGAAGTCGATGAACTGGCGGATCTTCGGCGAGCGGTGGCGGTGGTGCGGGGTCACCGCCCAGACCGCGCTGTCGTCGTGGCGGTAGGCGTCGAGCACGCTGATCAACTCGCCGCTGGCCAGGTGGGGCTCCACGTAGTAGTCCGGCAGCTGGGCGAGTCCCAGGCCCTTGAGCGCGGCATCCAGGAGCGCCGGCCCCGAGTTGCTCTCCCAGGGGCCGGCGACCCGCACCTCGCGACGCACGCCCTCCACGGCGAAGCGCCAGTGATCCCGGGAGCCGATCAGGCAGCGCTGGTGGGCGAGTTCGGAGAGCGCATGGGGCTGGGGGCGGTGGGTGAAGTAGGCCGGCGAGCCGACCACGTACTCGCGGCGCTCGCAGAGCCGCCGGGCGACCAGCGAGGAGTCTTCGAGCGCGCCCATCCGGATGGCGATGTCGAAGCCCTCGTCGATGATGTCCACCCGGCGATTGGTCAGGTGCAGGCGCACCTCCAGCTGAGGGTGCTGGACCATGAAGTCGTTGACCAGCGGCGCCAGGTAGCGCTCGCCGAAGGTGGTGGCGCAGGTCAGGCTCAGCAGGCCGATCGGCCTCGCCTGGAGGTCCTTGATCGCGGCCTCGGCCTCGCGAAAGCCCCCGACCAGGTGGTGGCAGTGCTGGTAGTAGACGCTGCCGGCCTCGGTGAGGCGGATCCGCCGCGTGGTGCGGTAGAGCAGGGTGGTGCCGAGTTGGTTCTCGAGCTGGCTGACCAGCCGGCTGACGTGGGAACTCGAGACCTTGAGCCGCTCGGCCGCGGCCTTGAAGGCGCCCAGGCGCACCACCTCGACGAAGGCCTCGACCCGATCCCAGCGCTGCATGATGCCTCCTGTCGACGTGATTGTTGCTGTATGACAATAATGTCCTGCATTTGATGCAGTTTATCCCGTCGGGACGAATTGCCTAGACTGTCCTCAGGTTCATTACACACCGAACGAGGAAGATGCCATGAAGTCTCGCGCTGCGGTCGCCCTGGAAGCCGGCAAGCCCCTGGAACTGGTCGAGATCGACGTCGAGGGCCCGAAGGCCGGCGAGGTGCTGGTAAAGATGGCCGCCACCAGCGTCTGTCACACCGATGCCTACACGCTCTCCGGTGCCGATCCGGAAGGCAACTTCCCGGCGGTGCTGGGCCACGAGGGCGCCGGCATCGTGCAGGAGGTGGGCGAGGGCGTGAGCAGCGTGCGCCCCGGCGACCACGTCATCCCGCTCTATACCGCCGAGTGCGGCCAGTGCAAGTTCTGCCTCTCCGGCAAGACCAACCTGTGCGGCGCCGTGCGCGCCACCCAGGGCAAGGGCGTGATGCCCGACGGCACCTCACGCTTCTCGCTGGACGGCAAGCCGCTGCACCACTACATGGGCTGCTCGACCTTCAGCGAGTACACGGTGCTGCCCGAGGTGTCGCTGGCAGTGGTCTCCAAGGAGGCGCCGCTGGACAAGATCTGCCTGCTCGGCTGCGGCGTGACCACGGGCATCGGCGCGGTGATGAACACCGCCAAGGTCGAGCCGGGCGCCACCGTGGCCGTCTTCGGCCTGGGCGCCATCGGCCTGGCGGTGATCCAGGGCGCGCAGATGGCCAAGGCCAGCCGCATCATCGCTATCGACGTCAATCCGGAGAAGTTCCACCTGGCCGCGCAGTTCGGGGCCACCGAGTTCGTCAATCCCAAGGAGCATGACGCCAGCATCCAGGAGGTGATCGTCGACATGACCGACGGTGGCGTCGACTACTCCTTCGAGTGCATCGGCAACGTCAACGTCATGCGCTCTGCGCTGGAGTGCTGCCACAAGGGTTGGGGCGAGTCGGTGATCATCGGCGTCGCCGGGGCCGGCGAGGAGATCTCGACGCGGCCGTTCCAGCTGGTCACCGGTCGGGTCTGGAAGGGGTCCGCCTTCGGCGGCGTCAAGGGGCGCACGGAGCTGCCGGGCTACGTGGATCGCTACATGAAGGGCGAGATCAACATCGACGACTTCATCACCCATGACATGCCCTTCGAGAAGATCAACGAGGCCTTCGAGCTGCTGCACAAGGGCGAGAGCATCCGCACCGTACTGCACTATTAACATGCGCCCGACGCCGCGCCATTGATACGCGCCGCTCTTCATTCACGCCCGACGCTGCGTGACGCGCGAAGCAGGTGATTCACGCCGGCGCCGCGTGATACGCAAGGAAGGCAGCCGCCGAGCGCCCGGCGATGCTTCGCGCGTCTATCGAGTGACAGGTTAGGCTGGGGGTTCCCCGGCCTTCAGGAGACAACTTCATGACCATGACCGAACACCTCGAGCTGGTCTCGGCCAACAAGAGCTACGGCGGCTGGCACAAGCGCTATCGCCACCGCTCCCGGGCGCTGGACTGCGAGATGACCTTCGCCATCTACCTGCCGCCCCAGGCGGAGACCGAGCGCGTGCCGCTGATGTGGTGGCTCTCCGGGCTGACCTGCACCGACGAGAACTTCATGCAGAAGGCCGGCGCGCATCGGGTCGCGGCCGAGCTCGGCATCGCCATCGTCTGCCCGGACACCAGCCCCCGCGGCACCAACCTGCCGGGCGAGGACGACAGCTACGACTTCGGCAGCGGCGCGGGCTTCTACGTCAACGCCACCCGCGAGCCCTGGAAGCAGCACTATCGCATGTACGACTACGTGGCCGAGGAGCTGCCCTCGGTGGTGCGCCAGCACTTCCCGGTCAACGGTCGCGAGTCGATCAGCGGCCACTCCATGGGCGGACACGGCGCGCTGATCCTGGCGCTGCGCCGGCCCGGCCACTATCGCGCGGTGTCGGCCTTCGCCCCCGTCGTCAATCCCAGCGAGTGCCCCTGGGGACAGAAGGCCTTCTCCGGCTACCTAGGCGAGGATCGCGGGCTCTGGACCCAGTACGACGCCTGCGAGCTGGTGGCCCGCGGGGCCTCGAGCCAGCCGCTGTTCATCGATCAGGGCGAGGCCGACGACTTCCTCGAGGAGCAGCTCTGCCCCGAACGCCTCGAGGCCGTGTGCGCCGAGCACGATCACCCGCTGACCTTGCGCCGCCAGCCGGGCTACGACCACAGCTACTACTTCATCGCCACCTTCATCGAGGAGCACCTGCGCTACCACGCCAGGCACCTGCACGCGACCCGCTGAGGGCCGGCGGGGCATGTCGCCCGCCGGGGCGACATGCCGCCTGGCGGGGGCGTGTCCCGGGGCGACATGATATGGCTCATGCGCGTCGCGATCGTCCCAGTCGACCAGGAAGAGCCGCCTGATAGGGAAATTTGACATGCCAGAAAACGACACCTGGGGTACATTCCCCCGTGAGCATGTCTGACAGCGACGCCTGACGCGGCCGTCATGCCTAACGCCCTCATTCCAAAGAGCAACGACAAACGAACAGGGCACAAAGCTACTTGCGCTGGAGTACTCGAATGACAGCCGCTCCCCAGGCCTCTCGCACGGCCGCCGTCCCCCAGACCATCGGCTTTCTGCTGATGGACGACTTCACCCTGATTTCACTGGCCTCGGCCATCGAACCCTTGCGCATGGCCAACCAGCTGGCCGGCCGCGAGCTCTATCGCTGGTTCACCCTGAGCCTCGAGGGCGCCCCGGTGAAGGCCAGCGATGGCCTCCAGGTCACCCCGGATGCCGCCACCAACGTGCCGCTGGCCCTCGACACGGTGATCGTCTGCGGCGGGGTGGGCCCCCAGCGCAGCGTCCAGCGCGAGTATGTCACCTGGCTGCAGTCCCAGGCCCGGCAGTTGCGTCGCCTGGGCGCGGTGTGCACGGGGACCTGGGCCCTGGCCCGGGCGGGGCTCCTCGACGGCTACGAGGCCAGCGTGCACTGGGAATGCCTGGCCGCCATGCAGGAGGCCTTCCCCAAGGTCGCGCTCACTACTCGGCTGTTCTCCATCGACCGCGATCGCGCCACCTCCTCCGGCGGCACCGCGCCGCTGGACATGATGCTGACCCTGATCGGCCGCGACCACGGACGCGAGCTCGCGGCGGGCATCTCCGAGATGTTCATCTACGACCGGGTACGCAACGAGCAGGATCAGCAGCGGGTGCCGCTCAAGCACGTGCTGGGCACCACCCAGCCACGCCTGCTGGAGATCGTCGCGCTGATGGAGGCCAACCTGGAGGAGCCCATCAGCCTGGACGAGCTGGCCGACTACGTGAACGTGTCACGTCGCCAGCTCGAGCGGCTGTTCCAGAAGAACCTGCACTGCTCGCCGTCGCGCTACTACCTCAAGCTGCGCCTGACCCGGGCCCGCCAGCTGCTCAAGCAGACCGCGATGTCGATCATCGAGGTGGCGTCGGCCTGCGGCTTCGTCTCCACGCCGCACTTCTCCAAGTGCTACCGGGAGTACTTCGGCATCCCGCCCCGTGACGAGCGGCTGGGCAGCACGCCCGTGGACCTGGTGCCCGTGACCTTGGGCAAGGAGGCGGCGGCCCTGTTGCAGTCCGCCTCCTACGCGCCGGTCGTCGAGCCGGTGTCCGCGGCCCTGAACGCCCTGGCCCAGGCCCGGGGAGAGCCCACCTACGCCAGCGTGCGGCTCAGAACATGAGCGAGGCTTGATGGGTAACTGGGGACGTCGGGCGGCGCGTGTCCTGGGGCTCGCCCTGCTGGGCTGGGTGGGGCTGTCGGTCCTGCTGGTGCTGATGCTTCGGGTGGTGCCGCTGGGCGGCTCCATGGTGATGTTCGAGCGCAAGGTGGAGGCCTGGCGCGCCGGCGAGGCGCTGGAGATCCGCCAGGACTGGCGCTCCTGGGAGGCGCTCTCCCCTCAGGCCAAGCTCGCGGTGATCGCCGCCGAGGACCAGCGCTTCCCCGTGCATCACGGCTTCGACCTGGTCGAGTTGCGACGTGCGGTCACCGCCAGTCTCAACGGCGGTGACCTGCGCGGCGCCAGCACCCTCAGTCAGCAGACCGCCAAGAACCTCTTCCTGTGGACCGACCGCAGCTGGGTGCGCAAGGGCCTGGAGGCCTGGTTCACCCTGCTCATCGAGATGCTCTGGCCCAAGGAGCGGATCCTCGAGGTCTACCTCAATATCGCCGAGTGGGACGACGGCGTCTTCGGCCTGGAGGCCGCTTCCCGCCACTACTTCGGCGTCTCCGCGTCCGAGCTCAGCGTCGTCCAGGCCAGTCGCCTGGCCGCCATCCTGCCCAATCCCCGCGGCTGGAGCGCCTCTCGCCCCGGCTCTCACGTGCTGCGCCGCAGCGCCTGGATCCGTGGCCAGATGCGCAACCTCGGCGGCACCGCCTACCTGCAACGCCTCTGAATCGCCGCGTGTCGCGATCGCGACGGCCATGACGCTTTTGGAATCTTCCCAGTCGCTTCCAGGCGCCGAGCCCCGGGGGGCGGGGGATATGCTGCCGGCAAGTTCATGCATTCTTCCGGAGCCCCGTCATGACCCCAGCCGAGCTGCATCAGGACGCCATCGTCATCGATGGCCTCGTTATCGCCAAGTGGAACCGCGAGCTGTTCGAGGACATGCGCAGGGGCGGCCTGACCGCCGCCAACTGCACGGTCTCGGTCTGGGAGGGATTCCAGGCCACCGTCGACAATATCGTCAGGAGCAATGCCCTGATGGCCGAGTCCAGCGACCTGGTGCGCCCGGTGCGGACCGCCGCCGACATCACCCGGGCCAAGGAGGAGGGCAAGACCGGCATCATCTACGGCTTCCAGAACGCCCACGCCTTCGAGGACCAGATCGGCTACGTCGAGATCTTCAAGCAGCTCGGCGTGGGCATCGTGCAGATGTGCTACAACACCCAGAACCTGGTGGGCACCGGCTGCTACGAACGTGACGGCGGCCTGTCCGGCTTCGGCCACGAGATCGTCGCCGAGATGAACCGCGTCGGCGTCATGTGCGACCTCTCCCACGTCGGCGAGAAGACCTCCACCGAGGTCATCGAGGCCTCCCAGAAGCCGGTCTGCTACTCCCACTGCCTGCCCTCCGGCCTCAAGGAGCACCCCCGCAACAAGTCCGACGCGGAGCTCAAGTTCATCGCCGACCATGGCGGCTTCGTTGGCGTGACCATGTTCACGCCCTTCCTGCGGGCCGGGGTGGATGCCACCGTCGACGACTACGTCGAGGCCATCGAGTACGTCATGAACATCGTCGGCGAGGATGCCATCGGCATCGGCACCGACTTCACCCAGGGCCACGACCAGAACTTCTTCGAGTGGCTGACCCACGACAAGGGCTATGCCCGTCGCCTCACGCGCTTCGGCAAGATCATCAACCCCGAGGGCATTCGCACCATCGGCGAGTTCCCCAACCTCACCGAGGCGCTCTCGCGCCGTGGCTTCAGTGAATCCCAGGTCCGCAAGATCATGGGCGAGAACTGGGTCCGCGTGCTGCGCGACGTCTGGGGCGAATGATCGCCCCTGCCCCCTGACCCCGCATCCAATAACAACTCGAGTGAGTGACACCGTGACCAAGATGGCCCCCGAACTGCCCATTGACGTGGATGCCGAGACCGGCGTCTGGACCACCGATGCGCTGCCCATGCTCTACGTGCCCCGGCACTTCTTCATCAACAACCACGTGGCCGTGGAGGAGGCGCTGGGCGCCGAGAAGTACGCCGAGATCCTCTATCAAGCCGGCTACAAGAGCGCCTGGCACTGGTGCGAGAAGGAGGCCGAATGCCACGGCCTCGAGGGCGAGGCGGTCTTCGAGCACTACATGAAGCGCCTGTCCCAGCGCGGGTGGGGCAAGTTCGTGACCGAGGCCATCGACCTCGAGGCGGGGACCTGCCGGGTGCGCCTCGAGCACAGCGCCTTCGTCTACCAGCTGGGCAAGGTGGGTCGCCGCGTCGAGTACATGTTCACCGGCTGGTTCGCCGGCGCCATGGACCAGATCCTCGCCGCGCGTGGAAGCGAGCTGCGTACCGTCGCCGAGCAGACCCAGAGCGGCGCCGAGGAAGGCTGCGACGTCGGCATCTTCGTGACCCGTCCGCGCGACGCTCACTCCACCACCGGGCAGGCCTGAGGAGGCATCACCATGGCATTCGACGCGATCTTCCAGCCGATCCAGATCGGCAACCTGACCATCCGCAACCGCGTGGTCAGCACCGCCCATGCCGAGGTGCATGCCACCGACGGCGGCATGACCACCGACCGCTACGTCAAGTACTACGAGGAGAAGGCTAAGGGCGGCGTGGGCCTGTCCATCTGCGGCGGCTCCTCGGTGGTCTCCATCGACAGCCCCCAGGGCTGGTGGAGCTCGGTCAACCTCGCCACCGACCGCATCATCCCGCACTTCCAGAATCTCGCCGACGCCGTGCACAAGCATGGCGGCAAGATCATGATCCAGATCACCCACATGGGGCGCCGCTCGCGCTGGGACGGCTTCGACTGGTCGACCCTGGTGTCGCCCTCGGGGATCCGCGAGCCGGTGCACCGCTCGACCTGCAAGACCATCGAGGAAGAGGACATCTGGCGCATCATCGGCGACTTCGCCCAGGCCGCGCGGCGGGCGAAGGAAGGTGGGCTGGACGGCGTCGAGCTGTCCGCCGTCCACCAGCACCTGATCGACCAGTTCTGGAGCCCGCGGGTCAACAAGCGCGAGGACCAGTGGGGCGGCAGCTTCGAGAACCGCATGCGCTTCGGCATGGAGGTGCTCAAGGCGGTGCGCGCCGAGGTCGGCGACGACTTCGTGGTGGGCATGCGCATCTGTGGCGACGAGTTCCACCCGGACGGCCTGTCCCACGAGGACATGAAGCAGATCGCCGCCTACTACGACGCCACCGGCCAGGTCGATTTCTTCGGCGTGATCGGCTCGGGCTGCGATACCCATGACACCCTGGCCAACGTCATCCCCAACATGGCCTATCCGCCGGAGCCCTTCCTGCACCTGGCCGCCGGCATCAAGGAAGTGGTCAAGGCGCCGGTGATCCATGCACAGAACATCAAGGATCCCAACCAGGCCGAGCGCATCCTCGAGGGCGGCTACGTCGACCTGGTCGGCATGACCCGGGCGCACATCGCCGACCCGCACCTGATCGCCAAGATCAAGATGGGCCAGGTCGACCAGATCAAGCAGTGCGTGGGGGCCAACTACTGCATCGACCGCCAGTACCAGGGGCTGGACGTGCTGTGCATCCAGAATGCCGCCACCTCCCGGGAGTACATGGGCCTGCCGCACATCATCGAGGCCTCCGAGGGGCCCAAGCGCACGGTCGTGGTGGTCGGCGGTGGCCCCGGCGGCATGGAGGCGGCACGGGTCGCCGCCGAGCGGGGCCATGCGGTCACCCTGTTCGAGGCCGCCGACAGCCTAGGCGGGCAGATCACCACGGCCTCCAGGGCGCCCCAGCGTGACCAGATCGCCGGTATCACCCGCTGGTACCAGCTCGAGCTGGCGCGCCTCGGCGTCGACCAGCGCCTGGGCACCCGGGCCGACGAGGCCACCATCCTGGACCTGCGCCCGGACATCGTGGTGCTGGCCACCGGGGGGCATCCCTACCTCGAGCAGTATCCCGAGTGGGGCTATGCGGAGAATCCCGAGGAGAGCCTGGTGGTCAGCACCTGGGACATCCTCAACGGCCGGGTCGAGCCGGGCAAGAACGTGCTGATCTACGACGCCATCTGCGAGTTCTCGGGCATGTCCGCGGCGGACTACCTGGCCGACAAGGGGGCCAAGGTCGAGATCGTCACCGATGACATCAAGCCGGGCGCGGCGGTGGGCGGCACCACCTTCCCGACCTACTACCGCAGCCTCTATCAGAAGGAGGTGATCATGACCTCCGACCTGATGCTGCACAAGGTCTACCGGGAGGGCGATTCCCTGGTGGCAGTACTCGAGAACGAGTACACCGGCACCCAGGAGGAGCGCGTGGTCGACCAGGTGGTGGTGGAGAACGGCGTGCGTCCCGACGAGGCCCTCTACTACGCCCTGAAGCCCCGCTCTCGCAACCGGGGCCAGGTGGACCTGGAGGCCCTCTACGCCATCCAGCCCCAGCCGTGCCTCGCCGAGGAGGGCGAGGGACCGCTGCTGTTCCGGCTCGGTGACTGCAGTGCCCCGCGCAACACCCATGCGGCGATCTACGACGCCCTGCGCCTCTGCAAGGACTTCTAGCCGAGCGCGGAGTCGACGTCAGCGGCCTCAGCGGCCCGGTCGCCATGACCGGGTCGTCCAACAATTCCAAGAGTGCGAGGTGAGCCGAGATGCTCGATACCCTCCTGCCGATCCTGATCGCCGCCGCCCTGGCGCTGGCGGTGATCGGCGCCGGGCGGCGTGTCCGCCTGTGGCGCCAGGGGCGTCCCGCCCGGGTCTCCCTGCTCAAGGGGCTCGCCGCCATGCCGCGGCGCTACCTGGTGGATCTTCACCATGTGGTGGCCCGCGACAAGGCGATGTCCAACACCCACGTGGCCACCGCCGGCGGCTTCGTCGCCGCGGCCGTGCTGATGATCCTGGTGCACGGGCTGGGCCTGGGGTCCGAGGTCGCCGAGGGCCTGCTCGGCTGGCTGCTGCTCGCCGCCAGCGCGACCATGTTCGTCGGCAGCTGCTTCGTGGCCCGCCGGCGCCGCAACCCGCCGTCACGGCTCTCCAGGGGCCCGTGGATGCGCCTGCCCAAGAGCCTGATGGCCTTCTCGCTGAGCGTCTTCGCCATCACCCTGCCCACGGTGGGTCTGCTACCCGAAGACTTCGGGAGCTGGATGCTGGCACTGGCGCTCTCCGCCGTGCTGGTCTGGGGCCTGGGCGAGATGTTCTTCGGCATGACCTGGGGCGGGCCCATGAAGCACGCCTTCGCCGGTGCCCTGCACCTGGCCTTCCACCGTCGCGCCGAGCGCTTTTCCACGAAAACGGGGGGCGGCGGGCGCTCCACCGGCCTCAAGGCCCTGGACCTGGACGATCCCGAGGCCCCGCTGGGTGTCGAGACACCCGCCGACTTCACCTGGAACCAGCTGCTCGGCTTCGATGCCTGCGTGCAGTGTGGTCGCTGCGAGGCGGCCTGTCCGGCCTTCGCCGCCGGCCAGCCGCTCAACCCCAAGAAGCTGATCCAGGACATGGTCGTCGGCATGGCCGGCGGCAGCGACGCTGCCTATGCCGGCAGCCCCTACCCCGGCAAGCCGGTGGGCGAGCACGAAGGCCATGCCCAGGGGCCCATCGTGGCGCGGGAGGGCCAGGCCCTGGTGGACGCCGAGACCCTGTGGTCCTGCACCACCTGTCGGGCCTGCGTCGAGGAGTGCCCGATGATGATCGAGCACGTCGATGCCATCGTCGACATGCGCCGCTTCCTGACCCTGGAGCACGGCAACACGCCCAACAAGGGGCCCGAGGTCCTCGACAACCTGATCGCCACCGACAACCCCGGCGGCTTCGACCCCGGGGCGCGGATGCACTGGGCCGCCGACCTGGAGCTGCCGCTGATGACGGACCTGCAGCAGGTCGACGTGCTGCTGTGGCTCGGCGACGGCGCCTACGACATGCGCAACCAGCGCACCCTGCGGTCGCTGGTCAAGGTGCTGCGTGCCGCCGGCGTCGACTTCGCCGTGCTCGGCAACGAGGAGCGTGACAGCGGCGACGTGGCGCGGCGTCTGGGCGACGAGGCGACCTTCCAGAGCCTGGCCAAGCGCAACATCGCCACCCTGGCCAAGTACCGGTTCCAGCATATCCTCACCTGTGACCCGCACAGCTTCCACGTGCTGGGCAACGAGTACGGCGAGCTGGGCGGCCACTACCGGGTCTATCACCACAGCACCTTCATCGCCGAGCTCCATGAGGCGGGTCGCCTGGCCTTCCGGCCCTGGAAGGGCGGCAGCGTGACCTATCACGACCCCTGCTACCTGGGCCGCTACAACGGCGAATTCGAGGCGCCGCGCAACGTGCTGCGTGCGTTGGGCATCGAGGTCGCCGAGATGGAGCGGTCCGGCTTCCGCTCACGCTGCTGTGGCGGCGGTGGCGGGGCCCCGATCACCGACATCCCCGGCAAGCAGCGGATCCCGGACATGCGCATGGGTGACGTGAGCGAGACCGGTGCCGAGCTGGTGGCCGTGGGCTGTCCCCAGTGCACCGCCATGCTGGAAGGCGTGGTCGACAGCGCCGCCGAGGTTCGCGATATCGCCGAGCTGGTGGCCGACGCCCTGGTCGAGTCGCCGGCCGGGCATGCCAAGGGTCAGGCGCGGACGACCCGTCCGCTGGCCGAGGAGGTAGTGTCATGAGCGACATCCGACGTCGCGATCCCCGCCAGGAGTGGATCGCCCGCAATCGCCTGCATCCCCAGCACCTCGAGGTGCTGGCGGAACTGGGAAGGGGGGCCGGCGAGGGGGCGGCCAGCGAATGGATAGGGCCCCAGGGCCTGATCCGCCGGAACCCCCGTGCCGTCGGCTTCATCGGGCCCAACGGCGTGAAGCGCATCGATCGCAGCGGGGCCCAGCAGGGCCAGCGCGCGGGTGGGGCGCGGGCCTCGGCCGCCGCCAGCAAGCCGCGGATCGAGATCGAGGCGCCGGCCTTCCTGGTGGCCGTGGTGCCGGACATGGCCGGCGGTCGCCTGACCGGTCACGACCGCGACCTGCTGGGGCTGGCCCGCCAGCTGGCCGATGCCGACCCGGCGGCCCGCGGCGCGGTGCTGGCCGTGGTCTTCGGTGAGCACAAGGAGGATGACTTCGAGGGGGCCGGTGTCGACCGTCTGCTGCACCTCGCCGGGCCCGAGGTCGACGGCTTCGCCCCCGAGGCCCGCCTCGGCGCGCTGGTCGCCATGGACCGGGCCTGGAGCCCGCGGCACTGGCTGCTGCCGGACTCCAAGCTGGGTGGCGCCGACCTCGGGCGGCGCCTGGCGGCCCGGCTCGGCGAGCGTCCGGCCACCGGCGTCTGGCAGCTCGAGGCCGATGGCGAGGCGCCCTTGGGCTGGCGCTGCAACGCCCGCGGCGCGGCGGCCACCCTGGATTTCCAGCGCGCCATGCCTCGCCTGGTGCTGGCCCTGGCCGAGTGTGCCGAACCGATCAGCGAGACGCGCCATGCCGCCGAGCCCCTGGCACTGCCCGAGCCGCTGCCCGTCCAGCTCTCGCGCATCCAGGACCTCGGCCAGGTGGCGGTCGACCCCGCCGGGGTGGCGCTCTCCGAGGCCGAGTTCATCCTCTCCGCCGGCAACGGCGTGCGTGACTGGGAGGCCTTTCATCATGCCGCCGAGGTGCTCGGGGCCACCGAGGGGGCGTCCCGGGTGGCCGTGGACGACGGCTTCATGGCCCGCGACCGGCAGGTCGGGGCCACCGGCACCTGGGTCACCGCCCGGGTCTACGTGGCGGTGGGCATCAGCGGGGCCATCCAGCACCTGCAGGGCATCCAGACCTGCGACAAGGTGGTGGCCATCAACATGGATCCCGGCTGCGACATGATCAAGCGCGCCGACCTGGCGGTGATCGGTGATTCGGGCAAGGTGCTCGAGGCCCTGGTCGCCCTGGTGGAGCAGTCGAGGGAGGAGAAGCGCAATGCGGCCTGAGTCTCATCACGACGAATCCCTCGCGGTGACCGTGCTGGTCTCCGTGGGGCGCCATCCGCTGACCGGACGCGGCCGGCGGGCCGACCAGGACGCCCGTGGGGTGGAGCTGGCGCATACCCTGACCGGCGCCGCGGTCGAGCTCTTGCACGCTGGTCGCCTCGACGAGGGCAGTGACGCGGCCCTGCGTGGCTACCTGGGCATGGGCTTCGAGTCCCTCTCGCTGCTCGAGCAGCCCGCTGGGGCCGACGTGCTGCCGGCCCTGGCCGAGGCCCTCGAGGCGGCGGGGCCGCAGCTGGTGATCGCCGGCGAGCGGGCCGAGCAGGGCGAGGGATCCGGCCTGCTGCCCTATCTGCTCGCCGAGCGCCTGGGCTGGCCTGTGGTCAGTGGCCTGGCGGCCGTGGAAGAGGTCAAGGAGGGCGTCGCCACGCTGCTGCAGGCCCTGCCCCGGGGCCAGCGTCGCCGGCTCCAGGTGCGCCTGCCGGCCATCGTCACCGTCGACGCGGCGGCACCGGCCCCGCGCCAGAGCGCCTATGGTCCGGCCCGGCGGGGTGATCTGGACGTCCAGGCGGCCCCGGTGATGGAGGATGCCGACCTGGCCCGGTGGCAGGCCCAGCCGGCGCGCAAGCGGCCCAAGCGCCTGAAGATCGTCAAGGCCGCCTCGGCCCGAGACCGCTTCAAGGCCGCCGCGGCCAAGGCCGAGGGGGGCGGCGGTCAGGTGCTCACCGAGGTCACCCCTGAGGAGGGGGCCGAGGCCATCTTCAAGCTGCTCAAGGAGGAGGGCGTGCTGCGCTAGGCGCGCGGCATCTCCCGTCGCAACGCGAAGCCCCGGCCTGGTGCCGGGGCTTTCGCGTCCGGGGCCACGGCGTCGCCGTCACGCGGGGACTGGCGATGTCTCGAATTGGCATGGCGATGACTCGCTCGGAACATTCCGGCCGAGGGAAGGGTATATCGTCGAAGAGCGGCGGCCCAGCCCCGTCCCCTACAACAACATCGAAGGAAGCCAGCCATGAGCACAGCCAACCGCGGCGTCGTCTACAAGGGCCCGGGAGAGGTCGCCGTCGAATCCATCGCCTATCCGGAACTCGCCCTGGGCAATCGCAAGTGCGAACACGGCGTGATCCTCAAGGTGGTCACCACCAATATCTGCGGCAGCGACCAGCACATGGTGCGTGGCCGCACCACCGCGCCTTCCGGTCTGGTGCTGGGCCACGAGATCACCGGCCTGGTGGTCGAGTGCGGGCGCGACGTCGAATTCCTGAGCCCGGGTGATCTGGTCTCGGTGCCGTTCAACATCGCCTGCGGGCGCTGTCGCAACTGCAAGTCCGGCCAGACCGGCATCTGCCTCAACGTCAATCCGTCGCGCCCCGGCGCCGCCTACGGCTACGTCGACATGGGCGGCTGGGTCGGTGGCCAGACCGAGTACGTGATGGTCCCCTACGCCGACTTCAACCTGCTGAAGTTCCCGGACGCCGACCAGGCCATGGACAAGATCAAGGACCTCACGCTGCTGTCCGACATCTTCCCCACCGGCTTCCACGGCTGCGTCACCGCCGGCGTCGGCCCGGGCTCCACCGTCTACATCGCCGGGGCCGGCCCCGTCGGCCTGGCCGCCGCCGTGTCCGCCCAGCTGCTGGGGGCGGCCTGCGTGATCGTCGGCGACATGATCGAGGAGCGCCTGGCCCAGGCCCGCAGCTTCGGCTGCGAGACCCTCGACCTGACCCAGGATGGCGACATGGCCGACAGGATCGAGGTGATCCTCGGCGAGCGCGAGGTCGACGCCTTCGTCGACTGCGTCGGCTTCGAGGCCCACGCCTGTGGCTGCAACCACGGCAAGGAGGCGCCGGCCACCGTGCTCAACTCCGCCATGTCGCTGACCCGCGCCGGCGGCCAGATCGGCATCCCGGGGCTCTACGTCACCGAGGACCCGGGCGCGGCCGACGAGGCGGCCAAGCAGGGGGCGCTGAGCATGCGCTTCGGGCTCGGCTGGGCCAAGTCCCACAGCTTCCATACCGGCCAGTGCCCGGTGATGAAGTACCACCGTCCGCTGATGCAGGCGATCCTGTTCGGCAAGGTCAACATCGCCGACGCGGTCAACGTCCAGATGATCACCCTGGACCAGGCGCCGCAGGGCTATGCCGACTTCGACGGCGGGGCGGCCAAGAAATTCGTCATCGACCCCCACGGCAGCGTGGCCGCTTGAAGGGCGGCGCGGCCAGCAGTTCGGGGTTATCGACCCCCGCGGCAGCGTGGCCGCTTGAAGGGCGACGCGGCCAGCAGTTCGGGGTTATCGACCTCAAAGGCAGCGTGGCCGCCTGAGTCAGCGCGGCGAGCCGCGGCGGGGGGATCACCCCCAAATGGCAGCCTCGCTTCCTGATCGATCCACCCGGTGCAACGACGGCGTCCTCCCGGGGCGCCGTCGCCTTTTCAAGCCCCCGCCTAGCCGATTGCGACATCGGCATGCCAGTGGCGGTGCCGGCAGCGCCTCCCGGCGTTGTCAGCCCCGGGGGGTGGTGCCAACATGCGATTAGCATGCCGATAAAGAAAACAACGAGTGACCCATGACCGTCCAGACCGTGACCCCCAAGCGCCGCTTTCGCGGCAAGCCCCGAGGCCGTGAGCTCGACCCCGCCACGCTCGACTCGCTGCGGCGTCTGTTGGGTGACGAGAGCGAGGAACCCGAGCGCCGCCGGCGTGACCTGCTGATCGAGCATCTGCATGTCATCCAGGACGCCCGCGGGCACCTCTCGCTGGCCGACCTGCGCGCGCTGGCCGCCTACATGAACCTGCCGATGGCGGCGGTCTACGAGACCGCCACCTTCTATGCCCACTTCGATGTGGTCCACGACGACCAGGCCCCGCCGCCGGCGATCACCGTGCGCGTCTGCGACTCGCTCTCGTGCCAGCTGGCCGGCGCCGCCAGCCTCCAGGATGCCCTCGAGGCCGGCGCCGACCCGGCGCGGGTCCGCGTGCTGCGAGCGCCCTGCATGGGCCGCTGCGACGCGGCTCCGGTGGTCGAGGTGGGCCATCGCCACGTCAACCACGCCACCCAGGAGGCGGTGGAGGCGGTGGTGGATACCGGCCACTTCCATCCCGAGGCGATCCTCTGGCAGCAGCTCGAGGCCTACCGGGAAGCCGGCGGCTATCGCCTGCTGGCCGACTGCCGGGCCGGCAAGGTGAGCGTGGAGCGCCTGATGCAGACCCTGGAGGCCGCCAACCTGCGTGGCCTGGGCGGCGCCGGCTTCCCGACTTTCAAGAAGTGGCACTTCGTGCGCGCCGAGGCGGGGCCGCGCTACTGCGCGATCAATGCCGACGAGGGCGAACCCGGCACCTTCAAGGACCGCCACTACCTGGAGCGCGAGCCGCATCGTTTCCTGGAGGGCGCCCTGGTCAGCGCCTGGGCCGTGGAGGCCGAGGCGCTCTACATCTACCTGCGCGACGAGTATCCCGGCCTGCATCGGGTACTCCACGAGGCGATCGCCGAGCTGGAGGCCGAAGGCCTGGTCGCCCCGGGCTACATCGTGATGCGCCGTGGCGCCGGGGCCTACATCTGCGGCGAGGAGTCGGCGATGATCGAGTCGCTGGAGGGCAAGCCGGGCAAGCCCCGGCATCGTCCGCCCTTCGTCGCCCAGCGCGGCCTCTTCGACCGCCCGACCCTGGTCAACAACGTCGAGACCGTCTTCTGGATCCCGACGATCTGGGCCCGCGGCGCGGCCTGGTTCGCCGACCAGGGGCGCCACGGGCGCAAGGGGCTGCGCAGCTTCTCGGTCTCCGGCCGCGTCAATCGCCCCGGCGTCCACCTGGCCCCGGCGGGCATCACCCTGGACGAGCTGATCGAGGAGTACTGCGGCGGCATGGCCGACGGCCACCGGCTGGCCGCCTACCTGCCCGGCGGCGCCTCCGGCGGCATCCTGCCGGCCTCCAAGGCGGATATTCCCCTCGACTTCGATACGCTGCAGGCCGAGGGCTGCTTCATCGGCTCGGCGGCCATCATCGTGCTCTCCGACCAGGACGACCTGCGTGCCGCCGCCACCAACCTGCTGGCCTTCTTCGCCGACGAGTCCTGCGGCCAGTGCACGCCCTGCCGGGTGGGCACCGAGAAGATGCTGACCCTGCTCGAGGGCGACACCTGGCAGGCCGCGGACCTCGAGCGGCTCTCCCGGGTGATGATGGACGCCTCCATCTGCGGCCTCGGTCAGGCCGCGCCGAACCCGGTGCTGGGACTGCTCCGGGACTTCCGCGACGAGCTCGCCGCGCAGAACGTGATCGTGAAAGGGTAGGGAGAGAGACCATGACGACCCACGAAGGCGTTAACGAAAGCTTTACCCTGACCCTGGACGGCGTGGACGTCAGCGCCCGGCCCGGGGAGACCCTCTGGCAGGTGGCCAAGCGCGCCGGCGAGACCATTCCGCACCTCTGCTTCAAGGACGCCTACGGCTACCGGGCCGACGGCAATTGCCGGGCCTGCATGGTGGAGGTCGAGGGCGAGCGCGCCCTGGCCGCCAGCTGCCTGCGCGAGGCGCGCCCCGGCATGGTGGTCAAAAGCGCCTCCTCGGAGCGGGCCCGCACCGCCAGGGAGGGCGTGATGGAGCTGCTGGTCGCCGACCAGCCGGACCGCGAGGCCGGTCCCGACCGCTCGAGCCACTTCTGGGACATGGCCGACCAGCTTGCCATCGACGCCGACGCCGTGCGCCAGTGGCTGTCGCGGCGGGAGGAGCGCGAGGCGCCCACCGTCCATCACGTCCCCGAGCGCGCCGGCTCGCCGGTGCATGATCGCTCCCACTCGGCGATGGCCGTCAACCTCGATGCCTGCATCGAGTGCAACCTCTGCGTGCGGGCCTGCCGCGAGGTCCAGGTCAACGACGTCATCGGCCTGGCGAACCGAGGGGCGGCGTCGAAGATCGTCTTCGATTTCGACGACCCCATGGGCGACAGCACCTGCGTGGCCTGCGGCGAGTGCGTCCAGGCCTGTCCTACGGGCGCCCTGATGCCGGCCACCCTCGTCGACGAGTCGGGGCGGGGCGACTCGGCCGCCGCCGACCGCCAGGTCGATTCGGTGTGTCCCTACTGTGGCGTGGGCTGTCAGCTCACCTACCACATCAAGGACGAGGAGATCCTGCACGTCTCCGGCCGCGACGGGCCCTCCAACCACAACCGGCTGTGCGTCAAGGGGCGCTTCGGCTTCGACTACCCGCGTCATCCCTCGCGGCTGACCACCCCGCTGATCCGCAAGCCCGGGGTGCCCAAGGGGCTCGACCCGGCCTTCGATCCGGCCGATCCGACCACCCACTTCCGCGAGGCGAGCTGGGACGAGGCCCTGGAGCTGGCGGCCAGGGGGCTCGTCGACCTGAAGGCGGCCCATGGCCCCGACGCCCTGGCCGGCTTCGGCAGCGCCAAGTGTTCCAACGAGGAGGCCTGGCTGTTCCAGAAGCTGGTGCGCACCGGCTTCGGCTCCAACCACGTCGATCACTGCACCCGGCTGTGCCACGCCAGTTCGGTGGCCGCGCTGATGGAGTGCATCGGCTCCGGCGCCGTGACCGCCTCCTTCATGCAGGCCCTCGAGGCCGACGTGGTGATCCTCACCGGCTGTAACCCGGCGGTGAACCATCCCGTGGCGGCGACCTTCTTCAAGCAGGCCGCCAAGCAGGGCACGCGGATCATCATCATCGACCCCCGTGGCCAGGCCCTGGGGGCCTATGCCCACCAGACCCTGCGCTTCACGCCGGGAGCCGACGTGGCCCTGTTCAATGCCATGCTCAACGTGATCGTGAGCGAGGAGCTCTTCGACGCGGCCTACATCCACGAGCACACCGAGGGCTTCGAGGCGCTCAGGGAGCACGTCCGCGACCTGACGCCGGAGGCCATGGCAGAGAGCTGCGGCGTGCCCGCCGAGGCGATCCGCGAGGTGGCCCGGGAGTACGCCACCGCCGAGCGCGCCATGATCTTCTGGGGCATGGGCATCTCCCAGCACGTGCACGGCACCGACAACGCCCGCTGCCTGATCTCCCTGGCCCTGGCCTGCGGCCACACCGGCCGGCCCGGCACCGGGCTCCACCCGCTGCGTGGCCAGAACAACGTCCAGGGCGCCTCGGATGCGGGCATGATCCCGATGGTCCTGCCGGACTACCAGCCGGTGGGCGACGCCCAGGTGCGTGCCGCCTTCGAGGAGCTGTGGGCCACCCCGCTGGAGGAGCGGCCGGGCCTCACCGTGGTCGAGATCATGGACGCCATCGCCGCCGGCACCATCAAGGGGATGTACATCCTCGGCGAGAACCCGGCCATGTCGGATCCGGACCTGGCGCATGCCCGGGCCTCGCTGGCCCGCCTCGAGCACCTGGTGGTGCAGGATCTCTTCGTCACCGAGACGGCCCAGTTCGCCGACGTCATCCTGCCCGCCTCGGCCTGGCCGGAGAAGGACGGCAGCGTGACCAACACCAACCGTCAGGTGCAGCTGGGCCGACAGGCCATGCCCTTGCCCGGCGAGGCCCGGCCCGACTGGTGGATCATCCAGGAGATCGCCCGGCGCTTCGGCCTGGCCTGGGACTATGGCCATCCCCGGGATGTGTTCGCCGAGATGACGCGGGGCATGCCGTCCCTCGATCACATCACCTGGGAACGCCTCGAGCGCGAGCAGTCGGTGACCTACCCCTGTCCGGCGGACGACGCCCCGGGGGCCGACGTGGTGTTCAGCGAGGCCTTCCCCACGGCCTCGGGCAAGGCGAAGTTCTCGCCGACCCTGCCGCTGCCGCCGGACGAACCGGTCGATCGTGAGTATCCCACCGTGTTGACCACCGGTCGCCAGCTCGAGCACTGGCACACCGGGTCGATGACGCGGCGTGCCCGGGTCCTCGATGATCTGGAGCCGGAGGCCGTGGCCAGCCTGGCCCCGGGCGAGCTGCGGCGTCTCGGTATCGCCCCCGGCGAGTCGGTGACCATCACCACCCGGCGGGGCGAGATCACGCTCAAGGCCCGCGTCGATCCGGGGATGGCGGAGGGCATGGTGTTCGTGCCCTTCTGCTACGCCGAGGCGGCGGCCAACGTGCTGACCAACCCGGCGCTGGACCCCGACGGCAAAATTCCCGAGTTCAAGTATGCCGCCTGCCGGCTGGCGCCGGCGGCGGCAGCCGAGGCGCTGACCTGAAGGCGGCACGGACAAGAGAGGACACCACCATGATGATCGTCGACCTCATCGATGGGGATGACTTCCGCGACCGACTGGTCGCCCTGGGCATCCGTATCCCGGAGGGGGCCTGCCCCGAGACCTGTGCGCGCATGGCGCGGCTCAAGCACATGGAGGTCGGGGTGCCGGGCCTGCCGGACCTGGTGCGCGAGCTGATGGCACGCACCGATGTCATGCTGCCGTCGGTGCGCGCCGCGATCGAGCGCTTCCTGCTGCCCGGCCTGCGCTGAGCTCATGTTCCGCCCGCCGTCCCGCCCGCCGCCGCGGGCGGGACGGCTCGGGGGTGACGGCGTGGCATGCGCTCGCGCTGCGGTATCGACACGAAAAAGGCCCCGCCGATGGCGGGGCCTTCTTATGTGAGCGGACGGCGACTCAGCCCTTGGCGAGGCGCAGTTGCGGCGCGGTGTGGCCCAGGTTATCCAGCATGCGCTCGCTGTACCAGTCGATGAAATCGATGACGCCGAACTCGAAGGTCTCGGAGTAGGGGCCCGGCTCGTAGCCTTTGGAGTTGATGCCGCGCTGGTTCTCTTCGGCCAGGCGCCGGTCCTGGTCATTGGTGGCGTCCCACACCTTGCGCATCTGGTCGGCAACATAATCGACCCCTTCCACGGCGTCCTTGTGGACCAGCCACTTGGTGGTCACCACGGTCTTCTGGGGGCCCAGGGGCATGACCCGGAACACCACGGCATGGTCGCCCATGAAGTGGTTCCAGGAGTTGGGCAGGTGCAGGATGCGCAGCGAGCCCAGATCGGCGCTCTTCAGGTTGCCCATCAGCTTCTGGCAGGCCGGCTTGCCGTCCATGGTCATCGACACCGCGCCGTCCAGCAGCGGGGTGCGGGTCAGGCGGTTGCGGCGCTCGAGGCGGGTGAGCTTGAAGGGCACGCCCTGGGCTTCCCAGTCGGCCTGCTTGCGGGCGACCAGCGCCTTGTAGGCCGGGGTGGCGCGGGGGTCGTCGGTGTCATCGAACTCCTGCAGGGAGTTGAGCAGTTCCGGGTGGGCGCCGTTGCAGTGGTAGCACTCGCGGTTGTTCTCCAGCACCAGCTTCCAGTTGCACTCCTCGACGATGCTGGATTCCACGGCGACCTTGAGGTTCGCCATGTCATAGGGGGCCAGATAGTGATCCAGCGACTCCAGGAAGCCGCCGATTTCCGGCGCCTCGTCGGCGAGGCTGACGAAGATGAAGCCGCCGCCGGTGCGCACGTGAACCGGCTTGAGGCCGTGGGCGGCGAGATCGAACTCCTGGCCCATGTCGGCGCCGGCGAACAGCAGGCGGCCGTCCAGCTCGTAGGTCCACTGGTGGTAGGGGCAGACCAGCTTGGCCACCTTGCCCTTGTCGGTGACGCACAGCCGTGAACCGCGGTGCCGGCAGACGTTGTGGAAGGCGTGCACCTCACCATCGTTGCCGCGCACGATCACCACCGGGTTGTTGCCCACCTCGAGGGTGATGAAGTTGCCCTTGGCGGGGATCTCGCAGGTCATGCCGGCGAACAGCCACTCCTTCTCGAAGATCTCCTGCATGTCCAGACGGAACAGCCGCTCATCGTTGTAGAAAGGTTGGGGCAGCGAGTAGTGGTGACGACGCTGCTGCAGCATCTCCACGGTGGCCTCGCGGGCCGGGGTCAGGGGATCATCCAGACGAGCGGAAGACAGCGGATCCATGAAGGCACATCCTCTTGCAGGGCCGCAGCGGCGGCGTTGGAATTGTTCGATACTGCCGAGTACGGGGTCGCCCAGCGGAAGAGCCGTGGCGGGTTGAGGCGAGTGTGTAACAGCGCCCCCCGGGACGGTTGTCTGCCGGCGACGCGGTATGATGCAGAAGCGACGAGGGGGGCAACGAAAAGTGCCGGGTCTGGACCTGGTGAGTATGACCATGTCGCAGACAGGCAAGTGGCAGGCGGCGGGGGTGCGCAGAATTCGTTCAACGGCAGGCGGTGGCACCGCGGTCGGAGACCTTCATGCTGCAGCCCAGGCGACAAGACAATGACAATGAGCTTCCTGAACCCCGTCACTACCCAGACCTGGACCAACGGTCGTCACCTGGTGCGTTGCGTCAAGGTGATCCTGGAGACCCCGGATACCCGTACCTTCTGCTTCATGGCCGAGCAGCCGGTCATGTTCTTCTTCAAGCCGGGACAGTTCGTGACCCTGGAGCTGGAGATCGACGGCCAGCCGATCATGCGCTCCTACACCATCTCCAGTTCACCGTCGGTGCCCTACAGCTTCTCGATCACTGTCAAGCGCATGCCGGGCGGCCTGGTCTCCAACTGGCTGCATGACAACCTCAAGGTCAACGACGAACTGGCGGTGCACGGCCCGGTGGGCAACTTCAATATCATCGACTATCCCGCCGAGAGGGTGCTGATGCTCTCCGGTGGGGTCGGCATCACGCCGCTGATGTCGATGGTGCGCTGGCTGTTCGATACCAATGCCGCCGTGGACATCGAGTTCGTGCACAGCGCCCGCACGCCGCGGGACGTGATCTTCCATCGCGAGCTGGACCACATCTTCTCGCGGATTCCCGAGTTCAAGCTGCATATCGTCTGCGAGCGCAGCGACGAGCTGGGAGAGGCCTGGTCGGGCTTCCGGGGCTACCTCAGCCAGGCGATGCTGGAGCTGATGGCGCCGGACTTCATGGACCGCGAGATCTTCTGCTGCGGCCCGACGCCCTACATGAATGCGGTGAAGCACCTGCTCAAGGAAAACGGCTTCGACATGAGCCGCTACCATGAGGAGTCCTTCGGTGCCACGCCGCTGGATGTCCAGGAGGAGGTGATCGAGCACGTCGAGCAGGCCGAGGCCGAGGCCGACGAGGTCAGCGCCGCCGACATGCTCAGCGTCGAGTTCAGCGCCACCGGCAAGAGCGTGCGTATCCAGCCCGGCGAGACGGTCCACACCGCCGCTGCCAAGCTCGGGCTGCACATCCCCAAGGCCTGCGGCATGGGCATCTGCGGCACCTGCCGGGTCCCGCTGCGTTCCGGCCAGGTCGAGATGGACCACAACGGCGGCATCACCGACGACGACGTCGCCGAGGGCTACATCCTCTCCTGCTGCAGCAAGCCGGTGGGCGACGTGGTGGTGGAGTACTGATCCCCCGCCCGGCCGCGCGGGGGCGTTTGCCTAGCGGCGTCCCCGCACCACCAGCACCACCCCGGCGATGGCGATGGCCATGCCGGCAAGCGACAGCGGTGGCAGGCGCTCGTCGAACAGCCACCACGCCTCCAGGGCGGTCACCGGTGGCACCAGGTAGAACAGGCTCGCCACCCGCGAGGCCTCCCCGCGCCGGATCAGCGCCATCAGCAGCAGGATGGCGCTGATCGACAGCACCAGCACCAGCCAGCCCAGGGTCAGCATGAAGGTCGGGGTCCACTCGATCTCCCGCGTCTCGAACAGCAGCGCGCCGAATCCCACCAGCGCGCTGGTGGAGAGGTACTGCACCACGGTGCCGGAGAGCAGCGGCATGCCGGTGCAGAAACGCTTCTGATAGAGCGTGCCCACCGAAATGCCCGCCAGCGCCACCAGCACGCTGGTCAGGGCGCCGATGCCGAAGCCCTGGAACAGCCTCTCGCCCGGATCGAGCTTGCCGCCCAGCACCAGCGCGATGCCGGCCAGGCCCAGCACCAGCCCCAGCCACTGCACCTTGCCCAGGCGCTCGTTCAGCAGCGGCCCGGCGAGTGCCGCGGTGAGCAGCGGCTGGAGTCCCACCAGCAGGGCGGCCAGGCCCGCCGGCATGCCCTGATAGATGCCATAGAAGACCCCTCCCAGGTAGGCGCCGTGGACGAGCAGCCCCGAGACGGCGATGTGTCCCCACAGCCGCGGCCCCCGCGGCCAGTCGGCCTTCATCAGCAGGATCAGCGGCACCAGCAGCATCAGGGTCAGCACGCAGCGCACGAACAGGAAGGTGAAAGGCTCGGCATGGGGCAGGCCGAACTTGGCGCCGATGAAGCCCGTGCTCCACAGCGCCACGAAGAGGATGGGCATGGCAGCCAGCGCTGCCTGACGGTGACGTTCCGATGTCATGAAAGATCGTCCGGAGGTGGTGGTGAGAGGGTGGGCGAGAGCGAGCATCATCCCGGGAGAGGGGGTGGGATGCCAATCTCGAGGCTCGTGCTTTGGTCGTAGGCGCTGCGTCGCCGGAAAATTGGTCAGACCAGAGTTTTGCCAGTGCGGACAGGTGATTGCCGCGTTTTGACCGCTGGTCTGACCAGTAAAACCGCTCGGTTTGCGTTGAAACCCGGTATTGGCCGCACGCGCTCTTTTCGCTAGGTTTCGCCAGGGAAGACGTTTCCATATAAGCGTCTTCTTCTCAAGATGGATGATCAAGCTCCACGCTCAAGGTCTACGCTCAAGGTCTACCAGGATGGTAAGGCCGGCCTGCCGATCGATCGTCGGATCACCGGCAGCCCCCGAAGGCCCAGGGACGACAACAACAAGATCCGGCCAACGCTCGCGGTCGCGGGCGGGCCACCCAACAGGAGTCCATGCCATGCAGGACGACAAGCAGCCATCACATACCTCTTCCGTCGACAGCGAAGGCGTCAAGGACGCGCTCAAGACCCCCAATCGCCGTAACTTCCTGAAGGCCGCCGCGGTCGGCTCGGCCGCCGCCGTCGCCGCCCCCTGGATCGGCAACGTCCAGGCCCAGGAAGGCATCCGTATCCGCATGCAGTCGTCCTGGCCGCCGGGCACCCCGGGCTATCGCATCTTCGAGGAGTGGGCCAAGGGCGTGGGCGAGGCCACCAGCGGTGAAGTGACCATCGAGCCCTTTCCCGCGGGCGCCGTGGCCGGGGCCTTCGAGGTCGCCGATGCCGTGCGCAACGGGGTGCTCGACGGCCAGAACTGGTTCACCGTCTACTGGCCCGGCAAGATGCCGGCCGGCGTGTTCCTGACCGCCTACCCGATGGGCCTGTCGATGCCCCACCAGTGGGACATCATGTTCGGTGCCTATGGCGGCTTCGACCTGGCCAAGGACCTGTACCGCAAGCAGGGCCAGGAGCTGCTGGGCTACGTCCACCACGACATGAACCTGATCCACTCCAAGAAGCCGCTGCGCAGTTTCGACGACTTCCAGGGCGTCAAGCTGCGCATGCCGGGCGGGATCGTCGCCGAGACCTTCGCCGCCGCCGGGGCGCGGACCACCCTGCTGCCGGGCTCCGAGGTCTACCCGGCGCTGGAGAAGGGCACCATCGACGCCGCCGACTACACCGGCGCGGCCAACAACTACGAGCTGGGCTTCTGGCAGGTCGCCGACTACATCATCATGGGTCCGCCCTCCACGCCCTGCCTGCACCAGGCCGTCGACCTCATGGACATCTCGGTCAACCGCCGCGTCTTCGAGCGCATGTCGACCCAGACCCAGGACCTCATGCACGACCTGGTGGCCGCCTACTCCCGCGAGCACTACGCGGCGATCCAGAAGGCCAACGCCGAGGCCTGGCCGAAGTTCAAGGAGAAGGGCGTCGAGGTCATCCACCTCAGCGAGGATGACGCCGACCGCTTCCGTGAAATCGCCGTGCCGCTGTGGTTCAAGTGGGCCAACAAGGACCAGGACGCCGCCCGACTCTTCAAGGCGCACCTCGACACCATGATGGACCCGGCCGTGGCGCTGATCACTCCGGAAGACATCAAGGACTACGAGCTCAACCTGTAACCTGACCTGCTCCACCATGCCGGGTGTTGCTGCCTGCGGGCCGCAGCACCCGGCTTGGGTAGAGTGACCACTACGAATCCCGCATCCCGTCGACTCGATGTTCCGTTGCCATCGCCGGGAGGTGATGGTGTCGCGGAGGAGTATCCATGAATTTTGAGATTGATTTTGTCCTGCCGCACTGGATCTACTGGTCGGTGCTGCTGTTATTGCCGCTGGCGGTGATGTTCTTCGTCGATCGCAGCTTCCGTCGTGGCGGCAGCATCGACGGTGGTGACACCGCCGAGGTGCCCGCCGGCGAGGAGGTCGAGGTCGGCTATCAGCCTCCCGGCAACCTCTTCACCACCATCGTCGACCGCATTTCCGGGTTTTCCGGCCGCTATGTGGCCTACTGGGCGCTGATCGCTCCCTTCGCCTTCGCCTACGAAGTGCTGGTTCGCTACGCCTTCAACTCGCCGACCAACTGGGTGCACGAGTCGATGACCCTGATGTTCGGCATGCAGTATCTGATCGCGGGGGCCTTTGCCCTGCGTGAGGGCGGTCATGTCCGCGTGGACATCCTCTATCAGCGCGCTCGGCCCCTGAACAAGGCGGCGCTGGATCTCACGACCTCGGTGTTCTTCTTCATCTTCACCGTGGCACTGATGGTGACCGGCTGGAAGTTCTTCTCCCAGTCGGTCAGCGACGAATACTTCTTCGGCGCCAGCTACGCCAACGAGACCTCCTTCACCGAATGGGCCATCCAGTTCTACCCGGTCAAGTTCATGCTGTTCTTCGGCGCGCTGCTGCTGCTGCTCCAGGGCTTCGGCCAGCTGGTGCGTGACGCCCAGTCCTTCCGCCACCACTGGCGGCTGCACGATGGCGGCCGGACCTTTGCCCGTGTGCTGCTGGCCATCGCCGTCGTGCTGGCGGCCTGGACGCTCTTCGAGATGGTCAACGTCGCGGTGACCGACTATGACAGCCTGGCGGGCAGCATCGAGAACAGCCTCGGTTCCGTGGGTATCGGTGGCCTGACCCTGGTGATGTTCGGCTCCCTGATGGTGGTGCTGGTGGCCGGCCTGCCGCTGGCCTTCGTGACCGGCGGCCTGGGGGTGGTCTTCCTCTACCTGGTCGGCGACCAGGCGATGCTGAACCTGATGCCGTCGCGCATCTTCCCGATGATGACCAACTACCAGCTCTCGGCCATCCCGCTGTTCATCTTCATGGCCTCGGTACTGGAGAAGGCCGGCATCATCGAGGAGCTGTTCGACGTCGTCTACAAGTGGATGGGCGGCCTCAAGGCCGGCCTGGCCATCGCGACCGTCATCGCCTCCACGCTGCTCGCCGCCATGGTCGGCGTGATCGGCGCCGCCGTGGTGACCATGGGCCTGATCGCCCTGCCGGCGATGCTCAAGCGCAACTACAACCCGGAGATCGCCATCGGCTCGATCATGGCCGGTGGCACCCTGGGCATCCTGATCCCGCCGTCGATCCTGGCGATCATCTACGGCGTCATCGCCCAGCAGTCGGTCGGTGAACTCTACCTCGGCTCCTTGATCCCCGGCCTGCTGCTGGCGTTCATGTACGGCTTCTACTGCTGGTTGCGCGGCACCCTGAACGTCAACATGGCGCCGCCGATGCCGGTCGAGGACCGGGTCGACATGAAGGAGAAGCTGCGGCTGCTGCGCAACATGCTGGCGCCGATCATCCTGGTGATCCTGGTGCTCGGCATCATCTTCACCGGCATCGCCACCCCGGTGGAGGCGGCCGGCATCGGCACCTTCGGCTCGCTGATCGTGGCCGCCATGCACCGTCGCCTGACCTGGCCGAACCTGCATGCCGCCTGCATGACCACCCTGGTCGCCTCGGCGATGGTGATGTGGATCATCTTCGGGGCCAGCATCTTCGTCGGCTTCTACATCCTGCAGGGCGGTCAGACCTTCGTGCAGGAGCTGATCTCCGGCGCCGGTCTCGGCCCCTATGCGGTGCTGGCGCTGATGATGGTGCTGCTGGTGGCCCTGGGCATGTTCCTCGACTGGGTGGGCATCCTGCTGCTGGCCGTGCCGATCTTCGTGCCGCTGATCCAGGGGCTCTCCTTCACCGGGGTGTTCGGCCTGCCCGGGGTCGACCCGGCCGACGTCTCGCTGTGGTTCGGCGTCATCTACCTGGTCAATATGCAGATGTCCTTCCTGAGCCCGCCGTTCGGCTATGCGCTGTTCTACATCAAGGGGGTGTGCCCGCCGCACATCACCATGGCGCAGATCTTCAAGTCCTCCTTCCCATTCCTGGGCATCCAGGCACTCGGGCTGCTGCTGGTCATCCTATTCCCGGCGCTGGTCACCTGGCTGCCGAACCTGGCCTACGGCTAGCGGGTCGACCCTCGACCCGACGGGCTGTCACAATGCGCGGCGCTCCCTCTGGGAGCGCCGTTTTTCAAACCGTTACACGACAAACCTGAACCCTCGCGCCAATCGCTCGTCTCAGCGGGGGCACACACAATATCCCCAGGAGGTATTCATGCAACGGATGACCGCACTGTTCTCGGCCGCACTGCTCTCGCTCGGCCTCGCCGCCACCCAGGCCCAGGCCCAGCAGGACACCGCCGCGAACAGCGCCGACCAGCCGCAGGCCGCGGCCCCGGCCCAGGACTTCTCCGACGCCCAGCTCCAGCAGTTCGCCGATGCTTCCAAGGAGATCGCCGTGATCTCTCAGGAGTACACCAAGCAGCTGCAGTCGGCAGAAGGTGACGAGGCCCAGCAGGCGGTCCGCAAGGAAGCCAATGACGAGATGGTTCAGGCCGTCGAGAACAGCGGCCTCGAGGTGAATACCTTCAACGCGATCGGTCAGGCGATTCAGCAGAATCCCGAGCTGATGCAGCGCGTGCAGGAAATGGCCAAGGCCGGCGCGGCCGACGCCGACCAGGCCTCGTAACACGCGCCTCTGATCGTGGCCGTCGCCTCGGCCGCGATCGCCTAACGCGAGGGCCGCCCCGTGATGCACGGGGCGGCCCTCGTCGTTTGGGGGAGGCGAGGCCCTGGCTGGCGGCGACAGCGGCTTTACAGCGTCGCCGGGCCATTCCAGACTGGTACCTCCCCACCGCTCGGAGTCATGGACATGGACGTGGAACTGCTGGAAATCCGCCAGCACATGGGGCGGTTCCCGCCCTTCGATGGCATCTCCGACGACCTGCTCGACGAGGTGGCCGGCCAGGTCGAGGTGGCCTACTTCAAGGCCGGCAGCGACATCCTGACCCTCGACCAGGAGGTCCACGACTTCTGCTACATCCGCAGCGGCGCGGTCGAGGTCTATCGCCGCGGCGGCGAGCTCTACAATCGCCTGGGCGAGGGCGATATCTTCGGCCACTTCAGCCTGCTGCGAAATCGCCGCACTCGCTTCCCCGCCAAGGCGATGGAAGACAGCCTGATCTACTTCATTCCCGAGTCGGTCTTCTACCAGCTCTGCGAGGCGGACGAACACTTCGCCGAGTTCGTCGAGGTGGATCGCCCGCGGCTCGAGTCGACGGTGGAGGAGCAAAAGAAGCAGAACGACATGATGATCACCCGGGTGCGCAAGCTGGTCTCCCGCTACCCGGTGATGGTCGAGGCCTCCACGACCGTCCAGGAGGCCGCTCGGCTGATCAGCGACTACCAGGCCTCGGCGGTACTGGTGCTCGATGAACCCAGCGACAACCCCCGCTACACCTTCCGTGACAGCGAGGGGCGCGCCTGGCAGGTCAAGGGCATCCTCACCGATAGCGACTTCCGCACCCGAGTGGTGGCCGAGGGGCGGCCTGCCGATACCCCGGTGGGGGAGGTGATCGCCCACAAGCTGATCGCCGTGCAGTCCGACGAGTCGGTGCACGAGGCCATGCTCTGCATGCTGCGCAACAACATTCATCACCTGCCGGTGATGCACCGTCGCTCGCCGGTCGGCATCGTCCACCTCTCCGACATCATCCGCTACGAGACCCAGTCGAGCCTCTACCTGGTCAGCAACATCTTTCACCAGTCCAACAGCGAAGGGCTCGCCAGGCTGAAGCCCGACGTCGACGCTGCCTTCGTGCGCCTGGTCGAGGAGGGCGCCGACTCGCGGATGGTCGGTATCGCACTCTCCACCATCGGGCGCAGCATGTCGCGGCGCCTTCTGGAGCTCGCCGAGGAGGAGCTGGGGCCGCCGCCGGTGCCCTACTGCCTGATGGCGCTGGGCTCCATGGCGCGCAACGAGCAGTCCGTCGTCACCGACCAGGACAACGCCCTGGTGCTCTCCGACGACTTCGACCCCGAGCTTCATGACGCCTACTTCCTGGCCCTGGCCAAGCGCCTGAGCGACGGCCTGGCCGCCTGCGGCTACGCCTACTGCAAGGGCGACATCATGGCCACCAACTCGCGGTGGCGCCAGCCGCTCGCGGTGTGGAAGGGCTACTTTCACGAGTGGATCGAAGAACCCACCCCGGAGCGGCTGCTGCACAGTTCGATCTTCTTCGACCTGGACAGCGTCTTCGGTGAGAACCGGCTCGTCGAGGAGCTCCAGGACCTGGTCGCCAAGCTGGCGCCCAAGCATCCGCGCTTTCTCGCCTCCATGGCGCGCAATGCCCTGAACCGCACGCCGCCACTGGGCTTCTTCCGCACCTTCGTGATGGAGAAGGACGGCAAGCACAACAACACCATCAACCTGAAGCGCCGAGGGACCGCGCCGATGGTCGACCTGATCCGCGTCCACGCCCTGGCCTGTGGCTCGCGGGCCCAGAACAGCTTCGATCGCCTGGAGGACATCGACCGCACCCAGCTGCTGGCCCCCGGGGTCAGCGACCGGCTGCGCTATGCCCTCGAGTTTCTGAGCATGTCGCGGATTCGCCACCAGATGATCGACCTGCAGCACGAGCAGGAGCCGGACAACGACATCGAGCCGGAGAACGTGTCCGATACCGAGCGCCACAACCTCAAGGATGCCTTCCAGGTGCTGAGCAACGCCCAGAAGTTCCTCAAGTTCCGCTATCCCATGCCGTCGTCGCGGTCACGCTGAGATGCGCCTTCCCCGACGCAGGAAACTACCGGCCCCGGGCTGGCCCGAGTATCTGGCGAAGCGCGCCGAGCTGGCCCGCGACCCGCTGCTCGCCCGCTGCTTCGCGGCCGGGACGTCGGCGCCGGACACGCCCATCGCCGAGGTCCCCATGGTTGCCCTGGACATGGAGACCACCGGGCTCGACGAGCGGCGCCACGCCATCGTCAGCATCGGCCTGGTGCCCTTCACCCTGGGGCGCATCCGGCTGTCCGAACGGCGCTACTGGGTGCTCCGCCCGCCGCGGCCGCTGAGCGCCAAGTCGGTGACCTTTCACCACATCACCCACTCGGACATCGTGGGTGCCCCGGACCTCGACGATATTCTCGAGGAGCTCCTCGAGGCCATCGCGGGGCGCCTGGTGGTGGTGCACTATCGGCACATCGAGCGCCCGTTCCTGGATGCCGCCGTGAAGACGCGTCGCGGGGAGGGGCTGATGTTCCCGGTCATCGACACCATGTCGCTGGAGGCGCGCCGCCACCGTCAGTCGCTGCTGGCGCGCTTCAAGCGCTGGATCGGGCGGCCGCCGGCCTCCATCCGCCTCTACGACAGCCGCGAGCGCTACGGCCTGCCGGTCTACTCCGGTCACCATGCCCTGGTCGATGCCCTGGCCACCGCCGAGCTGCTGCAGGCGCAGGTGGCCACGCATTTCGGCCCCGAGACGCCGGTGGGGGAGCTGTGGAGCTAGTCGCGGCCGGCGGCGCGCATGACCGGCGCAGACACGAAGAAGGCGGCCCGAGGGCCGCCTTCTTCGTGTTACCCGACGCGTCGCTCGATGCGGGACGAGCGTCGGGGGAGGCGCTGTGCCGCTACTTGCTGCGCGGCTCGCTCATCAGCCCCTTGACGATCGCATAGCAGCCCACCAGCAACACGATGGTGAAGGGCAGGCCGGTGGTCAGGGCGGCCGTCTGCAGGGCGCCGAGGCCGCCGCCGAGCAGCAGTGCGATGGCCAGGGCACCCTCGATCAGCGCCCAGAAGATGCGCTGCGGCTTCGGCGCATCGACCTTGCCGCCGGCCGTGATCGAGTCGATCACCAGCGAGCCGGAGTCGGAGGAGGTCACGAAGAACACGATCACCAGCACGATCCCGACGAAGGAGGTGATAGTGGTCAGCGGCAGGTACTCGAGCATCGTGAACAGCTGCAGCTCCAGGGCGGCATCCTGCGCCGCAGTGATGCCCTGGTTGATCACCTGGTCGATGGCCGTGGTGCCGAAGGCGGTCATCCACACCACCGAGGCCATGGACGGCACCAGCAGCACGGCGATCAGGAACTCGCGCACGGTGCGGCCGCGGCTGACGCGGGCGATGAACATGCCGACGAAGGGCGACCAGGCAATCCACCAGGCCCAGTAGAAGGCCGTCCAGCCTTGGCTGAAGTTGGCATCCTCACGCCCGAAGGGCATCGAGAGCGCCGGCAGGTTCTGCACGTAGCCCATCAGGTTGTCGAACACGCCGATGGCGATCATCAGCGTCGGGCCGACGGCGATGACGAAGGCCAGCAGCAGGAAGGCCAGCGCCATGTTGATCTGCGACAGGCGCTGCACGCCCTTGTCCACACCCAGCATGATCGAGCCCAGTGCGACCAGGGTGATGCCCATGATCAGCAGGATCAGGGTAGTGTTGGTGTCGGGGACGCCGAACAGGTAGTTCAGACCCGCGGACGCCTGGGTGGCGCCGAGCCCCAGCGAGGTGGTCAGGCCGAACAGGGTGGCGAAGACCGCCAGGATGTCGATCACATGGCCCGGCCAGCCCCACACGCGCTCCCCGAGGATCGGGTAGAAGATCGAGCGCATGGTCAGCGGCAGGCCCTTGTTGTAGGCGAAGATCGCCAGCGACAGGCCGACGATGGCATAGGCGCCCCAGGGGTGCAGGCCCCAGTGGAAGATGGTGGCGGCCATGGAGAGGTCGATGGCGGCGGCCTGGTCGCCCGCGGCGGCGCCCAGCGGCGCCCAGTCGGTGCGCACGCCGTTCTCGACGGAGGTGCCACCCATGGCGGTGCCGAAGTGCGTCAGCGGCTCCGACACCCCGTAGAACATCAGCCCGATGCCCATGCCCGCGGCGAACAGCATCGCGAACCAGCCTAAGTAGCTGAAGTCGGGCCTGGCGTTGGCGCCGCCGATGCGCACCTTGGCCAGCGGGGTGAAGATCAGCACGATCGCCAGCACCACGAAGACGTTGGCGCCCAGCAGGAAGACCCAGCTCAGTTTCGTGGTCAGGAAGCTGAACATGGCATTGAAGATCGGTTCCATCTGGTCCTGGAGGGCCAGCGTCGCGATCACGAAGAACAGAATCACCAGGGAGGAGAAGAGGAAGACCTTGCCGTGCAGGTCCACGTCGATCCCCAGGGGGGAAGCGGTGATGTTGTCCTGGCCGATCACGTAGTCGGTATCGATCAGGTTGGCCGCGCCCTCGGGCGCCGGAATCCCCTCGGTGCCGGTATCCTCCGGCACCTTGGGTTTGCCGTCGTTGGGTTGTTTAGCCACTAGACGTCTCCCTTGCGGTTATCGATGGGTGTAGGTCCATGTCTCGACGGGGTTACTCGCCGGCTCCCGGGCGCACCAGGAACACCGATGCCTTGGTGTGCGTCGCCACCTTGCCGCCATGAGAGGGCATGATCACATCCACATGCTTGGGGGGATGGGTCGGCATGACCACCAGGTCGGCACCGACCTTGTCGATGGCCTCGATGAGGTCGTCGTCGAGATCGGCGATGGGATCGGGGCTGACGATGGTATGGGTGCTGACCGGCTGGCCGTGGACCTTGGCGCGCTCCTGGGCGAAGGCCTCGAGCTTCTGGGTGAACTCTTCCGGCGTGCGGGCCACGGAGCCCGGCGTGGTGGCGGTGACGCCGACGTAACAGACTTCCGCGTCGTAGTGCTTCGCCTGATCGGCGACGATCTTCAGCGATGGTTCGATCACATCGAGGTGGGCCAGGTCCACTGGCACCATGATCTTCTTGAACATGCTTGCGCTCCTTCTGATAGGGTCGGCGGTTTTCACGTCAAGTGTGGACGGTCAAGGGTGTTTGGGCATGGGCTGCTTTCAACGTATCTTGCCGTCAATCGGCGCCTACCCTACACCATCGGCACATTAAGCGTATGCGAAACGCGACAAGCGCGCGTCTAATAGCGCATTGTAATCAAGTGTAAGACGGCTGATAACCGTGGGGCACCGCTGGCGGCAAGATCCCTCGGCGTCGGACCCAAGGTCAGGCCCAAAGAAAGGGGAGAGTCCTGTCGGACTCTCCCCTCGACCCGCATCGCGATGATGGGAGGATTCGGCGGCGTATCAGCCCTGCGCCGGCAGCCACTCCTGCACCACGTCCTGGTTCTCCTCGACCCACCGCTTGGCGTTCTCGTAGGGGTCGGAGTCCTCCTGCTGATTCATGAGCATGACTTCGCCCATCTGCTCGGGGCTCCACTCGAAGGCGTCCAGGATGGCATAGGCCTCCGGCATGTCCTCCTCGAGGCCCTTGCGAGCGACGGTGTTGATCTGCTCGGCATCGCCGTAGACGTTCTTGGGATCTTCGAGGTACTTGAGGTCCCAGCGAGAGAACATCCAGTGTGGGGTCCAGCCGGTTACCACGATGTCCTGCTCGTTCTTGATGGCGCTGTCCAGGGCGGCGGTCATGGTGGCGCCGCTCCCGCTCTGCAGATCCATCTCCTCGAGCTCGTAGTCTTCGACAACCTGCTCGGTGAGACTCATCAGGCCAGCACCCGGATCGATGCCGGTGATGGTGCCGTCGAAGGCATCGGCGTTGGCGTCGAGCTCGGCGATGGAGTCGACGTCGGTGTAGGCAGGGACCACCAGGCCCAGCCGGGTACCGTTCAGGTTAGCCCCCAGGTCGTCGACCTTGTCACCCACGCGCTCCATGTAGTCGGCGTGGGTGGTCGGCAGCCAGGCGGCGACGATGGCGTCTGCATCGCCGGTGGACAGGGCCTGGAACATGGCGGCGGCGGAGAGCGAGATCAGCTCGACCTCATAGCCGGCCTGTTCCAGCACGGCGGCGACGACGTTGGTGGAGGCGACTTCGGAGGCCCATTCGACATAGGCCAGTTCGACGGTGCCCTTCTCCTGGGCCTGGGCGGTGGTTGCGGCCAGGCCGGCGCCGGCGATCAGGGCCAGGCCGGCGAGGCGCATCGGGTGCTTCGGCATTGTCTCTTCCTCCCTCAGGAATGTCGCTATCAGCATGCTGAGGCGGCTCGCCGGTTGCAAATGTGGCCGTCAACGACGTTGCCTGGGGTGCCGCCGACGTCAGCCCAAAAGAAAGGGGAGAGCCCTGTCGGACTCTCCCCTCGACCATCAGCACGGTGATGGGATGGCTCGGCGGCGTATCAGCTCTGCGCCGGCAGCCACTCCTGCACCACGTCCTGGTTCTCCTCGACCCACTGCTTGGCGTTCTCGTAGGGCTCGGCATCGCCAGACTGGTTCATCAGCATGACCTCACCCATCTGCTCGGGCGTCCACTCGAAGGCGTCCAGGATGGCGTAGGCCCCCGGCATGTCCTCCTTCAGGCCATCGCGAGCGATGGTGTGGATCTGCTCGGCACCGCCGTAGACGTCCTGCGGGTCCTCGAGGTACTTGAGATCCCAGCGCGCGAACATCCAGTGCGGCGTCCAGCTGGTGACCACGATGTCCTGCTCGTTCTTGAGGGCGCTGTCCAGGGCGGCGGTCATGGTGGCGCCGCTGCCGCTCTGAAGGTCCAGCTCCTCGATGTCGTAGCTCTCGACGACCTGCTCGGTGAGGCTCATCAGGCCGGCACCCGGATCGATGCCTGTGATGGTGCCGTCGAAGGCGTCGGCGTTGGCGTCGAGCTCGGCAATGGAGTCGACGTCGGTGTAGGCCGGCACGACCAGGCCCAGCTTGGTGCCGTCGAGGTTGGCTCCCAGATCGACGACGTCATCGTTCACCCGCTCCAGATAGTCGGCGTGGGTGGTCGGCAACCAGGCGGCGACGATGGCGTCGGCATCGCCTGTGGCGACGGCCTGCCACATGGCGGCGGCGGAGAGCGAGGTCATGTCGACCTCGTAGCCGGCCTGCTCCAGCACGGCGCGAACCACATTGGTGGAAGCGACTTCGGAGGCCCACTCGACGTAGGCCAGGTCGACGGTGCCCTTGTCCTGTGCCTGGGCGGTGCCCGCGGCGAGACCGGCCCCGGCGATCATGGCGAGGCTGGCGAAACGGATGCGACGGCTAAGCGGTTGCTGAGTCATCTAGGGTCCTTCTTTCGAGGGTGAATCACGTGAACTGAGGCGACGCCCGAGAGGTTTCAAGGGCGCGCCTCTGCGACATAAGTCTTGGTTCTTCAGGCCTTGCGGCCCTTGCGCAGCGACTGGGTCACGCGGTCGAGCAGCATGGCCAGGATCACCACGGCGATGCCGGCCTCGAAGCCGTCGCCCGGACGCAGGCGCTGGATGGCGCGCCATACCTCGCTGCCCAGGCCGTCGGCACCGATCATGGCGGCGATCACCACCATGGAGAGGGCCAGCATGATGGTCTGGTTGATGCCGGCCATCACCGTGGGCAGCGACAGCGGCAGCTGGACCTTGAGCAGCTTCTGGCGGCGAGTGGCGCCGTAGGCGTCGGCGGCCTCGATCAGGTCCTTGGGCACCTGACGGATGCCCAGGGTGGTGAAGCGGATCGCCGGCGGCATCGAGAAGATCACCGTGGCGAAGATCGCCGACACCGAGCCGATGCCGAAGAACGGGATCGCCGGGATCAGGTAGACGAACGCGGGCATGGTCTGCATGAAGTCCAGTACCGGCATGATCGTCCGGTAGAGCCGCTCGGAGAGCGCCGCGGCGATGCCCACCGGCAGGGCGATGACCACCGCGACCAGGGTGGCGATCACCACCAGCGTTAGGGTCTCGATCATCGGGTCCCACAGATCGAGGTTCCAGATCAGCGCCATGCCGAGTGCCGCGCCGATGGCCAGGCGATGGCTCGACACCCACCAGCACAGGCCGACGATGATCAGCAGCAGCGCCCAGGGCGGCAGCCAGAACAGGGCGTCGTTGAGCCCGTCGATGCCGGTCTGGGTGACCCGCGAGATGCCGCGGGTGACACCGGAATATTCAGTGGTCAGCCAGTCGAGACCGCCTTCGATCCACTGGCCCAGCGGGATGCTCGGGATTTCGATAGCCATTACTTGTCTCCTGCCTGTGCCAGTTCATCGAGGACGGCGCCCTTGACCACCACGCCCTGCAGCCGCTTCTCGGCATCCACCACGGCGATGGGGAAGCTCTTCTCGCTGAACATGGCGAAGAGGTTGTGCAGGGGCTCCTCGGGACCGACGGTGCGGAAGTCCTGGGTCATCAGCTCGCTGATCCGCTCCTTGCCCTGCTGGTCGGCCTGCTCCAGGGCATCGACCTCCACCAGGCCCAGCAGGGTGCGGTCGCGGCTGGTCACGTAGATCGAGTCCAGGCCGTGCTCGCTCATCTTGCGCAGCGTGGTGCGCGGGCCGTCATCCTCGCGGGCGGTGGCCCGCACCGGGCGCATGGCGTGCTCGGCGGTGAGGATCTTCGACATGTCGACGCCCTCGATGAAGCGCTCGACGTACTCGTCGGCCGGGTTGGTGAGGATCTCCTCCGGCGTGCCGATCTGCACGATCTCGCCATCCTTGAGCAGGATGATGCGATCGCCGATGTTCAGCGCCTCGTCCAGGTCGTGGGTGATGAACACCGTGGTCTTCTGCATGCGGTGCTGCAGCTCGAGCAGCTCCTGCTGCATGTCGCCGCGGATCAGCGGGTCCAGGGCCGAGAAGGCCTCGTCCATCAGCAGCACGGTGGAGTCGTTGGCCAGTGCCCGGGCCAGGCCCACGCGCTGCTGCATGCCGCCGGAGAGCTGGTTGGGATAGGCATCGGCCCAGCCCTCGAGGCCCACCTGCTTGAGCGCCTTCTGGGCGATGTCGGCGCGCTCGGCCGGCTCCACGCCGCGGATCTCGAGGCCGAACTCGGCGTTCTGCTGCACCGTGCGATGCGGGAAGAGGGCGAAGTTCTGGAACACCATGGAGAAGTGCCGACGGCGGCACTCGAGCAGCGCCTTGTCATCCAGCTGAGGAATGTCCTCGCCGTCGATGACGATCTCGCCCTCGGTGGGCTCGATCAGGCGGTTGAGGCAGCGAATCAGGGTCGACTTGCCGGACCCGGACAGCCCCATGATCACCAGGAGTTCACCCTCGTAGACATCGAAGTCGATGTTCGACAGGCCCAGGGTCTGGCCGGTCTTGTCGAGGATCTCGGGACGCTTGTGTCCCTGGTCGCGCATCTCGAGGGCCTTCTTGGGCTGACTGCCGAAGACCTTGCTCAGGTTGCGTACCCGAATCTTGACGTTTCGATTCTCGTTCATTGGCTCTGCCTTATGTCGGCTTCCCGTCGGTTCGGCGGGAGGGGCCGAAGGGTCGAGTGAAGTGACGCAAAATTAAGACGTAACTGTGCCAGGCGGTACCGTTGACCGCGGCATCAGGCGACGAAGAGGTGTGCTTACCCTAGCGGTATTTGAATGACCATTCAAATAAAAACCCGCGTCAGGCTAAATCAAATTAACCGCGGCGGCGCCAAAACGGGCGGAAGGAAGCCTTTCAGCGTAGCAAAAAAATGCCCCGGTTGTGTTCGCCTCCGGTCGCCACTTTGGTCGCAGGCCGGCGCCCGGTCCGGGGCGCGAGAGGCCCCCGACGGGGCTGTGGCGGGTGTGCCTGAGGAGGTGAAGGGGCCCGGTAAGCGGCGCCGTCAGTCGGCCGCGGCGGGCAGCAGCCGATACAGGCCGCCGTCGGCGCTGTCGCTGAGCAGGGTGAGGGTGCCGTCGCGGGCCAGGCGGACATCGCGGATGCGGCCGATCTCTCCCTCGAGGATCACCTCGCGCTCGACCACCCTGTCGCCGTTCAGGGACAGGCGCACCAGCCGTTCGCTGCGCAGCCCGCCGGCCAGCAGGTCGCCGCGCCAGGCGGGGAAGGCGTCGCCAGTCACCTCGGCGAGGCCCGAGGGGGCGAAACGGCCGGCGAAGACGTGTACGGGATCGCGCATGCCCGGTGCGCTGTCGCGGCCGATGGGCTGGTTGGTGGCGTAGTCGTTGCCGCGGCTGACCAGCGGCCAGCCGTAGTTCTCGCCGGCCACCAGGCGGTTGAGCTCGTCGCCGGTGCGCGGGCCGTGCTCGGTGCTCCAGGCGGTGCCATCAGTCGCCACGGTCAGGCCCTGGGGATTGCGGTGGCCCAGGGTGAAGATCTCATCGAGGACGGCGTCGTCGTCGACGAAGGGGTTGTCCGCCGGCACGCCGCCCTCGGCGGTGAGGCGCACGAAGCTGCCGGTATGGTCGCCGCCGTCCTGGGCGCGTTGCGGACGGCCGCGCTCGCCGACGCTCATCAGCAGGGTGCCGTCCGCGCGCCAGGCCAGGCGCGAGCCATAGTGGTGACGCGTGGGGGCGAAGCGGTTCTGGGTGAAGAGCGTCTCCAGCGCCACCAGGGCATCGCCCTCGAGGCGCCCGCGGGAGAGGGTGGTGGCGTGGCCGCCGGGTCCCGCCTGGCTCCAGGTGAGATAGACCCAGTCGCGGCCCTCGACCTGGCCCGTGCTCTGGCCAAAGTCCGGGTGCAGGACGACATCCAGGAGACCGCCCTGGCTGGCGGCATCGACCTCGGGGACGCCGGCGAGGCGCGTCACGCGGCCGTCCGTGTCGATCCGCGAGAGTCGTCCCGGGCGCTCGGTGACCAGCCATCCACCGCCCGGCAGCTCGGCCGACGCCCAGGGGTGCTCGAGTCCCGTGGCGACACGTTCCAGGCGCAGGTCATGGTGGTCGGTGGAAAGGCGCGACGCGATCACCTCTGCGCCGAGCGCCGGACCGGTGAGCAGGGCGCCCGCGAACAGCAGGGCGGTGGCAAGCGAGTGGCGTGTTAGCGACATGCGGGTCTCCCAGGTGGCGGCCATCGGACCGGGCTCGGTCGGGTCGAGCCGTGTTCGTTGCGTTGCGCGCTTCGAGGCGGCACTAACCGGGTGGCACGGTAGGCGTGCGGGTGTCTCCCGGAGCGGCGCACGGCGACGCCGCCGCAGGGCTTCGGATCGAGGGGCGACGCGGGGGAGACACGAGGAAATAGAGGCCCTGTGGCGTGGCCAACGACGCGCGCGACGGGACAGGGCCAAGGATCGAAACGCCAGCCTCGTCAGATTAGACCGCACTTTCGAAGAAGAGCCAGAACGGATCGCGTTTCGCCCCGTCCGGGTGGCTCAGATCGCCGGGGTGGAAGGGTGCCAGGCCTCGGGGACCGCCTGGCGCAGCACCTCGAGCAGGGTGGCGATTCGGCGCGGCTGGTGGCCATAGGCCGAGAGCAGGGTGACCGGCAGCGGCGCCGCCTGCCAGTCGGGCAGGCAGGGCACCAGCTCGCCGGGGTGGTGTGCCTCGCGCTGCTCGACGAGCCAGTGGGGCAGCAGGCCGATGCCCCGCCCGCGGGCGATGGCGTCGACATGCAGCAGCGTCAGATCGACGCTCAGTCGCGAGCGTGGCGGGCGAAAGTGCACGCTGCCTTCCTCGGCGTGGCAGAGCGCGAGCCCCCGACGACTGTGGCCCAAGAGGTCGATCCAGGCGTGCTCGGCCAGCGCCTGGGGGTGGTGCGGCATGCCGTGGCGGGCCAGGTAGGCCGGGTGGGCATAGAGCCCGCGCGTCAGGCGCCCCAGCGGTTCCGCCTTGAGTTCCGAGGGCGGTACCGGGCCCAGCCAGATATGCAGGCGGTGGCTGTCGGGCACCTGGGGCGCGACCTCCCGCGCATGCAGGGAGAGCTCCACGTCCGGGTGGCGCACCAGGAAGGCGTCGACGACCGGGGCCAGCCAGCAGCGCGCCAGGGCGCCGTGGACCTCCAGGCTGATGCGGCCGCTGATCGACTCGGAGAGCTCGGTCAGGGCCTCCCGGCTGCGGGTGGCCAGGGCCAGCATCTCGCGACAGTAGTCGTGAAACAAGAGCCCCGCCTCGGTGGGAATCAGCCGGTTGGCCTGGCGGCGCAGCAGCGGCTGGCCGAGGTGCGCCTCCAGCTGGCTGATGCGCCGGCTCAGGGTCGACTTGGCCACGCCCAGTGCCTGGGCACTGCGGGTCAGGCTGCCCGTGGCCATGACGTCGTCGAAGGCGGTCAGTTCATCGAAATCGGGCATGTCGGCGGCCATGGCGGAAGGAGGGGCGGGAATATAGAGGGGAGGCGAGCGAGCAGTGTGCCAGCTGGGCCTTGAGATGAAAATCATTAACCGATGATATTTCGTCTCGTTAGCGCGTCGCCCCGACGGAGGCCGGGGCGACGAGACGAGACTCAACCCGGCTCAGAACTCGTAGCGCGCGGAGAGCCACAGCCGACGACCCTCCTCGCTGTTGGCGTAGGCGTTGCCGTACTCGTTGCCATTGTCGTAGGCGCGGTAGTCGACGAAGTCCTTGTCGAGCAGGTTGTAGACGGTGGCGCTGAGCGTCACGCCGTTCGACAGGGCATAGCTGCCGCCGAGGTGGAAGAGTGCGTAGGCCTCGAAGTCGCCCAGGTCGGCGAAGGAGGGGGCGCCGCGTACCCGCTCGCGGTCGCGATAGCGCTCGCTGCGATACTCGCCGGAAAGCCAGGTGCTGAGCCGCTCGCTTGCCTGCCAGCGCAGGGTGGCGTTGACGGCGTGCTCCGGGGTGTCGGTCAGCGGCTCGCCGGCCTGCTCGCCGCTCTTCTGCTCGCTGTCGGTATAGGTGTAGTTGGCCTTCAGGTGCCAGGCGGGCGCGAGCCGGAGGCGGGTCGCCAGCTCGATGCCCTGAGTCTCGGCCTCGTCGACGTTGATGTCCTGGGCGTAGACGCCATCCGGGATCCGCGGGTCGCCGCTCACCACCAGGTCCGGCCCGGCGGCGATCTTGTCGTCGAAGCGGGTGTGGAAGAGGGTGGCGCTGGCCATGAAGCCGTCGCCGCTGTCGAACTGGGCGCTCAGTTCACTGCTGGTGCTGGTCTCCGGCTCGAGGTCGGGGTTGCCGATGGTCAGCACGGTGCCCTGGCCGGTCACGCCGTTGATGCCGGCGTGCAGGGCGTTGAGCGTGGGCGTCTTGTAGCCGCGGCTGATGCCGCCCTTGAGGGTCCACTGCTGCGTGGCGCTCCACACCAGGTAGCCGCGCGGGCTGAACTGGCTGCCGAAGGCGTCGTGATGGTCGTAGCGCCCGCCCAGAGTCAGCGCCCAGTCGTCGGCGAGCCACCACTCGTCCTCGGCGAACAGCGCCCAGGTGGTCTGCGCGAACTCCTCGGTGGCCAGGCCGTCGGTCAGCGTGGAGTCCATCCACTGGCCGCCGACGGTCGTGACGTGATCGCCCAGGGGCATCACGAACTTGCTGTCGAGCACGGTGTTGGTGGTCTCGAGCTCGCGGGCGTCGCCGCCGACGATCTCCGGGAAGGCCGCGTAGGGCACGCCGATGGCCCCGGGGATGGTGCGCCCCACGGTCTCGGTGGTGTTCTGCATCAGGCTCGAGGTCAGGGTGCCGGCGGCGAAGCGGCCGGTATGACCGATCGCCAGCTGGTCGCGCTCGAAGCGCAGCTCATCGGCGTAGCCTTTGGCCTGGCCCGGATCCGGCTCGCAGCTGCGGGTGCGGCCATCCAGGGTGCCGAGCTGGCAGTCGTCGTTGTGGTAGCGCTGGCGGCTGGTCTCGGCATCGAGCCACAGGTCGTGATCCGCGGTCGGGGTCAGGCTGAGCCGGCCGCCCAGGCTGTAGACGTCGCCCTCCACCGGGCTCGGTCCGCGCGAGCTGACCGGCACCTCGGTGCCATCCGCCTCGGTGTAGGTCAGGTGCGAGGCGTCGCGGTCATGGAAGCGCCCGCGCACCTGCAGGCCCAGGGTGTCCTCGACCAGCGGCCCGCTGGCATAGAGGCTGGTGGCGCGGCTGTCGCCGTATTCGTCGTGCTCGTTGAGCGTGGCCTCGGCCTCTACCGAGCCGCCCCATTCGCGGCCGACCCGGCGGGTGATGATGTTGATCACCCCGCCCATGGCGTCGGAGCCGTAGAGGGTCGACATCGGGCCGCGGATCACCTCGATGCGCTCGATGCTCGACACTGGCGGAAAGAAGCTGGTGGCGGTCTCGCCGAAGCCGTTGGGGGTGACGCTGCCGGCGGTATTCTGGCGGCGGCCGTCGATCAGGATCAGGGTGTAGTCGCTGGGCAGGCCGCGAATGCGGATGTTGCGCCCGCCGGTCTTTCCGACCTGGCCGCCCACGTCGACGCCCTCCACGCCGCGCAGCGCGTCGGCGAGGCTCGTCACGCGCTTCTGCTCCAGCTCCTCGCGGGAGATCACCGAGATGCTGGCCGGCGCCTCGCTCATGGCCTGCTCGAAGCCGGCGGCGGTCACCACGAGGCTGTCGAGGTCGACGGCCTCCTGAGCCAGGGCCGGCAGGGCGGTGGAGGCGGCGGCCAGCGCCACGGCACGGGACAGGGCGTGGGGGGCGAGAGAGGGCATGAGGCTCCTTGAATGATAGTGATTATCAATGGCAAGGAATTCTAATGAAGAATGATCCTCATTTGATGCCCGTTCTCATGAAACATCGGGTTGCGGATGGCGCAACGCTAGGCGTGGCGGGTCACTCGGTCGGTCGTGCCGCCCCCGTCGGCAGCGACGGGTCCGGTGTGCCATGCACCGAAAACGGAAAAGGCCCGGTCGAGGACCGGGCCTTGCGTGCCGAAGGCACCCGAGTGGGGGAGGGCGTTACTGGTTGGCGGCGTCCTGGGTCTTCTCGCCGACGTTCTCCAGTGCTTGGCCGATGCGATCCAGTGCGCGGGAGGCGCCTTCCTGGGTGCTCTCCCAGGCGCTGGCGGCGCCCTCCTTGGTCTGCTCCCAGGCCTGGTGGGCGTCTTGGCGGGCGTTCTGCCACCAGTCGTTGGTGTAGGCCGGCTGCTCGGCCAGCTCCGCCTCGCTCAGGTCGACGTTTACCTGATACTCGATCTCCTCGAGGCTGTTGCCGTTCTGGGTCTCGACGGTGAACTTGCCGGACTCGACCACGAACTGCTGCTCCCCCTTGAGGTCGAGCAGGTTGCCGGTGTCGATGACCAGGGCGCGCACCTGCATGTCGTTGTCGAGCAGGATGTCCTCGACCTCACCGATCTGCTCGGTGCCGGTGGAGGAGTAGACATCGGCATCCATCAGCTCATCGGCGGAGTAGAGGCCCTGGGGCGCGGCCATGGCACCGGCGGACAGCGCCAAGCTGCCGGCGAGCATGGCGCCGAGGGTGGCGGTATGGATGGCGTGATGCAGGGGCTTACCGTGAATCATGTGTTCTCTCCTTGTCACAGGCTTCTTTCGCAGGCGGTTCGCATCAGGCTCCTGTCGGCAGGAGCGTGGCGTCAGGCCCGTGGCTACGGGTCCACTGAGTAGCTTAGCCAGGTCCGGCGGCGTGCCGTCACGCCGCATCTCCTTTGTACGGTGCGAAGCCGTGCGGGTTCACTGCTGTGCGGTAACGGACTGTTACCGCCCGCGCCCTATCGTGGTGGGCATTTGCCGATTAGGGTGATCACCACATCCCCCGAGAGGAGTCCTCATGGTCAAGGCGAGCATACGGCAGCAGGGCACCATCCACTGTTTTCCCGCAGGCCTGCGTGACGAGAAGGGCAAGATCGTGAACGCCGAGGTATCGGCGGTGGCCTTCGACGGCAAGCGGCTGCTGATGGCCAGCGACAAGCCGATTCCCGGCGAGGCGCGCTCCGCCTGCTTCGCCCTGCCGATCGACGACCAGGGCCCCGACGACACCCGCCTCGACTACTTCACGCAGCCGCTGATCAAGCAGGCCGAGAAGTACGAGGACTTCGCTCTCACCGCCGATGGCCGCCACGTGCTGGCCACCACCGGCTTCGACCGCATCGACGACGAAAGCCACGCGCTCAACGACTACAACCACCTGCTGATCTGGCCGCTGGGTGAGCCCGACAAGGTACAGGTGGTCGACCCCGATCCCCGCGACGGCGTGGAGGGCTCGCTGGAGCTTCGCGGCAAGCTCAGCGGCGCCATCGGCTTTCCCTACTACAAGATAGAGGGGCTCGCGGCGATCCCCGGCGAGCGCGGCGACGGCCTGCTGTTGTTCGGCATCCGCGAGCAGGGCTACGCCCATGACGACTTCGCCTACGTCAGCCGCGTGGTGGGGGCGCACTACCAGATCAGCGAGAGCGGCAACCTCGAGTTTCTCGACGAGATGCGCGAGTTCTTCGCCTTCGACCCGGGGCATCACGAGGGGGTGCGCTTCGAGTGCGGCCTCTCGAGCCTCGAGTACGACCCCTATCACGCCCGGCTCTATCTGCTGACGAGCTTCGAGACCGAGCAGGACGGGGAAGAGCACATCGGCGGCTACCTGTGGGAGCTGAGCCTCGCGGAGTTCCGTGCCGGGGAGACCCCGCGGCTGGTGACCACTCCGGAAGGCGCGCCGCTGGAGTTCGAGCACAAGGCCGAGGGGCTGGCCGTGCTCGACCACGACCGCCTGTTCGTGGCCTACGACAACGACCGCCATATGGGGCTCGGCAGCTTGGACGAGCGCGACGAGCGCCACTCCTGCGAGGCGCCCTACACCATCCTGAGCGTGGTCGGCGGCTGAGCCGATCCCGAATGCGCCGCGCCGGAGGCGGTATCGCCTTCGGCGCTGGCCTCGCCCATCGGCTTTCGCTATCATACGCCGGCGCCGTTCGGCGTTTCCGGAAAGGGCCTATAGCTCAGTTGGTTAGAGCAGGGGACTCATAATCCCTTGGTCGCAGGTTCGAGCCCTGCTGGGCCCACCACTCCGCTTTACCTCTCCCTCCTGATCCCGCCTCGCCGGGAGAATTCGCGCTGCCCGCATTGCAACCCCAGCCGTGCCTGCTATTCTCAAGATTTTCCTAATGCTTTGATCTGATTCCGAGTATCCGCCTCGAGCTTTTGCTGCGAATACATAAGCTTGGAGAGGAGGGCGCGGAAGACGCTCAAGCAGACAGGGAGGGATACCGACTAGCTAGGCGGGTTTTAGATAGTTGGTACTTGGGTGGAAGGCAGGAATTAATAAAATGAGGGAAAAAATGGACAGCGAGGGAAAGTTTGTTGCAGATTTTTTGTCGGCAAATGCAAGCAAAATTTTAGAAATAGCAAAGACAGCTTATGGAGAAGTAAGTGATAATTTGAAGATTGAGCTAAGGACGGCGTACAAGGAGTACTTGGAGAATGTCTATAAAAAGTACTCAAAGTCAAAATCATTTTTTATCCAAAACCAATCCGTTGGCTTGTATGATTACTATGTTCCTTTAGGCTTATCCAATGGCTCGTCTCATATAGGGTCGCCTACTTTTTCAGGATGTTTAAATGAGTCGAGCCGTCTTGTTGTGTTGGGGACTGGTGGGTGTGGAAAAACGGTGTTGATGAAACACTTGTTCTTAGATTGTATTATGGATAGACGTTATGCCCCTGTTTTTGTAGAGTTGAGAGACTTTAATGATCATGATGGTTCACTGGATGACTTGATTCTTTCCACGTTAGAAGATTTTGGGTTTGATACGCGGAATGATTTTGTAAAAAAAGCTAAAGAGCAGGGGCATTTTGCGTTTTTTTTAGATGGTTTTGATGAGGTTGATTATACTTTAAGAACTAAGCTGTTGAAGCAAATTAAAAGATTGTCTACAAGACATTCTGAGTGTCCTATAGTCTTGTCATCTAGGCCAGATGATAGTTTTGAAGGCTACGAAGACTTTGATGCTTTCAGAGTTATGCCTTTAAGTCTAGATAGGGCAGTAAGTCTAATCGAAAAGTTGCCATATGACGAAGAGATAAAAGAAAAGTTCACTAAAGATTTGGCGAATGGGTTGTTTGAAAGACATGTTTCATTTCTTTCAAACCCTTTGCTGCTTTCCATTATGCTGTTGACTTATGGAGAGAATGCTCAGATACCATCAAAAATTAGTATTTTTTATAGTCAGGCATATGAAGCTCTGTTTCATCAGCATGATGCCAAAAAGGGTGGGTATCGTAGAAAGAAGTTGACTCAGCTAGATACGATGGATTTTGCAAAAGTCTTTTCTGCGTTTGCTTTGCAAACTTATGATAGAAGGCTTTTTATAATGCAGAAGATGGAGTGTTTGAGTTTTATCGAAAAAGCAAGAGATTCTGTAGGTTTTGATTTTAAAACAGAAGACTATCTAGCTGATTTGCTTGGCGCTGCATGTCTGTTGATAGAAGATGGCATTGAAATTGCCTTTTCCCACAGATCCTTCCAAGAGTATTTTGTGGCTTGGTATATTTCTAGAGCCACCCCTGAAAGACAGAGTAAGTTGATTGAAAGATATTGGAAGAATATAGACTCAGATGACGTTATACAATTGCTATTAGAAATGTCTCCAGAGCTGATTGAGCGCTCCTTGATTATACCGAAATTAGAGGAGTTGTTCGAAGAGATTGGGGTTAAAAGGCATGTGGGTATCACGCATGCTACCAAGTTCATGAAAAAATACTATAAAGATTTAAGGATTGATGATGACAACATAGTTGCCACTTATAAAGGAGGTGAGAGTAAGTTGGTTTCAGTGTTGAAGCTTGCCGTTAGGTATATGGGAGAATACGAGTCTCCCAGTGAAAGTTATTTCAAAGATTTTCAGAAATATATGTATGGTAGTTATGTGTTGAGTAATTCCGTTAATGAACAAGAGACGGAGGGGTTAGAAGACGCAGTTGACGCGGTAATTTATGATGTGAGTAAGTTGACATATAAAACCCCAGTGATGGTGGACTTGCTGAATGGCGGAGGTCATTTTTCTATCAAATATTTGCAGTCGGGTTTTGATGCCTACAAGAAAATAAAACGAAAGCATGAAAAGAGTGAAAAAACACTTGACGAGCTCTTGATGTAGCTTTGATAAGATAGCTAGCATGGCTTGGCTATGTTGCTTTAATAAGGGCTAGATTTTTCTGTAAGAAAATCTTGCGTTAATGGAGAGTGTTAAGCAAAGCCAAACGCCAGTCAGAATTCACAGTTCGACACTAGGAGTTTCGACAAAGCGTCAACCAAATTGATCAATTAGGAAAAATTGACTGGCTTTTGCTTTCAATCTTGTCATTTTGTGAAGTAGGGCATGTGCTGACATGCCTTGGTTTGTCTTCAGAATCTTGTGGGGAAATGACCAGTTTGCGTCCATCAGGAAGACATGAGTTGGCCATCAATGGCGATTTGACTGACACGTAAAATGCTGAAAATAAAAAGGGAAGGCTTTTATTGGTATGCATTAGGTACAGCTCATGATCCCTTGGTCGCAGGCTCTAGCGCTGCTGGACCCACCATGCGATTTGGCAATCACGTCGCCTTTTATCACCCTTCCTAAAGCACCCAACTTGCCAGCACCACCACTACGCCGAAGGCCGCCACGCCGGCCGCGACCGGCCAGCCGAGGGTGCGCGTGCGCCACCATACGGCCAGCGTCGCGAGCACGCCGATCACGGTCGCGAGCCAGGAGACGGCATCCGGCGCCTTTGGCATCAGTGAGGTGCCGAGCACGGCGGCGACCATCAGCGGCCCCAGGATGCCGAGCCACTGGGGCATGGCGTCGATGCCCTCGTCATGGTCGAGCCGCTTCAGGCGACGCCGCATCCACAGCATCGGCAGCAGGCGCAGCAGCAGGGTGCCTAGGGCCGAGGCGATCACGGCGATCCACATGGCGCTACTCATGGCGGGCTCCTTTCGTGTGTGCTGCGTGCTTGGCGGGACCAAACTTGACGACCTGGAAGCACAGTGCCCCGCAGGCGGCGGCGAGGGGAATCGCCAGGTTGGTGAAGCCCGTCACGGTCAGGGCGAGGGCGCTCAGGATGGTCAGGCTCAGCGCCAGGCTCCAGCGCCGGGTGGTGAAGCGGGGCACCACCAGCACGAGGAAGAGGGCCGGCAGGGCGAAGGGCATGATCTCGCCGACCAGCGGCCAGCGCGCGATCAGCTCCTCGCCGGCCAGCGCGCCCAGGGCGGTGCCGGCGATCCAGCTGGCCCAGGCGAACAGGCCGGCGCCGGTGAACCAGCCGAGCCGCTGCGTTTCCGGCAGCTGCGGCAGGCGGGTGTGCGCCAGGGCGAAGACCTGGTCGGTGAGGGCGTGCATCAGCCAGGGCCAGCCGCGGCTCGCCGTCAGCCAGGGGGCCAGGTTGGGGGCATAGACCACGTGGCGCAGGTTGATCAGCAGCGTCATGACCACCACCAGCCACAGCGGCGAGCCGGCGGCGGCCATGCCGACGAACAGGAACTGCGAGGCGCCCGCGTAGATCAGGGCCGAGATCAGCACCGCCTCCTGGGCGCTGAAGCCGGCCTGGATCGCGACCAGCCCGAAGGAGATGGCCACCGGCACGTAGCCGCCGAGCAGGGGGATCGCCTCGCGCATGCCGGTGAGCCAGGGGCGCTGAGACGAGGAGACGACCTGGTGGCTCATCGCGGTACCTCCCCGTGGTAGACCACGCTGACCAGCAGGGTGGCCCAGTCGTCGCCGGTGCGATAGCAGTGCGCGCGGTCGGCGGCGAAGGTCAGGGTATCGCCGGCGGCGAGCCGGCGGGTGTCGCCCTCGGGTCCGGCCTCGAGATGGCCGCTGATCAGGGTCAGGGACTCCCGGGCGCCGGGGGTATGCGGCTCGGCGACGCGGGTGGTGAAGGGCGCGCAGCGCATCCAGTAGGCATCGACCTGGGGGCTGTCCTTGCCCTGATCGATCAGGCGCACTTCCACGCCGTCCTCGCCGAGGGGCACGGCGATGGGGGCGACCAGGGTGCCGAAGGGCACCTTCAGCTGCACCGCCAGGCGCCAGATGGTGTCCAGGGTGGGGTTGCCGTTGCCCTGCTCGAGGCGTGAGAGGTTCGACTTGGCGATGCCGGCGGCGGCGGCCAGCTGCGACAGCGACCAGCCCTGGGCCTTGCGCAGGGACTGCAGGTGCTGCCCCAGGGTGCTGAGGGAGGGGGTATCCATGACAGGCGCTCTCGTCGTTCCTTTTATAGAACGTTCTATCTAGAGAACGTTTGCCTGTCAACTATCTTCCTGACCGCTGCCGGGGAATCGGCCACGGCCGGCGTGCAGCGTGGGGAGCAGGCGGAGCCCCGTGGGCCCCGCCGGCGCCCTTACTGGGCAGTGATGGTCGCCGTCACCAGGTTGCCATCCCGCTTGATCGGGCCGTCTTCCTTGGCGCCGAGGGTGTACTCGAAGATGCCGGTTTCCATGCCGCCTTCCTCGCTGTGCACCATCAGCATCAGATGGTCACCGGCCGCGACCTCCTCGGTGAGGATGGCGGCCACGTCCTGGTTCTCGCCGGCCTTGAGCGGGGCGTGGCCCACCACCGGGCCCGGCTTCATGCTCTCGTCGGTGCGGTGCACCACCAGCCAGCCGTTGGCGTCGGCGACGACTTTCTCTGCGGAGACCGTGCCGCCGGCGACGGACTGGTCGTCGGCCCAGACGCCCGGGTGCATGTCACCGTGCATGTTCGCCTGGGCCAGGGAGGCGCCGGCGAGCAGCGATGCGGATACGAGTGCGCTTGTCATGAACTTGGTCATCATCATGCTCTCCTTGATCTCGAACACGCCCATCCAGGTGATGGGCGTGCTCCTAGATACGCACGATGATGGTGAGCGGTTTCACCCGGCGCGAAAAAAATTCACAGCCGCTGCGATTCGCCCTCCTGACCGGTGGGATAGAGGTAGCCATGGATGGCAGGCCCCGTGGGCTGGCCGGTCGGCGAGCCACCGGGGGGCTCGATGCTGATGCCGAAGGTGGCCCGCTTGAGCAGTTCGGGGTCGTAGTCGCGCAGGGCGCCGGCCTCCAGCGTCAGGTCCTCATTGAGCACGCCGACCGAGCGCGGGGCGGGGCCGAGCGAGGCCTCCTTGATCCACAGCTGGTAGGCGCGATCCGCCAGGGGCTCCGCCGTGACCGGGCGCACGTGCAGCTGGCGGCTGGGGAGGTCGACCGAGAGCAGGAACGCCGGCTGCTGGTCATCCTGCTGGAAGACCGCCACGAACGGGGGCGCCTGGGGCGAGCGGGGGGGCGAGGCGATCAGCACCGCGCCCAGCACCAGGGCCGCGGCGGAGGCGAGCCCGGCGCTCCAGCGCCAGAAACCGAGCCGCCGGCGCAGCTGGGCGAGGCGGTGAGTGTCGGCAGGCGGGCGTGTCGCCTCGGCCGCCGGCTCTGTCTCTGCCTGCGTCTCCGGCTCGAGCGCATCGAGGCGGCGTTCGATCCGTGCCAGCAGGCCCGGCGGCGGGGCTACCGCCGCCACCTCGTCGTCCAGCGCGGCCAGGCGCGCCTCCCAGGCGAGGATGCGGGCGTCCAGGTCGGGGTCGTCCAGGCGCTGCCGGGCCACGGCTGCCCGCTCCTCGGCCGTGAGGGTGCCCAGCACGAACTCGCCGGCCAGCATGTCGATATCGTCACGCTCGTTCATGACGCCAGACACCCCTTGAGTTGTTTGAGGGCTCGATGGAGCCAGGTCTTGACGGTATTCACCGGCTGCTCGAAATGGGTCGCCAGCTCGTGGCGGGACCAGCCGTCGAGGTAGGCCAGGCGCACCATGTCGCGCCGCCCGCCGTCGAGCTCGGCCAGGCAGGCATGCAGCCGCCGGGCCTCCTGGTCGCGCTCGGCGCGGTCTCGCGCCCCGGGGGCATCGGAGACCACCTGCTCCAGCACATCCTCCGGCTCGTGGCGCGGCGTCGGCCGGCGGCGCAGTTCGTCGATGGCGGCGTGGCGGGCGATGGCCGCCATCCAGGCGATCGGCGAGGCGCGTCCGGCCTCATACTGGGCGGCCTTCTGCCAGATGGTGACGTAGACCTCCTGGACGACGTCGTCCGCCAGGCCCCTCTCCTTGAGGATACGCAGCACGGTGCCATAGAGTTTCGCCGAGGTGGCGTCATAGAGCCGGGCGAAGGCGTGGCGGTCGCGGTTCGCCACGCGCGCGAGCAGCTCGGCCAGCCGGTCGGCGGGCGCCGCCGCTTCGGGGTCGCGGGGCGCTGCCTGGTCGGCCGTCGCCGGCCGTGAGGCATCGGACATTCCGTGGTCCTCGTTGGAGTTTTTGGAGGGCATCCCGATGTCGGCAGACTGCGGCCTGGCATGGCGGGGGTCAAGCCGCGCCTTTCGCCGGCGCATCGGCCGAAGGCGTCGTGCTACCGCGCCCCTGGGGCGGCTGGTAGGCTTGAGGCTCTCTTTCAACCATAAGCGCCCGCCCGCCATGGAAATTCCCCATCAGCGCCTGATCTACTTTCAGCTGACCGTCGAGACGGGCTCGATCCGTGCCGCGGCGGCCCGGCTTGCCATCGCGCCCTCGGCGGTGAGTCGCCAGATCGCGCTGCTCGAGGCCGCGGTGGACGCCACCCTGCTGGAGCGTCGCCGCGACGGCGTCTGTCCCACTCCGGAAGGGGAGCTACTGCTCGACTACTGCCATCGACGCACCCGCCTGGATCGTCACTTCAGCGATGCCCTGGACGCCTACCAGCGCCTGGAGACGGGCCAGATCACCCTGCACGTGGGGGAGGGCTTCGTCGGTGACCTGATCGGCCATCCGCTGCGCGAGTTCACCGAGAGCCATCGCGGCATTCGCCTGAAGATCGATACCGGCAGTACCCGGGAGATCATCGAGGCGGTGGTCAACGACGAGGCGGATATCGGCCTGATGTATCACGAGCAGGTGCATCCGCACCTGCGCTTCTGGCAGTCGACGCGCCAGCCGCTGGTGCTGCTGATGGCGCCGCAGCATCCGCTGGCCCAGGAGGAGGATGATCCGATCACCCTGGCACGGCTGGCCGGCCATCCCCTGGCGCTGTGGCACCCGGGGCACGGCGTGCGCGAGCTGGTCGATGTGGCGTTTCGCGAGGCCAGCCAGCCGCTGACGGTCGGCCTCCAGACCGGCTCGCTGGAGGTGCTCAAGCACTCGGCGCGGGCCGGGCTCTGCGCGACGCTGCTGCCGCGCTTCGCCGCCGCCCGGGAGCTGGAGGAGGGGTCGCTGGTGGCGCGCGACGTGGTCGGCAAGCACTTCACCCAGGCCAACGCGCACATGGTGACGCGCGTCGGCCGGCGCATGCCCCGGGCCGGGCTGCAGCTACTGCGCCATCTGCAGCACTGGATGCGCGCCTTCCGCTGCGACGGCGTCTCCCTCGACGCCTCTAGATCTTGATGTCGTAGTCGACGTACTTGTTTGTCGTTGTTTATATGAGGACTTGTTGAAGCTATCACGCCTCCCGCGGACGGGCCACGGGAGGGCGATCGATGCCGACGCTTACCGGGCGCTCTCCGGGGCGGCCTAGCCGTCGCCGTAGCCCATGGCGGCGGTGGCCTGGGCGGCGGTCTCCACCCACACGCTGCGCGGCAGGGTGTACTCGCGCAGGCCGTCGAGGCCGCTGGAGCGGCCATAGCCGCTCTCGCCGAGCCCGCCGAAGGGCGACATCACGTTGATGGTCTTGTAGCTGTTGACCCAGACGGTGCCGGCGCGCAGCTGGTGGGCGATGCGCAGGGCTTTCGCCGTGTCGCGGCTCCACACCGCGCCGGCCAGGCCGAAGCGGGTCGCGTTGGCGAGCGCCACCGCCTCCTGCTCGTCGCGGAAGGTCATCACCACCAGCACCGGGCCGAACACCTCCTCGTTGGCGATGGTCATCTCTGGGGTGACGTCGGTGAGGATGGTGGGCGCCAGGAAGTAGCCGTCGGCGGTCTCCGCCGGCAGGCCGGCGGGCGCCTGGCCGCCGGTCAGCAGGGTGGCCCCCTGGGCGAGCGCCTCCTCGATCAGCGCATGAACCCGGCGGTACTGGGCGGCGTTCTGCAGCGGCCCCATGCGGGTGGCGTCCTCCGCGGGCAGGCCGACGGCGATCGCCTCGGCGGCGCGGGCCAGTCGCTCGGTGAAGGCGGGCAGCAGGTTCTCGTGGAGCAGCAGTCGCGAGCCCGCCACGCAGCTCTGTCCCGCCCCGGCGAAGATGGCGGCCTGGGCGCCGCTGACCGCGTCGTCGAGGACCGCATCGTCGAAGACGATGTTGGCCGACTTGCCGCCCAGCTCCAGCACGCTCGGCACCAGGCGTTGGGCGCCCGCCTCGGCGATGCGTCGCCCGGTCTCGGGCGAGCCGACGAACACCAGCTTGGCGATGCGCGGATGGGCGGTCAGCGCCTGGCCGGTGGTGTGGCCCAGGCCGTTGACGATGCCGATCAGCCCGGCCGGCAGCCGACCGCCGCGCTCGACCAGCATGGCGATCAGCGCCGAGGTCAGCGGAGTCAGCTCCGAGGGCTTGAGCACCGCCGCGTTGCCCGCGGCGAGCGCCGGGGCGAGCTGCCAGCCGCAGGTGAACATCGGGGCGTTCCAGGGGGTGATCTGGCCGACCACGCCGTAGGGGATGCGCTGCACGTAGTTGAGGTGGGTGGTGGGCACGTCGATCACCTCGCCGTGCTGCTTGTCGCACCAGCCGGCGTAGTACTCGAACATCTCGCGCACCTTGGCCACTTCGCCGCGGCAGTCGCCCACCGGCTTCCCGGCGATCAGGCTCTCGAGTTGGGCGAGGGCCTCCTCGTGGCCCTCGAGGCCGCGCGCGGCCCCCTGCAGGCGGCGGCCGCGCTCGCTGGCGCTGAGTGCCATCCACTCGGCCTGGGCCGTCGTGGCCGCCTCGATCGCCCGCTCGACCAGGGCCGCCCCGGCATCCCGGTAGCTCAACAGCTGGGCGCCGGTGACGGGATCGATCAGGGGGATCGCCTCGCCGTCGCCGGCGATCAGGCGGCCGGCGATCCAGTTGGTGGCCGGGGCGGCGGGATCGATGCCGAAGGCGTCGAGATGCTGGGCGATGGCGTCACGGGCGCGCTGGGTCAGGGCGTTGCTCATGATGAGGTCTCCTCGGAAGCGACGGTGGTCGCGGACGGATGGTCGGCGGCATAGCGGTTAGCGGCGTCGAGCAGCGAGCGGGTGATGGCGTTGAAGTCCTCGCCGTCGGGCAGGGTCTCGGCGTCGGCGTGCCAGGCCTCGACCACCGCGGAGAGCAGCCCCTCGGGCAGCTCGAGCTCGCCGGCGGTCTGGCGGGCCAGGCGCAGGTCCTTGCGCATCAGGCCCATGGTGAAGCCCGAGTCGAAGCTCTCGGAGAGGATCCAGCGCGGGAAGTTGACCTCGCTGACGGCGCTGCGCCCCGAGCTGCTGTTCAGCCCCTGCAGGCAGGCCTGCGGGTCGACCCCGGCACGGCTCGCCATGGCCACGGCCTCGGCGGTGGTCAGCAGGTGGGCGGCGCACAGGTAGTTGTTGGCGAGCTTGACCACGTGGCCGCTGCCGGGGCCGCCGACGTGGGTGGCCCTGGCCGAGAGGGCGTCGAGCACGGACTGCAGGCGCGCCACGGTGGCGGCGCTGCCGCCCAGCAGCATGCCGAGCTGGCCGCTGATCGCACCGGCCGGGCCGCCGCTCACCGGGGCGTCGAGCCATTCGAGGCCCTTGGCTTCCACTTCCGCGGCGAGCCGGCGGGTCACGCCCGGGTCGCTCGTCGAGGTGTCCATGATCACGCTGCCGGCCGGGGCGAGGGTGAGCAGCCCCGGGGCGTCCTTCAGCACGCGCTCGACGTGGGCCGAGGTGGGCAGCGAGAGCAGGTAGACGTCGCTGGCCCCGATGGCCTCCGGTGCCAGGGAGGCGATGCCCTCGTCGGTGAGGCGCTGGCGGGCATCGGCGTCGATGTCGCTGCCCTGCACGGTGAAGCCGGCGCGATGCAGGGTCAGGGCCATGCCGCGGCCCATGTTGCCGAGTCCGATGACGGTAACGGTAGTGGTCACGAGGCGCTCCTTGTCGTTGTTCGGTAGCGGGTGAGGGGATGGGTGGGGTGACGGCGTCATGGCCAGGCGTTCAGGCGTGCAGGGGCGTCCGACCGGGCCGGACGCGAGGCGTCCGGCCGGGAAGGCAGGCGTGAACGTGGCGGTGTCGCTCGGTAGGGGAGCGGCGGGAGTCAGCGCGCCGGGCGTTCGCCGAGCAATTGCTGCACCAGCTGCACCCAGTAGTCGACGCCGAGCGGCGTCAGCCGGTCGTCGAAGTCGTAGTGCGGGTTGTGCAGCGCCGCGCTCTCCTCGCCGTTGCCGAGCCAGATGTAGGCGCCGGGGCGGGCGTTGAGCATGAAGGCGAAGTCCTCGGAGGCCATGCTCGGCGGCAGGTCGCGGTGCACCCGGGTGATGCCGGGCAGCGAGTCGAGGACCTCCGCGCAGCGCTCGGCATGCTCGGGCACGTTGATGGTCGCCGGGTAGCGGGGCTGATAGTCGAGATTCGCGCTCAGGCCGTGGAAGCGGGCCAGCGACTCGACGGCCTCCTGGAAGCGCTGCTGCAGGTGCGCGCGCAGCGGCTCGTCGAAGCAGCGCAGGGTGCCGCGCAGCTCGACCGTCTCTGGAATCACGTTGAAGGCGTCGCCGGCATGGAACTGGGTCACGCTCAGCACCGCCGTCTGGTGGGCCGGCGTCTCGCGGCTGATCAGCCCCTGCAGCTGGGTGACCAGCTGGCAGGCGGCGAGGATCGCATCGGTGCCCAGGTGCGGCATGGCGGCGTGGCACCCCTTGCCCGAGAGGGTCAGGGTGAAGACATCGAAGGCCGCCATCACCGCGGTGTCGTGGACCGCCGCCTCGCCGACGGCGAGCCCCGGCCAGTTGTGCACGCCGTAGACGGCCTCCATCGGGAAGCGCTCGAAGAGCCCCTCCTCGACCATCACCCGGCCGCCGCCCTCGCTCTCCTCCGCGGGCTGGAAGATGAAGTGGACGCGGCCGGCGAAGTCGGGATCGCTTGCCAGCCGGCAGGCGGCGCCGAGCAGCATGGTGGTGTGGCCGTCGTGGCCACACGCATGCATCTTGCCGGGGGTGCGCGAGGCGTGGGCGGCGTCGCTCGACTCGGTGACGTCCAGGGCGTCGATGTCGGCGCGCAGGCCGATGCTCGGTCCCGGGCCGCGCCGTCCCTCGAGGCTCGCGACGATGCCGGTGCCGCCGCCCAGGCCGGTGACGATGTCGAGCCCGGCCTCGGTGAGGATCTCGGCGATGCGCCGACTGGTGCGGTGCTCCTCGAAGGCGGTCTCCGGGTGCCGGTGGAAGTCGTGGCGCCAGGTGCGCAGCGTGTCGGCGTCGGGGGCGGAAAGCGCAGTGTCGGTCATGGTCGGGCTCACAGCAGCAGGTCGGCGATCAGGGCGGAGGCGAGGAAGGTGCCGGTGAAGACGAGCATCGCGATGATCACGAGCTTCCAGCCGGCCTTGCGGAACATGCCGAGCTCGCGCGGGCTCAGCGCCAGGCCGGCGTAGGCCAGCACCGGCGTCACGATGGCCAGAAAGTTCACGGCGGCGAGCTGCTCGGTCAGCCAGGCGTTGCCCGGGAACCAGGGCAGCGTCATCACGATGCTGACCAGCGATACCCAGGCCACGCCCGGCAGGTAGAAGGGCGCGAAGCGAGTGATGACGAGGCCGATCATGGTCATGGCGTAGAGGATCAGCATGCCCGGCAGGGCGGTGATCAGGTCGGCGCCGTTGACGGTGTTGGCCACCCAGCCCACCACGCAGGCGGCGGCCATGGCCAGGGCGGTCTTCGGCAGGTTGCGCTCGGGGCGCTCCTCTTCCGGGGCATCGCTCGACGCGTCGTCGGCGCTGAGTCCGCCGGTGACCTGGGCGCCCACGGCCTTGGCCTGGCGCTTGCCGGCGGTCAGCAGGGTGTAGAGCTTCTCGGCGACGGGCAGGGCGATGAACAGCGACAGGTAGAGGCCCGTGGCGTAGGTCATCAGGTTGCTGGCGCCGGCGAAGGCCAGCAGCTCGTCCTTCATCTCGGGCAGGGTGCCGGCGATGGCCGCCGAGCAGGCGGCGACCATGCTGCCGCTGCCCACGCCGCAGGCCATGGCCAGGGCGCGCGGATCGAAGAGTTCCAGCGAGGTGAGGTAGCCCGCCATCAGCGCGAACCACAGGGTGCCGAACATGGTGCCCACCACGTAGGTGCCCATGACGCCGACGCCTTCCGGGCCCTTGAGGCCGTACTTGTCGGAGATGACGGCGATGTTGGGCTCGCGGGCGATGGAGTAAGTGGCGCCGATCGCCTCGCGGCCCATCTTGAACACCAGCACCGCCAGCGGCATGGCGATCAGCATGGTGCCGAGGTTACCGAGCTCCTGCAGGATCAGCGCGGGACCGGCGTCGATCAGGTCCTCGATGGCCGGGCCGATGGTCGAGCCGAAGCGGGCGATGAACGGCATGATCGACAGCAGGATCAGCGGCCCGGCGGCATGGCTGACCCGGGAGGGAACGAACTTCCCGGCGGTGCGTGTCACGTTGGGGTTGAGCAGCACGCCGAGGATGAAGGCGTAGAAGAGCGGCAGCAGCAGCAGGGTGCCGGGCCCCAGCGGCAGGCGCTGGATGCCGATGAATTCGGAGAGCAGGGCGGTCACGACGACCAGCGCATGCAGGCGCCAGTCGAGCAGGCTTGAGAGGGGCATGAAGCGTCCTTATTCGGATGGAGTTGTAGTTTTGCTTTATCAGCACCGTCGCCACCCGAGTATTGAAAACACCCATGCGCTAATGAAAGACGGATCGTGTACTGATTTTTAGACCATTCGTGACAGGCCTGGCGGCAGCTGCCAAGGCGGGAGGTCAAAGGGGCGGGGAACGATCGCGCCCTGCGCCGTGCTTAAGCGCCGGTGCGGCGAAGGAAGGCATCGAGGGGAAGCCTCGCCGCGGGGAAGGAAGCCAGGCGGCGTCGCCTATGGCGCGGTGCGTCGCTTAGGCTCGTCCAGCTCGTCGTCGTCCGGGGGCGCGTCTTGACGTGGCACGCCCGCCAGGGCGTCGCTTGAGACCACGCGATCCCGGCCGGCCTCCTTGGCGCCATAGAGGCGACGATCGGCACGGGTATAGAGGTGTTCGAAGCTGTCGCCCTGCTGGGCCTCGCTCAGGCCGATGCTGACGGTGAGTCGATGGTCGCCGGCCACGGCGGGCAGCGGCATGGCGCGGGTGGCCGCGAGGATCCGTTCGGCGAGCAGCCGCGCGGCCTGGCCATCCGTGTTTGGCAGCAGCACCGCGAACTCCTCGCCGCCCATGCGCGCCAGGGTATCCAGGCGCCGCACCTGGTGTTGCAGGGTATCGGCGAAGGAGGAGAGCACCTCGTCGCCCACCGGGTGGCCATAGGTGTCGTTGACGTGCTTGAAGTGATCCAGGTCGAGGAGCATCAGGCAGAGCGGCGCGGGGTGGCGCCGGCGACGGGCAAACTCCTGTTCGGCCACCTCCTGCAGTCGCCGTCGGTTATAGAGACCGGTCAGCATGTCGGTCTGGCTCTGGAAGCGCATCATGTCTCGCTGGCGCTGCAGGCGCAGCATCATCAGCATCGCCGCGCCAACGGCGGCCACCACCATCAACAGCAGAGCGACCACCGCGACGGTGAGCCATTCCATCAGTTGGCGTTGGCCGGCGGAGGCGTTCTGCACCAGCAGGCTGAGCTCGCTGTAGCTCCAGGCGAGCCCCGCCTCGACCTCCAGCCCGAGCTCGCGCAGCGCAGCGATCTCCTCACCGTCGAGCCCATCGCGCTGAGCCCGGGTGAAGCGGGCCAGCAGGGTCGCGATACGCTCCTGGACCAGGGTCATTTCGTCGATCAGCGGCGCGTAGGCCTGGCGGGGCAGGTCGCTGCGCAGGATCTGGACCCGGAGGTTCTCGATGCGCCGGGGAATGCGCAGCAGCAGCTCGCCCAGCTCCTCCTGGTGGGTCTGATGATCCGGATGGTCGTCGTCGAGACGCATCAGGGCCGTCAGCAGCTCCTTCGGATCTTCCTGGGAGCGGACCACGTCGGCGACCATGGCGGTATAGTCGGCGCCGACGTGCTGTCGCGCCTGGGCGGCATAGTAGACGATCGCCGCGGCGCATACCGAGGCGATCAGGCCGAAGGCCAGCAGCAGGCGACGGCGCAGCGCCCTGCCCGGGGCGGTCGTCATCTCGCGCGGATTTCCTCGAGCGCCCAGATCCAGCGGTTCATCGGCACCGTGCCTTCCAGTACGGCCTCGGCGTCCTCGGGTACCACCAGCATCAGCGGGCCGAGCCGGTCTACCCCGATCGGCTCGCCGTCGAGCCGCGTCGCCAGCAGGTAGTCCTTCTCCTGGCGCTGGTCGAGGGTGAGGAAGGTGGTGTAGCCGTCATCGGCGATGAAGCGCACGCGACGCGCGTCCTCCATGTCGTTCGCCGCCAGGAAGGCATTCAGCCAGACGCCCGAGAAGCGGCCCTCGGGGCCTTCGGGGTGCTGCATCTGGACGTGGTGCAACTCGTCGGTGGCCTCGATCGCCTCCAGCGTGAGTCGTTGGCGCTCGCCCTCCTGGTCGAGGGTCAGGACCGGATCGTACGGGGCGACACCTTCGGCGGCGTGAGCGCTCAGGGGAAGCAGCAGCGACAGCCACAGGAGAGGGTGAAGTGAAGAGCGCAGGAGGGAGAGCATGGCGTTGGCGCTTCCTGTGTGATCGTGGGGGGCCGGCCTCCGATCGCTCGAGACCGGTTACGAAATGTATCTACCTGCCCCTACTATCTTAAATGACGCCGATGCTGTCTATCTTCAGTCGTGATGTTGCCTCAACGTTATCACTCTGAAGAGTGATTTATTGATTCATATTAAGAGTGGGAAAACTCATGCCTGCGACAGGCGGGGGGACGCGGAAGGCGCTGGCGAGGCGGGGACAAAGTGGGCGCCGATGGCGCGCGGCCCCGTGACGATCACGGGGCCGCGGCGGGAGGATCAGGCCTGAGCGTTCTCCTCGCGGCGGCAGGCGGCCGCGGTGAACAGCACGTCGGTGGACGAGTTCAGCGCCGTCTCGGTGGAGTCCTGCACCACGCTGATCACGAAACCGATCGCCACCACCTGCATGGCCACGTCGGTGGAGATACCGAACAGGTTACTGGCCATGGGAATCAGCAGCAGTGAGCCGCCGGCCACGCCGGAGACGCCGCAGGCGGCCAGTGCCGAGACGATGCACAGCAGCAGGGCGGTGGGGAAGTCGACGCCGATACCCAGGGTATGGGCGGCGGAGAGCGTGATCACGGTGATGGTGATGGCCGCGCCGCACATGTTGACCGTCGCGCCCAGCGGGATCGAGATGGCGTAGGTGTCGGCATGCAGCTTCAGGCGCTTGCACAGCTCCAGGTTGACCGGGATGTTGGCCGCCGAGCTGCGCGTGAAGAAGGCGGTGATGGCGCTGCCGCGCAGGCAGGTAAAGACCAGCGGATAGGGGTTCTCGCGGGTCTGCCAGTAGACGATCAGCGGGTTGGTGACCAGGGCGACGAACAGCATGCAGCCGACGATCACCATCAGCAGGTGGCCATAGTCGAGCAGGGCATTCATGCCGGACTCAGCCAGGGTGTTGGCGACCAGGCCGAAGATGCCCAGCGGGGCGAAGCGGATCACCAGGCGCACGATGTTCGAGACCGCATCGGACAGGTCGCCGAGCAGGGTACGGGTGGCGTCGCTGGCCTGGCGCAGCATGATGCCAAGGCCGATGGCCCACACCAGGATGGCGATGAAGTTGCCTTCCATGATCGCCGTGACCGGGTTGGCGACGGCGTTGAGCAGCAGGTTCTGGAGGATCTCGATGATGTCACCGGGCGGGTTGCCGCTGACCTCGGGGCGATCCAGCGCCAGGGTGGTGGGAAACGCGAAGCTCGCCGCCACGGCCACCAGGGCGGCGACCAGGGTGCCGATCACGTAGAGCACCATCACCGAGCGGATGTGGGTCGGTTGCCCCTTCTGGTGGCTGGCGATGGCCGCGGTCACCAGGATAAACACCAGGATCGGGGCGACCGCCTTGAGGGCGGAGATGAACAGCTGGCCCAGCAGCGAGACCGATTGGGCCGTGTCCGGCGCGAGCGTGGCGAGCAGGATGCCGCAGACGATGCCGATGGCGATCTGGGGGATCAGCCCCAGTCGGATCAGCGGGCGGCCGAGGGTTTGCAGGGTGGCGATCATGGAGGATCTCTCGGAATTGTAATGGGCGGACAGACGCCTCCCTGCGGGACGACTCGAACGGTCGCGTCGGCGGTGCCGATAAGCACAGTGACGCGCCGCGCGAACCGCCCCAGGCGGGTAGCCGGGACAGGGGACGTCTGCGTGGCGCGCGAGATTCTATCAATGTTCGCGCTCTTATTGGGTGGCTTTTCTGTCGGAAGGGCGCTCAGTGGCGAAGAACTCTGCAATAGCGCCCAGATCTCCCTGCTGTCTTTATTTAGAGACAGTTATTTATTAGGAAGACTCGATGCTACGTCCGCGCACGCGTGAGGCGCTGAACCTTGGGGGGCCTCCGCCAGTCGCAAACGACGGGAACCACCTTGCCGAGGCGGCCGTCCGCGGCATGCAGCCGTTGAAGGCGTGACGGGGCGAGGCGGGGGGTCCGAAGGTATCTGCTCGGGAGCACGGACGTTCCCTGAACGTCGCGCTCCGTCGGATCGTCGTCTCGGCCTTGCGACCTTGGCCAATGCAAAGGAGTGTGAAATTGCCAGCATCCATTCGAGTGTCACTGTCTTCGCGCCCGACCGGCCGGCGTGCCCGCCCATGGCTGATGATGAGCCTGATCGGCGTCTTTGGCGGCCTCGCCTCGCCCGCGCTCATGGCCTTCGACTTCGATGACGTGGCGAAGAGGGCCAGGTCGCTCTCCGAGTCGGCCTATGAGGCCCCCGAGACGAATCTGCCCGATGCCCTGCGCGAACTCGAGTACGAGGACTACGCGCAGATCCAGTATCGAGGGGAGCAGGCCCTCTGGGCCGACGAGGAACTGCCGTTCCAACTGACCTTCTTCCATGAGGGCATGCACTTCGACAGTGCCGTCAAGGTACATACCGTGTCCGATGACGAGGTGCGCGAGGTGGCATTCGACCCCGCGGCCTTCGACTATGGAGAGCTTTCGATTCCCGAGGAGCAGCTCGAGGGATTGGGCTTCTCTGGTCTCAAGATCCTCAACGCCCTCAACCAAGAGGACATCATGGATGAGGCCATGGTGTTCCAGGGGGCCAGCTACTTCCGCGCTCTGGGACGCGACCAGCAGTACGGGCTCTCGGGGCGCGGCCTGGCCGTCGACACCGCGCTGCAGAGCGGCGAGGAGTTCCCCGCCTTCCGCGAGTTCTGGGTGGTCAAACCGACCTCGGAGAGCCAGTACCTGACGGTATTCGCGCTGCTTGACTCGCCCAGCCTCTCCGGCGCCTACCGCTTCGTGCTGCGTCCGGGGGACGACACCGTGGTGGACGTCAAGTCGCGCCTGTTCCTGCGTCGCGAGGTCGAGAAGCTGGGCATCGCCCCACTGACCAGCATGTATCTGTACGGCCCTGGCCAGCCCTCGGAGAGCCTCAACTATCGGCCGGCCATCCACGACTCCAACGGCCTGCTGGTCCAGGATGCCGTCGACGGCTGGAGCTGGCGGCCACTGGCCAACCCGGCGCGCCTGATGATCGAGGAGGCGCCCGTCGAGTCCCTGGCGGGCTTCGGCCTCTTGCAGCGCAGCCACGACTTCGACGACTACGAGGACCTGGTGGATCGCTACGACCGCCGTCCGAGCACCTGGATCGAGCCCCAGGGCGACTGGGGAGCCGGTGTGGTCGAACTGATCCAGATCCCTACTCCCAACGAGACCAACGACAACATCGTGGCCTTCTGGAAGCCCGAGTCACTGCCGTCGACCGGCGAGCCCCTGGACCTCAGCTACCGGATGCACTGGACCACCACCGAGGCCAAGTTCCTCGATCCCGAGCTGGCGTGGGTCGATGAGACGCGCCGCTCCCAGGGGGAGGTGCGCCGCAATGACCTGGTGCGCGAGCCGGACGGCAGTCTCGCCTTCGTGCTCGACTTCAAGGGGCCGGTGCTCGAGGGCTATCAGGCCGACGATGGTCTCGCGGTGGAGGCCAGCGTCGGCGACAACGGCGAGCTGGTCGAAAGCCGAGCCGTGCCCAACCCGGCCGAGGGCGGTTGGCGGGTCTTCCTTCGCGTCAAGCGCGCGGACGACGACCGGCCCATGGAGATCCGCGCGACGCTGAAGGATGGTGAGGCGCCCCTGTCGGAGACCTGGACCTACCGGCTGCCCGCCCATGGCTGATCGTCAATGTCCCGCCGATCGTGCCGCCGAGTACCTGGAGAGCCTGGCCTTCGAGGCCGCCTCGCCTGAGTCGCGCCGCGAGCTGATGGCCAGTGAGCTCGATGCCGAGGGGCTGGCGGCCCTCCACGAGGGCCTCAGCCGACAGCCGGCGCTGGAGGAGGACCCCGCCGCGGTGTCGGTGGGGCCGCGGCTGGCGCTGGGTTACCCCTCGCCGCCGCTGGCCCCGTCGCCACCGCTGGTGACCGACGCCCGGGGCATCACCCGGCTGTGCACCATGCCGCCGCTGGCCCGGACCCCCCTGGCGCCGGAGCCCTGGGCGAAGGGGCCGCTGACCCGCTGGTCGCGTCGCTTGTGGCGCGGCATGACCGGCACTGGCTCCAGCGCTGGCCCCGCCCGCCATGGCCGCATGCCCCACTGGCAGCGGGTTGGCCGGCTGCGGCGGTGGGTGCTGCTGGTGCTGACGGTCGGCCAGAGCCTGGTGGCCATGGATTACATGCGCTCGGTACTGCCCTACCAGGGCACCCGGCCGCTGGAGATCGCCATCCTGGCGCTGTTCGTGCTGCTGTTCAGCTGGGTGTCGGCGGGGTTCTGGACGGCCCTGATGGGTTTCTTCCAGCTGCTGCGCGGGCGCGACCGCCATGTGATCGATAGCGGCGAGGTGGATGACAGCACGCCGCCCGATCCCGGCGCCCGCACCGCCCTGGTCGTGCCCATCTGCAACGAGGACGTGCCCCGGGTGTTCGCCGGCGTGCGCGCCACCCTGGAGTCGTTGCGCGATACCGGGCAGGAGGCGGCCTTCGACCTCTACATCCTCAGCGACACCAGCGACCCCGACGTGGCCATCGCCGAGACCCATGCCTGGCTGGCGCTATGCCGGGAGCTCGGTGCCTTCGACCGGGTCTTCTATCGCCGCCGCCAGCGCCGGGTCAAGCGCAAGAGCGGCAACCTCGATGACTTCTGCCGTCGCTGGGGGCGCAACTATCGCTACATGCTGGTGCTGGATGCCGACAGCGTGATGAGCGGCAGCTGCCTGACCCGGCTGGTGCGCCTGATGGAGGCCAACCCCGAGGCCGGCATCATCCAGACCGCGCCGAAGGCGTCCGGGCGGCACAACCTCTACGCGCGGATGCAGCAGTTCGCGACCCGGGTCTACGGGCCGCTGTTCACCGCCGGGCTGCATTTCTGGCAGCTGGGCGAGGCGCACTACTGGGGGCACAACGCCATCATCCGCATGGCGCCCTTCATGCGCCACTGCCTGCTCTCGCCGCTGCCCGGCAAGGGGGCGCTGTCCGGCGAGATCCTCTCCCACGACTTCGTCGAGGCCGCCCTGATGCGCCGTGCCGGCTGGGGGGTGTGGATCGCCTACAACCTCCCGGGCAGCTACGAGGAGATGCCGCCCAACCTGCTCGACGAGCTCAACCGGGACCGCCGCTGGTGCCACGGCAACCTGATGAACTTCCGACTGTTCCTGGCCCGCGGTATCCACCCCGTGCACCGGGCGGTCTTCCTCACCGGGCTGATGTCCTACCTCTCCGCGCCGCTGTGGTGCCTGTTCCTGATCCTCTCCACGTCCCTGCTGGCGGTGCATACCCTGGGCACGCCCCAGTACTTCCCCGAGCCGGGAATGATGTTTCCGGTCTGGCCGCAGTGGAAACCGGGGCTGGCGGTGGGACTCTTCACCGCCACGGCGACCCTGCTGTTCCTGCCCAAGGTGCTCAGCGTGATCCTCATCAGCCGGCAGGGTGCCCGGGAGTTCGGCGGCGCCGGCAGGGTCTGGCTGAGCATGGTGGTGGAGTCGCTCTTCTCCATGCTGATGGCCCCGGTGCGCATGCTCTTCCATACCCGCTTCGTGCTCGCGGCCCTGCTGGGACGGGGCATCCAGTGGCGCTCGCCGTCCCGCGACAACAGCGACACGACCTGGGGGGACGCCGTGCGCAACCATGGCGTCCAGACCCTGATCGGTGCCGTCTGGGCGGCCGGGGTCTATTACCTCGAGCCGACCTTCCTGTGGTGGCTGGCGCCGATCGTCGGCGCGCTGATGGTCTCCATCCCGGTGTCGGTCTTCTCGAGTCGGGTGTCGCTGGGCCTGCGCAGCCAGCGGGCGCGGCTGTTCCGGATCCCCGAGGAGACCCGTCCGCCGCGGGTGCTGCGGCGCATGGTGCGCCACCTGAAGTGGATGACGCGCTGGCCCGCCTCGCCGACCTTCATCCAGACGGTGGTCGATCCGGTGGCCAATGCCCTGGGCTGTGCGTTGGCCACCAGCCGCCATGGCCACTCGGCGCTGCTGCAGCGGCGCCGCGAGGAGCGGGTGGCCGCGGCGGCGGCCAGCGACCCCCGCCAGCTGCCCTCGGCCGAGCGGCTGCGCCTGCTCGACGACCCGGTGCTGCTGTCGATGCTGCATTTTCGGGTGTGGGACGAGCCGGACGCCCATCCCGCCTGGCGTGAGCTAGGCCTGCCGCGGGCACCGAGCCTGAAGGTGCCGGGCCGGAGCCGAGAGGTCGGCGGTGAGTCGGGCCTCGTCAAGGGGGCGAGGCCGAGGGTGCCGGAGCCGAGCCCGGAGGCCACCGGATGAGTGGCCTGGCCGCCGACCGGTCGCGTGATCAGGCGTCACGCGACCGGGGCAAGGCGCCGACCAAGGAGCGCTTCATCGGCCTGGAGTGGCTGCGCTTCGTGCTGGGGCTGTACATCGTCATCTTCCACACGCTGCACAACTACCCGTCGATCTCGGGCTGGTCGCACTACATCACGGATATCGGGTTCTTCTCGACCAGCTCCTTCTTCGTGCTCTCGGGCTTTCTGCTGGCGCACGTCTACCTGGATCACCACCAGTCGCTGCGCGAGCCGGCCCGCAGCTTCTGGATAAAGCGCTTCGCGAACCTCTACCCGATCCATATCGGCGCGCTGCTGCTGGCCATGCTGGTGTCGACCGTCGTGGGCAAGCTGGCCATCACCCCGGAGGACGCCGCCGCCTCGATCCGCTTCGTGATCTACGACGTCAACAACGACCTGGGGCAGACCGATCCCGAGGCCCTGCGCCATTACATGAGCGACACCGAGCTGGGGGTCAACCTGGCGCTCAATGCGACCCTGCTGCATGCCTGGAACCCCCTGTACCTGACCTTCAACCCGCCGTCCTGGTCGATCTCGGCGCTGATGTTCTTCTACCTGGTCTTCCCCTGGGCGGCGCCGCGGCTGTTCCGAGTACGGCACGTGGGCCGTGCCCTGGCGCTGACCAACCTGCTCTACCTGCTGCCGCCCCTGCTGGTCATCGCCCTGACCGACTTCGGCCTGCCCGAGACGGGGATCCTGCATCGCAATCCCCTGATCCGCCTGCCCGAGTTCATCGCCGGGATCCTGCTCTGCGTGCTCTACTCGCGCTGGCGGCGGACCGGCTACCGGCCGGGGCGGGGCCTGTGCCTGGCGATGGCGCTGTGGGTGGTCGTCTCGGTGGTCGGGGCGTTATGGCTGCTGGGCCAGGGGCACGCCTGGTATTACCTGCTGCACAACGGCCTGCTGCTGCCGGCGCAGCTGATGCTGATCCTGCTGATGACTCGGGTACCGTCGCCCGCGGATCCCCGGCTGCGACGGCTGGCCAGGCGCCTGGGGGGCGCCTCGTTACCGATGTTCGCGCTGCACGTGCCGCTCTACGTGATCTTCACCCGGGTCGAGCGGGTCCACGCCGGCGAGCCTTCCCGCTGCGTCACTGACCTGCGTGGCTGCCTGGACGCCGCCGGGGACAGCTCACTGTGGCTATACCCGGTCTTCCTGCTGGCCACCGTGGTGTTCTGCATGATGTTCCAGGAGCGCTTCGTGCTGCCGCTGCGCACGCGGCTGGGACGGCGGCTCGAGGCGCGCCTGATGCCCGCGACTCGGCTCGGCTAGGGGAAGGCGACGCCATGCAAGACGCCTCCGGCAGGAGGCGTCGTGAGGGAGAGGGAAGCGGCGTGACGCCGCGTCCTCATTCGGGAAGCCGCTCGGCCACGGCGTCCAGGAAGCCCTGCATATCGACCAGCGTCTCGGCGGCCGGATCGGTGGTCTTGCCCTTGAGGTCGCCGGTGATGACGCCGTCGGCGACGGTGTCGATCAGCGCCGCCTTGAGGCCGGTGGCGTAGTCGACCAGGGCCGCGTTGGCCTCGCGCTCGCCCAGGGTCTCCAGGGCGTTGGCCACGGCGAAGATCAGCGCGGAGGAGTTGAAGTGCGCCTCGCGGCCGTCGCTCTCCAGGTACTTCAGGTAGAGGTCGTGGGCGGTGCCGTGGGGCGCCTCGAAGAGCATGGTGCCGTTCTTGCTCTCGATGATCGAGCTGGCGGTGGCGAGGCTGCCGCCGAGCGCCGCGGAGATGTCCGAGAAGATATCGCCGTCGAGGTTCTGCGCCGGGTAGAGGGCGTTACGCGGCGGGTCGGTGATCATCTTGATGAGCTGCCGTGAGGGCCGCATGATCATGAACGACGGGGGCGGCGTGTCGGCCTTCGCCAGCTCGCGGCGCACGTCGGTGATGGCGGTACTGAAGACGTCGTCGTACTCCATGTACTCGCGCTTGAGGCCGAAGTAGACCTCCTTGTCCTTGCGCGAGGCGTCGCGGAACACCTGGGTGACCCAGTCCTTGATCGCCTCGTGGTCGTTGGACATCAGCAGGATCGGATCGCCCTGCTTGACGTGGCGCGCGTGCTTCTCCTCGCCGTCGACCACCACCTTGAGGATGCCGTCTTCCAGGGCGGGGGCGTTGTAGCTGCCGTACTGGTCGCCGCCGCCGGCGCTCATCCGCGACAGCGAGACGTGGGCCTTGCGCTTGGGAATGCCGTGGACCTTGAGCTGCTCGACCAGCTTGTAGAGCTTGCGGCCGGTGGTGTTGTCCGGCACGCCCCACAGCGCCCGCTCCGGCGGGTTGGCGACGATGCGCGCGGCCTGGGCGTCGATCAGCTCGTAGTGGTAGGAGAGCCCCAGCGCCTCGACCTGGGCGCGGTAGTCGCTCTCGTAGATGCCCTCGATGGCGGCCCGCATCACGCCGTCGTAGCCGGCGATCACGGTGTCCTTGAGGCCCAGGTAGATATCGCGCTTCTCGTCGATGGCGCGCTGGAAGAAGCGGTGCGCCCAGGCCTTGACCTGGTCGATGTCGTTGGTGGCGAGCAGCCAGGGGTCGCCCTTCTTCACCTCGCGGCGGTGCAGCTCCACCGGGTCGCCGCTTTGGCCCACGAACAGCAGCTTGACGATGCCGGTGGCGCTGGAGAGCTCGTTGAAGCTGTCCTTGCTGCCGCCGGTCGTCATGGTGTCGACCTCGATATCGCGGCCGATCCACTCCGGGGTGTTGAACTCCAGGTTGCGGAACTGGATGTCCTCGCGGGTGATGTTGCCGCCGATGCCCTTGCGGATGGCGCCGTTGGGCGACTTGGTGGCCAGCGGGTGCAGCGTGGTGCCGTCGAGCTCCGGGTGCTTGGCCAGCAGTTCGCCCAGCTGGGCGCGGTTCACGGTCATGCCCGCGTTCTTCACGCCCACGCCGTACTGCTTGAGGGCCTCGATGGCATCGATCACCGCCTGGCCGTTGGTGACCAGGCGGTTCTCTGCGGTCAGGTCGATCTCCACGAGGTCGACGTCCAGCCGGGAGGTCACGAAGGTTTCGAGGATGCGCTCGAAGGCCACTTGCGCCATCTCGTCGCCATGCAGGATGACCAGGGGGGCTGACACGTTGATCTTGCTGCTCATCACGCTTCCTTTGGTTGAGGTGATGGGAGGATAGGGGTCACGAATGCATATAGGGTACGCCTGCCGTCGATCCTCTGCCAGAGATCGCCCCGTGGCGGAGGTCGCTCCATGACGGAGATCAGCCCGCGGGCCGGGGCCCGAGCAGGATGACGCCGGCGCCCAGCAGGCACAGGCCCGCCCCGGCGAGGTCCCAGCGATCGGGCAGGCGCTGCTCGACCAGCCATAGCCAGGCCACCGAGGTGGCGATGTAGACCCCGCCATAGGCAGCGTACGCGCGCCCGGCGTAGTCGGCCCCGGAGAGACTCAGCAGCCAGGCGAAGAGCGCCAGGCTGGCGAGCCCCGGCATCAGCCACAGGGCCGACCTGTCCAGCCGCCACCAGGCCCAGACGCTGAAGCAGCCGGCGATCTCGGCCACGGCGGCGGCGACATAGATCGCCAGCGTGGTCATCTCAGTGATGGCCCTCGGGGTCGGTGGCCCAGCGCTCGTCCGGGTGCACCTCGTTGGCGGGCAGCACCGGGTCGTAGCCCTCGGTGCGCAGCGCGGCGATCACCTCGCGGGTGTGGTCGCTGCCCAGTGTCTCCAGGGTGGCCTCCACCTCGGTGGCGCGCAGCGAGAGGTCGGTGAAGGTACGCTGGTGAGCGATCTGGATGACGTTGGCGCGCTGCTCGGCGAGCAGCTGGGTCAGCTCGGCCAGCGAGCCGGGCACGTCGGGGATGCCCACCCGCACCCGCACGATCCGGTTGGAGCGCACCAGGCCGCGCTGGATCACCGAGGAGAGCGCCAGCATGTCGATGTTGCCGCCGCACAGCACCAGCCCCACCTTGCGACCGCGATAGCGCTCGGGGTCGCTGAGCAGGGCGGCGAGCCCCGCGGCGCCGGCGCCCTCGGCCACGCTCTTCTCGATCTCCAGCAGCATCAGGATGGCGCGCTCGATCTCGGGCTCGTCGACCAGCACGATATCGCTGACCAGCTCGCGCACGATCTCCAGCGTCAGCTTGCCGGGCTGCTTCACGGCGATGCCCTCGGCCAGGGTGGCCAGGCCGCAGTGCACCTCCTCGCCGGCCAGCGCCTGCTGCATGGCCGGGAAGCGCTGGGTCTGCACGCCGATCACCTCGATGTCGGGCTTCAGCGCCTTGGCCGCCACGGCGTTGCCGCTGATCAGCCCGCCGCCGCCGATGGGGATCACCAGGCAGTCCAGGTCGGGCTGTGCCTCGAGCATCTCCAGGGCGATGGTGCCCTGACCGGCGATGACCCGCGGGTCGTCGTAGGGGTGCACGAAGACCAGCTGGCGCTCCTCGGCGAGGCGCTGGGCGTAGGCGCCGGCCTCGTCGACGCCATTGCCCTCCAGGTGCACCTCGGCGCCGAAGTCGCGGGTGTTGCGCACCTTGAGGTTGGGGGTGTGGCGGGGCATGACGATGGTGGCGTGGATGCCCAGCCGGGCGGCGTGGTAGGCCACTGCCTGGGCGTGGTTGCCGGCGGACATGGCGATCACGCCCCGCGCCCGCTCCTCGGGCGTCAGCGCGAGCAGGTGGTTCAGCGCGCCGCGCTCCTTGAAGGAGGCGGTGAACTGGTGGTTCTCGAACTTGATGTAGACGTCGCAGCCGGTGAGCCGGGAGAGGGTCGCGGAGCGCAGGCAGGGGGTATGCTCCACGCTGCCCTCGAGGCGGGCGGCGGCCTGGCGGATGTCGTCGAGGGTCACGCTCATGGGAGGATCTTCTCCTTGTTATTCAGGGTCGTGGGGGCAGTCGGCGGCTGCCGGGTGGGGCAGGCGCGCTGCCAGCGCGAACACGTGGGGGTCGTCCACGCCGAGTTCGCGCAGGGCCCGGGCCAGGTGGACCAGGTAGTCGCGATTGGGGCCGCTGGGGCCGTGGGCGACGGCGATCTGTGCGGCGATGGCGTCGAGCGGGGCATCGCCGAGGAAGGCGGCGTTCTCTTCGGTGGCCAGGTAGAGGAGCCCATCGGCGCCCGCCGGCTGGCCACCGTCGTCGAAGTGCAGCCGGGTCAGCTCGCGCAGGTAGCCGTTCTTCTCGCGGACATCCAGCGGGCCGAGCACCTCGGGGGCGATGCGATAGGCCATGCCGTGGCAGATGGCCCCCGGCTCGCGCACCAGGGTGGCCACGCGGCCGGGGGCCTCGGGGGTGCCGCGATGATCGTGGGAGCCCTGCCAGAAGCGTCGCACCCAGCCGTGGACATGGGCGCGGCGACGCTCGAGGAAGGGGAAGTCGGCCTTCCAGATCAGCGAGCCGTAGCCGAACAGCCAGAGCGCGTCTTGGTCGTCGAAGTGGGTCATGCGTCGATTGCGTGCCGTGGTGTCGTGGCTCATGGTCGGTGCGGCAGGGTCCGGTGGATGAACGCTCCATGATGCGTCGCCGGGCGCCGCTTGTCGAAGCCCGATGGCCGACACGGCCGCGGCATGACGCCGGCGTCGACGGCGCGGCGAGCCGGGGGTAAGGTGTCGAGCGTTCGGCGCATGCCGTTTGGTGCATGTCGTTCGATGCCGGCGTTCAGAGACAGGGAGCAGGGATGGAGACGCTATTGATGGCCCTCTCGACGGGGCTTGGCCTGGGGCTCTCGCCCTGGGCCCCGGGCACGATCGGGTCGCTGCTGGGGCTGCCGCTCGCCTGGTGGCTGCTGGGGCGCACGCGGCGGGTGCAGCTCGGCCTCACCGCGGCGCTGCTGGTGGCGGCCATGCCGGTCTGCCATCAGGCCGCGACCGTGCTGGGCTTCAAGGACGACGGGCGCATCGTGCTCGACGAGATCGTCGCCTTTCCGGTGGCGGTGCTCGGTCTGGCCGCGGCGCGCCATCCCGTGGCCCTGGCCGGGGCCTACGTGATCTATCGGTTCTTCGACATCACCAAGCCGCTGCCGGTGAGCATGGCCGAGGCGCTGCCCGGCGGCATCGGCATCGTGCTCGACGACAGCGTGGCCGCGGCCATGACCTGGCTGGTGATGGCCGGTGGGCTGATCCTGTGGCGGCGTCGCCATACGCCATGAGACCGGGGATGCATTTCGTTACGTCACGGAGGCTTGTGCTCGCGGATCGCCACCCCGAGGTCATGGGGTGAGGCAGCTGGCCCGAGGTTGCGGGTCAGCGATTCTTCTCCAACAAGGAGTTCACCATGAGCCAACAGGTCGACGGCAAGCGTGTCGCCATCCTCGCCACGCACGGTTTCGAGGAATCCGAGCTGGCGGTACCCCAGGCCAAGCTGGATGCTCAGGGCATCACGGTGGAGATCGTATCTCCCGAGGCCGGGGAAATTCGCGCATGGGCCGAGAGCGAGTGGGGCGAAACCTACGAGGTCGACAGGTCCCTCGATGAGGCCAACTCTACCGACTACCATGCCCTGGTCTTGCCCGGAGGTCTCTTCAATCCCGACGCCCTCCGGCAGGACTCCCGTGCGTTGAGCTTCGTGCGGCACTTCTTCGAGGCCGGCAAGCCGGTGGGCGCCATCTGCCATGCGCCCTGGATCCTGATCAATGCCGAGGTCGTCGCCGGACGCACCCTGACCTCCTATCCCTCGGTGATGAAGGATCTCGAGAACGCCGGGGCGAAGTGGGTCGATGACCAGGTCGTTGTCGATAACGGACTGGTCACCAGCCGCAAGCCCCGGGATCTGGATATTTTCTGCCACAAGCTGGTAGAGGAGATCCATGAGGGTCGCCACAAAAACCAGGTGACCTGAACCGGGTCAGGCCTCCTCGTCGGAGTCCCTGTTACGCCTGCCTGTCTCGGCAGGCGTTTTGCATTCTGGCGCACCCGCCCTGCACGGTGTCTTTCACATCGATCGCCTGGCCGCTTGCTGAAGCGTGGAGTGAGCATGATGGCAAGGTCGACCAGGCGTGACCGGACGATCACGCCGTCGGGGGTGGCAGATGCGCCGGCAGTCGCGCCAGGCGATCGAGGGGCACGGCATGCGAGAACAGGAAGCCCTGCAGCAGGTCGCATTGGCGATCCATGAGGTCGCGCCGCTGCTCCGGGGTCTCGATGCCCTCGGCGACCACCTTGAGCCCCAGGTGATGGGCCATGGTGATCACGCCCTGGACGATGGCGGCGTTGTCGCCGTTGTGGGTGATGTCGTGGATGAAGCTGCGGTCGAGCTTGACCTTGCTGATCGGCAGCTGGCGCAGGTAGCGCAGGCTGGAGAAGCCGCTGCCGAAGTCGTCGATCGCCACCTGCACGCCGCGCCGGCGCAGTGCATGCAGCACCTCGATGGCCCGGTCGGTGCCGGACATCAGCACCCCCTCGGTCACCTCGAGCTCAAGTCGCTGGGCCGGCCAGCCGCTGGTCTCGAGGACCTGCTCGACCTGGGCGAGGAAGCCGGCCCGACGGAACTGCAGCGGCGAGATGTTGACGGCCACCGGCAGCGCCGGCCCGCCCTCGGCGTGCAGGCGGGCCATGTCCTGGCAGGCCCGCTGCAGCACCCAGCGCCCGATGGCGACGATCTGCCCGGTCTGTTCGGCCAGCGGGATGAAGAGCCCCGGCGAGATCATGCCCTTCTCGGGATGCTGCCAGCGCACCAGTGCCTCGACGCTGCGCACCTCGCCGGTGCGCGTGTCGACGATGGGCTGGTAGTGCAGCAGGAACTGCCCCTCGCGGATCGCCTCCTGCAGTTCGAGGCGCATCTCGACGTGCTCGCCCATCAGGCTCGCGACCTCGTCGCCGTACCACTGCCAGGTGTTGCGCCCCTGCTGCTTGGCCTCCTGCATGGCGAGGTCGGCGGACTGGAGCAGCTCCGCGGCCTGGCCCAAGGCGTCCTGGTTCGAGGCGATGCCGATGCTGGCGCTGATGTGCAGGCGGTACTCCTCGAGCTCGAAGGGCCGCGACATGGTGTCGAGGATCGCCTCGGCCCTCGCCAGCACGTCCCGCTCGCATTCGACGCTCGTCAACAGCAGGGCGAACTCGTCGCTGCCCAGCCGCGAGGCGATGTCGCCTTGGTCGAGCAGGGCGACGAGACGTTGGGCCACCTGCTCCAGCAGACGATCGCCGACGTGGTGCCCGAGGCCGTCGTTGATCGGCTTGAAGTCGTCCAGGTCGATGTAGAGCAGGGCGAGAAAGTCGTTCTCGCGGCAGGCGCGGCGGTAGTGCTGGGCCAGGCGCGAGACGAACTGCTGACGGTTGGGCAGCCCGGTGAGTGAATCGTGGCTGGCCTGGTGGGCGAGACGATCCTCGTACTCGCGAACTCGCGAGACATCCTGCTGGATGCCGATCATGTGCGTGCAGTGGCCCTCGTCGTCGAGGACGGGACCCAGATAGAGGTGGTTCCAGAACGCCGAGCCGTCCTTGCGATAGTTACGCAGCGTCACCTGGATCTCGCTGCGTTCGGCCACGGCCCGGCGTAGGCGGGCGACCGTCACCGGGTCGGTATCCGGCCCCTGCAGGAAGCGGCAGTTGCGGCCCACGACTTCGTCTCGCGCGTAGCCGGTGAGGTTCTGGAAGGTCTCGTTGACGAAGATCAGCGGCATGTCCGGCAGGCTGGCATCGGCCATGATGACGCCATTGCGGCTGGCGTCGATGCCGCGGGCCAGCAGGCGCAGTTGCTGCTCCTGCGCTCGGCGCCGGGTGATGTCGCGCCCCACGCCGTAGACGCCGACGACCCGGTCATCGACGACGATGGGCAGGTTGGTGACCTCCAGGGTGTAGTCCCGCCCGTCGGCGTCAGTACTCTGGTAGATATGCTGCTGCGTCTCGCCTTGGCAGACACGATTGAAGGCGGTCTCGATGGTGGGCAGATCCTCCGCGGCGACGAAGCCATGGTAGCGCTGCCCCTTGAGCCACGCCTCGCTGAACCCGGTGATGCGCGTTGCCGAGGCGTTGCAGCTGAGAAACCGGCCCTCCAGGTCGAACTCGAACACCGCGTCGGGGTGCTGGGTGAACAGCGAGCGAAAGCGCTGCTCCATCTCGAGGCGTGCCCGGCGATCGCGATGGCGCTCGATGGTCAGGGCGACCAGGCCGGCGGCGCGCTGGAGCTGCGCCTGCTCGTGCTCGCTGGGGGCACGGGGCTTGGTGTGGTAGGTCGCCAGGGTGCCCAGCAGCTCGTCTTCGGCCGAGGTGACCGGTATCGCCCAGCAGGCGGCCAGCCCCTCGTCGCACGCCAGCCCGTGCAGGCCCTGCCAGCGGGGGTCGGTATCGATTCGCTCGGTGATCGCGAGCCGGCGGGTCGCGGCGGCCGCCCCGCAGGTGCCGGCCGGTGCATCGAGCGACACGCAGCGCATGGCCTCTCGAAAGGCCGCCGAGAGGTGCTCGCCCGCGATCAGCTCGAGGGTGCGCCGGTCGGGGTCCCACACTCGGATCGAGACTCGGGTGTCGCCGAGCGGGTACCCGATCACACGTGCGAGGTCCTCGAGGGTGGTTTGCAAGGACGTATCTCGCGCGATCAACGCCTGCACGGCCAGCTGATCGTCCAGTCGTGCGCTCTCGTCCTGCACCGTTCGCTCCTTGTTGACGGCGTGTGAGCAACAGCATCGCAGGACACGCCGGTTCATGCACTCCCTGAATTTCCACTTGGCCGGCCGCGCCGGCGGACGGGGTCAACCGCCGGGCGATCGCTTGTCCGGCTCGGGAAAGCGGACGTCGAAGCCGCGGGCGTCGAGCTGGCGGATGTCGCTGGGGCGGCCCTCGCCGTCGAGCTCCACCAGGCCGATGCCGCAGCCGTTCCAGAGCCGCTCGCCGGCCTTGGCGCGGTCGGGGTCGCGCGGCGAGATCACCATGCGCCGCCGTTTGGTGAGCCAGTTGAGCGGCGAGCGCGGCGCATAGAGCCAGCGGTTCAGGCGGTCGAACCAGTCGAGCAGGGTGTCGGGGAAGGCGTTCTTCACGCCGCTGGAGGTGATCTGCCAGAGCCTCGGCCCCTCGCGGCGGTGGCGGATGCGGATGTCGTAGGCGAAGGAGTAGTGCACGTCGCCGGAGAGGATCACGTAGTGGCCCGGGGTGCGGGAGTGGCGGAAGATGTTCATCATCACGCTCGCCGCGCCGCGGTGGGCCATCCAGTTCTCGGCATCCACCAGCAGCGGCCGGCCGGCCAGGGTGAAGAGCCGCTGGATGGTCTCGATCAGCTTGACGCCGAACATCGGCGCCGGCGAGACGATCACCACCGACGCCGCCCCCAGCATGTTCTGCTGCAGCTCCGAGAGCGCCTCCCAGTCCATCAGGCCGGAGGGGCGCGTGGGGCTGCGCTCGCTGCGCCAGCGCCGGGTGCGGGTGTCGAGGATCACGAGCTTGGGGTCGCCCTCGACCTCGACCTCCCAGCCCTGGAGGCGCAGCAGCCGCTCGATGACGGCGTCCTGCTCCCCGGCGGGCAGCCAGCCCTCGTGGTCGGCGGCGCGCGACAGCAGCGAGGCGGCGTCATCCAGCGGCTCGGCCAGGCGGTCCGGGTCGTTGCCCCAGCCCTGGCAGAGCAGGTAGGCCAGCAGGGCGTTGCCGATGATCCGCTTCGAGAAGGGGTGGCCGTAGGCGGTACTTTCCCAGTCCGCGGTGAGGTTCCAGTCGTCGGTGATGTCGTGGTCGTCGAAGATCATCAGCGAGGGCAGGTGGGCCATCACCCGGGCGGCGGCGGGCAGGCCCGCGGCGAAGCGTTCGATCACTGCCTTCTCGGTGCGAAAGCGCGCGGCGTGCTCCTCGTTCAGCGTCGGCGCCTCCATGTCCACCAGGCGCCACGGGGTCGGCGACCAGGCGAGCAGGTACATGGCGATCACCTCGGCGAAGCTCATCAGGTGATTGTGGGCGTTGGCCGAGGTGAACACCGGCTTGCGCGCCCCGCCGAAGAAGCCCTTGCGCACCTTCTCGCTGCTCTCGGCCTCGGGCAGCAGCGCCTCGCGGCGATAGTAGCCGGCGGGATCGGCGTAGAGCGCCTGGCTGTCGGCCACGGTAGCGCCCTCCAGGGTCTCGTCGAAGAGCCCCAGGCGACGGATCAGGCCGTGGATGGCCACCAGCATCGGGCCGGCCACGTCGTCGGTGTAGACCTGATCCCCGGTCATCAGCAGCCAAGCCGGCCAGGCCTCGGGCGAGGCGCGCCGCTCGGCGAGCCAGGCATCGGCGCGCACCAGGCCGTCCGGGCCGTCGTGGTGGGGGCGACGGCAGGATCCGTGGAGCAGCCGGCCGTGGCGCTCGGCGAGCACGAAGCAGGGGTGCGTCGCGCCCTCGTGCAGCAGGTGGGGCGCCCAGTCGGCGATGCCGGTCGCGCCGGACTCCCCGGGCAGCTTCAGGTCGTAGTCGATGCGCACGCCGCGGGGCAGGGGCGTCTCGAGGGGCACGTCGATCAGGTGCAGCCAGGCATGGCGACCGAGCGGCAGCCGCGTGAGGCGGGAATCGTTGAGTACCAGCCGGCGCGGCGTGTGCCCGGCCGGGTGCAGCATCAGGCTCGGCGCGAGGGGGCGTGAGCCCACCAGCCAGATCACCAGGCGCTCCGCGCTCAGGCGACGCAGGATGGGGCCGGCGAGGACCTCGGGCAGGGGGGCGGTGTCGGAAGACATGGCAGTCCTTTGCATCAATGAGCCGTGGCGGCCGAGTTCACTGGTCGCGGCCGGGTCAACCGACTAGGCTGGCGGCGGCAAGGTTCCCCTTGTCCCTTTCCCCCTGATGGAGACCCTGACCATGACCGTGATGCTGCTCGGCCTGTTGATCTTTCTCGGTGCGCACTCGGTGCGCATCCTGGCTGACGACTGGCGAAGCGCCCAGATCCAGCGAATGGGCGAGCTGCCCTGGAAGGCGGCCTACTCGGTGGTCTCGATCCTCGGCCTGGCCCTCGCGATCTGGGGCTACGGCCAGACGCGCCTGGACCCGGTGTGGGTCTGGCAGCCGCCGCTGGGCCTTCGCCATGCCGTCTCGCTGTTCATGATACCTGCCTTCGTGCTGCTGGTGGCGGCGTATGTGCCGCGCAACCACCTCAAGGCGAAGCTCGGTCATCCGATGATCCTGGCGGTCAAGCTGTGGGCCTTCGCCCACCTGCTGGCCAACGGCCGGCTTTCCGATATCGTGCTCTTCGGCGCCTTCCTGCTGTGGGCGGTGGCCGACTTCCGTGCGGCGCGCCGTCGTCCCCGGCCAGAGATCGCCGCCCCGAGCGCGGTCGGCACCGTCGCCACCGTGGTGATCGGCCTGGCGGCCTACCTCGTGTTCGCCCTCTACCTGCATGCCTGGCTGATCGGCGTGCCGGTGATGTGACCCACCGGCGCGGGCACCCAGCGTCTCTATTGCCGCTTCCGGGGCGCCGCCGACTTGACCCTTGGGCCACCCAAGGGTTTAGCCTTATTCGTCATCCATGGTGGGCCGGGGGCTCCCGGCCCGCCCTTTCGACGACCGTCGGAGGAGGAGCGGATGACGGAACACTTCCTGTCGCTATGGCGCGAAGCGGCCCTCACCAGCCTGGGCTTCTTCTGGATGGCGCTCTGGGCCTTCGCCCTGGGCTACCTGATCAGCAGCCTGATCCAGGTGCTGGTCACCCGGCAGCGCATGCAGCGCGCCATGGGCACGGATGGTCCGCGCAGCATGCTGCTGGCCAGCGTCTTCGGCTTCATCTCCAGCTCCTGCAGCTTCGCGGCGCTGGCGACCACCCGCACGCTCTTCCAGAAGGGTGCCGGCCTGGCGCCCTCCCTGGCCTTCATGCTGGCCTCCACCAACCTGGTGGTGGAGCTCGGGTTCGTGATCGCGATCTTCCTGGGCTGGCCCTTCGTGGTCGGCGAGTATGCCGGCGGCATCCTGTTGATCCTGCTGGCCTGGGCCTTCATCCGCCTGACCCGTCCCGAGGCACTCATCGCGCGAGTGCGTAAGCGGCTGGAGGGCGACGACGAGCACGACGAGGAGCAGGTGCCGGATTGGCGACAGACCGTGAAGAGCCGCGAGGGCTGGCGTCGGATCGGCCAGACCTACGTCATGGAGTGGCAGATGGTCTGGAAGGACGTGCTGATCGGCTTCACCGTGGCCGGCGTGATCGCCGCCTTCGTGCCGGAGAGCTTCTTCCAGGCCCTGTTTCTCGGCGCCGGCGACGACGATCCCGGCTTCTTCGCCCTGCTGGCGCAGGCGCTGGTCGGCCCGCTGGCGGCCTTCTTCACCTTCATCGGCTCCATGGGCAACATTCCGCTGGCCGCCGTGCTCTTCGACAACGGCGTGAGCTTCGCGGGGGTGATGGCCTTCATCTTCTCCGACCTGGTGGTGCTGCCGGTGCTGCGTATCAATGCCACCTACTACGGCTGGCGCATGGCGCTCTACATCCTGGCGCTGCTGCTCAGCACCCTGGTGGTGACGGCGCTGCTGCTGCACCTCGGCATGGACCTGCTCGGCTGGCTGCCCCAGGGGAGCGGCGCGGGCGCGATCACCGAGCGCGACTTCTTCGCGTTCAACTACGGCTTCGTCCTCAACCTGATCTTCCTGGCCGCCTCGGCGGCGCTGGGCTTTCTCTGGTGGCGGGGGCGCCAGGCGGGTGGGCATCACCACCATGATCACGGGGGCGGCGGCACCTCCCTGGGCAGCCGCGTGCTGCAAGCCATGGTGGTGCTCTCCCTGGCCTGGCTGGCCGGTGGCCTGCTGGTGGCGCCCTTCATCGGATAAGGGGCGCCCGACGGACGGCGCGCTGCCGGGCGGCGTGCGATGAGGGCCGATTCACCGGCAGCCGTTGCGGTATGCTGGGGGCCTGGCAAGGGAGGGCACATGGCACACGATCATCACCATCACCATTCGCATCACGCCACACCTCACACCGGTCTGGACAGCCAGCGCCGGCTGTTCTGGGCGATCCTGCTGACCGGCGGCTTCATGGTCGCCGAGGTGGTCGGGGGCATCCTCTCCGGCTCGCTGGCCCTGCTCGCCGACGCCGGCCACATGCTCACCGACACCGCGGCCCTCGCGCTCGCCTGGTTCGCCGCGCGCATCAGTCGCCGGCCGGCCGACGAGAAGCGCAGTTTCGGCTACCACCGGGTGCAGATCCTCGCCGCCTTCGTCAACGGCCTGACGCTGATCGCCATCGTGGTCTGGATCCTCATCGAGGCGATCCGTCGGCTGCTGTCGCCGGTGGAGGTGACGGGCAGCACCATGCTGGTGATCGCCGGCCTGGGACTGCTGGTCAACGTGGTGGTGTTCGCCATCCTGCACTTCGGCGACCGCGAGAACCTCAATATTCGCGGGGCCGCCCTGCACGTGCTGGGGGACCTGCTGGGCTCGGTGGCGGCGATCGTCGCGGCCCTGGTGATCCTCGCCACCGGCTGGATGCCCATCGACCCGCTGCTCTCGATGCTGGTGGCTCTGCTGATCCTGCGCAGTGCCTGGAAGCTGACCCGGGAGTCCGGGCACATCCTGCTGGAGGGGGCGCCGGCGGGCGTCGATCCCTCGGCGCTGCGCCGGGAGATTCCCGAGCAGCTCGAGGCGGTCTGCAACGTGCATCACGTGCATGTCTGGTCGCTGACGCCGGGACGCCATCTCGTCTCGCTGCATGCGGCCATCGACGAGGGCGAGGATCGCCAGGCCGCTCTGCTGGCGATCCGCTCGCTGTTGGTGGAGCGCTATGGCCTTTCCCATGCCACCATCCAGCTCGAGAGCCGGCACCACTGCGCCGATGAACCCGCGGCGTCCGGGGAGCAGCGCGACTGAGCGTCTCCCCGAGGCCCGATGCCCGGGCCGCTAGACCAGCTTGCTGTGACGCCGCCGTGCCAGCGCGTCGGGCGGGTCGAAGTGGTCGGGGTCGGCGAGGTCCCAGTAGTCGCGAAACACGGGATGGCGTGAGGCGCCGCCATTCAGCAGCTCGTCCGGGGGCAGGATGTCGTAGAGCTCGTCGAAGCTCTTCACCTCATGGGCGGAGAGTCGATGCATCACGTGCTCGGGGCCGAGTTCCCGCGGATGGGAGAGGCCGGCGGCGGCCAGCATCTCGGCCAGCGCCGCGAGGGTGTTGGCGTGGAAGCGCTCGACCCGGCGCGACTTGTGCTCGACGTCCAGCCGGCTGCCGCGCAGCGGGTCCTGGGTCGCCACGCCGCTTGGGCAGCGGTCGGTGTGACAGTTCTGGGCCTGGATGCAGCCCAGGGCGAACATGTAGCCCCGGGCGGCATTGCACCAGTCGGCGCCCAGGGCCATGGCGCGGGCGAGATCGAAGGCGCTGATCACCTTGCCGGCGGCCCCGAGGGACACCCGCTCGCGCAGCCCGGCGCCCACCAGGGTGTTGTGCACCAGCAGCAGGGCCTCGGTGAGGGGCATGCCCAGACGGTTGGTCAGCTCCAGCGGGGCGGCGCCGGTGCCTCCCTCGCCGCCGTCGACCACCACGAAGTCCGGGGCCTCGTCCTCCTCCAGCATCGCCTTGACCAGGGCGAACCACTCCCAGGCATGCCCGATGGCCAGCTTGATGCCCACCGGCTTGTCACCGGAGAGCTCGCGTAGCCGGCGGATGAAGTGGATCAGTTCGCGGGGCGTGGAGAAGGCCGAGTGGGCGGCGGGGGAGACCACGTCCTGGCCCATGGTCACGCCGCGGGTCGAGGCGATCTCGGCAGTCACCTTGGCGGCGGGCAGGATGCCGCCATGGCCCGGCTTGGCGCCCTGGCTGAGCTTGATCTCGATCATCTTCACCGTGTCCGCGGTGGCCTGCTCACGGAAGCGCTCGGGGTCGAACCGGCCCTGCTCGTCTCGGCAGCCGAAGTAGCCGGAGCCGATCTCCCAGACCAGGTCGCCGCCATGCCGGTGGTGGGGGGAGATCGCGCCTTCGCCGGTGTCGTGGTAGAAGCCGCCGAGCCTTGCCCCCTGGTTGAGGGCGCTGATGGCATGGGCGGAGAGCGCCCCGAAGCTCATCGCCGAGATGTTGAACACGCTGGCCCGATAGGGCCTGGCACGCCCGGCCCCGATGGTGATGCGAAAGTCCGGGTCGTCGATGCGGGCCGGCGACAGCGAGGGGCTCATCCACTCGTAGCCGGGGGTGCGCATGTCGCAGAGCGAGCCGAAGGGGCGCTTGTCGCTGATGTCCTTGGCGCGCTGGTAGACCAGCCGGCGCTGCTCCCTGGAGAAGGGGACCGCCTCGTTGTCGGGCTGGATGATGTACTGGCGAAGCTCCGGACCGAACGACTCCAGGTTGTAGCGCAGGTGGGCGAGGATCGGGTAGTTGCGGCTCACCGTGCGCCTGCGCTGGAGGATGTCATGGCTGCCCAGGGCGACGAGCAGGCCGAACCCGAGCACGCCCCACCACCAGCCAGGGTCTTCCTCGGCGCCGAGGAGGCTGCCGGCGAGGCCGAGCAGGCTGATCACATAGGCGCCGTAGCGCAGCGGAAACGGGGGCATGGAGCGCTCCTGACAGGGGTCGGTGCCGCCATTGCACGGCGGCGCGGAAGGGGTGTCAATGTGCCCGTCAGGGCAGGGTCGCGCGCGCCGCATCAGCCGGCGGACTGGAAGGGGCGGTCGGGCAGCCAGACGCGCACTGCCAGGCCACCGAGGCGCGCGCGGGCTAGCTCCAGCCGGCCGCCATTGAGCTTCACCAGGTCGGCCACGATGGCCAAGCCCAGGCCGTTGCCCGGGCGCTGCTCGTCGAGCCGGGCGCCGCGGGCCAGGGCGGCCTGGCGATTGGCCTCGTCCATGCCCGGCCCGTCGTCCTCGACCTCCAGCCAGCTTCCCTCGGCATCGCTGCCGCCGCGCATCTCGACCCGTCCGTTTGCCCAGCGCAGGGCATTGTCCAGCAGGTTGCCGACCAGTTCCTGCAGGTCCTGGGCCTCCATGCGTACGCGCATGGAGGCCGGCAAGTCGTGGCAGAGGGTGATGCCGCGTCGCTCGGCCAGGCGGCCAAGCCCCGCGAGGATGGGCATGAGCACCTCGCCGGCGGCGAGGCGCGGCGCCAGGCCGGTGTCCCCGGCCGCCGAGGCGCGGGCCAGGTGGTGGCGGACCGCCGCATCGATGCGCGCCAGTTCGTCACGGAGGCGCGTGCGGCGGGGTTCCTCGATCCCGTCGGCGAGGGTGGTCAGCACGCTCACCGGGGTCTTCAGCGCGTGCGCCAGGTTGCCCGCGGCGTGGCGCGCATGGGTCATCAGTCGCCGGTCGCGGTCCAGTACCCCGTTCATGGCCCGGGCCAGGCGCGCGAGCTCCGGCGACAGGCGCGTATCCAGGCGCTCGGCGTCGCCGTTCTCCACCCGCTGCAGGTCGGCCTGTATCCGGCGCAGCGGGGCCAGGCCCCAGCGCACCTGCAGGGCCAGGGTCGCCAGCAGCAGCAGCCCCAGCCCGACCAGGAAGAGCGTGACCAGCCGGGTGAAGCGGGCGAGCTCCGTGTCCAGCGCTTCCCTAGAGACGGCCACGCTGACATGCAGGGGGCCGTCCAGCGATGCCAGCAGGATATCGCGCTCGATGACGCGCAGCGGCGTCCCGCGGGGTCCCGTCAGGTCGCGCAGAATCAGCTCGCGGTGCTGGCGCGTGGGCAGGCGCTGGTCCCACAGCGAGCGGGAGGTCAGCACCCGCTCGCCGCCGTCGCTGATCTGCCAGTACCAGCCGGAGAGGGCCTGCTCGAAGCGCGGGTCGCCCAGCGAGCGCTCATGCACCAGCCGCTGCTGCGCCGAGTCCCAGTCGAGACCGGCGACCACCACGTTGAGCAGGGCGTCCAGGCGCTCGTCGAAGGCGCCCGTCGCGGTGGTGCGGAAGTAGTGGGAGAGCCCCGCGCCGGCCAGCGGCAGCGCGATCGCGAGGGTCAGCAGGGAGGCCAGCAGCAGGCGGCTGGCCAGCGACAGACGCCGCAGTCGACTCATGGTGTCTCGTCGTCTCCGACCAGACGATACCCCTGGCCTCGGTGGGTCTGGATGCGGGCGGCACCGAGCTTGCGGCGCAGCCGGCTGATCTGGACATCGATGACGTTGGAGTCCGGCTCGTGGTCGCGGTCGTAGACGTGCTCGGCGAGCTCGCTGCGGCTCACCACGCCGGGCGCGGCGTGGGCCAGGTAGGCGAGCAGCCGCGACTCCTGGGCGGTCAGGCTCACCGGGCGGCCGGCCAGGGTGACGCTGCCGGTGTGGGTGTCGAAGGCAAGCTCGCCGATCCTCAGCACCGGGTGGGCGTGGCCGTGGCTGCGCCGCACCAGGGCGCGCAGCCGGAACAGCACCTCGGCGGTCTCGAAGGGCTTGGTGACGTAGTCGTCGGCGCCGGCGGAGAAGCCGGCGGCCTTGTCGGCCCAGCGGGTGCGGGCGGTGAGCACCAGCACCGGCGTGTCGATGGCGTCCTCGCGCCACTCGGCGAGCCAGCGGCTGCCATCACCGTCGGGCAGGCCAAGGTCCAGGATCACCGCGTCATAGGCCTCGGTGCGCACCAGGAAGTCCGCCTCGCCGCCGGTGGCGGCGGTCTCCATCAGCACGCCGGCGTCACCCAGGGCCTCTTGCAGCGCCTCGGCCAGCGCCCGGTCATCCTCCACCAGAAGCACCTTCATGGCTCGCGCCTCATGCCGTCGATGTTCACGCCCTCCATGCCGATCAGCTCGCCACTGGCGGCATCGAATTCGAACTCCACCACCTGGCCCTGGGGGCCGAGCATCTCGACCTCGTAGATCATCCTGCCATCGTCACGCTCGAGCTCCACCTCCAGGACCTGGCCCACATAGCGGGCCTCGAGCCAGTCGAGGATGTCGGACAGGGGCACGACTCTCCCTTCGCGCACCGCCTCGTGAAGGTCGCGCCACGCCTCGTCTGCCGGCGCGGGGGATGCGGCCAGCAGGACGAAGAGAGCCGCCAGTGCCGCTAGGCACGGGCGGGAATTGGGGGAGAGCAGGCGTCTTGTGATCATGGTGACAGCGTGCCAGGCCGAACATGAATGCAGCATGAACGGCGCCGTCACCCTGTGGCAAGGTCCGCCGCGGTACAACGGACCGGCAACCCGCAGAGGAGGAATGACCCATGCAACGCAAGATGATACTGACCGCTTCCCTGGCCGCCCTGCTGGGCGCCGCCACCCTGGTCCAGGCCGAGGATGGGCGCCAGGCGACGGAGCGGCTCGATGACATCCTCGCCCAGGCCAGCGCCTTCGGCTTCCAGTCCTTCGAGGAGATCGAGGCGCAGCGCAATGACCGTTTCACGGTGGAGGGCTGGCTCGACGACGAGTGGCGTGCCGAGGTGCGCTTCTCGCTGGAGAGCGGCGAGAGCCTCAGGGAGGAACGCAAGCGTCGTGAGGGTGGCGCCTGGGGCATGAGCGAGGCCGAGGTTCGCGAGGCGATGGTCCTGGCCATGGACGAGGGCCTGGCCGAGTTCGAGGAGGTCGAGGTCGACCGCGACGGTCGCATCGAGATCGAGGGCCGCGACGCCGATGGCCGTGAGCTCGAGGTCAAGAGCCGTGGCGGAGAGCTGCTCGAGGTGGAGCAGGACTGAGCCACCGCCGGGGCCACAGGCCCCGGCGTCAACTCCTGAACGCAGCGGGCCCGGCGCGACAGCCTCGCGCCGGGCCCGCTGCGTGGGGCGGTCAGGTCATGCGCTGCAGGCTGCGCTCCCCGAGCCACCACTGGTGCGCCAGGGCGGCGATCACATGACCGGCGATGACGAACCACAGCAGGTTGGCGAGCACCTCGTGGGTCTCCTCGAAGGCCTCCTCGAGCCACTCGATCTCGGCACCCGCCGCGACCAGCGGCACGCCGAAGAGCGTCACGCCCTCGCCGCTGCCGATGGCCGCCAGCAGGCCGCTCAGCGGGATCACCAGCAGCAGGGCATAGAGGACCAGATGGCCGAGCCGCGCGGCCAGACGCCAGTGGGCGGGCGGTACCGGGCGGCCGCGGTTGACGACGCGCCAGGCCAGGCGAAAGGCAAGCAGCGCCAGCAGCGTCATGCCGATGCTCTGGTGCAGGGTCATCGCGGCGGCCTCGCCGAGGCCCTCGAATTCCTCCATCCACCAGTCGCTGCCCAGCATCAGCAGCACCAGCAGGGCCATGGACCAGTGAAGGGCGCGGGAGACGGCGCCATAGCGGTGTTCGGTATCGAGCCAGTGCATCAGGATCACTCCTCTCTGTGGGGTACATGATCCGTCTTACACCTGTGCGCCTTGCAGCAGCCTGAACGCCTCGTTCATTCGGCGTTCATGTGGCGAGCCCCTGCCGGCGGTTCGCGCCACGAGACTCAGCCCGCCGAGCCATAGAGCCCCACCACGCTGACCAGGATGAGGACCCCGCCGAGCACCCGGAAGTAGAGGTTCGTGCGGCTGGCGAGCATGTGCTGGTGGGCGCGTTCGCCCAGCAGGTGGCCGAGCAGGGCGCAGGGCAGCAGCCACAGGTGGTGGATGAGCTGCAGGTCGACGCCGGCGATCACGAAGGAGACCATCTTGATCAGCACCAGGATGAACCAGAGCACGAAGAGGGTGTCGCGCAGCTGGTGGGCGGCCACGTGGGTGGCGAACACCGCGACGATCAGTGGAGCGCCGATCAGCGAGGTGCCGCTGACGTAGCCACCCAGCGCCAGGAGCACCCCGTCCAGGACGCGGTTGTGGCTGCGAAAGGGCCTGTCGAGCACATAGCCGACCGCGTAGACCATCACGATCACGAAGATGATGCTGCTCAGCACATTGCCCGGCAGGGTCAGCAGGCCGACGACCCCGATCAGCTTGGGGATGATCATGACCTTCATCGCCCTGAGCAGGTAGCCCCAGTCGATGTTGCCCTCGGTCGGTGCCTGGCCGTCGTTGGCGGCCACCAGCTGGCGGTGGCCGCGCCAGGCGATCCAGCTGGAGAAGATCAGCAGGTGCACGGCGATGATCGGCAGGAAGACCAGCGGCTCATCGAGCACCAGCAGCAGGAAGGGCAGCGACAGCACGGCACCGCCGAAGCCGAGGCTGGTCCTGACGAAGCCGCTCCACACGAAGATGAGCCCGATCAGGGCATACTCCCAGGCCTCGAGCCCCGTCATCCTTCCTCCTCTCTGCTGTCAGGGCCACGGTGGTCAGGGCGTGGCGTCGTCACTCCGGCGTACCCCAGACCCGGGAGAGCACCTCCAGGGCCTCGGCGATCACCGTCTCCTCGCCGCGATCACGTTGCCAGATGAAGCTCAGCGCACAGGGAAGGCGCACGCCCTCGGCGACCGTCAGGCCGCGCTCCTGGCGCTCGGCCATGGCCAGGGCATCCCGGGCCAGGCTGAGCCCGACCCCGGCGCGCACCAGATCGAGCATGCAGGCCTCCTGGTCCACCTGGGCCACGCCCCTGGGCACGATACCCAGTGGGTCGAGCACGCCGTGCAGCAGGCGGTGGTGGGCCGAGTTCTCGGGCGTGGTGATCCACGGCAGGGTGGCGAGCCGGGACCAGTCGGCGCCGGCCAGTCGGCTGCCCCAGCCGGCCGGGGCGATCACGTGGTAGTGGAAGTGGGTGAGCTCACGGTGGGCGATCCCGGGGAGGTCCGGGCCCTCGCCGGGCGGCGACAGGAAGAAGCCGACGTCCAGTTCGCCGCGACGCACCCACTCCAGTACGGTGCCGCTCATGCCGTGATGCAGCTCCGTCTCGAGCTGCGGCGCCCGCTCCACCAGGCGGTGCAGGAAGGCGCCCAGGCGCACGAATTCCGGGTCCACGATGGTGCCGATCTTGAGCCGACCACGCAGGGTGCTGTGCAGGGTGCGCGCGTTCTGCTCGAAGGTGGCCACGGCCGCGAGGGCCTTCTCGGCGGCGGGCAACAGGGCCTGACCATCCTCGGTCAGCGACAGCCCCTTGGGATGTCGCTGGAACAGGGTGAGGCCGAGGCTCTCCTGAAACAGCTTGAGCTTGAGGCTGACCGCCGGCTGGGTCAGATGCAAACGCTCGGCGGCTCTTGACACGCTGCCCTCCTGGGCGACGGTGACGAAGGCGCGCAGGCTCTGAAGCTCCTGCATGGGGCGTGTCGCTCCTGTGTTCTGCGGTATTTGTAAACCTTATATCCTGGTTAGAAATTACTCAATTGATCCTGGTGACGGTCCAGCTCATCTTGGCGCCCATGGCATCGCTTCTGATAGCAGCAGTGATGCGACCTGACGATGACCCGACCAACGACAAGACGAGGCGACCATGACCACAGCCAGCATCCAGCATTATATCAATGGGCAAATGTCAGCCGGCGAATCCGGCCAGAGCCAGGCCGTCACGAATCCGGCCACCGGCCAGGTGACGGGGCAGGTGGCGCTGGCCTCCCAGGCCGATGTGTCCACTGCCGTGGCCGCCGCCCTGTCCGCCTTTCCGGCCTGGGCCGATACCCCGCCGATCCGGCGCGCGCGAGTGATGTTCAAGTTCCTGGAGCTGCTCAATGCCCACAAGGATGAGATGGCAGAGGCGATCACCCGGGAGCACGGCAAGGTGTTCACCGATGCCCAGGGCGAGGTGGCGCGGGGCATCGATATCGTCGAGTTCGCCTGTGGCATCCCGCAGCTGCTCAAGGGGGACTACACCGAGCAGGTCAGCACCGGCATCGACAACTGGACCACACGCCAGCCGCTGGGCGTGGTGGCCGGTATCACCCCGTTCAACTTCCCGGCCATGGTGCCGATGTGGATGTTCCCGCTGGCCATCGCTGCCGGTAACAGCTTCATCCTCAAGCCGAGCCCGCTGGATCCCAGCGCCTCGCTGCTGATGGCCGACCTGCTCAAGCAGGCCGGGTTGCCGGATGGCGTGTTCAACGTGGTGCAGGGCGACAAGGACTCGGTGGAGGCGCTGCTCGACCACCCCGACGTCAAGGCGCTGTCGTTCGTCGGCTCCACGCCCATCGCCAACCTGATCTACGAGCGTGGCGCTCGCCAGGGCAAGCGTATTCAGGCCCTCGGCGGCGCCAAGAACCACATGGTGGTGATGCCCGACGCCAACCTCGACAAGGCCGTCGACGCCCTGATCGGCGCGGCCTACGGCAGCGCCGGCGAGCGCTGCATGGCAATCAGCGTGGCGGTGCTGGTGGGCGATGTGGCCGATGAGCTCGTGCCGCGTCTGGCGGAGCGGACCCGGGCGCTCAAGATCAAGAACGGCATGGAGCTCGATGCCGAGATGGGCCCCATCGTCACGGCCCAGGCCCACCAGCGCATCACCGGTTACATCGACAAGGGCGTGGCCGAGGGCGCCGAACTGGTGGTCGACGGTCGTGACTTCGATCCCTCCGTTACCGGGGAAGGCTGTGCCGACGGCTTCTGGATGGGCGGCACCCTGTTCGATCACGTCACCCCGGAGATGACCATCTACAAGGAGGAAATCTTCGGTCCGGTGCTGGTCTGCGTGCGGGTGCCGGACGTGGCCACGGCGATCCAGCTGATCGACGATCACGAGTTCGGCAACGGCGTGAGTTGCTTCACCGAGAGCGGCAGCGTGGCCCGTGAGTTCGGCCGCCGCATCCAGGTGGGCATGGTGGGCATCAACGTGCCGATCCCGGTGCCGATGGCCTGGCACGGCTTCGGCGGCTGGAAGCGCTCGATGTTTGGTGACACCCACGCCTACGGCGAGGAGGGCGTGCGCTTCTACACCAAGCAGAAGTCGATCATGCAGCGCTGGTCGAGCTCCATCGAGCACGGGGCCGAGTTCGCGATGCCGACGTCCAAGTAACTCCTCCCTCAATGACCGACAGGCATGCCGGCCGGCCAGCTGGTTTCCGCCAGCGACCGAGTACCGCCACCCGGGTGGCGGTATGGTCGGCATGTCGAACGAGAGCATGACATGGCTGACCATTCCAACGATAAACACGCCTTCGACTATATCGTGGTGGGCGCCGGCACCGCCGGCTGCCTGCTCGCCAACCGCCTCAGTGCCGACCCGGCCAACCGGGTGCTGCTGATCGAGGCGGGCGGTCGTGACACCTACCACTGGATTCATATCCCGGTGGGCTACCTCTACTGCATCGACAATCCCCGTACCGACTGGCGGTTTCGCACCGAGCCGGACCAGGGGCTCAACGGCCGCTCATTGATCTATCCCCGCGGCAAGACGCTCGGCGGCTGCTCCAGCATCAACGGCATGCTCTATCTGCGTGGCCAGGCTCGCGACTATGACGGTTGGGCCGAGCTCACCGGCGACGACGCCTGGCGCTGGGAGAATTGCCTTGCCGACTTCATGAAGCATGAGGATCACCATCGCCTGGATGACGGGGGCGACGCCGATGCCGCCCATCGTGACTTCCACGGCCATGGTGGTGAATGGCGGGTCGAGAAGCAGCGCCTGAAGTGGCAGGTGCTGGACGATTTCGCCACCGCTGCCGTGGAGGCCGGCATCCCGCGGACGCGGGATTTTAACCGCGGCGACAACGAGGGTGTCGACTACTTCGAGGTCAACCAGCGCTCCGGTTGGCGCTGGAACACGTCCAAGGCCTTTCTGCGTGGCGTCGAGAAGCGTGACAACCTGACCCTGTGGCATTCCACTCAGGTGCTGGGACTCGAGGTCGAGCAGGACGAAGGCGGCGTGCCGCGTTGCAGTGGCGTCAAGACCGAGCGGGATGGCGAGAGGGTCGTGGCGACGGCCAGCCGTGAGGTGATCCTCTCCGCAGGCGCAATCGGCTCACCGCACTTGCTGCAGCTCTCGGGGATCGGCCCCGCGGATCTGCTGGCCGAGCACGGCATCCCCGTGGTGGCCGACCTGCCGGGCGTGGGGGAAAACCTGCAGGACCACCTGCAGATTCGCTCGGTGTACAAGGTGACCGGGGCCAAGACCCTCAACACCATGGCCAGCTCGCTCATGGGCAAGGCGAAGATCGGCCTGGAGTACGTTCTCAAGCGCTCCGGCCCCATGAGCATGGCGCCGTCCCAGCTGTGTGCCTTCACGCGCAGCTCAGATGATCAGCCGTATCCCAATCTCGAGTATCACGTGCAGCCGCTGAGCCTGGAGGCCTTCGGCCAGCCGCTCCACGATTTTCCGGCAATCACCGCCAGCGTGTGCAACCTCAATCCCACCAGTCGGGGCACGGTGCGCATCAAGAGTCGCGATCCACGACAGGCCCCGGCCATCGCGCCCAACTACCTGAGCACTCCCGAAGACCGTCAGGTGGCCGCGGACTCGTTGCGGGTCACCCGACGCATCGCCGAGCAGCCCGCCTTCGCGAAATATTCGCCGGAGGAGTTCAAGCCTGGGCTGGAGTACCAGAGCAACGAGGACCTGACACGGCTGGCCGGCGACATCGGTACCACCATCTTCCACCCGGTGGGCACCGCGAAGATGGGGCGCCAGGACGACCCGCAGGCCGTGGTGGACTCGCATCTTCGGGTCAAGGGCGTTCACGGCCTGAGGGTCGTCGATGCCAGCGTGATGCCCACCATCACCAGCGGTAACACCAATTCGCCGACCTTGATGATCGCCGAGAAGGCAGCGGGATGGATCCTGAAATCACAATGAACCATACAATGATCTGGGAGGAAACCGATGGCCGCCTCTATGCAAATGGAGCCTAAAAAAGGCCCTCTTCACGGCATCACCGTGCTCGATTTTTCCCGAGTGCTTGCCGGACCCTATTGCACCATGGTGCTGGCCGACCTGGGCGCCCGCGTCATCAAGGTTGAAAAAATCGGTACCGGCGACGATACGCGGGAGTTCGGTCCCTTCGTCGAGGGCGAGAGCGCCTATTTCAGTTGCTTCAATCGCAACAAGGAAAGCATCGTCCTGGACATCAAGTCACCGCGTGACCGTGAACTTCTGGAGCGACTGCTGGATGAATCCGACGTGCTGGTCGAGAATTTCCGGCCCGGCGTGATGGAGCGCCTGGGGTATGGTCCCGACCGCCTGGCCTTGACGCACCCGCACCTGATCTACTCCTCCATTTCGGGGTTCGGCCATACCGGGCCCTTCAGCGAACTGCCCGGCTACGACATGGTCGTGCAGGCCATGGGCGGAATCATGAGCCTGACGGGCTGGCCGGACGGCGAGCCGTCACGAGTCGGTACCAGTTTCGGCGACCTGAGCGCGGCATTATTCGCTGCGGTGGGCATCATCGCCTCCATCTACAGCCGCACCAAGGATGCCCAGGGTACCCGGGTCGATATCGGCATGCTCGACTGCCAGGCGGCACTGATGGAAACGGCACTGGCTCGCTATGACATCGAGGGAAAAGTGCCCAACCGGACCGGCGACTGCCATCCGTCACTGGCACCCTTCGAAAGCTTTCGTGCCAAGGACGGAAAGATCGTGATTGCCGCCGGTAACGATACGCTTTTCCTCTTGATGGCCGACGTGCTGGGTGTGCCGAGACTGGCGTTCGATCCCAGGTTCATCACTAATGACCTGCGTTGCCAGAATCGCCCGGCGATGGTCGCCGAGATGGAAGAAGTGCTTTCGAAAAAACCGGTTCAACACTGGGTCGACTTGCTCAACGAGGAGGGGGTTCCCTGCTCGCCGATCAATACCATCGACAAGCTATTCGATAATCCACAACTTAAAGCCCGCAACATGATCGTCAAGGTTCAGGGCCAGGCCGGAAAATCCTTCAGGACCGCCGGTAACCCGATCAAGCTGACCGGTCGTGAGGATCTCGATGCTGACATGCCATCCAGCTCTCCGGGACTCGGGCAGCACAGGGAAGCGATCCTGGCCGAGCTGATGTCTCATTACGGGTCCTACAATCTTCCGTCGAGTCAGGAAGGCGAAGAACGAACTGTCGAGGAAAGTGCCGACGAGGAAAGTCGCCAGGCCTCGAAGACACCCAGTTAACAACGTCCCTAGCGCATATTGGAGAATCGAGATGTCCCAAGCCAATGATGTCAAGACAAAAGACCCCAAGGGAGCCGCTGTGTCCGGTTCATCTTCCAAGAGCAAGGGGCCCGAGATGATCATCGTCGAACGGCGCGAACGCGTCGGGCTGATCACCCTGAATCGGCCCAAGAGCCTGAATGCGCTCAATCGCCAACTGGCCGAAGAGACCTTGGCCGCGCTTCGCGATTTCGACGCTGACCCGGCCATTGGCGCGATCGTCATCACGGGCAGTCCCCGGGCCTTCGCCGCGGGGGCCGACATCGAGGAGATGGCGGAGAAGTCCTTCACCGACTTCTACATGGATGATTTCCTGTCGCCCTGGGACCAGGTCCGGCAGGTGTCCAAGCCGATCATCGCCGCCGTCAGCGGGTTCGCACTCGGCGGGGGGTGCGAGTTGGCGCTGTTGTGTGACCTTATCATCGCCTCGGAAGACGCCCAGTTCGGCCAGCCGGAGATCAAGCTGGGCATCCTGCCCGGGATCGGCGGCTCACAACGCCTGGCTCGCTCGATCGGCAAGGCCCTGGCGATGGATCTGGTGTTGACCGGGAGGAACATTGGCGCTCAAGAAGCCAAGGATGCCGGCCTGGTGGCGCGCATTGTTCCGAAGGACGAACTGCTGCAGAACGCCCTCGAGGCGGCACACACCATCGCCGGGTACAACATGCCGGCGGTCAAGATGGCCAAGGTGGCCGTCAACGCCGCGTTCGAGACCCCGCTGGCCGAGGGGCTGCGTCAGGAGCGTCTGCTCTTCCAGGCGGCGTTTGCGACCGAGGGACAGAAGGAAGGCATGAGCGCCTTCGTCAAGAAGCGCGCCCCCGTCTTTCGCCACCGCTGACGGGGGGCGGTCTCAAGTTTCGGGCGCAACGCTATCGAAGGGGGCTCGGGCCGTCGGCAAACAATGTCTCCAGTGCAAAATAGTGTTGACCTGTGCCCGGCAACGGCGCACTATGCGTGCAGTTGGTTAGCAATTGGAACGTCCAAGCGGTCATCGAAAGCTCATAGCGTCGATTTCCCGGTGAAAGTTTCTTGTTTTACCCACTGCAACTCGGGTATTTCCCGGCACAATCTAACGCTATTCGAGGAATTCGATCATGGCTACTGGTACCGTCAAGTGGTTCAACGACACTAAAGGCTTCGGCTTCATTTCTCCGGACGACAACGGTGACGACCTGTTCGCTCACTTCTCCGAGATCAAGGCAGAAGGCTTCAAGTCCCTGCAAGACGGTCAGAAGGTCTCCTTCGACGTCACCCAGGGCAAGAAAGGCCTCCAGGCTTCCAACATCCAGGTCATCGGCTGAACGTCGACCGATCTTGATGTGACTGCCTGACGGCAGTCGAGAAAGGCCCGCGAAAGCGGGCCTTTTGCGTGGGCGGTCATTCGGCCTCTATGTTCTAAAAAGTTATTTCTAGATTTCTAAAAATAACTTTTTAGAATAACTGTCGGCGTTCACAATGGGCTTCGTTCTGTCGTGACCGGATCCCCCTCATGCCGCTGGATGCCTGGCTCTCCCTTGCCACCGTGATCGCCGTCTTCCCGTTGATGGCCTTCTCGCGCGTCGGCCCCGACATCGTGCTGCTCGGCGCGGTGATCCTGCTGCTCACCCTCGGCGTGATCGAACCGGCCCAGGCGCTGGCGGGCTTCTCGAGCACGGGCCTGTTTACCGTGGCCTTCATGTACGTGCTGGTGACCAGCATTCGTGAAACCGGTGGCATCGACCTGATCATCCGCCACGTGCTGGGGCGCCCCCGCAGTGAGGGCAGGGCGATGCTGCGCCTGCTGCTGCCGGTCGCCTCGCTCAGCGCCCTGCTCAACAATACGCCGGTGGTGGCGACCTTCATCCCGGCGGTGCTGAGCTGGAGCCGGCGCGTCGCCGTCCCGGCGCACCGCCTGCTGATGCCGCTCAGCTTCGCCTCGATCCTCGGCGGCACCATCACCCTGTTCGGCACCAGCACCAACCTGGTCGTCCACGGCCTGCTCGTCGATCGCGCCCCCTCCCTGGCGATGGGGCTGTTCGATATCGCCTGGGTCGGCGTGCCGGTGGCCCTGGTGGGGCTGCTCTATCTGCTGCTGCTGGGACCGCGCCTGCTGCCGGCGCGGCGAGGCGCCGCCTCGGCCTTCGACAATCCCCGCGAGTTCACCATCGAGATGGAAGTGGCGCCCGATGGCCCACTGGTGGATCGCACGGTCGAGGAGGCCGGCCTGCGCCACCTGCAGGCGCTGTTTCTGGTCGAGATCGAGCGCGACGGCAATGTCGTCAGCGTGGTGGGGCCCGGCGAGCACCTCAAGGGCGGCGATCGGCTGGTGTTCGCCGGGACCAGCGAGGGCGCCGTGGAACTGCAGCAGATTCGCGGACTCGTGCCGACGCGCCAGGGCGCCTCGAGCCTCGAGAAGGACTTCAAGGAGCGCCGCCTGGTGGAGGCGGTGGTCTCCGGCCAATGCCAGTTCATCGGCCGGCGCATTCGCGATGGCCACTTTCGCACCCTCTACGGCGCGGCGGTGCTGGCGGTCTGCCGCGGTGGCGAGCGGGTCGCCGGCAACCTCGGCCAGATCCGCCTGCAACCCGCCGATGTGCTGCTGCTGGAGGCGCGGCCGCCCTTCATCGAGCGCCATCGCCAGTCGCGGGACTTCCTGCTGATCAGCAAGGTCAACGGTGCCGCGCGCCCGGTCCACGAGAAGGCCTGGTTGGCCTGGGCCATCCTGGCGGGCGTGGTGGCGCTGGCGACCTTTGGGGTGATGAGCATGATGAAGGCCGCCATGCTCGGGGCGCTGCTGGCGCTGGCCACCGGCTGCTGCTCGGTCGGGGCGGCGCGACGCGGGCTCGATACCCAGGTGCTGCTGACCATCGCCGCCTCCTTCGGGCTCGGGGCGGCCCTCGAGAGTTCGGGCGCCGCGGCCACGCTGGCCGGCCTGGCGCTGGCGCTGGCCGACGGCAATCCCTGGCTGCTGCTGGTGGGGAGCTACCTGCTGGTGGCCCTGCTCACGGAGCTGGTCACCAACAACGCCGCCGTGGTGATCACCTTCCCGGTGGTCATGGCCGGGGCGGAGAGCCTGGGGGTGAGTCCCATGCCCTTCGTGGTGGCGGTGATGTTCGCCGCCTCGGCGAGCTTCCTGACGCCGATCGGCTACCAGACCAACCTGATGGTGCACGGGCCCGGGGGCTATCGCCTCGGTGACTTCCTGCGCCTCGGCGGCCCCCTGAACCTGCTCATCGCCCTGGTGGCGCTGACCCTGATCCCGCTGTTCTGGCCCTTCTGAGCGCGCTCGCCGGCGGGCGGCGTTTGCGGTAGGGTGTCGTCCTTCGACCGACCCGATTTACGGCCCTGGAGGCGACTGAATGAACCATCCCGGCGAACTGATCATCGAGCCGAAAAACGGCCAGCCGGCCGATGCCTGCGTCATCATCCTGCACGGCCTGGGCGCCGACGGCCGCGACTTCGAGCCGCTGGTACCGGCGCTGCCCCTGCCCGACGAGGCCGCGGTGCGCTTCATCCTGCCCCATGCCCCGCGCCTCCCGGTGACCGTCAACGGCGGCATGACCATGCCGGCCTGGTACGACATCAAGGAGATGAGCCTCGACCGCCAGATCGACGAGCCGCAGCTGCTGGCTTCCGCCGAGCGCATCCAGGCCATGGTGCGCGAGCAGATCGAGCACGGCATCGACAGCCGCCGGATCATCCTGGCGGGCTTCTCCCAGGGCGGCGCGGTGGCCTACCAGGCGGCGCTCTCCTTCGAGGCGCCGCTGGGCGGCCTGCTGGCGCTTTCTACCTACTTCGCCACCGCCGACAGCGTGACGCTCGCCGAGGCCAATCGCGCGCTGCCGATCGAGGTCCACCACGGCAGTTTCGATCCGGTGGTACCCGAGTCGCTGGGCAAGGCCGGGTACGATCGCGTGCTGACGCTCGGGTATCCGGCGCACTACCGCCGCTATCCCATGGCCCATGCGCTCTGCCCCCAGCAGATCAGCGATATCGGCCGCTGGCTGGCCGAGCGGCTGGCGCGCTGAAGCGCCGGCCGTGCCCGATCGTGACACTCGCGTGATGGCTTCCGCCTCCTCGGCGGGCGTGCTGCGCGTCTGCTGGCGATGCGCGCGTCCCAACTTCCTGGTGCTGGCGCCGCTGTGCGCGGGGCTCGCGGTGACCAGCGCCTGGCTCGATGGCCGGACGCCGGAGGGTGGGGCGATCCTGCTGGTGCTGCTCGCCGCGCTGCTGGCCCACGCCGCGGTGAACCTCTTCAACGAGCATCACGACTTCGAAAGCGGCCTCGATGCCACCACCCGGCGCACGCCCTTCTCCGGCGGCAGCGGCGCGCTGCCCGCGCATCCCGAGGCGTCCCGGGCGGTGCAGCGTGCCGCGCTCGCCTGCCTGGCCGGGGTCGTAGTCATCGGCGGCTGGTGCCTGTGGCGGGCCGGCCCCGTGCTGCTCGCCTACGGCCTGCTCGGCCTGGCGCTGGTGGTGGCCTATACCGGCTGGCTGACTCGCCGGCCATTGCTCTGCCTGGTGGCGCCGGGACTGGGCTTCGGCACGCTGATGGTGGTCGGGGCGAACCATGCCCTCACCGGCGGCTTCTCTGCCACGGCGCTGGCCGTCTCGGCGGTGCCGACCCTGCTGGTCAGCGCCCTGTTGCTGGCCAACCAGCTGCCGGACATCGAGCCCGACCGCCGGGTGGGGCGCCATCACCTGGCGATCGTGCTGGGCGCCCGGCGGGCGTCACGCCTGGTAGCGGTGCTGGTGCTCGGAGCCTTCCTGGTGGTCCCGCTGGCCTGGGCCGTGGGCTGGCTGCCCGCCGAGGCGTGGTGGATGTGGCTCGCCGCGCCCGCGGCCTTGCGGCTCATCGTGGGCCTCTGGCGGTTGCCAACCGAGGTGGAGGAGGGCGGGGTCGCCCCCTTGCTGCCGCTGCTGGGCCTCAACGTCGCGCTGCTGCTGGCGAGTCTCGCGCTGCTCAACCTGGGGCTCTGGCTCGCCGCCTGACGCTTCGGCGAAGGTCGCCTCGACAGGGGCATGGGGCCGGGGCAGGATGGCATGACGTTATGCCGCATGCCCCCAGGACCGTGACCATGAATGCCTCTCCCTTTGCCCAGCTTCCCGATGCTCAGGGCTATTTCGGCCGTTTCGGCGGCCAGCAGATTCCGCCGGCCCTGAAGGCCGTGATGGACGAGATCGACGCCGCCTACGAGGAGATCCGCCATCGTGAGGACTTCCAGCGCGAACTGGCTGATCTGCTCGCCGACTACGTGGGACGCCCCAGCCCCATCTTCCATGCGCGCCGGCTCTCCCGGCAGCTGGGCGGGGCCCAGATCCATCTCAAGCGCGAGGATCTGAACCACACCGGTGCCCACAAGATCAACCACTGCCTCGGCGAGGCGCTGCTCGCCCGGTTCATGGGCAAGACAAAGGTGATCGCCGAGACCGGCGCCGGCCAGCACGGCGTCGCACTGGCCACGGCCTGTGCGCTTGTTGGCATTCCCTGCGAGATCCACATGGGGCAGGTCGACATCGAGAAAGAGCACCCCAACGTCACCAAGATGAAGATCCTGGGGGCGACGCTGGTGCCGGTGACCCGGGGCACCGCGACCCTCAAGGATGCCGTGGACAGCGCCTTCGAGGAGTACCTGAAGGATCCGCATCGCTTCATCTACGCCATCGGCTCGGTCGTGGGGCCGCACCCCTTCCCGAAGATGGTGCGTGACTTCCAGGCGATCATCGGCCGCGAGGCCAGGGAGCAGTTTCTCGAGCGCCACGGTCGCCTGCCGGATCACGTCACTGCCTGCGTGGGCGGCGGCTCCAATGCCCTGGGGATGTTCACCGCCTTCCTGGACGACGCCGACGTGCACCTGGTGGGCGTGGAGCCGGCGGGTGAAGGTCTCGATACCTCACGGCACTCCGCCACTCTGACCCTGGGCCGGCCCGGCGAGATTCACGGCATGGCCTGCTACGTGCTGGAGGACGAGGCGGGCCAGCCGATGGCCGTGCACTCCATCGCCTCGGGACTGGACTACCCCGGGGTGGGCCCCCAGCACAGCTACCTCAAGGAGTTGGGGCGAGTGGATTACCAGAGTGCCACCGACGACGAGTGTCTCGAGGCCTTCCTGACGCTGTCGAGGATCGAGGGCATCATTCCGGCGCTGGAGAGCGCCCATGCCGTGGCCTGGGCCATGAGGACGGCGCCGACCCTGGCCGCCGATCGGCATATCCTGGTCAACCTCTCGGGCCGGGGGGACAAGGACGCCGACTACGTCGCGGACCGACTCGGGCTGTAGCCCGCTCGTCGTCCCGTCGAACCGTCGAACCCTCGGACATGTGTCCTCGACCATCCTGGGCTAGGTTGTGAGATGAACGAGGGGCAGGAGATCCTTCATGATCGACGCGGGGAAGCCCGGGACGGTGGGCATGGCAGGCATCAGGGATCACTGGCGGCACTGGACCTCGTCCCGCAGGCGGCAGGCCTCGCTGGCCTCGTCGCTGCTGGACGGTTTCCCAGGTGTGGCCATGCTCCTCGATGCCGACGGCGTCATCCTGAGCGTCAATCCCGGCTTCGAGCGCTACAGCGGTCACCCTGCCCACACCATGCTCGGTCGTCGCGTCACCTGCCTGGACGTGGATCCCTTGCACGGCGATATTAGCCGGGCCCTGGCGTGCTGCCTGGCACGTCGTTCTCCCTGGCGAGGGGTGCTGCGGTGTCGCCGGGCCGACGGGCAGGAGAGCCATCAGCAGGGCGTCTTCCAGCCACTGGAGACTCGGCCGGGGGAAACGCTGCGTCTGCTGGTGACCCTGCACGACATCACCGACCTGCATCAGGGTGCCCTGCACGATCATGCCAGGCTCGAATCCCTGCAGGGGACGCTCGACCGGCTCCCCGGCGTGGTCTTCCAGCTACGCCAGTCGGCGAGGGGCGATCTCGACTTCCGCTACCTCAGTGCCGGGCTCCAGGCACTGGCGGGGCTCTCGTCGCGGGACGGGATGGAGAGCGCCGAGGCACTGCTGGCGAGGGTCCACGACGACGATCGTCAGCGGCTCAGCACGAGCCTGGCGCAGTCGGCGGTCAGCCTGGCGCCCTGGACGCTGGACTTTCGCCTCGTCTTCGGTGATGACGTGCGCTGGATCGAGGGGCGGGCCACGCCTCGACGGCAGCACGACGGCGACACCCTGTGGGACGGTGTGCTGCTGGATATCACCGCGCGCAAGGGGGAAGAGCAGCGCACCCAGAAGCTGGTCAGCACCGACATGCTCACTGGGGTGCTCAATCGTCGCGCCTTCTTCGACTACGGCGAGGCCGTGCGCGCCCTCGCCGCGCGTCATGGTCGGGCGGTGCCCCTGGCCATGCTCGATATCGATCACTTCAAGCGGCTCAACGATACCCACGGCCATGCCGCTGGCGACCTGGCCCTGCAGACGTTCGCCACGACCTGTCGTGAGTGCCTGCGCCCCTACGATCTCTTTGCGCGCATCGGCGGCGAGGAGTTTGCCGTCATGCTGGTGGACACCTCGCCCGAGGAAGCCTGGGGGGTGCTGGAGCGCCTGCGCGCCGCGGTGGAGGCGATTGAGCTCGACGTGCAGGGCGAGATACTGGACGTGACGGTCAGCCTGGGCCTGGCGGTGATGCCCCCGCAGGGCAGCCTCGAGCTCGCGCTCTCCCAGGCCGACGGCGCGCTCTACCGCGCCAAGCACGAGGGACGCAATCGCCTCGTCCCGGCGCCGGGCTACCCTCACCCCGAGGAACACATCCGCTGATCGGGTGCCGAATGGCTGGAGAAACGCCGTCGAGATCGGCAGGATAGGGATCACTTACACCGCAACCCGAGGAGCCATGCCATGTCCCTGTCGGAAGACTTTCGCCTGCCTGTCGCCTGTCCGAGTTGCGGCAGTCACCTGATGCGAGTCTCCAGCGTCAAGAATCCCGATGATCAGGTGCACTGCGCCTCCTGCCATCGCTTCGTCTGCCTGTGGCACGAGGCACAGTCCGTGCTGAGAAAGGGGCCCTGCAGCGAGAGCGAGGCCCTGATCGAGAAGGCGGTCAACCGCGGTGCCTGACGGGCCACCGCGAGGCGGATCACCGCGAGGCGGGCCACCGTGTGGTGGACCATCAGGAAGGGCCGGGCCGTGAGGCGCCGGCCCTTCGGCGTTCAGGTCGCTTCCTTTATAGCCGTACGGGTCAGAGCAGTTCCTCGCCGGCCAGGGCCAGGCGTGAGCGCTCGACGCTCTTGAGGGTGACGTGGCCGGCGTGGGGCCAGTCGCGGAAGTGCTGGACCACCGCCGCCATGCCGCAGGTGTTGGCGGTGAGGTAGGGGGTGTCGATCTGCCCGACATTGCCCAGGCACACGATCTTGGTATTGCGCCCGGCCCGGGTGATCAGCGACTTGAGCTGCTTGGGCGTGAAGTTCTGGGCCTCGTCGATTATCAGGAAGGTATCGTTGAGCGTGCGTCCACGCATGAAGCCGGGCGCGCGGATCTGGACCCGTGAGGCCAGCAGCTGGCGAGTGGCTTCCTGGTTCCAGGTGCTGCTGCCGTCGTGCTCGTCGCGCAGCAGGTTATCCATGTTGTCATGGAAGGCGCCCATCCAGGGCGACATCTTCTCCTCCTCGGTGCCGGGCAGAAAGCCGATGTCCTCGCTCATGGTGATGGGCGCCCGGGTAAAGACGATCCGCTCGAAACGCTTGCTGTCCAGGGTCTGCTGGAAGGCGGCGGCCAGGGTCATGAAGGTCTTGCCGGTGCCGGCACTGCCGGCGATGGTGACCAGGTCGATCTCCTCGTCCATCAGCAGGTTGAGGGTGAAGTTCTGGCGGCTGTCATGGGCATGCACGCCCCACACGCTGGCGCCATGGCGATAGTTGGTCAGCAGCTCCAGGTGGGCGTGCTTCGGTCCCGCCTCGCGCACGATGGCCTCGAAGCTCGCGCTCTCGTCGCTGTCGGACACCAGCATCCCCAGGTGCCACTCGCGAGGCATGTCGCCGGCCAGACGATAGACGATGCGATGATCCTGGCGCTCGACCTTCACGTCTACCTCGAGGCTGTCCCACAGCCCGCTGCCGTCGTGGCCGGCATCGGGATAGATCCGGGCGCCGTCGATCATGGCGTCGCTGTCGTCGAAGGCGCGATCGGTGAGGTAGTCTTCGACCGGCACCTCCAGGGCCGCCGCCTTGACCCGCAGGTTGATGTCCTTGGTGACCAGTATCACCGAGGCGTCGGGGCGCTCGTCGCGCAGTCGGCAGGTCTCGGCCAGCAGGCGGTTGTCGGGGCTCTCCTCGAGCGGGTCCAGCGGTTTCAGGTCGTTGTAGCAGAGCAGGCGCAGTCGACCCTCGGGACCGACGAGTCGCGGGATGGGAATGCCGTCGCGAATCTGGTCGATATCGACGTTGGCGGTGAGGTCCGAGAGGGTGCGGCTGACTTGGCGGGCGGTGCGGGCGATCTCGCGGATGCCGTTCTTGTGCTTGTCGAGCTCCTCGAGCACGGTCATGGGGATGACGACTTCGTGCTCGTCGAACTGGTAGAGGGCGGCGGGGTCGTGGATCAGGACGTTGGTGTCCAGCACGTAGAGCCGGGTGGCCTTCTTGTCGATGCGTACCATCGGCGCAGTTCTCCTGGTGTCATGGTGTCGACACTGCCGGCGCGCGATGTCAGGGAGGTGACAAGGGCGCAAGCGTTGTCGTCCCGCTCGATAGGTGTCGTGTCACCTCCTGGTGTCCTGGTGGTCGTCGGGGCCGCCGAAGTACCGGCCTGATTCGAGCATGGACGCCGTTCATGGATGCTGCAATGCAATATCATGATGAGCCATCAACGCTGGCTCAGCGAGCGGATTCGACTTCCTGGAAGATGCGTTCCATGTCCAGCGTGGAGTGCTTGCCCAGCGCCTCGAAGTGATCGTCCAGCCAGGCCTCGGTGGTCGCGCGCCCCAGGTCGTGCAGATGGCACAGGAAGGCCCACTCGGCATTGAGCTTGCTGGACACCGAGAGGTGCGAGAGCGGCTCGTCGCCACTGAGGTGATGAAGCCTGGCATCGCGATAGCAGCCGATGTCGATGTCATGCTCGCCGAGCAGCTTCTGCAGCACCGCGATCATGCGTACCTCCTTGATCAGCGCGGCATTGAAGGTGATCTCATTGAGGCGGTTGAGGATGTCCGCGGCGCTGGTAGGCAGCTCCTGACGATGCATGGGAGTGATTTGTACCATCAGGATGTCGCCCGCCGTGCAGTCGTGCAGCAGGGGCGAGAGCGAGGGGTTGCCCATGTAGCCGCCGTCCCAGTAGGCCTCGCCGTCGATCTCCACGGCCTGGAAGACGGTGGGCAGGCAGGCCGAGGCCATCACCGCATCGAGACTCATCTCTTCCCGGGAAAAGATCCGCTGCTTGCCGCTTCGCACGTTGGTGGCGGTGACGAAGAGCTTGAGATGCTCGCAGGCGCGTACTCGGTCGAAATCGACGCGCTCGGCGACGATGTCGCGCAGTGGATTGAGGTTGAGGGGGTTGAAGTGGTAAGGCGAGACCAGCCGGCTCATCAGGTCCAGGGCGAGATAGCCCGGGGAGTGGTCGAGGCTCCAGTTGCCGGTCATCACATCCAGCGGGGTGCGACGCACGGGGCTCGCCATGCCCGCTCGGCTCACCGCACGCCAGAAGTCACGCAGCGCCTGGCGGGCGGTCGACTCGTCGCCACGGGTCAGGGCGTCGGCCATCACCACGCCGTTCATGGCCCCGGCACTGGTGCCGCTGATGCCCTCGATCTCGATGCGCTCGTCCTCGAGCAGGCGATCCATGACGCCCCAGGTGAAGGCGCCGTGAGCACCGCCCCCCTGCAGGGCCAGATCGATGCGTTTTCTTTCGCTCATGTCCGCTCCATCGGCCGGCGAGCCGGCACGCGACTGCCTAGGATCACGTTCAGCATACTGGCGTGGCGGGGCAGCGACCAGCCAGCCAATGCCCCGGCTGACGCCTGTATCCCCTCCACGAGCAGCGCCGCCTTGCCGATCGAAGCAACGCCTCGACGGGCTGGCTCCCAGGCACTGTAACGTTCTCGAGTCACTTTGCAGAACGTCGTTAAGGAATTGTTCTGCATGAGAATAACAGCGTATCCGGGCAGTTCTCCCGGCCCTGTGTTCAGGACATGATGCACTCACAGTTCCGCTACAAACGGGTCGCCTAACCTCCCCATCGTCTTGGAAGTCCCCGAGATTTATAAATTTCTTACTCTTACAGTTGCTTACATCGGCGGCGAGACGGCGTTGGCACGCTTCCTGCTCCTGTCTTTACGACTGCGAGCGGGAAGCGTCATTCAAGGGTCCAGCACTCCGAGTTGTGGACGATGGCGCGAGTTCGCAGGCTGCAGCAGACACAACAAATGGAGACATGATCATGAAAAAGCATCTTGTACTCGCGGGTACGCCCCTGCTGGCCCTGGTGATGGCCATCTCCACGGCGCATGCCAACCCCAGCGCTGGTTTTGCTGATGAGGTTGATCAGACCGTGACCTCGAACGCCACGGCGACCGGGGGCAATAGTGGCAACGCCTTTGGTGGTAATGGAAACGGCAACGGTACCGGTGGACATGGCTACGGTGGTAACGCTAATGCCGCTGTCAACGATGACGACGACAACACCGTCAATGGTGGTAACGGTGGTGCAGGTACCGGCGGCTACGGCGCAGGCACCGGCATGGGTGGAACCGGCGGTTCCACCGGTCGCGGTGGCGATGCCTGGGCCATGAGCGAGTCCTACAATACCTCGACCAGCGTCATCTCCTTGCAGGAGATGGACTCTAATGTCAGTGGCTCCAGCATCAGCATCTTCGGCGGTAACGGAGCACGTGGTGCCTCTGGTGCTGCTGGCGGTGCCGCCAGTGCTACTAGCTGGGGCGAAGGCTTCGGCGGCAACGGCGGCGAAGGTGACGGCGGCGAAGGCGGCTACGCCAGTGCCGGTAGCTCCGACGGTGGCGATGGCGGCAAGGCCAAGGGCTACGGCAAAGGCTATGGCGAAGGCTATGGCTATGGCGGCAGCGCCGATGCCACTAACGACGATACCGACGCCAACGGCGGAGCGGCCGATGGCTATGCCGCTGTCAATGCCGATGACTTCGACGACGACAACACCAATGATGCCACCAACGGTGACAGCACCAACGGTGATGCCAACGCCAGCTCTGCAGTGGCGGGCGGCACCGCCGGCAACGGTTCCGGTTCCGGTTCCGGCAACGGCTCAGGCTCCGGCACCGGTGGCGCTGGCGGTAACGGCGGCACGGCCACGGCAGCCGGCGGTAACGGCGGCGCCGGTAACGGCGGCGGCGGCGGTGGCGGCCAAGGCACCGGCGGCAACGCCTATGCCTACGCCGGTAATGGCGGCGCTGGCGGTGATGGCGGCAACGGCGGGGCAGCCAGCCTGGCCACCGGTGCGGCCAATGTGTCCGTGGGTGGCGGAGTGTTCGGTGGCATCAACAACATGAACGTGTCCACCGGCCTCTACAACTCCCAGCTGTCCGGCACCAGCGTGGCGGCTCACAGCAACGTGAGCATCGGCAACTGATCCGGAGCGCATGATGCGCTGATACGACGCAAGAGTCGGGAGCCGGTGGGGGTCACTCCACTGGCTCCTTGATGAAACGTCCCTATGGACCGGAGTTCAGGAGTTCACGCCATGATTCACGCTATGAAGAGTACGACAGTCAGTTCATGCCCTGGCAGTAGCCATCATCGCCACACGGTGACGGCCTCATTTCTCCTCGCGGCGCTGCTGGCGATGGGGGCGTCGAACGGCCAGGCGGAGACAACCACCACCCTGTATCAAGAAGCCGCCGTGGTAGGGAGCGGCGTCGGTGTCGGTGATAGCCGCATTGAGGGATTTTCCGAGGGCTTTGCGGCCATGGAGCAGCTGGACCTCACGACCATGGAGCTGGCCAGGGCCCGTGAAGGGCAGAGGATCGTCAATATCAACACGGTCAAGAGCGTCCAGAAGATGAAGGCGTCGGTGAACGACACCTCCTTCGATATCGGGGGAAACATGGTGTCGGGGAACATCACCTTCGCGCCGGAAGCGTTGGGCAGCTACAGTGGCACCGGCATCTTCAGCGCCGTCACCGGCAACGGCAACTCCATCAATAACGCGGTGGGAATCAGTGTGTTCATCGCCGACTAGCCCGACGAAAGCCCGTCACTAGACACGCTCACCAAGAGATGATTCGCCATGAACGTGCATCGGAGACTTTGCTGTGGCTTGGCATCACTGCTGCTCATCGCGGGCAGCATGGACGCCATCGCCGGTCAGGTGACCATCGCCAGTCGGTTCGGCAACTTTCAGGTCGAGGCCAAGAGCCTGCAGGAAAAGGGCTGGGACAGGGTGATTCGTCAGGAGTATGACTTCAGCTGTGGGTCGGCCGCTGTGGCTACCTTATTGACCTACCACTATCAGCGTGACACGACCGAGGCCGAGGTCTTCGAGACCATGATTCGCGCCGGAGACGCCGAGAAGATCCAGCGACATGGGTTTTCCATGCTCGACATGAAACGCTATCTGGACGGCCGTGGGCTCAATGCCGATGGTTTCCGGATCTCGCTGGATGATTTCATTCGCATCGGCGTGCCGGCCATCACCATGGTGAACACCGGGGGCTACAAGCATTTCGTCGTCGTCAAGGGGATCGATAGCGACAATATCCTGGTGGGGGATCCGGCCGCCGGTACCCTGGTGGTGCCTCGCGAGCACTTCGAGAATCTGTGGAACGGGTCGGTACTCGGTGCTCGCGCAGAGATCGAAGTGGCCCGCCAGAATTTCAACCATGACCAGGATTGGGCCGTGCGCCCCGACTCCCCACTGGCCAGGGGCGTGAATCGCTCGAGCGTCGGGGCCAGTCTGCTGACCCTGCCCGCGTACAACGAACTGGGTCGGTAACGAGGAGATGACACGATGAACTCTCGGGCTTTTGGACAAGCGACGGCAAGCCGGCTTGGGTGGGCCTGCGCGGCGGCGCTTTTTGTGGCGGCTGCCTCTCAGGCCGCAACGCTTTCTCCCGTGGCGCCTGCAGCGGTCCATGATGGGGAGGACAGGTTCTATGAGGAGGTCTCGCAATCTTCAGGGGCGCAGGACGGCTTTTATCGCGGCACCGTGATCGCGGATGAGGAAATGGGCCAGATGCGCGCCGGCTTCAATTTTGGCGGGCTCGATGTGGATTTCGGCGCCCGTCTGCAGACGCTGATCGACAACCGTGTCGAGATGGTCTCCGTCGTGAACTTCACCCAGGCAGGCGCCAATGTCGTTTCCCAGACCTTCCGTGATCCTGCCGGGGCGGCGATACCGATAGGTAACGGCGCGGTCTCGGTCACCAACGTGACACCTGGCGGTGTAGATCTGACGGGCCTCGCCGACTTTTCGGGTGTTGCCTTGAACGATGCCAAGGGCTTTACCACCGCCCTGCACAATATCACTCGAGATGCCATCATCAGCGGCGTGGTGAGCAACGCAACGAGCAGAAACATCCAGCAGCGAATCGATATCAACGTTCGCCTCAACAACATGGGTGCCCTGGACGCTGCCAGGAAACGGGCAGCGATCGTGGATTCCTTCTCCGGCATCCTGCGCTGACACTGCCTGACTTTCCCATCGTTCTTTTATCGAGCCACAGAGCAAACAATGAGGCTGCCTTTTACGGGCAGCCTCATTACTGTTGAATCTACTACTTTTCTTTCCCTGCGTTGACGTCTCTCCGTGCTCCGTGCGTGTCAGCTTAGAAGACGTTCATGCCGATGGGCATACGCAGGGTCAGGGTGGTGTCTGGGGCGTCCTCCGTGATGCCGAGCTCAAGCCCCAAGTTGATATTGACGTCCTGGCTAAGCGAGTAATTCCAGCCCAGCAGCAGCGAGCCGACATTCAGCGTCTGCGACTCTACCTGGGTCGTGCTGCCATTGATGGTATTAACGTATTCGGTCTTGGTCTTGCCGATGAAATCGTTCTTGTAGCCCAGGGTAAAGGAAGTCCGCGGATTGATCGCATAGGCCATGCCGAAGCTGAGGCGCACGGCATCGCCTGGATCGACGTCGCCGACTTCGATGTTATCCCCTTCGACGTCTGTCAGGCTTTGGTCGACACTGTCCTCGAGGTGGAAGACATAGCCTAGGTTGGCGAAGTAGACCGCCGGTGCCGAGGGCAGCAGCATGGTGATGCTGGGTTCGATCGAGTGGAAGCCCGTGCCGGTCGAGAGCTCCAGCGGGTTGCCTGAGCTGTCGCGATCGATATCGAAGGGGCCCCTGCCGGTGGTGGTCTTGTAGCGCAGGTTGCCGATGAAGAAGGGCATGCCGTTCTGTCCGCGATTCAGCTGATAGTGGGCCGCCAGCTCGATGTCGCCCAGGCTGTCGCCGGAGAGCTCACGGTCGAGGCTGAAGACGTCGTCCTGGCTATCCTCGATGGGGACATTGACCCGCTCGTTCTCGTCCCGATAGACGTAGGGCACCTTCATCTCGAGCTCCAGACGATCGGTGAAGCCCAGGCGGCCGGTCAGCGAGGCGGTATAGTTATCACGATCGACGTCCTGGGCCGTGAACACCCCGATCAGCAGCGTACTCAGCACGCTGACCCCTTCGAAGGTCATGCGGTTGATGCTTTCGTGGGAGTACTGGAATTCGGGTTCCAGGATGAGCCGACCCTTGGGGGTCAGCACCCCTCCGTACTCGGCGGCGGCTTGGATCTGCGGTCGCTCATCCTGCGGTTCGGGTGCCTGCCCCACCGGTTTGCCCCGAACGTTCTGTATCGCTTCCTGTCGCGTTTGCTCTGTTGCGTCCTGGGCCGCTTCCTGGGCAAGGGCCGGCAGGCAGCCAAGCACCGTGATAAGGCCAGCAGCATAGCGGAGGGTCGTGGTTCCTGAGCTCATGGCTTCCTTCCTGTTGTTATTGCCTGTCTCGCACCTCACCCGCAGCGTGATAAGGCACGCAATGATCCCGATCACATCAACCTGTCCCCCGGGGCACCGCTGTATGGGCTGGCAGCGGCCCCATCCCCGGCTCATGTTCAGGTTAGTTGAATGGTCTTGGATGTCGATGGAAAGGCCCCCGTCGTCTCGTCCGAGCCGCCGCTCCTGTCGATGCCATGCTTCTCGAGCAGTCGATACAACGTGACCCGTGAGATGCCGAGCTCCCGTGCCGCGTGCAAGACCTTGTGCTTGTTGCGGACCAGCGCGGCCTTGATCGCCTCGCACTCCGCCGTGTCGCGGACCTGCTGGAGGGAGTCGGTGTCGCGGGAATGGCCATTGCGCCGTTCCAGTCCCAGGTCGCTGGGGCTGATCAGGCGATGCTCGCACATGATCATGGAGCGTCTTACCCGGTTCACCATTTCGCGTATGTTCCCCGGCCAACGATGCTGTCGCATCACCACCAGGCTCTCATGGCTGAAGCCCCTGACCTTCGCCGGCTTGTCAGAAGAGAAGCGATGAAAGAAGAAGTTGGCCAGCGGTTCGATATCCTCCGGGTGCTCCCTGAGGGCGGGAGTTTGCACTTGCAGGACATTGAGGCGATGGAAGAGATCCTCTCTGAACTCCCCCCTCTCGACGGCCTTTTCGAGGTCGACATGGGTCGCCGCCAGGACCCTGACATCGACGGGGATCTCCTTGAGACCGCCGACGCGAAATACCGTCAGGGTCTCAAGAAACCTCAACAGGTTGACCTGCATATCGAGGGGAAGGTCGCCTATTTCGTCTAGGAAGAGCGTGCCGTCCTGTGAATTCTCAATGATGCCGGTCTTGCGTTGATTGGCCCCGGTGAAGGCGCCTTTCTCATGGCCGAAGAGTTCCGACTGAATGAGTCCTGCGGGAAGCGCTCCGCAGTTGACGACGTTGAACGGCCCCTGGCGTCGAGACGATAGCTCATGAATCGCCCGTGCGGTGAGCTCCTTTCCGGTCCCCGACTCTCCGGTGATCAGGACGGGGGCATCGACGGAGGCCACCTTATGAATGGTGCGGTAGAGGTACTGCATGACCGGTGTATCGCCAACCATGCGCAAGTCATCATTCTGATGGCCTTCTCGGTAGGCATCGTAGCGGTCCTGCAGCTTGGCCATGCCCAGCGCCCCCTCGAGGAGCACGTTGACGCTGTGGATATCCAGGGGGGCGGCGCGATAGGCAAAGCAATAGCTGTATATCAGGTCGCGAGCCTTGTCACTCAACCGCTCGACATCCTCGACGAGCACGACCCAGTGAAGCGCCGCCAACTCTGAGGCTCGTTCCATTTCAAGGGGTAGCGATGCGGTGTCTTCTTCGAGGAAGGCCAGTCCAATCCTGCAATCATGCTTGCCGATAATCGCCAGGGCTTCAGGGAGGCTTTCGGGGTGAAAAACTGACCAGCCCTGGTGTGAGAGCTCCTCGATGGTGGCCTGAAAGGCCGAGTGATTTCCGATTGCCATGATCTGCCGTGATGACTCCATCATCAGTTGTCCTTATGGTTGCTGGCAACCATCGTTGATGGTGATCAGGGCCCTGCGAAGCCTGCTGATACCACGGGTCTTGGCCCGCTTGTCATGATGTCATTTCATGATGCAACTCGCCCCAGCCCCTTCAGAACATGAGCATGACCGCCCCCATGCCGGAAGGAGGGGAAAGTGGCGAATCGATGGCATGGCGATCACTGTCCAATGCCTGCCGTTCCCAGTGTTGGCGGCTCTCTCTTTATTGTAAAGTCATGTTACAGAGCGGTGGTAAATGTGATGATCGGTGAATGATCCGTCATACAAAGGAAAACCTCGTCGTTTCAGAGGTTTGGGAGGAGATATCCGGTGGCTGACGAGAGATCGTCTGGCCATTGGCATCATGAAATTGGTACTTGAGGCTGGTAAGCGGTATTGGACTGATACCTGGACAGGCGAAGGCATCATTAATGCTTCTGAGAAGGCTCATCTTGCCAGTGTCCCGTCGTCTCGACGTTGGACTTTTTGCTCGAGCTTCTTGGCACCATGCCCTGCCCGAGAACGCGCTCGCTATCCGGCCACCGGTCGATCTTTCCGGTTGCGTCTGGATACCGAGGGGCTCGATCGGAGCGCGTCCGATGACGCCCGTGCTGGAGGGGAGCTGCGGCCATCCATGGCCCAGGATCTGGCGGGTGAAGCCAGGCAGCGATGAAGGGTAACGAAAGTGGTGGAAGGAGAGAGCTTACTCCACCGGGGGCGTGGGGCGGATGAGGATCTCGTTGACATCCACGTGAGTCGGTTGTTGAAGGGCGTAGATCACCGCATTGGCGATATCGCGATCCTCCAGGGCGTGTTCCGGAGGCTCGTCGAAGAAGGGGGTGTTGACCATGCCGGGCTCGATCAGCGTCACCCGGATGCCGCTCCCGCGCAGCTCTTCACGCAGGTTGTAGCCGATACCGGTGACCGCCCACTTGGTGGCGCTGTACATGGAGCCGGGAATGGTGGCCCGGCCGGCGGCCGATCCCGTGAGCAGCACCTGGCCGCGACTATGGCGCAGTGCCGGCAGGGTCGCCTGCAGGGTCAGGCCCACGCCATAGACGTTGGTCAGGATCATGTCGCGCCATGCCTCGTGGTCGGCGCCGCTGAAGCCGCCCGGCGAGCCGCCGCGTCCCGCGTTGGCGAAAACCGCGTCGATGCGCCCGAAGCGTTCCAGCGCCTGCTCGACCATGGCCTGCTGATCGTCCATGGAGGTGACGTCACAGCCGAGGGCGAGGACGTTTTCCTGCCCCAGCTCCTCGGCCAGGGCGCTCAGCTTCTCCCGAGAGCGGGCCGCCAGCACCAGCTTGTAGTTGTCGCGGGCGGCGGCGCGGGCCGTGGCCGCGCCAATGCCGCTCGAGGCTCCGGTAATCAGTAATACCCGATCTTTCATCGTCCTCTCCTGTGCCAGTGAGTCACCAGGATGCAGAATGGCGCAGTCACCGACATCGGCGCAATCCCGGCGCGCGGCTCGCTCGCCCCTGCGGGCGCCGCCGGACGCTGGGCGGAGCCTCAGTGCATGGCCAGGGGCGTCGCGTCACGGTCACAGCGGAAGAAGTTCGAGCTGGCGAGCCATTCCGGATCTGGGTAGTAGGTGAAGAGGTACTGATCCTCCTTGATGCTGTCGATCAGCGGGGTCGCCACTTCCTGGCGCACCGCCGGGCAGCCGTGACTGCGGCCGAGCCGGCCGGTCTGCTCGATGAAGTCCTCGCTGACGTAGTCGGCACCGTGGATGACGATGGCGCGCTCGTAGGCCAGGTCGTTGACGCCGGGCTCCAGCCCCTCGAGGCGCAGGGAGTAGCCGTTGCTCCCCCGGTAGCTGTTCATGGTGCGAAACAGCCCGATGCTGGACTGATGACTCTCCGGCACGTTGGAGAAGTTCTGGGCCACGGCATTGCCTGATCCCTGGCCGTGAGAGACCAGCTCCTTGAACAACAACCGCTGACGCTGCAGGTCGAAGACCCACAGGCGCGGCTCGGTGGAGGGCAGCGAGAAGTCGATCACCGCGAGTCGCTCGGCGTCCGGGTCGGCGCAGGAAAGCGCGCGGGCCGCCAGGCGCATCACCCGGGCATCGGCGTCGGGGGCCAGCCGCTGCAGGGTCTGGTCGAGTGCCGGCGAGGGCTGGGGGGCGGGCATGTCGGCCTGCGTCAGGAAGTCGTCGCTGGCCACGGAGGGCAGGGGGCTCAGCAGCAGGGCGCTGAAGAGGGCCGCACCGGGCAGCCAATGTCTCGGGGTATGGATCGGCATTCGGGAAACCTGTCGGGTGGGGTGCGCTGCCGACTCGACGTCCATTCCGGGACGGAGGGGCGATCACGCGAACTGACGAGCGGCTTCCCTGCGGCTCGCGATCAGACACTATGATGATGGTGAGCATCATAAAGAACCAGCCACCAACATCAACCTCGAGGAGGTTCACCATGCGCTGGGCAACCGGATGGAAGCCGCTGATTCTCGCGGCGGCGATGATGCTGTCGCCCACCACCTCGGCGCTGGCCGAGGAGGGCAAGCCCTCCCTGGACGAGGTCCTCGCCGAACGCCTGGAAGAGCAGGACGTGACCCTGCGGGCGTTCTACGCGGCGCGCGATGGACGGCCTGCCTGGCAGGAAACCGCGACCGTGATGGCCCTCTCCACTGCCCTGCGCACCCTCGATGCCGATGGCCTGATGCCGCAGGACTACCGGCCGGACACACTGGTCGCGGCCCATCGCCAGGCACATGACGAGCAGAGTCCCCCAGAGGCGCGGGCTCGCTTCGACCTGCAAGCCAGCCAGACCCTGTTGACGGCCCTGCATCACCTTCAGCGCGGCAAGGTGGATCCCTATCGCATCGACCTCGGCTGGGAGGTGCCCATCGAGGCGCCTCCGCTCGATCTTGCGGTGATATCGCAGGCGGTGGACGCCCGTCGGTTCGAGCAGGCCTTCGCCTCGGCGCGCCCCAGCGCGCCGCCTTACGAGCGCCTGCGGGCGAGCCTCGCACGCTATCGTCACATCGCGCGGCAGGGGGGCTGGCCGATGATGCCGCCGCGACCCCAGTCGCTGCGCCCGGGAGATAGCCACGAGGATGTGCGACTGCTGCGTGAGCGCCTGGCGATCCTGGGCGAGCTCGAGGTGATGGCGGCACGCGTCGCCGATGAGCCCGCGTCGGGAGCCATCGATCCGCGCCGCTACGATGAGCGCCTGGTGGCGGCCGTGGAGCGCTTCCAGCAGCGCCACCTGCTGGAGGTGGACGGCATCGTCGGCCCCCGGACGCGCGCGGCCCTGAATGTCCCCGTGGCCACCCGCATCGACCAGATCCGCGTCAACCTGGAGCGCGCGCGCTGGCTGCTCCATGGCCTGCCGGACTCCTTCGTGCTGGTCGATATCGCCGGCTACCGGATCCGCTACTTCCGTCCCGACGGCGACGTCTGGCGCTCGCGCATCGTGGTGGGAAGGCCCTATCGTCGCACCCCCTCGCTGCGCTCGCAGATCACCCACCTGACGATCAACCCCACCTGGACGGTGCCGCCGACCATCCTGCGCGAAGATGTGCTGCCCAGGGTGCGCCGCAACCTCGGCTACCTGTGGCAGCAGGATCTGATGGTGCTGAGCCCCTCCGGGCGACGCCTCGACCCGAGAGACGTCAACTGGTGGCGGCCCGGCAACGTCATCCTGCGCCAGCGTGCCGGTCCCCGGAACGCCCTGGGGCGCGTGGTCCTGCGCTTTCCCAACGATCACCTGGTCTACCTGCACGATACCCCGGCACAGGCGCTCTTCGACCGGGAACAGCGCGCCTTCAGCTCGGGCTGCATCCGCGTGCAGGGTGTGCTCGAGCTCGCCCAGCAGCTCTTCGACGACACCGGGACAGACGCCCGGGTCTCCACCCTGGTCGCCAGCGGGAGAACCCGCAATATTCACCTCGAGCGTCCCGTGCCGGTCATCCTGCACTACTGGACGGTGCACCCGGGCGAGGAGGGCCAGCTGGTCTTCCGCCCCGATATCTACCAGCGCGACGCGGCATTGCTCGAGGCCCTCGATGGCCCCCCCGCTCGCTAGGCCGGGCTTATCGCTGACTCCGCGCCGTCGATCACTCGTAGCCCTTCGCCTGCAGGCGAAACAGCCTCGCGTAGCGGCCATTGCCGGCCATCAGGCTCGCATGGTCGCCCTGCTCGAGGATCTCGCCGTTGTCGATCACGAGGATCCAGTCGGCGGCCCGCACCGTCGAGAAGCGGTGGGAGATCAGGATGGTCATGCGGTCGCGGCTGTGCTCGCGGAAGTCGGCATAGACGGCGGCCTCCGCGGCGGCGTCCATGGCCGCCGTGGGCTCGTCGAGCACCAGGATGTCGGCCCCTTCGCGCATGTAGGCTCGTGACAGGGCGATCTTCTGCCACTGGCCGCCGGAGAGCTCCTGGCCGCCCTTGAACCAGCGCCCCAGCTGGGTGTGGTAGCCGCCGGGCATCTCGGCGATGAAATCGTCGGCCAGGCCGCGGCGCGCCGCTTCCTGCCAGCGTGCCTCGTCGCCGAAGGCCTCGACGTCCCCGGCGCCGAGGTTCTCGCCCACCTTCATCTGGTAGCGCACGAAGTCCTGGAAGATCACCCCGATGCGTCGGCGCAGCGTCTGGACCTCCCAGTCCCGCAGGTCGCTGCCATCGAGCAGGATGCGCCCCTCGGTCGGCTCATAGAGGCGCGTCAGCAGCTTGATCAGCGTCGTCTTGCCCGAGCCGTTGGCGCCCACCAGGGCGAGGCTGCGGCCCGGCCGCAGGTGCAGCGAGATCCCCGCGAGGGCCGGTGTCGCGGTGCCCGGGTAGGTGAAGCTCACCGCCTCGAAGCGGATGCCGTCGCCCGGTATCGCGCCCTCGGTCAGCGTGCCACGCTCGGCCGGCACCGGCTGCTCGAGGTACTCGTAGAGGTTCGACAGGTAGAGGTTGTCCTCGTACATGCCGCCGATCGCCGTCAGGCTCGCCGAGAGCGCCGCCTGGCCCTGCTTGAAGACCATCAGGTACATGGTCATCTCGCCCAGCGTCAGCGCGCCGGTCACGGTCTCCACCACCACCCAGGCGTAGGCGCCGTAGAAGGCCAGGGTGCCGAGCAGGCCGAGCAGGAAGCCCCAGGTCTCGCGTCGGATGGTCAGGCGTCGATCCTCATCGTAGAGGGTGTCGAAGATCGTCCGGTAGCGATCCAGCAGCAGCGGCTCCAGGCCGAACAGCTTGACCTCCTTGATGCTGTCCTCGCGGGCCAGCACCGTCTCCAGGTACATCTGCATGCGGGTCTGCGGTGAGCGCCAGCGGAACAGCCGGAAGGCGTCGCCCGAGAACTTGGCCTCCGAGACGAACACCGGCAGGGCGCCGATCACCAGCACGAGGATCGCCCAGGGCGAGAACTGCACCAGCAGCACGCCGAAGCTCGCCAGCGAGATGGCGTTCTGGGCGAGGCCGAAGGTCTTGTTGACCAGGCCCAACGGGCGCGTCGAGGCCTCGCGGCGGGCGCGGGTCAGCTTGTCGTAGAACTCGGAGTCCTCGAACTGCTCGAGTGACAGGGTGCCGGCCTTCTCGAGGATCATCACGTTGACCTTCTGGCCGAGCAGGGCGCGCAGCAGTGACTGCTGGGCCGCGAGGCCGCGTTGGGCCAGCGCAATCGTGGCGATCACCCCGGCTTCCGCCAGAACGTAGCGAAGCACCCCCCACCACTCGACGCGCCCGGTGTCGCGATGCAGGGCCATCGCCGCGACCACCGAGTCGACGATCAGCTGGCCGATCCAGGCCGCCACCGCCGGCAGCACACCGGCGACCAGGGTGCAGAGCGCGAGCCCGAGGGTCAGCGGGCGTGAGGTCTGCCAGACCAGCGCCAGGGCGCGATGGCTGTAGCGGAAGACGCCGACGAAGCTGGCGAGCATGCCGCCGGGGCGTGGCGCGGAGGGGGCGTGAGCGTGAGGTGAGGACAAGCGCGTGGCTCCTGGCAGTGAAGGGGGAGAGGGGGACGTCAGATCAGCGGCGAGACCCGGCGAGGCTCTTCCTCGAGCAGCGCGGCCAGCCGGGTCAGCCCCTCGTCGAGCCGGGCGCGCTCGGCGGGTGGCGTCACGCAGAGGCGCACCGCCTGCGGGGCGGGCTGGCTGCCCACGCAGAAGGGATCGGCGCCGAGCAGGGTGACGCCGCGTTCGGCTGCGCGGGCCACCACGTCCACCGCCCGCCAGGGGTCGGGCAGGCGCAGCCAGGCGTGGAAGCCGCAGGGGTGGGCGACGATCTCATGGCCGCTGAGGCGCTCGGCGAGCAGTCGCTGGCGCGCGGCCACCTCCTGCCACTGCCATTCGATCAGCGTCGTGGCCTCGGCGCCGGTCAGCCAGTCGACGGCGGCGCGGGTCATCAGCTCCGGCATCGCCCAGCACTGGGCCCGCAGGGAGGCGGTCAGGCGCGGCATCAGGTTGGCGGGGGCCCGCAGGGCGCCCAGGCGCAGCCCACCGGCGAGCAGCTTGGAGACGCTGAAGATGTAGAGCGCGCGCTCCGGCGCCAGCCGGTAGAAGGGCGTGCCGCGGGTCGCGGCGGTGACGAACTGCACGCCATCCTCGAGCAGCAGCAGGTCGTGGCGCCGGGCCACCTCGACGATGGCGTGGCGTCGCGCCTCGCCCATCCGCGCGCCGGTGGGATTGTTGTGCTCGGGCATCAGGTAGAGCAGGCGGATGCGCTGCTGCTGGCAGAGGCGCTCCAGCGCCTCGGGGCGGATGCCCTCGTCGTCCATCGGCACCGCCACGTGCTTGAGGCCCAGCTGGCGGCCGGTGGCGATCATGCCGGGGTAGGTGAGGGCCGCCGAGGCGACCGCCTCGCCGGGCTGCACCAGCGCCTGCAGGGCCAGGAAGTCGGCGTGCTGCCCCCCGGCGGTGAGAATCAGGTCCTCGGCGTTCATCGGCAGGCCCTGGTGGGTCAGCCAGCCGGCCAGTGCCTCGCGGCTGGCCGGGCTGCCCTGCTCGGAGGGGTAGGCCAGGGCGGCCTCGACGGCGGGCGGCGACTGGCTCAGGCGCGACAGCACGCCGGCGAGCTGCTCGGCCCGCCAGGGGTGAGGGATCGGTACGCTCAGCGACAGGTCGATGCTGCCCTCGGCGGCGTGGGAGAGGTGGTGGAAGCGCGGCGCATCCGTCGACGGCGAGCGAACTCGGGTGCCACTGCCGACCCGGGCCTCGACCAGGCCGCGGCGCTCGGCCTCGCGATAGGCGCGGGTGATGGTACCGACGGTCACCTTGAGCGCATCGGCCAGTAGGCGCTGGGGCGGCAGGCGCTCGCCGGGGGCGAGGGTGCCGGCGGCGATATCGGCGGCCAGCTGATCGACCAGCGCCTGGTAGCGCGGGGTGTCGGTGCCCTCGAGGTCGGGCAGCCATTGGCAGCGAGCGCGGGCCTGGGCCTGGATGTCCATGGGGCGTCTCTCCCTCGGGTAACGGCAGGGTCTTGGGTCTTGGGTCTTGCGGGCGACCCTGTCCGACAGCATCAGGGCGGCTCGGGAATCGGACAATGTCGGGGTGACAAAGCCGTCCTTGATCGGCGAACACGGCGGCGCATACTGAGATTGTGCGCGCAATTTCCGGCCTTGTCAGGCAATTTGCGTCAAATTGTACCCCTACAATGGTCGGCGTTTGCCTCGATTTCGATTCGCTGCCCGACTCACAGGAGCTCCCATGACCCTTCCGCTGCCCGAGCTGCTCGCCCTGGTCGGTCCGATGATGCTGTTTGCGATCAGCATGTCCGCCACACCCGGCCCCAACAACATGATGCTGACCGCCTCGGGTGCCAACTTCGGTTTCCTGCGCACCCTGCCGCACATGCTCGGCATCTCGATCGGCGTGATGGTATTGATGGGGGCAGTGGCGCTGGGGCTCGGCGCCCTGTTCGAGCAGTGGCCGCCGCTGCAGCAGGCACTCAAGCTGATTGGCAGCGCCTATCTGCTGTGGCTCGCCTACCGGATCGCCACCGCGCCGCCGCCAGAGCGTGACGGCGCCCAGCACGAGGCCAGGCCGCTGACCTTCTGGCAGGCTGCCGCCTTTCAGTTCGCCAACCCCAAGGCCTGGGTGATGGCGATCTCGGGCATCGCCTCCTTCACGCTCTCCGGTGATGCCTTCCTGGCCTCGGCGGTGGTGGTGATCGCGGTGATGGGCATGACCAACCTGCCGTCGATCGCGCTCTGGGCGGGCTTCGGCGTGGCCGTGGGCCGGCTGATGAAGACCAGGCGCCATTGGCGAATCTTCAACGCCGTGATGGGCCTGCTGACCGCGGCTTGCGTGGTGATGATCCTGGGCTGAGCCGGGCCCGAAACGACGGCGCCCCGCACGGGGCGGGGCGCAGTAGCGGCAGCGGGTGACGAGGAGTGATCAGCCCTCGTCGTCGTCCGCGGCCGGCGTCTCGGTGCTGGCCACCACGGCGCCGGTCTGGCCGCTCTCCAGGGCCGCCAGCATCGGCTCGGCCTGACGCTGGAAGGCCACCAGGCGATCGCCCTGCAGGCTCTGGTTCTCCGGCAGGGAGACCTTCATGGCGTTCACCTGGCTGTTGTTGACCAGGACCTCGTAGTGCAGGTGCGGTCCGGTGCTGCGCCCGGTGTTGCCGGAGAGCGCGATGCGCTCGCCCATGGTGACGCGCTGTCCGTTGCTGACCATCGGCCGCGAGAGGTGCAGGTAGCGAGTCTTGTAGCCGTTGTCGTGGCGGATCACCACGTAGCGTCCCGCCGCCGGATGGTTGCCCACCTTCTCGACGCGGCCGTTGGCCGGGGCCCGCACGGCGGTGCCGATCGGCATCGCGAAGTCGGTGCCCTTGTGGGGGCTGATGCGACCGGTGACCGGGTGGTGGCGGTTGGGGTTGAAGTGCGAGCTCAGCCGGTAGCGCCCCTCGAAGGGATAGCGGTTGAAGGCCGGGTCGAGGCTTTCGCCTTCGGGGGTATAGAAGCGGTTGTCTTCGCTGTTGCGCACGATGGTGAGGTTCATGCGCGCGCCCTCGTACTCCACCGCCAGGACGCGCGGGTCCAGGCTCTCGCCGTCGATGATGTCGGACTCCACCAGCACCTGGAAGCGATCACCGCGACGGGTGTCGCGGCGAAAGTCGAGCTTCTTCTCCAGCACCCGCGAGAGTTCCGAGACCTCGGCGCTGGTCAGGCCGGTGGCCTTGGCCGAGCGCGCGAAGCTGCCGCTGATGGTACCGGCAAAGAGTCGCTGGGTCGCTTCCCCGGCGCGCTCGATGGTGGCGACCTCGAAGGCGTCGTCCTTGTGCTCGACCAGGTAGCCGTCGCGGGCGTTCTTCATCATCCGCAGGGCGAGCAGGTCGCCCTGTTCGTCCAGCTGGTATTCGAAATGATCGCCGACCCGCCAGTGGGTCAGCAGGCGCGGCTCGGGCATGCTGTCGAGCAGGGCCATGACCTCGCTATAGCCCATCTCGAGGTGCTGCTGGGCCATGATGGCGAAGGTGTCGCCGCTCTGGACGGTATAGGTCTGCCACTGCGGGACGAAGGGCTCGTTGGCGACGATCTCCTGCTCCAGGACGATCGGGCCCTCGTCGAACAGCGCGAGTTCGTCCTCGGTGACGTCTTCGTAGGAGGTGGCATCGGCCACCATGCCGTCCTCGAGCTCGAGCATGCCGGCGGCGATGGTCCCGATGACCACGGCCATGTGCTGGGCACCCTCGTCGAGACGCATCGCGTCGCCTTCGATTGGCGCCTGACCGGTTCGGGCAGAGGCGGTGCCCTGGGCGGGCATGGCCAGCGTTGCGGGGACCCCGGATTCGGTCCGGTTGGCTCGTGCGGCATCGATGAAGTCGATGTCGACGACTTCCGAGGCGGTCAGGGCGGAGATCGGCACGTGGCCGCGGGTGGCGTCGAGCGCCTGGTTGGCCTTCGCCAGGGCTTCGCTCACCGCGTCGCGCTTGGTATTGAGCGAGGGCAGGCCGGGGCTGGCATCGGCATCGAGAGGAACGAGAACGGTATCGGGTGTCTGTCGATCACGCTGAACATCTTCGAAGGTAGTGAGCACCTTCTGGGCTCCCAGCACGGTCACCATGGTGGCAACGGGTAACAGCAGCAGCTTATGGGTGCGGGGTAGCGAATGAAGGATTCGCATCATGGGGAAAAGGCCGTGACAAGTTGAATGAAGAAAACAAAAAAAGGGCCTTAGAACCATACTCTATGATGCATGAGATGCCTAGTCTGTATAGATATACAGAAAAAGCCCGCTCGAGGCGCCAGGGCGGCGATTATCGAGCGAGCGTCGGGGCGCGAACGCCGTTCTCTAAGCATATTGAATAGGTCGGCGCGGAGTTTTTCAACCCAGGGGAGCGCGATCAGTCGGTGAGGGTGCCATCGCGGTAGTCCCTGAGCGCCTGTTCCAGTTCCGCCTGACGGTTCATCACGAAGGGGCCATAGTGGGCGATCGGTTCGCCGTGCGGCTCGCCGGCCAGCAGCAGGGCCTGCCCGCCTTCGGCGCTGGTCAGCCTGAGCGCCTCCCCGCTGGCCAGCTGCGCGAGCTGTCCTCGTTCGATCCGGGTGCCGGCGACGTCCAGGCCACCGGCGAAGACATAGACCAGCAGCGTGGTGGCGTGGGTGGCCAGTTCAAGCGTGCCGCCGGGCGCCAGTCGCGCGTGGGCGACGGCGCCCTGGCCGGCCAGTCGCGTCAGGGGGCCGTCGACGCCGTCACCGGCGAGCGTCTGCCAGTGCCCGCCCAACGCCGTCAATGAGGCGTGGCGGTCGGTCAGTCGTGGCATCTCTTCCGCCCGAACGTCCCGGTAGGTCGCCTCGCTGAGCTTGTCTTCGGCCGCCAGGTTCAGCCACAGCTGGAAGGCGTGGAGCCCCTGGTGATCGGTCAGCGGCATCTCGGAGTGGATGATCCCACGGCCGGTGTGCATCCACTGGGCATCGCCGGGGTGGATCGTGCTCGAGTGGCCGAGATGGTCCTCGTGGGTCAGGCCGCCATGGATCACGTAGGTCAGCGTCTGGATGCCCCGGTGGGGGTGAGGCGGGAAGCCGCCGATATAGTCATCTGGCTGGTCGGAGACCAGCTCGTCGAGCATCAGGAACGGATCCAGGCCGCCGCCGAAGTCGTGCAGTCGCTGGATCTTGACGCCGTCGCCATCCTGGCTCGGCCGGGTGTTCAACAGGCGTGCAACTTGCCGGGTCGTCGGGGAGGGGGCCATGGTCTGTCTCCATTTGGGGATCTTGACTGGCATTCTAGGTCGGTTTTTTCGAAGATTAAGCGCAATATTTCGCTATTGATATTCGAGGAAATCGAAATGTCACGTGTCACCCTGGCCCAATGGCAGATGCTGGCCGCCGTGGTCGATCATGGCGGCTTCGCGCGCGCCGCCGAGGCCATTCACAAGAGCCCCTCGACCCTCAACCATGCGGTGCACAAGCTGGAGCAGCAGCTCGGAGTGAGGGTGCTGGAGCCCGTGGGGCGTCAGGTGCGACTGACCGAGGCCGGCGAGATGTTGCTGCGCCGCGCCCGCCAGCTGATCGAGAACGCCGACTCCCTGGAGGACGTGGCGAGTCGGCTGGCCGAGGGCCTTGAGGCGGAGATCGTGCTGGCCATCGACCAGATCTTTCCCCCGGATGCCCTGGCCCGGGCGCTGGAGGCCTTCTCCGCGTCCTATCCCCACGTCCGGGTGCAGCTTCACGAAACGGTGCTCAACGGCGGCCTGGAGATGCTCCAGGATGGCCATGCCGACCTGCTGATCTCGGGTCTCACCGCCAAGGGCTTCCTGGGCGAGCCGCTGGTGACCGTTGCCTTCGTCGCCGTCGCCCATCCCGACCACGCCCTGCATCGCCTGGGGCGGGTGCTGGACCTGCGCGACCTCGAGCAGCACCGGCAGCTGGTGGTGCGCGATTCCGCCCTGCGCCAGTCGCTGGATTCCGGCTGGCTGAAGGCCGAGCAGCGCTGGACGGTGAGCCATCTGGATACCTCCATCGACATGCTCGAGCGCAACCTCGGCTTTGCCTGGGTGCCCGAGACACGCATCGCCGAGGCCCTGGAATCGGGTCGTCTGGCGCCGTTGCCGCTGGCGGCGGGTGGGCGGCGCGAGGTGCCGATCCAGCTCATCCATCGCGACCGCGACCGCGCCGGGCCGGCCACCCGCGCCATGGCCCGCCACCTGCAAGAGGCCGTCCAGGCCTGCGCACTCGGTGCCGGTGATTGAAAAAATCGAATGATTGAGGGCAAAAAGTGCGCTTGAGCTTCGATTTTATAGTCGTAAGCTGAAAGTATCTCATGACGAACCGAGGAGGCCGAGATGGGGCTCTTGATCGACGGACAGTGGCACGACCAGTGGTACGACACCAAGAAGCACGGCGGGGAGTTCGTGCGGGAATCGGCGAAGCTGCGTGACTGGATCACCCCCGACGGCTCCCCGGGGCCGGATGGCCAGCCGGGGCTGCCGGCCGAGGCGGGTCGCTACCATCTGTATGTCTCCCTGGCCTGCCCCTGGGCGCATCGCGCGTTGATCATGCGGCGCCTCAAGGGCCTCGATGATCTGATCGGGGTCTCCCACACCAGCCCGCTGATGCTCGATCAGGGCTGGAGCTACCACCGTGACGAGGGCTCCAGCGGTGATGCCGTCAACGGCGTCGACTACCATCGTGAGCTCTATACCCTCACCGACCCGCACTACACCGGCCGCGTGACCGTGCCGGCCCTGTGGGACAAGCAGCAGGGCCGCATCGTCAATAACGAGTCGGCCGACCTGATCCGCATGCTCGACGGCGCCTTCGACGGGCTCACCGGCAATCGGCTGGACCTCTATCCGACCGACCTGCGCGAGACCATCGATGCCGTCAACGCCGACGTCTACGAACACGTCAACAACGGCGTCTACAAGTCGGGGTTCGCCACCGAGCAGGGGGTCTACGAGAAGCACGTGATGGCGCTGTTCGCGGCCCTTGACCGGCTCGAGGCGCGCCTCGCCGATTCCCGCTACCTGGCCGGCGAGTGGCTGACCGAGGCCGATATCCGCCTGTTCACCACCCTGGTGCGCTTCGATGCCGTCTATCATGGCCACTTCAAGTGCAATCTGCGGCGCATCGAGGACTACCCGAACCTGTCGAACTATCTGCGCGAGCTCTACCAGTGGCCGGGCATCGCGGAGACGGTGGACTTCGACCATATCAAGCGCCACTACTATTACAGCCACGACACCATCAACCCGACCCGCATCGTGCCCGCCGGCCCGCGCCTCGAGCTGGAGCGGCCCCACGACCGCGACCGCCTGCCGGGGCAGGGGATCCGCGAGAAGGCCTAAGCGATAACCGGGCGGCTTCGTTCAGGATGGCGACCTGCCGTGCCGGAGAGTGGCGCTGGGGACAGAGCGAAGCGGAGGTCTTTTTCCAGGGATGGAAAAAGTAGCGCCCAGGGAAGGGATTACAGCGCCTCCGCGCAGCCTGTCGCCAGTAAGCCGCTCTCTACCGCTGCCGCGCCAGCCACCGGTCCAGGGCGTTGGCGAATTCGCGACGGTCGGCGTCGGAGTAGCCGCTGGGGCCGCCGGTGTGCTCGCCGCTGGCGCGCAGGGTATCCATGCCCGTCCTGGTATCAGTCGCATCTGCACCGGGTGCGGAGGCGTTACGATTAGGGGTTCTTGGCCAGCCACCGGTCCAGGGCGTTGGCGAACTCGCGACGGTCAGCGTCGGAGTAGCCGCTGGGGCCGCCGGTGTGCTCGCCACTGGCGCGCAACGTTTCCATGAAATCCCGCATCTGAACCCGCGCGCGGATGTTGTTGGCATCCAGCGACTCGCCGCGGGTGGTCATTACCTTTGCCTCACGCTCGATAGCCTCCAGGGCCAGCGGCAGGTCCGAGGTGATCAGCAGGTCGCCCCGCTGGATGCGCTCGACGATCTCGTTATCCGCGGCGTCGAAGCCCTGGCTCACCGCGAGGCCCTTGACCCATTTCGAGGCCGGCAGCGGCACGGCGTGGTTGGCCACGAACCAGGTCGGCGTGGCGGTGCGCTCGGCGGCGCGGATGATGATCTCGCGCGCCGCCCGGGGGCAGGCGTCGGCATCGACCCAGAGGCTCGGCATGAAGGGCTCCTGAAGAGGTGGAACGAATAAGGCTGGCCAGGTCATCGCGACGATGGTAGCATGCGCGCTCCTCGCATGTGTTGACCCCACCATCATGACGACGCGACCTCCCCCCGACGGGCGAGGCAAGCGCCGAAGCGGGAAGCCCAGCCACGAGAGCTGCGCCTCACGCGTTCGAATTGTGTAGATGGAGCGCCACCGAGATCCGCCACCCGGGCGAGATCGGCGCCAACGGTCGCCACAGCGGCTCATGCGGCCATCGATTGCGATGGCATGGGCCGAATGCCAGGTGCGACCGGCGTCCCCGACTCCGATTTACGCTCTGCTCCGCTGCCTTCGGGCCGACGGTCGGCAGGGTGCCTTGATGGCTTTACCGCGTCAGGGGCGCCACCGATGTTACTTGCCGGCGATGCCGGCCTATTAAGGTGTGATTCATGACCTCGACTTCTGTCGTCTCGCCGTCCTTCGGCGAACTGGCCCTGCTGCCTGCCGTTCTTTCTGCTGTCGAATCCCAGGGTTATACGACCCCGTCGCCGATCCAGGCACAGACCATTCCCGCGCTGCTGGAAGGCCGCGACATGCTGGGCCAGGCCCAGACCGGCACCGGCAAGACCGCTGCCTTCGCTCTGCCGCTGCTATCTCGCCTCGAGCTGACGCGCCGCGAGCCCCAGGTGCTGGTGATGGCCCCCACGCGGGAACTGGCTCAGCAGGTGGCCGCCTCCTTCAGCAAGTACGGTCAGAACCTCAAGGGCCTGGAAGTCGCCACCCTGTGTGGTGGTCAGGAATACCGTGAGCAGCTCTCCGCCCTGCGCCGTGGCGCCCAGGTCGTTGTGGGCACCCCGGGCCGCATCATCGATCACCTGGATCGTGGCAGCCTGAAGCTCGACGGCCTCTCCGCGCTGGTGCTCGACGAAGCCGACGAGATGCTGCGCATGGGCTTCATCGACGACGTCAAGCGCGTTGTCGCCGACACCCCCAAGAACGCCCAGCGGGTCTTCTTCTCCGCGACCCTGCCGACCGAGATCGAGCGCATCGTCAACCGCTATCTCGTCGACCCGGTCAAGGTCGCCATCGCCGCCAAGGTCGGCACCGCGGCCAGCATCGACCAGCGCATGGTGCGGGTCGACGGCGGCGCCAAGCAGGAGGCGCTGGCGCGCATCCTCGAGGTCGAGCCCGTCGATGGCGCCATCGTCTTCGTGCGTACCCGTGCCGCCTGCACCACCCTGATGGAGCAGCTCTCCGCCCGCGGCATGAGCGTCGCCAGCCTCTCCGGTGACCTGGACCAGAGCCTGCGCGAGCGCACCATCCAGCGCCTCAAGCGCGGCAAGGTCGACGTGCTGATCGCCACCGACGTCGCCGCCCGCGGCCTCGACGTGCCGCGCATCACCCACGTCATCAACTACGACCTGCCGCAGGATGCCGAGGCCTACACCCACCGCATCGGTCGTACCGGCCGTGCCGGTCGCACCGGGGTCGCGATCACCTTCGTCGGCTTCCGCGAAGGCCGCAAGGTGGGCTGGCTCGAGCAGGCCACCGGCCAGAAGATGAGCGAGATGCCGCTGCCCGACGAGGCTGCCATCCGCGCCCATCGCGACGAGATGTTCCACCAGCGCGTGGTCGCCGCCCTGACCGCCGGTGCCGACGAGCAGCGTGCGCTGATCGAGCGCCTGGTCGAGGAGGGTCACGACCCCATCGAGCTGGCCTGCGCCTTCTCCCGCATGGCGCGTGCCGACGAGCCGCCCATCGGTCGCCTGCAGGCGCCCCGCGCCGAGCGCAACAACGACCGCAACGCGCGTGACGCCAAGCCGAAGCGCCGCGACAGCGCGCCGCGCGAGGGCATGACCCGCTACCGCGTCGCCGTCGGCCACCAGGACGGCGTCAAGCCGGGTCAGCTGGTCGGCGCCCTGGCCAACGAAGGCGGCATCGAGGGCAACCGGATCGGTCGCATCGACATCCGCACCGCCTTCTCGGTGGTCGAGCTGCCGAGCTCGCTGCCGGAGAGCATCCTGGCCAAGATGGCCCGGGCTCGCGTCGCCGGTCGTCCGCTGGAGATCAGCGAGGACAAGGGTGCGCCGGAGCGTGCACCGCGTCGTCGCCAGGACGGTGACGCGCCGATTCGCCGTCGCACCAGCGCCTGAGACAGCGGTTGCCGCCCCAGGGCGGCACCCCTGCCTCATCGACAGGCCGGAGCCTTGCTCCGGCCTGTTGTCGTTGGTCACCCCGACATCTTCACCCGCAAGGAGGACCCTCACATGTGGAAGCGCTTGCCGTTTCGGCTGCGGGGCTACCTGATCACCATGACCGGGGTGCTGCTGCTCTCGCCGGATGCCCTGCTGGTCAAGGGGACCGGCGTATCACCGGTCACGTTCCTGTTCTGGCGCGGCCTGCTGCTGGGCACCGTGCTGCTGATGATCGCCCTGGCGCGCTACGGCCACCGCCTGCCCGAGGCGATCCGCGCCTGCGGGCCCGCCGCCTGGTGGTGCCCGCTTGCCTTCGCCGCCAGCGGCTGGGCCTTCGTCATCGCCAACCGCTTCACCTCGGCCGGCAACGTGCTGGTGATGATGAACCTGGCACCCCTGGTCGCCGGGCTGATCGGCCTGGTGTTCTTCCGCCAGCGCCTGCGTCGCCAGACCTGGGTGGTGATCGCCATCTGCGTCGGTGGGGCCAGCCTGATGGCGGCCGGTGAGGTGGGGCAGGGCAGCCTGCTGGGGCTCGGCGTGGCGCTGTTCGTGCCGATCTCCATCGCCATCAACACCACGGTGGCCAGTGCCCAGAAGGGCGAGCGGCGCCGCGGCATCGACACCACGGTGATCCTGCCGCTGGGCTGTCTGGCGATGCTGTTGCCGGCCGCCCTCTTCGGCGGCGCGACCCTGCCCCCGGCCGAGGACGTGCCGCTGCTCGCGATCATGGCGCTGTTCCTGCCGGCGGCCTACTTCCTGATCCAGACCGGGGCCCGCTACCTGCCCGGCGCCGAGGTCAGCCTGGTGCTGCTGCTGGAGACCCTGCTCGGCTCGCTGCTGGTGTGGTGGTGGGTCGGCGAGGTGCCGACCCGGCTGGCGCTGATCGGCGGCGGCATCATCGTCGTCACCATGATGGCAAGCTCGCTGCGCGACCTGCATCGCCAGCGGCGCAAGGCCGCCGGCGGGGCGCCGGATATCGGGCGCATCCAGCAGCAGGCCGTCGAGGACGAGGCACCGGCCGGGGAGGTCGCCGAGAGCTCGCGCCGCTAGCCTCGGGCCGCCAGGCCGGCTGTCATGCCATGCAAGCGCCCCCGCACCGTCTGGTGCGGGGGCGTTCTTGTGTTCGGTGGGCCGTTTGCAGAAGCCGGGTTGGCCAGGCGCCGACGGGGCCGAGGCTCAGGCGACGCTCTGCACGCGCATGAGCCGCTCGGCGAAGCGGGCGATCAGGCCGCCGGCCTCGGGGGTGGGTTCGACCGCTTTGAGCCGCGCCTCGGGGTCGTCGTCCTGATCGGCGAGGGCCTGGCGCTGGTGGGCGAGATAGGCGCGCATCACCGGGGCGCTGAACTCCGGATGGAACTGCACGCTCCACTGCCGCGGTCCGTGGCGCAGCGCCTGGAAGGGGTCGTGGTCGTTGTCGGCCAGCACCGCGGCGCCCGCCGGGGCAGTGAGCACCGACTGGGAATGCGTCAGCTGGGCGGGGAAGGCCGCCGGCAGGGTGCCGAACAGCGGATCTGTACGCCCGGCGTCGCTGAGACGCAGCCGGCGGGTGCCGACCTCGCGGCCGCCCGGATGATAGCCGCTCGCGCCGCCGAAGGCCGCCGCCATCAGCTGGTGGCCATAGCAGACGCCGAGCATGGCGACGCCGCGCTCGCGGGCCTCGACGAGCCAGGGCTTGAGCGCCTCGCTCCAGGGCTCGGCCTCGCTGACCATGGCGTGGGAGCCGGTGATCACCACGCCGTCCTCGGCGGACGGCACCGGCGGAACGCCTGCGGTGCGGGCATCGTGGACCGTCAGGATGAGATCGTCGCGCGCCTCGGCCAGCGGGGCCAGGGTGGCGAGGAAGAGGTCCTCGAAGTCGCCGTGGTCGCGGACCACGTCGTCGAAGCTGTCTCCGGTCTTGAGGATCGTCAGGCGCGGCATGAGGGCTCCGGGCGAGGGCGGGAAGCCGGTATTCTACTTTCGTTGTAGCCGCTCGCCCAGTGCCGCCATGAACTGCGCGCCCGCCTCGAGCTGCTCGATGTCGAGGTACTCGTCGGGCTGGTGGGCCTGGCCGATGCTGCCCGGGCCGCAGATCACCGTGGGCAGCCCCTCGCGCTGGAACTGGCCGGCCTCGGTGGCGTAGGCGACGGCGCCGGCGGGGCGCTCGTCGAGCAGCTCGCGGCACAGGGCGAGCACCTCGGCGTTGTTGTCGTCGGCCAGTGCCGGCACCGTGGTATTGAGCGCCTCGGTGACGATGCCCGCCTCCGGCGCGCGCCTTTGCATCTCGGCCTCGAGTTCGGCGGCGGTGGCGTTCACACGCCCGAGAAGCTCCTCGAAGCGGTCGCTCGGCAGGTGGCGGATCTCCCACTCGAAGCTGCATTCCCGGGCCATGATGTTGATCGCCGTGCCGCCGGCGATCTTGCCGACGTGCAGGCTCGAGTGCACGACGTTGAAGGCCTCGTCGACGCGGCCCTCGGCCTTGAGCTCGGCCATCACGTCCTCGATGCGGGTCACCAGGCGCGCGGCCACGTGGATCGCCGAGACCCCCTGGTTGACCTGGCTGGAGTGGGAGGCGCGACCGGTGACGGTGGTGCGCAGGTTGGTGGCGCCCTTGTGGGCCACCACCGGGTGCATCATCGTCGGTTCGCCGACGATCACCGCCGCCGGGCGGGGGTGATCGGCGAGCAGCGTCTCGATCATCCGTGGGGCGCCGATGCAGCCCACCTCCTCGTCGTAGGAGAGGGCCAGCCAGATCGGCGTGTCGAGCTCAAGACCGACCCAGCGCGGCACCTCGGCCAGCGCGCAGGCGATGAAGCCCTTCATGTCGCAGGTGCCCCGGCCGTAGAGGCGGCCGTCGCCCTTGTCGGAAAGCGTAAAGGGATCGGTGGACCAGGGCTGGCCGTCCACCGGCACCACGTCGGTATGACCGGAGAGCACCACGCCGCCCGCCACATCCGGCCCGATGCGCGCCAGCAGGTTGGCCTTGCCGCCATCGTCGCTCTCGACGCGCCAGTGCTCCACGCCGTGCTCGTCCAGATAGCCCTCCACGAAGGCGATCAGGTCCAGGTTCGAGTCCCGGGAGACGGTGGCGAAGCCCACCAGGCGGTCGAGTAGCTGGGTGGCGGTCATGGCGCGCTCCTCACATGGATAATGGCCCCGAGCCTATCACGGCCGGCCCGGGTCGGCCGCCTGGCCTCAGGGGGAAGCCAGGCGATAGCCCTCGGCGGTCAGGCGCTCGGCCAGGGCGGCGATATGCGCCGGGCTGACCTCGCAGCAGCCACCGACGATGGTCGCGCCTTGTTCGATCCAGCGGCAGGCGTGCTCGGCATAGCCTGCGGGGCCCAGGTCCTCGCGGGTCTCCAGCGCCTCCACCGTGCCGCCGGGGGCGAGATCCGCCGCCGCCGTGAAGCCGTTGGCGTAGCCGCCGTAGGGCACGTCGAGATCGGCCAGCGTCGCCATGGCGGTGGTGACCGCCTCGGGCACCGAGCAGTTGACCAGCACCGCCGCGGCGCCGGCCGCCGCTACCGCCCGGGCCGCCTCGGCCAGCGGCTCGCCGGAACGCAGGCGCGTGCCGTCGCCGTCGTCCACCGTGAAGGCGACCCACACCGGCACGCCGTGCTCCATCGCCGCGCGGGTCGCGGCCAGCGCCTCGCGGGTCAGCGTCATGGTCTCGCAGATGAAGAGGTCGACCCCCTCGGCCTGGGCCTGGACCAGCCGGCGATAGTCGCGCAGGCAGGTGGCGTCGTCCGGCACCACCTCGGGGTGGTAGCTCGCGACCAGCGGCGGCAGGCAGCCGGCGATGCGCACCGCCCGGCCGCTCTGCTCGCGGGCCTGGTGGGCGGCGTCCAGCGCGGCGGCCTGCAGCGGCGCGAACAGGGCGGGATCGCCGTCGCGCGCCAGGCGCTGCGGCGTGGCGCTGTAGTTGTTGGTGGTGATGATCCGCGCGCCGGCGTCGATGAAGTCGCGGTGGACGTCGGTGACCAGCTGTGGTTCGTCCAGCATGACCTGCGCGGACCACAGCGGAGTGGCGGGGCGATCGCTGCGCCGCCTGAGTTCCTGTCCCATGCCCCCATCCAGCAGCACTATGCGGTGTTGTTCAGCGCTCATCGGGTCACTGTCCCTCTTCGGAATGGCTAGGGCGTCGCCGGTCTTGGGTCGGCACATGGACCCTAGCCGTTAATGACGAGCCGCTCAAGGAGCCACCGGGGCGTCATGCCCTGCGCTGGTGCAGGCGGCGGCGGAAAAGCGCCAAGGGGGTGAGCTCGCCGCGCAGCCATGGCCCCAGCAGGCGCATGGAGAGGGGGATGAACACGAAGACCATCACCGGGGTGAGCATCAGGGTGCCGATCAGCACCCGAGGCAGCAGCGGCAGGGGCGCGAGCGCCTCGCCGAACAGCGCCTGGAACACCAGCGAGACTGGGAAGAAGGCCAGCCAGATGGCGATCGCCTGCTTCCAGCGCGGCGGCGCCTGGCCGGTGGCGTCCTGGAACCAGCCCTCCAGGCCGCTGGCGCGGTGCTCCTGAGGCGCCTCGAAGAGCCCCTCGCCGCGGGCCAGCCAGGCCCGGCGCGAGGCGGAGTGCTCCCAGGCGGCCAGGGTCTCGGCGTCGCGGAAGCGGAAGATGATCTGATACTCGTCCTCGCCGGGCGGCGGGGCCAGCACCCCGGAGCCCAGGTAGCCGGCGAAGTCGCAGGCGAGCTCGCGGCCCTCTTCGAGCCAGGCGCTGAAGTCCTGGTAGCGGCCGCGGGCCACGCGGCGCGCCACCATCAGGGTAACCGGATCGGATGACATCGGGTTTCTCCTCGTTCGTTCGGTGCCCGGGTAGGGCGCCGTGATCACTCGGGCCGGGTAGGCCCTCATGATGTAATAGGCAAGAAGTATACCAGTTGGCGCTCATCTCAGAGTGATAAGGCCTGCAAGAAAGGCCTGTAGGTAGCGTTTTGCTCTGCGTGAATGGCTGCGCCTGGCGAGCCGAGCGAGTTCTGCGTCTCGGGCGGGCGTACCGAGGTGCCGTTGCCAGTGCGTGCGCCACCAAAATTGCATTCCTGTTGTCGCAAGGCATCATGAGGACATCACGCCCCCACTCTTTTCCCCCAGGTCAGGATCCGATGACATCAGCGCTTAAGCCTCGCCATGGGCGACTCATCGAGCCGGACAGCCACGTGCAGGGCTTTCGCAAGGCGCGCGATGCGCGGCGCACCGAGCTGGCGGAGGACTACGTCGAGCTGATCTCGGACCTGATCGCCGATAGCGGCGAGGCCCGGCAGATCGATATCGCGCGGCGCCTCGGCGTCGCCCAGCCCACCGTGGCCAAGATGCTCAAGCGCCTCGCGGAGGAGGGGCTGATCGTCAAGCGGCCCTATCGGGGGATCTCCATGACCGAGGCCGGGGAGCGTCTCGCCGCCGAGAGCCGACGGCGCCACCGCCTTGTCGAGGCCTGCCTGCGCAAGCTGGGGGTCAGCGCCGAGACCGCCCGCCTCGATGCCGAGGGCATCGAGCACCACGTCAGCGGCGAGACCCTGGCGGCCTTCGAGCGCTTTCTCGACGAGGACTGAACCGCCGGCGCGCGGCGCCGGGCCGCACCGGGCGACGCACGACGTGACGCCGTGATCACCCGACCGCAAAGGCATGGTGGGCGGGGGAGGCGTTCCCGCGTTACCCTGTTGTATAGCAAAGGCTATACTTGATCGACTATCTCACTCCTACTGTGGCCACGTTGATGGGGAAAGGCAGATGACACGCGGGAAGAGGATGCTGGGCCTGCTGGCGCCGCTGGCGCTGAGCGGCCAGACGATGGCGGCGGAGCCGCCGGTGACCACCGTGACCACCATCGGCATGATCGCCGACGTGGCCAGCGAGGTGGGCGGCGAGTGCGCCGACGTTTCGGCGATCATGGGGCCCGGGGTCGATCCCCACCTCTACCAGGCGAGCGCCCGGGACGTGGCGACCCTGCAGCAGGCCGAGCAGATCTTCTACTCCGGCTACTCCCTGGAGGGCCAGCTCGGCAACGTGCTGGAACGCTTCGCCGAGATCACTCCGACCGTGGCGGTGGCGCCGTCCTCCATCGACACGGCGAGCCTGATCACCGTGCAGGACGTCTACGGCATCGACCCGCACCTGTGGATGGACGCCTCGCTGTGGGCTCAGATCATTCCCACCCTCGCTGACGCCTTCGTCGAGGTGCGCCCCGACTGCGAGGCCGACATCCGCGCCAACGCCGACGCCTACGCCAGCCAGCTCGAGGCGCTGCACGGCTGGATCGAGGAGAGCATCGCGACGATTCCCGAGGAGCAGCGCATCCTGGTCACCGCCCACGATGCCTTCAACTACTACGGCCGCGCCTACGGCATCGAGGTCGCCGGCATCCAGGGCATCAGCACCGAGACCGAGACCGGCGTGGCGGACATCCGTCGCATGACGCAGGTGGTGATCGAGCGTGAGGTGCCCGCCGTGTTCATCGAGAGCACCATCAACCCGCGCACCGTCCAGGCGGTGATCGATGCCGCCCGCGAGAAGGGCCATGAGGTCGAGATCGGCGGCCAGCTCTACTCCGATGCCATGGGCGAGGCGGGCACCGCCGGCGGCACCTACATCGGCATGCTCCACGCCAATACCCGGCACATTGTCGAGGCCCTCGGCGGCGAGCCGGCCGCGCTGCCCGAGACCCTCGAGGGCTGGGCCGAGCGCTGGGAGATCCCCACCAGCTGATCGCCTGCAGCCGACGAGCCCCCTCGTCCTGACCGCCGAACGTATTGACCGCCACCCCAGAGCCGCCATCCCGCGGGAGAGCCCCATGTCGACGACGCTACACGAACCGGATCTGGCCCTGCACGTCGAGGACCTGACCGTCAGCTACCACAGCAAGCCGGTGCTGTGGGACATCGACTTCGACGTGCCGCCCGGGGTGATGGCCGCCATCGTCGGCCCCAACGGCGCCGGCAAGAGCACCCTGATCAAGAGCGTGCTGGGGCTGGTGCCCACGGTGGCGGGCCACGTCACCCTGCACGGGCGGCCCTACAAGGCGCAGCGCCGCCGGGTCGGCTACGTGCCGCAGCGCTCCAGCGTCGACTGGGACTTCCCCACCACCGCGCTCGACGTCGTCACCATGGGGCTCTACGGCCGGCTGGGCTGGCTGCGCCGCCCCGGGCGCCGCGAGCGTGACGAGGCGATGGAGGCACTGGAGCTCGTGGGCATGGCCGATTTCGCCCGCCGCCAGATCAGCCAGCTTTCCGGCGGCCAGCAGCAGCGGGTCTTCCTGGCCCGGGCGCTGGTGCAGAAGGCTGACGTCTACTTCCTCGACGAGCCCATGGCCGGGGTCGACGCCACCACCGAGCGCGCCATCGTCGACATCCTTCGCCGCCTGCGCGACGAGGGCAAGACGGTGATCGTGGTGCACCACGACCTGCAGACGGTGCGCAGCTACTTCGACTGGCTGCTGATCCTCAACGTGCGGGTCATCGCCCAGGGGCCGGTCGCGAAGGTCTACACCGCCGAGCACCTGCGCCAGGCCTACGGCGGCCAGATCGCGCTGCTCGACCAGGATACCTTCCTCTCCGGGGAGGCGGCCGCCGAGCCCGTGGAGCGGGCCGAATGAGCTTCGTCGAGCTGCTCTCCGACTACACCATCCAGAACGTCGTCATGGGGGCGGCCCTGCTGGGGCTCGTCAGCGGGGTGCTCGGCACCTTCGCCGTGCTGCGCCGCCAGAGCCTGCTCGGCGACACCATGTCCCACGCGGCGCTGCCCGGGGTCTGCCTGGGCTTCATCATCGCTGGCACCCGGGAGATCGGCAGCATCCTGCTCGGCGCGCTGGCCACCGGGGCGCTGGCCGCCCTGGTGATGCTGCTGCTGACCCGCATGAGCCGGCTCAAGACCGACGCCGGCCTCGGCATCACCCTGAGCGTCTTCTTCGCCATGGGCGTGGTGCTGCTGACCCATATCCAGGGCATGAACAACGCCTCCCAGGGCGGCCTCGACGCCTTCCTGTTCGGCCAGGCGGCGGCGACCCTGCGCTCCGACCTGTGGATCATGGGCGGCATCACCGCCGTGGCGCTGGCGCTGGTCGCAGCGCTGTGGAAGGAGTTCAAGCTGGTCTCCTTCGACCCCGAGTTCGCCACCTCCCTGGGCATGCCGGTGGCCTGGCTCGAGGTGCTGCTCACGGTGATGGTGGCGCTGGCCGTGGTGGTCGGGCTGCAGATGGTCGGGGTGGTGCTGATGGCGGCGATGATCATCGCCCCGGCGGTGGCCGCCCGCCAGTGGAGCCGCCGCCTCGAGGACATGGTGCTGCTGGCCGCGCTGATCGGCGTGGCCGGCGGCATCTTCGGCGCGCTGTTGAGCGCGCTCTCCCGCGGGCTTGCCACCGGGCCGCTGATCATCCTGAGCGTCTCCGGCGTGGTGCTGGTGTCGATGACCCTGGCGCCGGAGCGCGGCTTCCTGTGGGAGGCGCTGCGCCGGGTGCGCGCCCGTCGCCGGCTGCGCTACCAGCAGGTGCTGACCACCCTCTACCGGCTCGCCGTGCATCACGACGACCCGGTCTACCGTTCGGAGCAGGGCATGCTCGACACCTACCACGGCCTGCGCACCCGCGCCGTGCTGAGCCAGCTCGAGCGACGTGGCCTCGCCGCATGGCAGGCCTCGCCGCCCGGCGAGCCCGGGCCGCCCCGGCGCTGGGTGCTGACCCCGGCGGGCATCGCCGAGGCCGAGCGGGTACTCGACGCCCTCGGTAGGGAGGACGCCTGATGCTCGCCGCCCTGCTCGACAACGTGGCCCTGCAGATCATGCTGGTGGGCGCCCTGGTGGGCATCGCCTCCACCCTGGTCGGCACCTTCCTGGTGCTGCGCGGCACCAGCATGCTCTCCGATGCCATCGGCCACTCCATCGTCTTCGGCATCGTCATCGTCTGGCTGATCACCCACCAGCAGAGCGGCCCGGTACAGATCCTCGGCGCCGCCCTGGCCGGGGTGCTCACGGTGTTTCTCACCGAGCTCCTGGTCAGCACCCGGCGGGTCAAGAAGGACGCCGCCATCGGCCTGGTCTTTCCGGTGCTGTTCTCGATCGGCGTGCTGCTGCTCAACCTCTACGCCCGGGACGTGCACATCGACACCCACACCGTGCTGCTCGGCGAGATCGGCTTCGTGTGGCTCGATACCGTGACCCTCGGCGACTACCGGGTGCCGCGCTCGCTGCTCTCCATGGGCGCCATGACGCTGCTCAACGCCGCCTTCGTGGTGCTGTTCTTCAAGGAGCTCAAGCTCGCCACCTTCGACGAGGCGCTGGCCAAGGCCCTCGGCCTGGCGCCGGGGCTCTTGTTCTACGCGCTGCTGCTGCTGACCAGCGGCACCGCCGTGGCGGCCTTCGACGCGGTGGGGGCGGTGCTCTTCGTCGCCTTCGTCATCGTGCCGCCCTCGACGGCCTACCTGCTCACCGACCGGCTGTGGCTGATGTTCCTCTACGGCATCGCCGTCTCCATCGCCTCCAGCGTCAGCGGCTACGCCCTGGCGGTGGCCTGGGACGTCTCGATCGGCGGCATGATGGCGGTGATGACCGGCGTCTTCCTGATGCTGGCCTTCCTCGCCGGGCCGCGCTATGGCGTGGTCGCCCAGCTGCTGCGCCGCCGCGGCCAGCGCCGCCACAACGAGATCCGCACCCTCGCCGTGCACCTCTTCAACCATGAGGGGGAGCCGGAGCAGGGCGAGGAGAACGTCATCCGCGCCCTGCGCGACCACCTGCGCTGGGACGCCGCCAAGGCGGCCCGGGTGGTGCAGCGCGGCAGCGACCAGCGGCTGATCGTGCGCGAGGGCGAGGCCCTGCGCCTCACCTCCCAGGGCCGGGAGATGGCCCGTGAGATCCTCGACCCCAGCGGCCGTCGATCCGCCTAGGTCCATTCTCCCTTCCTCCCTGCGACCTTTGCATGGCTGGCCCTCAGGCCGCTTTGGTGTCAGGCTGACCGGTAACGAAATGTTGCAGAGCGTCAGCTAAGGCCCGGCAACCGGGCCGACATGCAGGGACAAGCCCATGATCCTTAAGGAAAAGGATGCCTCCCCGAACGGGGAGGGCCGTGGCGGCGACGAGCGCGCCTTCTACGGCCACAAGCAGGAACAGGACGTCGCCTTCCAGCTGCGCCGCGAGTTCGGCGAGCATAAGCAGATCCATGTCATCAACGACCTGCGCCTCGAGCACCGCGGCGAGCGGGCGCAGATCGACCACCTGATCCTTCACCCCTACGGCTTCATCATCGTCGAGTCCAAGAGCATCGTCGGTGAGGTCACGGTCAACGCCGCCGGCGAGTGGTCGCGCAGCTACCAGGGAAACTGGATGGGGATGCCGTCGCCGATTCGCCAAGCTGAACTTCAGAAGATGGTGTTGGGTCGTCTTTTAGCTGCCAACGTCGAGAAGATCATCAGCAAGCTTCTCGGCATTCAGGGCGGAGTAGGGGGGCGTGACTGGCAGGTGCTCTGTGCCGTTTCCAGCACCGCCATCCTGCATCGCGACAAGATGCCCAAGAAGGTCGCCGATCGAGTGGTAAAGACCGAGTTCCTGGCCCAGAAGATCAAGGATATCGTCGGCAATATCGCTATCGCCTTTATCAAGGCGAAGCCCACGTTTTCCAGGCGGGAGCTGGCCAATATCGGCAGCTTCCTGCTCGAGCAGAGTAGGCAAGTGGGTGCTGACTTGGTGCACGGCGACAGCGCCCCTTCCACGCCAGAATCGGCAGCCCCCATTGCCGAGCCAGCACCGCACTATTCGGCTTCGCCGGTGCCGGATAACGCCTCATTCCAGTCCGAGCCGGCCGCGCAGGCCGAGAGCCTGCTGACCTGCAAGCAGTGCGGCGAGGCCCATCATCTCACCGGCATGTACGGCCAATACGGCTACTACGTGAAGTGCGGCCGTTGCAGCACCAACACCTCGATGAAGCAGCCATGCCCCGCCTGCGGCTGGAAGAGCGTTCGTGTTTCCAAGGATGGCCCGGAGTACACCGGTAGCTGTCGGAAATGCGCGAAGCAGTTTCTGGTTTTTCGACAGGAGTAGGGGGGATGACAACTATCGACCCTAAGCGTCCCTTACGGCAAACGCGGCATGCTCGTTCAGCCGTGTTATCCAGCCGGAACGATGAACGATGTTATGCTGCCGAGTTATACTTTTTTTCTTTGAATTTCATGGGTATAGATCGTGAATGGCATGCGGTATAACCCGAATGTATGTGCCAGCGCGTTCAAGTCAATAAGCGTGATGGCAGTCTAATACTTGTTAGGTGAAAGGGCATGAAGCTATCCGAAATACCTGTCGAAAAACTTAAAGAAACGCCCTGGTTCCACAATGTTGATCCGGAGAAGTTGCGGTCGTTTGAAGATTATGCAGCCTGGTTAGAGGCAATTCTCCATAACCCATGCAATGTGTGGGAAGAAGATGGAGAAATGTTTCTTATCGAGATTAGGCAGCTCGTAACGCGAGTAAACGGCCTGAAGATTAAAGTTTACTCAAACGAGCACCCTCCGCCTCACTTTCATGTGAAATCGCCCAACGTGGATGCAAGCTTCGACATCGAAAGCTGCGCATTTTTGGAGGGTAAAGTTGATGGCAGGGACAGAAAGAAAATTGAGTTCTGGCACGGTAAAGCAAAGCCGCTGCTGATTGAAGCTTGGAACTCAACAAGACCAACGGATTGCACAGTGGGTTTCTACAAAGGCACCTAACCAGTTGTTGCAGTTCGTACCGGCCCTGGTGGGCCTCCACCGGACCGGTTTCCCGGCGTGGTAGCGCCACCAAACCGCCCGCTGAACATTGGCGTTAGGAATATGAAAATGACCGCACCTATTGAAGTACTTTTGAGTGCATCAGCAGCTTTAAAAGTTCTAAGCAAAACCCGATGCGTCGAATCTTATTCTTTTGGAGAGGACGTGAAATATAAAATAATCCGTCCTTGGCCAAGCAAGTTTGAAAAAAACCAAGAATCTAAAGAATGGTTATCAGAAAACGGCATTCATGCGAATGAAGTGTTGAGGGTTAAAGCATTCCCTGTGCCTTATTCAGATTACAAGAGTAGGGTTGTAATAAATACACAAGGCATTAATAAAATAAGAGCTGAGCGAAATGTTGTTGTATCTGCTATGGTTTCTATGCTAAGCAGAAAAGTTGAAAGAATAATTTGCATCTGGGATATGGATAAATACCCAGATAGAATCTGCCCAAAAAGCACCGATGATGAAGAAAAGTTAAAGCAATTCGCTTCTCTCGATAATTCTATGCTTGGATTTCTGGTGGCAGGAAACAACTTTTATTACAAAATTCCTGCCTTTGCGGGGAAGTGCCTTTTTCAGGAAGCTGATTTGTTCAGAAATAAGCCTATTGAATCAGAAGATGTTTCAGCTTCTTCAAGTAAGAAAACGGATCACATGAGCCGCACTGAAAGGTACATCGTTCACAAACAACACAGCGGTTATCTCGAAAGAGTATTTGGAAATACCCTGGAAGCCATGGAGAATGTTGTAAATGAGAGTTGGGCAAGCAAACTCAGGGCTGCGAGCATCTCTCATTATGCCCAAAAAAATTCCTAACAATGCCATACACACGGACGGATTTTCGCTCCCGTTGGTCGCAAAAAATCCAACGGTGATGGTGAGCGTTATGTCAGCTCGTGCTGTATGTCCGCTTTTGGCCAAAAGCTGACAGTTTGAAGTAAAAAACCGGCTCGCTGACGCAGTGCTCCTCTACATCAGCGAGCCGTTTCTCCTGCCTTACTGACTGACCAGCTTCGCCCGGCTCGTGCCGTTGCCCAGCGGCTCCACCTGGATCTGCACCGGGATGCGCTCGTGCATCTCCTGCACGTGGGAGATCACGCCGACGCGGCGGCCCAGGGCCTGCAGGCCGTCCAGCGCTTCCATGGCGAGCGCCAGGGATTGCGGGTCGAGGCTGCCGAAGCCCTCGTCGATGAACAGTGACTCGATGGTGAGCTCGCCGGAGGCCATGGAGGCGAGCCCCAGCGCCAGGGCCAGCGAGACCAGGAAGGTCTCGCCGCCGGAGAGCGAGTGCACCGAGCGGCGCTCGTCGCCCATGTCGACGTCCACCACCAGCAGGCCCAGGGGGCTGCCGCCCCGCACCAGCCGGTAGCGGCGGGAGAGGCCGCTCAGGTGCGCGTTGGCGTGCTCCAGCAGCTGCTCGAGGTTGTAGGCCTGGGCGATGCGCCGGAAGGCCTTGCCATCGGCGGAGCCGATCAGTTCGTTGATCTGGCCCCAGCGGCGGAACTCGGCCTGGGCGGCCTCCAGCTCGGCCTGGCCGGCCTTGCGCCGCTCGCGGCGGCGATCGTCGTCGCTCAGGGCGAAGGCGGCCTCGTCCCGGGCCTTTTGTGCCGCCTCCAGGCGCGGGGTCAGCTCGGCCTCGGCCTCCTCCAGCGCCTCCCGGCGGCGGCGCAGCGCCTCGGCCACGCCGTCACCGAGTAGCGCCTCGTCGCGCTCCTCTTCCCGGCTCGCTTCCTCCGCCTCCTCGATCAGGTCCTGGTCGCGACGATGGCGCAGCAGGGCGTCGCGTCGCTCGGCCAGGGTGGCGGCGGCGCGCTGGCGGGCCTGATCGGCGGCCTCGATCTGTTGCTCCTCGTCGCGGGCCGCTTCTTCTGTTTGGGCGAGCAGCCGGGTGAGGGTGGCGTCGGTCAGCTTGGGGTGCGCCGCGCGCCAGTCGGCGAGCTCGCGGGCGAGGGTGTCGCGCTCCCGGCGCAGCCCCTCGAGCCGCTCGGCCTCGTGCTCGACCCGCTGGGCGAGGCGCTGCTGCTCCCGCTGGGCGGCATGCCAGCGCGCCTGGGCGGCATCGCGGGCCTGGCGGGCCTGTTCCTGGTGGGCGTCGAGGTGCTGCTGCCAGGCGTCCGGCGAGGCGTGCTCGCCGAGCCGGGCGGCGAGGGCGCGGGCGAGTGTCTCGCGCTCGTCGCGCAGCGGCGGCAGTCGCTCGTCCAGCTCGGCCAGCGCCGTGTCGGCATGTTGTTTCTCGGTCTCCAGGCGCGCCAGGGCGACATGGCCCTCCTGCAGCGCCTGCTCCAGCGGGGCGAGCTCGGCCTCGGCCCGGGCCAGCTCGTCCAGGCGCTCTCGCGCCTCGCGGCGGCGGGTCTCGCTCGCCTCGCGCTCGGCCTCGAGCCATTCCTTCTGCTCGCTCGCAGCATTGTCGGCGAGCTCTGGCTGCAGCGGATGCGCCTCCAGGGCCTCCCGGGCGGCGTCGCGCTGCCGCTCGGCCGTTTCATGATCCTGCCGGTGGCGGGCGAGGGCGGCCTCCACGGCGCGGTACTCGCCGAAAAGCTCGTCGCGTTTCTGCTGGGCGGCGTCGCGGGCCTCGCGGGCCGTGTCGAGCTGGCGGGCCTCCTCCGCCTCCTGGGCCTCGAGCTGGGCGGCCTCCGGCGTGGCCGGCGGATGCTGCCGCCAGGGGTGATCGTGGCCGCCGCACACCGGGCAGGGCTCGCCCTCGGCGAGGGCCTCGCGCAGCCGCGCCACGCTCTCGCTGCGCACGGCGCGGCTGCGATCGATCAGCGCGCTGACGCTGTCGAGGTGGGCCTGGGCGCGGTCCAGGGCCTGGCGCGCGCTCTGGCCCTCGGTCAGCAGGCTGTTCTTGCGGGTCTCGTCCTCGCCGAGCCGGCGGGCGAGCTGGGCAAGCGCCTGCTCCGCGCGGCCGAGCTCCTGCCAGCGGCTGGCGAGCTCGCCGAGCGCCAGGTGGCGCTGGGCCGCCTGATCGTGGAATTGCTGGGCGGCCTGGCGAGCGGCATCGAGGCGAGGGTGAGTGCCCACCAACCGCTCGAGGGTCGCCTGCCAGTCATCGCGCTGTCGCTGCCGTGCCTGCTGGGCCTCGCTGGCCGTGCGGTGCGCCCGGGCCAGCCGCTCGGCCTCGGCCTGATGCCGGGTGCGGGCCGCCTCCAGGTCGGTGAGCTGCTTCTCGTGGGTGGCGAGGCGCTGGGCCTCCTCCCGGGCCTCGCGCAGGGCGGGCTCGGCCTCGCGGCGCGCCGCGGCGGCCTCGGCCAGGGCGCGCTCGCGGGCATCGAGGGCCTCGCGAGCCACGGCCTGCTCGCGCTCGGCGTCGGTGAGCGCTCGCCTCGTCTCGGCGTGGCTCGTCTCCAGGGCGGCGATCTCGTCGGGCAGGGCCGCCCGGCGGGCCAGCGCATGGCGCTGCGGGGCGATCAGCCGGCGCCACTCGCGGTCGGCGCGCGCCTCAAAAAGCGCCTGCCAGTCGGCCTCGGCGATCTGCTGTTGGGTCAGGCCCTGGCGATAGGCCTCATGCAGCCGGGCATCGTCGTCGTGCCAGCGGCGCCGGGCCTGGAGCGATGTGGCCTGGCCCTGCAGGTCAGTGAGCGCTCGCTGGGTGGCCTCGGCCGCCTGCTCCAGTTCGGCCCGGGCCTCGGGTTCGGCGGGCCGGTCGTCGGCGAGCTTGGCCTCCAGGGCCTCGACGGCCTTCCTGGCGGCGCTGGCCCGCCGGTAGGCGGCCATCGAGATCGCCGAGTACTCGGCGGTGCCGGTGAGGCGCTCGAGCAGATCGCTGCGCTCGTTGTCGTCGGCCTGGAGGAAGGCGGCGAACTCGCTCTGGGCGAGCAGCACGGCGCGGGTGAACTGGTCGAAGGTGAGCCCCAGGCGCTCAGGCAGCAGGCGCTCGAACTCGCGCTTCTGGGTGGTCAGCAGGCGGTCGTCGTCGAGGTCGCGCAGCGACTGCTCGGCCTTCTGCAGCTTGCCGGCGACCTTCTCCCGGGCGCGGCGCACCGCCCAGCGGGCGCGGTAGCGGCGTCCATCGCGGCCCACGAAGTCCACCTCGGCGTAGCCGCTCGCCGTGCCGCGGCGCAGCAGGGTGCGCGGGTCGCTGGTGGTCAGGGTGGAGTCCGGGGTGTCGTCGACCTGGCTGTCCCGGGCCGGCGCCTGGCGCAGCCGCGGCGTGCCGCCGTAGAGCGCCAGGCAGAGCGCATCGAGCAGGGTGCTCTTGCCGGCGCCGGTGGGGCCGGTGATGGCGAAGAGCCCGGCATCGCTCAGCGGGGCGGCGGTGAAGTCGAGCTCGAGCGGGCCGGGCAGCGAGGCCAGGTTCTCCAGGCGCAGGGCGAGGATTCTCATGACTGGCGCTCCTTGTTACTTGCCGCTTCGACGTCGTCGCCGTCGGCGTCGAGCACGTCCTGGCAGAGCCGGTCGAAGTCGGCGAGCACGTCCGCCTCGGGCGGCTCGCCCCAGCGGTCGGCCCAGGTGCGTTCGAAGAGCTTGCGCGGGCCGAGGCTCTCCAGGTCGATGCGCGCGGGGGCGTCCTCGCCCTCGACCCGGGGCAGGCGGCGCTCGAGGCGCAGCAGGCGCAGCGCCTTGCCGTCGAGGGCCGCCTCCACCCTGGCGCGCAGGTCGGGGATCGGGGCCTCGAGCGCGACGCGCACCTCCAGCCAGGGCCAGCGGTCTCTTGGTTGCTCTGGATCGTCCTCGAGCGCCGCGAGCTCGGCCAGCACCCGCTCGAGCGGCGCGGGGCCGACGCGGTGCATGGCCACCGGGCGCGGCACGGGGAGTGCCTCGGTGGTGGCCAACGCCTCGCCGTCGAGCACCACCTCCACCACCTGGTGGGGGTAGGCCGCCTCGCTGAAGTCCAGCGGCAGGGGGCTGCCGCTGTAGCGGATGCGCGCCTCGCCGACCTGCTGGGCGCGGTGCAGGTGACCGAGCGCCACGTAGGCGATGTCGTCCGGGAAGAGGGCGGCGGAGATCGACTCCTCGCCGCCGATCACGATGGGCCTTTCGCTGGCCTCCGACACGGCGGCGCCGTGCAGGTGGGCATGGCTCATCGCCACCAGCGCCTGGCCGGGCTCGCGCCGGGAGCGGGCGGCCTCGATCAGCCGAGTATGCACGCGGTTGATGCCGGCGACGTAGTCGTTGGGCGCGCCGTCGTCCTCGTTGGCGCGCACGCCGGCGCCGGTCACCTCGGCGGGGCGCAGGAAGGGCAGCGCCAGGCACCAGGCGCGGGTCGTCCCCTCGGCGTCGCTGAGCGGCACCAGCAGGCGCTCGGCGTCGAGGTCGCCGTCGTCCAGCCAGCGGACCCGGCCCAGGGCGTGGGTGTTGAGCCGGCGCATCAGCGGGGCGGGCAGCTCGATGCGGTTGCCGCTGTCGTGGTTGCCGGCGATCAGCACGATCTGAAGGCCCGGCAGGCGCTGGTGGGCGTCGACGATGAAGTCGTAGAGCAGCGCCTGGGCGGCCAGCGAGGGATTGACCACGTCGAAGATATCGCCGGCCACCAGCAGGGCGTCGGCGTCGCGCTCGACCAGGGTGTCGAGCAGCCAGGCGAGGAAGGCACGGTGCTCGGCGTGGCGTTCCTGGCCATGGAAGCTCTGGCCGAGGTGCCAGTCGGCGGTGTGGATCAGTCTCAAGGTGGGCTCCCCGGTGGTCCGTCACGCGGCAAAAGCCGTAGTCTAACCCGAGCGACGCCGACACTTCAGGGAGCCCCGATGCCCGATACCGCCTTGCACGACTGGAACCTCGCCCCGCGGGACGCTATCGCGCTGCAGAAGCGCCTGGCGGGGCGCGTGGAGCGGGCAGATCGACTCGAACCGGTGCAACACCTCGCCGGCGTGGACATCGGCTTCGAGCAGGACGGCGCGATCATCCGGGCGGCGGTGGTGGTGCTGGCCTGGCCACCGGAGGCCGAGGGCGCCTTCACGGTGGTGGAGCAGGTGGTGCATCGCGAGCCGACGCGCATGCCCTACGTGCCGGGGCTCTTGTCCTTCCGCGAGGTGCCGGCGGCGCTCGGCGCCTTCGAGAAGCTGACCACCCGGCCGCAGCTCGCCATGGTCGACGGCCAGGGCATCGCCCATCCGCGGCGGATCGGGGTCGCCAGCCACCTGGGGCTGTGGCTCGACCTGCCGACCATCGGCGTGGCCAAGACGCGGCTCTGCGGCCGCCACGATGAGCCCGGCCCCGCGCGGGGCGACTGGACGCCGCTGGTGGATGGCCCCGAGGACGAAGTGATCGGCGCGGTGCTGCGCTCGCGGGCGAAGGTGAAGCCGATCTTCGTCTCGCCGGGGCACCGCATCTCGCTGCCCACGGCGCTCGACTGGGTGGTCCGCTGTCTCGGGCGCACCAAGCTGCCGGAGCCGACGCGGCTGGCCGATCGGCTCGCCTCGCGGCGTGACCAGAAGCGACATCCATGACGAGGCGGGGCTTGGTCAGCCGGCGACTGGTCGAAGAGAGGGTCCTACGCCAGGGATGGCGTCGGTAGCGCCCATGGACGGGTTCACAGCGCCCTCTCGCAGACCTGTCGCGGGCTTGCCGCCATCGACGGCGACTTGCCAACCGCGGCCGGGCGGCGGACCATGGCGGCCCCTTTCCAGCCTGGATGAGCGCCAATGACCGCCTCTCGCCCTGATCCCCTCGCGGCCACCCGCGCCTGGGTGGAGACCTTCGTGGTCGCCCATGACGTCTGCCCCTTCGCCGGTCGCGAGGTGGCTCGCGACAGCATCCGCAGCGTGGCGGTGCCGGCCCGCGATCGCGAGGCGGCGCTGCTGACGCTGTTCGACGAGTGCCGCCACCTGGAGGCGAATCCCGAGGTGGAGACGACCCTGCTGGTGCTCACCGAGGGGCTCGAGGACTTCGACGACTACCTGGACCTGCTGGAGATCGCCGAGGCGCTGCTGGCCGATCAGGGCTACGAGGGCACCTTCCAGCTGGCGAGCTTCCACCCGGACTACGTCTTCGCCGACGCCGAGCCGGACGATCCCGCCAACTTCACCAACCGCTCGCCCTATCCGATGTGGCACCTGCTGCGCGAGGCGGGCCTGGAGCGGGCCCTCGAGCATCATCCCGACCCCGAGGGCATCCCCGCGCGCAACGTCGAGGCGATGCGCGAGCTGGGCCATGAGGCGCTCGCCGAGGCGCTGGCCAGGCTGCGCGGCTAGGCTTTCCCGCCCAGGGATTGAGCGCTTGGGCTAGACGATATCCAGCGGCGGCTTGCGGTTCGGCGCCGGGAAGGCGGCGTCGAGGCGCTTAAGGCTCGTCTCGTCCAGCTCGACCGTCAGCGCGGCGGCGTTCTGGGCCACATGATCGAGGCCGGTGGCCTTGGGGATGGCGATCACGTCGCGCTGGGTGTCGTTAACGCTCGCCTCGACCGGGCGGATCGCCCAGGCCAGCAGCAGCTGGGCCGGGGTGATGCCGAGCGCCGCGGCGATGTCCGTCACCTCGGGGTGAGTGAGCAGGTCGCGGCGCAGGCTGCCGGCCTGGGCCAGCGGGCAGTAGGCCATGGTGGGGATGCCCTGCTTGCGCTGCCAGGGCAGCAGCGAGTGCTCGATGCCCCGCGAGCCCAGGTGGTAGAGCACCTGGTTGACCGCGCAGGCATCGCCGCCGGGCAGGCTTGTGAGCGTGGCCATCTCGTCGACATCGAAGTTCGAGACCCCGAAGCGACGGACCTTGCCCGCCTCGCGCAGCCGCTCGAAGGCCTCCAGGGTCTCCTCCAGCGGAATGCCGCCGGGCCAGTGCAGCAGGTAGAGGTCGAGATGATCGGTGCCCAGGCGCGAAAGGCTCGCCTCGCAGGCGGCGATGGCGCTGTCGCGCCCGGCGTTCCAGGGGTAGACCTTGGAGACCAGGAAGGCCTGGTCGCGGCGTCCCTTGAGGGCCTCGCCCACCACCTCCTCGGCGCCGCCGTCGCCGTACATCTCGGCGGTGTCGATCAGGCGCAGGCCGCACTCCAGCCCGTGCTGCAGGGCGTGCACCTCGTCGCGTCGCGGGGCCAGCCCCTCGCCCATGAACCAGGTGCCCTGGCCGATGGCCGGCAGCTCGACGGCGGGCTCGTGGGCGGTCGCCGCGAGGGTGACGGTAGGCGTGCTCGACATAGGATCTCCTGTTAATGGAAGTATTTTCCATTTATTCTGGTGGCACGCCGTCGACGATGCAATCGTGCGGTGTGGCCACGGGCGGCCCTGCGGGTCTATGGTGTAGTGGCTTGCCTGACCGAACCCCTGATCGACGAGGAGAACACATGACCATCAAGAATACCGCGACCGCACAGTGGAAGGGCGGCCTGAAGGATGGCGGCGGCAGCCTCTCTACCGGCAGCGGCACCCTCAAGGACGTCTCCTATGACTTCCGCAAGCGCTTCGAGGGCGCCGATGGCACCAATCCCGAGGAGCTGATCGGGGCGGCCCACGCCGGCTGCTTCTCCATGGCGTTCTCGCTGGTGCTGGGCGAGGCCGGCTACACGGCGGACAGCATCGACACCGAGGCGACCGTGACCCTGGACCCCGATAGCCTCTCCGTGACCGCCGTGCACCTGGTCACCCGCGGCAAGGTGCCGGGCGCCGATCAGGCGGCCTTCGAGGAGGCGGCCAACGGTGCCAAGGACAACTGCCCGATCTCCAAGCTGCTGAACGCCGAGATCACCCTGGACGCCAAGCTCGAGGGCTGAGCTAAGTTTCAAGGGCTTATCGCTACGGCCGGTGTCAGCGGCGCGATGGCGAACACGGCACGGGGCCGCCTTCGGGCGGCCCCTTTGCATCTGGGGGGCTAGGGCGTGTGTCGCGCTCAGGTCGGGCCGGCGTCGGCCGCCTGGGAGGCGGGGCGTCGGACGTGGTGGCGGCGGGCGGCATCCACCAGGGCGCGGATCAGGCGCTGCTGGGGGCGGTTGAAGATCAACCACTCGGGGTGCCACTGCACGCCGATCAGGAAGTCGTGCTCGCGAGACTCGATGCCCTGCACCAGGCCGTCACGGTCCCGGGCGACGATCTCGATGCCGCGGCCGGTCTTCTGCACGGCCTGGTGGTGGAGGCTGTTGATGCGACACCAGGTGACCTCGAGGATGCGGTAGAGCTGGCTGTCGGCGACGATGTCCACGGTCTTGCGCGGCAGCACGGTGCGGCGGCGCTTGAGCCCCTCGTGGGTGGTGTAGATGTCCGGGTCGAGGGTACCGCCCAGGTGCACGTTGATCAGCTGGGCGCCCCGGCAGATCCCGAGCGTCGGCGTGCCCTGGGGGATGAAGCGCTCCAGCAGCTCGAGTTCGAGCTCGTCGCGCTGGGGGTCGACGCGCACGTCCAGGCGCACCTCGTCGTCGTAGAGGTGGGCCTGGATGTCGTCGCCGCCGCCGATGATCAGGCCGTCGAGGTGCTCGGGAAAGGGGCGCGAGGGCGACAGGCGCTGCGGCCGGCCGCCGTGGCGCCACACGGCGAACCAGTCGAACCACCAGGCGATCCGGCTCTTGGCATCGGAGGTGGTGATACCGATCAGTGGGCGCGCCTGACTCATTGCCGGGTCACCCAGCGACGCAGGCGAATCAGCCAGCGGCGGGGCGCCGAGGGCCGATGGCGGGCGAGGAACTGGGCGCTGCGCTCGGCCAGGGTCTCGGGGGTGGCGGCCAGCCGCTCGACCTCGAGCCAGCGGTTCCACTCGGTGACCGCTCCCCAGCCCGGCTCCGAGAGCTGGGCGTTGGGCAGGCGATAGTGGAAGGTCGGCCGCGGCTTGACCAGCCGGTTCTGCAGCAGCTCATGGGGAAAGTCGGGCGCGAGATGGGCGAACAGCGGCAACATGTCGAGCTCCCGGTTGCGGGTCGGGTTGTCCTCCAGGTAGTCGGCGATCAGCGTCTCGAGATCCGGGGCGTAGTCCGGGTCGAGGATCTTGAGGGCATAGGCCCGGGGGAAGGGGTTGGCATGGGGCAACACCTCCCGGGTGATGTCCACGTGGATCTGCTCGCGCAGCCAGGCGGCGTTGAGCATGTAGGCGCGCAGGTAGTCCACCAGGTGCTCGACCTCGAGGCTCGGCACCTCGGGGTTCAAGTGCAGGCCGAAGCCGTAGAGCAGGCTGGCGTCGCTGCCCTTGGCGCCGTGCTGGCGCAGCGCCTCGAACAGCGCATCCAGCTCGCCCAGCTCGTCCCAGGGCACCGGCGGACAGACGATCTCGGTGGGCACCAGGCCCGTCACCATGTCGCCGATCAGCTCGCGGGTGCGGGCGTGGAAGTCCCGGCGCATGCGCTCCCACTCGCTGTCGATGGCGTCCTCGGCGGCCATCACCTCCTGGTCGGGGTGGGCGTACTGGGTGTCGAGCTCGATGCCGAACTCGCCCCAGCGGCCGCCGACGACCTTGAGGCGATGGGGGCTCAAGACCTCGATGTCACCGCCGAACAGCGACTGCACCAGCTCGGCCGTCCTGTGCGGCGGCAGGCCGGCGAACTCGATCTCCACCCCGACGCGCCGCGTCTCGCCGTCGGCATTGCGGGGTTCGGGTGGCGGTTGCGGCGTCATGTCGGCATCCTGTAAGGCATGGTGTCGGCAGCCTAACATACTGCCTCACGAATCATGGACGCGACGCCTGTCGCGTTCCAACGCGAGTGGAGAGGGAAACTTGCCTGTAGCGCACCGAATGTACGTTGTCTTTCGCGGCCTGATGGTCTGGCTGCTGCTGTCGGTGCTGCTGCTTCCGGCGGTATCGTCGGCCCAGAGCCTGCCGCTCTCGGGCCTGACCGGCGGCGGCGAGAAGACGGAAAGCCACGATCCCGAGGCCTTCCAGGCCTCGCTCGACGAGGTGATCGCGACCCTGGAGAACGACGCGCAGCGCCAGGCGCTGCTCGACAACCTGCGCCAGCTCCAGCAGGCCAACGACGCGGCCGCCGACCAGGGGGGGCTGGCCCGTCCCCAGGGGCTTCTCGGGGCGTTGGCGGAGACCATCACCGCGCTCGGCGAGCAGGCCGAGTCCGGCGACTCGCCGGTGGACGAGTGGCGCCTCCAGCTGCAACAGGGCTGGACCGATCTCGTCGACCTGGTGGTCCAGACCGGCAATGCGGAGCTGCTGCGCTTCGTCATCGAGTTCGCCGTGCTGCTGGCGATCTGGGCCGGCCTGCTGGTGATCCTGATCGCCCTCGGGCGACAGCTGGCGCGGCGTCGGGGCTGGCCCCTGGACCTGCCCCGGGAGCCGCGCGGCGGATTGCTGATGATCCACTTCCTGCGCCGCATGCTGCCCTGGGCGCTGGCCTTCCTGCTGGTGCTCGGCATCGGCCAGCTGGTGCCGCCGAGCGCCGGACGCACCGCGACCCTGGTGATCGCCTATGTGGCGCTGTGCGGGCGCACCCTGTCGGTGGTGGTGGAGACGGTGATCTCGGTGTTCACCAGCGGCCACCGCTTCACGGCGGTGCAGATCCTGCAGCACCAGAGCCTGCGCACGCTGTTCGTCATCGGTGCGCTGATCGCGCTGGGCGACGCCTTCAACTCCGCGCGGCTCTCGGGGATCATCGGCACCGACCTGGCTAGCCTGATGTCGATCCTCTCCAACATGCTGGCGGCGATGATCAGCGCTCGCTTCATCGTCCGCTTCAAGCGCCCCATCCAGCACCTGATCCGCAACCGGCCCTATGGGCTGCGCCGCGACCGGGGCGGCATCGGCGAGGTGATGCGGCTGGTCGGCGGCCTGTGGCACGTGCCGGCCATGCTGCTGGTGGGCGGCTCGCTGCTGGCCATCTTCGTCACCGTGGGCGACGTGGGCACGGCGCTGGCGCGCTCGATCATCTCGGCCTCGCTGCTGGTGCTGACCCTGGTGGTGACCGGCCTGATCCGTCGCCACGGGCAGCGCCGCTCCGAGCAGCGCCGCCTGAGCGACTACCGCCGGCGCCTGGAGCGTTTCGGCTATGCGCTGTCCCATGTGGTGGCCTGGATCGCCTTCGCCGAGCTCTCGCTGCAGGTGTGGGGCGCCTCGCTGATCGGCATCGGCCAGCAGGGCGTGGCCAGCGTGCGCATCGGCCAGGCCCTGCTGTCCATCGGCTTCACCCTGCTGCTGGCCTGGCTGACCTGGATCTTCGCCGACACCGCCATCCAGCGCGCGCTGACCAGCCCCGCGCGGGCCCGCGGGCGGCGCGTCAACCTGGCCCGCGCCCAGACCATCACGCCGATGATCCGCAATATCATCTTCGCCACCATCGTGATCATCGCCGCCATCGTCGGCCTGGCCAATCTCGGGGTGAACGTCACGCCGCTGCTGGCCGGTGCCGGTGTGATCGGCCTGGCCGTCGGTTTCGGCGCCCAGACCCTGGTGCAGGACCTGATCACCGGCATCTTCATCCTCATCGAGGATTCGCTGGCGGTGGACGACTTCGTCAAGATCAACGGCCACATGGGCACCGTCGAGGGGCTGACCCTGCGCACCGTGCGGCTGCGCGATCTGGACGGCATCGTGCACATCATCACCTTCAGCCGCATCGAGTCGATCCACAACATGTCGCGCCAGTTCGGCATCGCCCTGATGCGCATCCGCATCCCCTACGACATGAAGATCGACGACGCCACCACGCTGATCCAGGAGACGGCCCAGCAGCTGCGCAAGGACCCGATGATGCGCCACCACATCTGGTCGCCGCTGGAGATGCAGGGCATCGACAGCTTCCAGGACGGCTGCGCCATCCTGCGCATGCGCTTTCGCACCGCGCCGGAGATGCAGTGGGACGTGGCGCGCGCCTACAACCTGCTGCTCAAGCAGCGCATGGAGGCCCAGGCCATCGACCTCGGCGTGCCGCGGCTCAGCGTCAGCATGGAGGGCCAGGGCGGCGGCCGCCTGGACGGCACCGGCGAGGGCGCCGAGCAGCGCGACGCCAGCGGTCGTCGACCCGGCGAGGCGGGGGTCGCCGATCCGGGCAGGGACACCAGTGCCCGGGGCGCCGCCCCGGATCCGGGGTAAGCGCGCGTGGCGACCCATCAGGTCTCGGTGGAGCGACGCGACAGCCTGCATCTGCGGATCTCCAGGGTGCTGCGCGAGGAGAGCTCGCACCGGCTCGACGTCTACCTCTTCGTGCCGGCCGAGCTCGGCCTCAACGCCCATGTGCTCTCGGAAGAGGCGTTCTACCACGGCGCGATCCACGTCAAGCGCACCTACTACAGCGACCGTCACCGCCTGCCGCTGGTGATGAGTCGCCTGGCGGGCAAGCGCCTCGATGCCGACCAGTATCGCCTGGGGCTGAGCCTCTACGCCTACCAGTACGTGGTGGCGCTGGAGCGCTCGACCCAGACGCTGCTCGATCAGGCGCGGCGCACGCGCAAGACCGAGAAGCGGGTCGGCGACAAGGCCGAGGCGCCCGAGGAGGCCCCCCGGTCGAACGCCTCGGAGGAAGAGATCGTCCAGGCCGAGCGGCTGCGCGAGCAGCTCGAGGAGACCCTGGAGCTCGCCAGCGGCATCCTGCGTCGCCTGCGCCGCCAGGAGCCGAGCGACGAGAGCCTGCACCGCTACTACGCCAACATCGACAACTACCTCTCCTGGTTCACCGAGCAGCGGCTGCTGGAGCTGATCGCCCACCTGCCGCGGGGCCACGACTACCGCGAGATCCGCCAGCGCCTGCTGGGCATCTGCCGCGAGGAGGATGAGCATCGCCGGGCCCGGGAGTACAACTCCGAGCGGGTCACCCGCGACCCGACCCGGATGTCCAACAAGATGCGCCTGCTGCGCCGGCTCATCGAGTATCCCGTGACCCTCAAGCAGCGCAGCCAGGAGCTCGGCGGCGGCGAGGAGAAGGCAGTGAAGGGCCTGGCCACGGCGGTGGTGATGGTGTTCGTCACCCTGGGCCTCCTGGAGGCACGCGCGGCGCTGGGCGACATCACCGCGCTGTTCGTGCTGGCGCTCGCCGTGCTCTACGCGCTGCGCGAGGTGTTCAAGGACGACCTGCGCATGACGCTGTGGCGCCTGCTGCGCCGCGGGCGGCCCAAGTGGCGGCGCCAGTACCTGGACGCCCACAGCAATGCCGTGCTGGGGCGTCAGCTCGAGTGGTTCGACTATCAGCGCTATTCGCGTCTCGACGAGGCGATCCGCCGGGTGCGCAAGCGCAACATGGCCCAGCGCGAGGAGGTGGTGCTGCACTACCGCTCGAGCTCACGGATGTCGCCGACCCGCTTCCTGAGCGGCTATGACCGCACCCGCGAGGTGTTGACCCTGGATCTGGCGCCCCTGGCGCGCCTGATGGACAAGGGCAGCCACCACGTCTATCGGCTCGAGGAGAAGGGGCAGGTGGTGCGCGAGCCGGTGGAGAAGCGCCACCTGATCAACCTGGTGATCCGCGAGGTGGAGGGCAACGGCACGCCGCTGCTGCAGCGCTGGAAGATCGTCATGAGCCGCTCGAAGATCGTCGACGTCGAGCTGGTGCACGAGGAGGGGCCCGAAGAAGAAGGGGCCGAGTGAGCCGCCTCTCGGTGGCGGCTCACTCGGGTAGGGCGCGTCGGCCGTTGGGCCCTGATGGTCGGGGGCCGGGGCGGGGTGCCGGGGCTAACGCTTCAGGTTAGAGCGTCAGGTTCTCGGGGCCGAAGGAGTCCGGCAGCAGGGCCTCCATGTCGTAGTCGCGCAGCAGCGCGCCCCGGGCGTCGACCACCCGGATGCGGGTCGCGGGGGTGGCGAACTCGCGGATGCGCTGGCGGCAGTCGCCGCAGGGCGTGCAGAGATGCTCCCCCGGGCCGATCACGTAGACCTCGCGCAGCTCGCGCTCGCCGGCGCTGACCAGGGCGGCGATCGCCGAGGCCTCGGCGCAGAGCCCCTTGAAGTGGGCGACCTCGACGTTGGCGCCGGCATAGCGCCTCCCGCTCTCGCCGATCACCAGCGCGCCGACCGGATGGTGCGAGTAGGGCGCATAGGCCCGTTCGCGCACCGCGATCAGCTCGCGGACGATCTCCGCCTCGATCTCGCCGCTCATGCCTCGTCCTCCCGGGCCGCGTCGTCGCGCAGCACGCTGTCGAGTGCGATCTTCATCATCTCGTCGAAGGTGCTCTGCCGCTCGGCGCTGGAGAGCGAGTCGCCCTTGAGGATGTGATCCGACACCGTGCAGACGGTGGCGGCCCGGGCGCCGAACTCGGCGGCCACGCCATAGAGGCCGGCCGCCTCCATCTCCACGCCGACGATGCCGTAGCGCTTGAGCAGCGCGGCGGTCTCGGGACGCGGGTCGTAGAAGAGATCCGCCGAGAAGAGGTTGCCCACCTTCACCGGGACGCCCAGCGCCGCGGCCGCATCCGCCGCATGGCGGGTCAGCTCGAAGTCGGCGGTGGCGGCGAAGTCCATGCCGGCGAAGCGCGTGCGATTGACCCCGGAATCGGTGCAGGCGCCGAGGCCGATCACCACGTCGCGCACCGCCACGTCGTCGCGCACCGCGCCGCAGGAGCCGACGCGGATCAGCCGCGTCACGTCGTACTCGGTGATCAGCTCCTTGGCGTAGATCGACACCGACGGAATGCCCATGCCGTGGCCCATCACCGAGATCGGGCGGCCCTGGTAGGTGCCGGTGTAGCCGGACATGCTGCGCACGGTGTTCACCTCGCGCGCCTCGTCGAGGAAGGTCTCGGCGATGTAGCGGGCGCGCAGCGGGTCGCCGGGCATCAGCACGGTATCGGCGAAGTCGCCGCGCTCGGCGTTGATATGGGGCGTGGCCATCACAAGGCTCCTGTGTCAGCGGGGGAGAGGAAGCTCTCGCCATCGTCCATGGGGGACAGGCCCAGGTGCGCCGCCAGGCTCTGGCCGATGTCGGCGAAGCTTGCCCGGGCGCCCAGCGAGCCGGGTTTGATCCTGGCGCCGAGTGCCAGCACGGGGATGTGCTCCCGGGTATGGTCGGTGCCGGTCCAGGTGGGGTCGCAGCCGTGGTCGGCGGTGAGGATCAGCAGGTCGTCGTCGCGAAGCTTGTCGAGCACCTCCGGCAGCCGGGCATCGAAGGCCTCCAGCGCGGCGGCGTAGCCCGCCACGTCGCGGCGATGGCCGTAGAGCATGTCGAAGTCGACGAAGTTGGTCATGATCAGCGAGCGCTCGTCGGCCTCATCGAGGGCGGTGAGGGTGGCGTCCATCAGGGCGTCGTGGCCGCTCGCCTTGACCGTTCGCGTGATCCCGCAGTGGGCGTAGATGTCGGCGATCTTGCCGATCGCCACCACGTTGCCGCCGTCGTCCTTGAGCCGCTGCAGCACCGTGGGGGCGGGCGGCTCGACGCTGTAGTCGCGGCGGTTGGCGGTGCGGGCGAAGTTCGTCGTGTTCTCGCCGGTGAAGGGGCGGGCGATCACCCGCCCGATGTTGTAGGGCTCGAGCAGCCGCCTTGCGATCTCGCAGACTTCATAGAGCCGCGCGAGGCCGAAGGCCTCCTCGTGGGCGGCGATCTGGAACACCGAGTCTGCCGAGGTGTAGACGATGGGCTTGCCGCTTTCGACGTGCGCCTCGCCGAGCCGGGCGATGACCTCGGTGCCCGAGGCGTGGCAGTCGCCGAGCACGCCGGGCAGCTCCGCCTCCGCGACCAGCGCCTCGAGCAGCTCGGGGGGAAAGCTCTGCTCGCGATCCGGAAAGTAGCCCCAGTCGAAGCGCACCGGCACACCGGCGAGCTCCCAGTGGCCGGAGGGGGTGTCCTTGCCCGAGGAGAGCTCCCGGGCGTGACCGTAGGCGCCGATCACCTCGTCCGGCGCCTCGACGCCCGCGGCCCAGTGGCCGGTGCTCTCGCGGTGGGCGTGGAAAAGCCCGAGGCGGGCGAGGTTGGGCAGCGCGAGCGGGCCCTGGCGGCCCGGGCCGTCGGCGTCTGCGGCGAGATCGGCCTCGCCCCGGGCGCAGGCGGCGGCGATATGGCCCAGGGTGTCGGCGCCGGCATCGCCGAAGTGTTCGGCGTCCGGCGTGGCGCCGATGCCGAAGGAGTCGAGGACCAGTACGATGGCGCGGCTCATGGCACCTCCCGACGGATCACGTCGTGGGTCAGTGGGGGCAGGGCAGGGCGTTCGTCGCCGAGGCGCATGGCGTCGCGCAGCCGTCGCCCGGCCGTTTCAGCATCGTCCACGCTGGCGGCATGGACCAGCGCCAGGGGACGGTGGCCGTCGACGGTCTCCCCCAGCGAGGCGATGCGCGACAGCCCGACGGCGGGGTCGATGGCCGCGCCCGGTGTGCGCCGCCCCCCGCCCAGGCTCACCACGCAGAGGCCCAGCGCCCGGGTGTCGATGGCCTGCACGCGGCCGGGGCGCTCGGGGTAGACGGCGCGCACAACCGGGGCCTCCGGCAAATGGGCGGCGGGGCGCTCCAGCAGGTCGCGCGGGCCGCCGAGGCCCGCCACCATGCGTGCGAAGCGCTCCGCGGCCGCCCCGGAGGCGAGCGTCGCGTCGAGCTTCTCCAGCGCGGCCTCGTGGGAGTCGACCAGGCGGCCGGCCATCAGCAGCTCGGCGGCCAGCCGCCGGGTCACCTCGAGCAGGCGCCCGTGGCGCTTCTCGCCGTTCAGCAGGCGGATCGCCTCGTGCACCTCGAGGGCATTGCCGGCCCGCGGCGCCAGGGGCTGACTCATGTCGGTGACCAGCGCCGTGGTGCGGGTGCCGGCGCGGCTCGCCACCTCGGCGATGGTCGCGGCGAGCTCCCGGGCGGCGTCGGCGTCGGGCATGAAGGCGCCGCTGCCCACCTTGACGTCCATCACCAGGCCCTCGAGGCCGCAGGCGAGCTTCTTGCCGAGGATCGAGCTCACGATCAGCGGTAGCGACTCCACCGTGGCGGTGACGTCGCGCACCGCATAGAGGCGACGGTCGGCCGGGGCGAGGTCGGCGGTCTGGCCGATGATCGCCACGCCGACCTCGCGCACCAGGCGGCGGAAGGTGGCGGTGTCGGGGCTTACCGTGTAGCCGGGGATCGCCTCGAGCTTGTCCAGGGTGCCGCCGGTGTGCCCGAGGCCCCGCCCGGAGACCATCGGCACGTGGCCGCCGCAGGCGGCGATCCAGGGCCCCAGCACCAGCGAGACCAGATCGCCCACGCCGCCGGTGGAGTGCTTGTCGAGCACCGGCCCCGGGAGGTCGAGGCCGGACCAGTCGAGCACCTCGCCGGAGTCGCGGATCGCCTCGGTCAGCGCCACCGTCTCGTCGGCGTTCATGCCCTTGAGGAAGATCGCCATGGCGAGCGCCCCCACCTGGGCATCGGAGAGCCGGCCGTCGGTGATGCCGGCGACCAGTTCACCGATCGCCCTGCGATCGAGCGCCTGGCCGTCGCGCTTGGCCCGAATCAGCTCCTGGGGTAGAGACGGAGAGGGCTGGGCGGCCGTGGTCATCAGGCGCCTCCGATCTGCCCGGCATCGTCGGCGAGGGTCACGAGCAGGTCATCGAGCAGGCTCGAGGCGCCGAAGCGGAAGTGCGCCGGGGTGATCCAGGCCGGGCCCATCAGACGCGCGGCGAGCTGCAGGTAGGCCTGGGCCTCCTCGGCGGTGCGCACCCCGCCGGCCGCCTTGAAGCCGGCGTCGCGGCCGCTGTCACGGATCGCGGTCAGCATGACCTCGGCGGCCTCGAGGGTGGCGTTGATCGTCACCTTGCCGGTGGAGGTCTTGAGGAAGTCGGCCCCGCCCTCCAGCGCCAGTTCGCTGGCGCGGCGGATCAGCGCCGGGTCCTTGAGCTCGCCGGTCTCGAGGATCACCTTGAGCACGGCATCGCCGGCGGCCTGCTTGCAGAAGGCGACCAGCTCGCGGCCGGTCTCCTCGTCGCCGGCCATCAGGGCACGCCAGGGGAAGACCACGTCCACCTCATCGGCGCCGGACGCCGCGGCGCTGCGGGTCGCCCGGGCGGCGGCCATGATGTCGTCGCCGCCGTGGGGGAAGTTGGTGACCGTGGCCACCTTGACGGTGCCCTGGAGGCCGTGGGCCTTCAGCGCGCGCTGCGCGGTGACCACGAAGTCCGGATAGACGCAGATCGCCGCCGGGGTGCCGGCCGGGGTCTTGGCGCGCTGGCAGAGGGCCTCGATGGTGGCGTCGGTGTCGTCGTCGTTGAGGCTGGTGAGATCCATCAGGGCCAGGGCCTGGCGGGCGGCCTGTTGCAGTTCGGTCATGGGGGCTCCGGTACGGCGAGAGAGTTTGAGAGCGTTGGGGGTGTTGGCGTGCCGTCGCCGCCCGCCGCAGAGGGGGCGACGACGGCGCGGTCATGCGGCGGCCAGGGCCAGGAAGAAGCCGGCCAGGGACGCCGACATCAGGTTCGAGAGGGTGCCGGCGAGCACCGCCTTGAGGCCGAAGCGGGCGATCTCGTGGCGACGGCTCGGGGCGATGCTGCCGAGCCCCCCGAGCAGGATGGCGATCGAGGAGAGGTTGGCGAAGCCGCACAGGGCGAAGGAGAGCACCGCCATGGTGTGGGGCGTCATCAGCTGCCCGGTGGCGGCCACCACCTGCTCGCCGTCGAGGTAGGGCGCCAGGTTGATGTAGGCCACGAACTCGTTGACGACCAGCTTCTGGCCGATGAACGAGCCGGCGAGCGTCGCCTCCTCCCAGGGCACGCCGAGCAGGAAGGCCAGCGGCGAGAAGAGCCAGCCGAGGATCAGCTCGAGGCTCAGCGACTCCATGCCGAACCAGCCGCCGATGCCGCCGAGCATGCCGTTGAGCAGGGCGATCAGGCCGATGAAGGCGAGCAGCATGGCGCCGACGTTGGCCGCCAGCATCAGGCCGGAGCTGGCGCCGGCCGCGGCGGCGTCGAGCACGTTGCTGGGGTGGTCCTCCTCCTCCTCGAGGCGCTCCTCGGCCGCGGAGACGCTGTCCTCGGGCTCCTGGGTCTCCGGCATCAGCAGCTTGGCGAACAGCAGCCCGCCGGGGGCGGCCATGAAGGAGGCGGCCACCAGGTACTCCATGGGGATGCCGAGCGCGGCATAGCCGGCCAGCACCGAGCCCGCCACCGAGGCGAGCCCGCCGCACATCACCGCGAACAGCTGCGAGGGGGTCATGCGGGCGATGAAGGGCCGCACCACCAGCGGTGCCTCGGTCTGGCCGACGAAGATGTTGGCGGTGGCGGAGAGCGATTCGGTGCGCGAGGTGCCCAGCGCCTTCTGCAGGGCGCCGCCGAGGATGCGGATGATCCACTGCATGATGCCGAGGTAGTAGAGCACGGCGGTCAGCGAGGAGAAGAAGATGATCACCGGTAGCACCTTGAAGGCGAAGACGAAGCCCGAGGCCTCGACGTCGGCCAGGCCGCCGAACACGAAGTCGATGCCGTCGTTGGCGTAGAGCACCACCTGGCTGACGGCGTCGGAGACGGTGGCGAGCACCGCCTGGCCGACCGGCACGTAGAGCACGAAGGCGCCGATGCCCGCCTGGATGGCGAAGGCGCCCAGCACGGTGCGCAGGCGAATCGCGCGGCGGTCGGAGGAGAACAGCAGGGCGATGGCGACCAGGGTCACCATGCCGACCACGCTCATGAAGAGGGTCATGGGGCACCTATCCGATGGGGCGGCCTGGAGGGGCAGGCATGCGGGTGAATGTGACGCTTGAGTGTGAGGTGAAAACTATCACATTCAGTGTTATTTTTTTAACATTTTCATCCGTCATGGGCCGTTCTCGGGAGACTGAAAACGGCGTGCAGGACACGGGGCTTGAGGAGCGCCGCCACCGATGAACGAACGCAGTGCCCGGCGTCTCGCCCGGCTGAGTGAGGCCCTTGCCCATGGCGGCAGCCTGCGGCTTTCTGAGGCCGCGGTGCTGTGCGGCGTCTCGCCGATGACCATCCGCCGCGACCTGGCCGCATCCGAGGGCGGGCTGCAGCTGATGGGGGGCCATCTGGTGCGCGGCGACGATCCGCACTTCGCGCCGGTCTACGACCTGGCCGCCCAGCAGGATCGCCACGCCGCGGCCAAGCGCCGCCTCTGCCGGCAGGCCCTCGAGCGCATCGCGCCCGGCGATACCCTGTTCATCGACTGCGGCACGACCCTGATGCCGCTCGCCGCCGGCCTGCCTCGCGATCAGTCGCTGACCGTGGTGACCTACGCCCTCAACGTGGCCGAGGCGGTGAGTGGGCTTGCCGGGGTGCGCCTGATCCTGCTGGGCGGGCTCTATCACGGCTCGTCGCGCTCCTTCGCCAATGAGGAGGTGGACGCCGCCATCCGCCGCCTCGGCATCAATAAGGCCTTCCTCTCCGCCGCGGGCGTGCACGAGCGCCAGGGCCTGACCTGCTTCCACTTCCATGAGGTCGCGCCCAAGCGGGCGGCCATCGCCACCGCGGCGAGGCGACTGCTGGTGGTGGACGAGAGCAAGCTCGGCGTCATCCGCCCGATGCGCTTCGCCGGACTCGACGACATCGACGAGATCATCACCGACGGCAAGGGCGACGAGCGCCTCGTCGCGGGCGAGCCCGCCCGGCCCTGAGGTGGCGACGGCAGGAGGCGCGTAAAGCTGTCCGGCATCAAGGCAGGACGCTCAAAGGGTTGCTAACTTGAAAGTCGACTCACCGAGAATAACGACTGTCCATCGACTGGAGACGCGCCCTATGCAAGCCGCAGATGTCATGACGCCCAACGTGATCACCGTCACCCCCGAGAGCGATGTCGGCGAGATCGCCAGCCTGCTGCTGGAGCACGGCATCAGCGCCGTGCCGGTGGTCGATGCCGACGATCGGGTCCTCGGCATCGTCAGCGAGGGAGACCTGATGTCGCGGATCGAGCCCGAGGAGGACGAGCGCCGCTCCTGGTGGCTCAAGCTCTTCAGCGGCGGTGGCGACGCCGTGGACTACGTGAAGACCCACGGCCGCAAGGCGGGCCAGATCATGACCCCCAACCCCCTCACCGTGGGCGAGGACGAGCCGTTGCACCACATCGCCTCGCTGCTCGAGAAGCGCCGCATCAAGCGGGTGCCGGTGGTGCGCGACGGCAAGCTGGTGGGCATCGTCAGTCGCTCCAACCTGCTGCGCGGCTTCTCCGTGGCGCGCCAGCCGGCCGGCGGCGACGACGACCGCGCGATCCGCGATGCCATCCTGAAGGAGGTGGACGAGAACACCGGTGTGATGGTCGATCGCCTCAACGTCATCGTCGCCGACGGCAAGGTGCAGCTGTGGGGGCTCGTCGAGAGCAAGGAGCAGCGCTGGGCCGTGCAGGTCGCCGCGGAGAACATCGACGGGGTGAAGGAGATCGAGAACAACCTCGGTTTCGTGCCGCGGGGCGTGGGCGGCTACGCCTGACCCGAGCGCCTGAGGCGCGTCGAGCGAGATACCAACGACAGCGGGGCGGCCAAGTGGCCGCCCCGCTGTCGTCTTGCGATCGATGCCGTCTCGCACGAGCGGTCTCGAACTAACGCCTGAAACTACGCCTCGGCGGCCTGCACCTTGGCAAGTGCCGCTTGCAGGCTCTCCAGGGTGCGCTCCGGATGATGGAGCTTGTCGAGGCCGAACAGGCCGATGCGGAAGGTGCGGAAGTGATCGCCCTCGTCGCACATCAGTGGCACGCCGGCGGCCACCTGCACACCGGCCTCGAGGAACTTGGCGACGATCGCCTCGTCGTCGGTGTAGCTGACCACCACGCCCGGCGCCTCGAAGCCCGGCGCCGCCACGCTCCGGTAGCCGTGTTCGGCGAGCATGCCGCGCACCAGGCGGCCGACCTCGCGCTGCTCCTCGCAGACCCGGTCGAAGCCGTACTGCCGGGTCTCGTTCATCACGTCGCGCAGCTGGCGCAGGCCGTCGGTGGGCAGGGTGGCGTGGTAGGCGTGGCCGCCGCCCTCGTAGGTCTCCATGATCGAGAGCCACTTCTTCAGGTCGCAGGCGAAGCTGGTGCTGGTGGTCTCCTCGATGATCTCGCGCGCCTGGCGAGAGAGCATCACCATGCCGCAGCAGGGGCTGCCGCTCCAGCCCTTCTGGGGGGCGCTGACCAGCACGTCGACGCCGACGTCCTGCATGTCGACCCAGAGGGTGCCGGAGGCGATGCAGTCGAGCACCAGCAGGCCACCCTCGTCGTGGATGGCGTCGGCGATCTTCTGCAGGTAGTCGTCCGGCAGCAGCATGCCCGAGGAGGTCTCGACGTGGGGCGCGAAGACGATGTCCGGCTGCTGTTCGCGGATCGCCTCGACCACGTCCTCGATGGGCGGCGGTGCGAAGGGCGAGGTCGCATCGTCCTCGTCCAGCCGGCGCGCCTTGAGCACGTTGACGTCGGAGGGGATCTTGCCCATCGACAGGATCTGGCTCCAGCGGTAGCTGAACCAGCCGTTGCGGATCACCAGGCAGCGGCGGTCCTTGGCGAACTGGCGCGCCACGGCTTCCATGGCGAAGGTGCCGCTACCGGGCACGATGACCGTCGAGTGCGCGTGGTAGACCTCCTTCAGCGTGGCGGACACGTCGCGCATCACGCCCTGGAAGCTCTTCGACATGTGATTCAGTGCGCGATCGGTATAGACCACCGAGTACTCGAGCAGTCCATCGGGGTCGATATCGGGTAGCAGTCCGGCCATTGCGGTCTCCCTGTTGTGGTACGGGCCATTGCGTATGCTCCAGAGCATATTCGCAATCACGCGTTCAGGCCAGTCGCCCCGCGCCTGGCAGGCGGCGGCTCAGCGCTCGCCGGCGGCGGCCTGGGCGGCGTCCGAGAGCGCCTCGCGATTGATGGCGGCGATCTGTTCGGCGGCGCGCTGCAGCGCCGGCAGGCACGCAAGCGCCTTGTCGCGGGTCATGCGCATGATCGGTGCCTGGATCGCCAGGCCGGTGTTCGAGAGCCCGTCGGGGTTGGGTGCCAGCACCGCGATGCACAAGAGCCCCGGCAGGAACTCCTCGTCATCGAAGGCGTAGCCCTGGCCTTTCACGGTCTCGATCTCGGCCTCGAGGGCCTCGGGATCGACGAGGGTGTTGCGCGTGAAGCCCTCCAGCGACAGCTCATTGAGCAGCCGCCGACGCTGGGCGGGCGCCATCTGGGCGAGGAAGAGCTTGCCGCTGGCCGAGCAGTGCACCGGCACCCGGGAGCCGGGGTGCAGATAGAAGCGCAGCGGTGCCGAGGTCTCCACGCGGTCGAGATAGAGCACCTCGCCGCCGGAGAGCGCGGTGATGTTGCAGCTCTCGCCGACCTCGTCGACCAGCTTGCGCAGCACCGCGTGGCGGGCCCCGTGCACGGTGTCGTTGAGCAGCAGCGACTCGGCCAGGCGTCTCAGGCGGTTGCCCTTGCTGTAGTGGCGGCCGTCGGCCTCGCGCTGCAGCATGCCCGAGGTCTCGAGCTGCTGGAGCATGCGATGGAGGGTGGGCTTGGGCAGGCCGGTCTCCTCGACCATGCCCTGCAGCGTGAAGAACTGGTCCTTCCCCGCGATCACCTCCAGCAGGGCCAGCAGGCGCTGGGCCGGCGTATCGCCCTCGAGGCGGCTCATCTCGGATCGATTGGTCGTCATATCGGCTCTCCCTTTGGCCTCAAGGTAATTTGTTCCTGAAAAGAAATCAATTTGTACCGTTTTATGGAATTTTGTTGACGCCCCGCCGGCGGAGCGCTACGTTTTGATCAGGTTCCAGATATCGGAACCCCTAGTGTCAAAAAACTAAAGAAGTATCAAAAAACAAAGATCCGCTATCAAAAAAACAACGAGATGGCGCGCCAACGCCAGATCCTCACTCAGCGCTCCCGTGGAGGTTCCCATGAGCACCGACAATACCGCAGACACCCGCCAGGTCGTGAAAGGCAAGCAGACGATGACGCCCTCGGAGGCCTTCGTGGAGACTCTGGTCGCCAACGGGGTGACCGACATGTTCGGCATCATGGGCTCGGCCTTCATGGACGCCATGGACATCTTCGCGCCGGCCGGCATCCGCCTGATTCCGGTGGTCCACGAGCAGGGCGCGGCGCACATGGCCGACGGCTATGCCCGCGTCTCCGGCCGCCACGGCACGGTGATCGGCCAGAACGGCCCCGGCATCTCCAACTGCGTGACCGGCATCGCCGCGGCCTACTGGGCGCACAGCCCGGTGGTCATCGTCACCCCCGAGGCGGGCACCACCGGCATCGGCCTGGGTGGCTTCCAGGAGTGCAAGCAGCTGCCGATGTTTCAGGAGTTCACCAAGTACCAGGGCCACGTGACCCACCCGTCGCGCATGGCCGAGTACACCGGGCGCTGCTTCGACCGGGCGATGTCCGAGATGGGCCCGACCCAGCTCAACATCCCGCGCGACTACTTCTACGGCGAGATCGAGGCCGAGATCCCCGAGCCCGCGCGCCTCGACCGCGGCCCGGGCGGCACCCGGACCCTCAACGAGGCCGCCGAGCTGCTGGCCAACGCCGAGTTCCCGGTGATCGTCTCCGGCGGCG